>DFYY01000050.1 GCA_002383485.1 Bacteroidales bacterium UBA4070 | reverse complement strand
TATAAAAAACGGGATTTTCAGTTATATCTAAATGGATTTGCGGTGATTCCTCAAAGTCTGGATTTTGTTCGAATGGATCCGGGTCATCTGCACTGTGGCTGGCTTTTTTCTGACCGGAACTGTGCTGGAATCATTACGTCTGGTTATTATCTAACTGCACCTGAGGTGATCCTGCAAGGTCTAATTTTTATTCGAATGGGTCAGGTTCATCTGCACTGAGGCTGGCCTTGGTCAGACCGGTACAATGCTGGAATCATTACGTCTGGTTGTTATCTAACTGCACCTGAGGTGATTCTGCAAAGTCTGGTTTTTACTTGAATGGATCCGAATCATATCCATTAAGGCTGGTCTGTGATTGATGGCTTTAGAACCGGATAAATAAAACCTGTCTTTTGCCTGACAACATCTGTACTAAGTCCCGCAACCCATTTTTGTGCCTGATAGCATCTCTGACAAATTCACAATGTCCGGTTTATTGTAACCGGAATAGTGGTGATTGTCCAAATGTCTTTTCCTTATCCAATCGTTTATGTGACGAACCGAATATTTCCCCCCTGCATCGCTTCCTGTTTCTGGCTGTGCCTACACATCATCAAACGGACTGCGGATCTTCTGGATGCTCATCCCGGTCACATGAGTGTATATCTCCTTTCCGGCTGTGCCTACAGATCATCAAACGGACTGCGGATCTTCTGGATGCTCTTCTCGGTCACATGGGTGTATATCTCTGTCGTCTTGCTGCTCTTGTGCCCGAGCAACTCCTGGATGTAGCGCAAGTTCGTTCCTGCTTCGAGGAGATGAGTGGCATAGGAATGCCGCAAACCATGAAGTGAGATCTTTTTCCTGATGCCTGCTTTCTGACAGGCCATCTTGAATACCTTCTCAACACTGCCTGCACTGTACCTGTCACCCTGCCGCTGTCCCTCAAAGAGATAGAGTACCGGTCTGTACCTCGCAAGGTAGGAATCAACCATCTCAACAAGCTTCGGTGAGATAGGAACAATCCTGTCCTTGAACCCTTTCGACTGCCTGATACTTAGTAACATCCGGTCACGGTCAATGTCCTGCGGCTCAAGAAGAATGACCTCGCTTCGACGAAGCCCGCACCCGTAAATTACAGAGAGCAATAACCTGTGCTTCTGATTCATCGGGGCATCAAGTATTTTCTTAACCTCTTCCTTGCTAAGCACATTCGGCAGCCTGTGCCGGGCCCTGGGCCTCGTTAAGGTGCCTGGATCAATTGTATCATGACATATCTCCCGGTAAAACTTTTTTACTGCACTTATCAGCTGATTCTGAAAAGAATAGCTCAGTTTTCGCGGGAGAATATATTCGTTCACCATCCTGACAAGATCATCGGAATTGCACTCCGAGGCTTCCCTGGGCGCGACAAACTTCAGGAACTTCTCCATCATAGACGTATAGGTCCTAATTGTTGTCGCCGAAAACCACCTCGATTCAAGCCATGCGCGGTATCTCTCAATATCAGCCTCGGCCACGGGACTCAACCTGACGGCAGGTAAGATGCTATCTGATTTTACCAATGGTTGCTTAACTGGATTCTGAATTTTGCTTTTTCCATCGGGGAAGTTGACTGCTGCCTGCTTCCTCTGATTCAATTGAAGTTGCTTCTCCTCCCTTGAAGCCCTTACCCTTGTAGCCAGATCCTGCCTGATCAGGGCGGAGTGATCAATGAACGCATATCTGCTTAACTTGCTCAACAGCAAATCAATAACATCGTCCTGATCAGCTATGTGCCAGCAATTGAGCCTGTTGCTCCATCGGACACCAGGCAATTTCTTGACAATATTTGTTAACTCCCAGTCATATGGGAACTTGAGGGCGACACGAATTCCACTGTCGTGCGAGACCCTCTCGGCAATAATGGTTGTCATAATATGCAGCGATTTTTATGGTGTTCATTGTTGAATGCTTGAATTTTTATGTGTGTAAGATGCGGTCCGGCGGTGATCTCAGGGCAGGTGAGACGGTAGGTAACTATTATTGTTCAGCGTCTCAGCGTTTGGGAGTCGGCATCGCGGAGTGTCTCCGAGGATCCGTCGCGGCGTGAACCGGAATTGCTCTCGTGCAGCGAGTCAGAATTTCCGTCACGAAGAGATTCGGAATTGGCGTCCCGGAATGATTCGGAGGAACTACCACGCAAACTTTCAGAGTCAGCCTCGCGCATCAATTCCGAGTCGCTGTCGCGCATAGTTTCAGAGACAGTCTCGCGCATCAATTCCGAGTCACTGCCTCGCATCGAGCCGGAGTCAGCTTCTCGTTGTGCATCGGAAGTACTGCCTCGCATGCTCTCTGAAGCTGCCTCACGCATTAATCCGGAGTCGCTGCCTCGCATGCTTTCGGAGTCGACCTCGCGCTGTGAGTCAGAAGTGGTGTCTCGCATGCTCTCTGAGGCTGCCTCACGCATTAATCCGGAGTCGCTGCCTCGCATGCTTTCAGAGTCGGCATCGCGCTGTGAGTCAGAAGTGGTGTCTCGCATGCTCTCCGAGGCTGCCTCACGCATTAATCCGGAGTCGCTGCCTCGCATACTTTCGGAGTCGGCCTCGCGGTGTGAGTCAGAAGTGGTGTCTCGCATGCTCTCTGAGGCTGCCTCACGCATAAATCCGGAATCGCTGCCGCGCATCGAGCCGGAATCGCTGCCGCGTAAGGATTCTGAATCTGACGTCGAACTCATTGACAGTTTCTTATTTCCCTGTGTGACCGTAATTAACGTCGCCCTGCGTAAGAAGAAGCCACTGCCGAGCCGTCACACTGGCGATAATTGCCGCCTGAACCTGCCGGATTGTCTGCGCAACCACATCGGAAACAGGACTTCCATTGACCATCACCTTCAACTGCTGCCTGATACGCTTTAACTCCTCACGGTCAGTCGAGAGAACCCTCTCCAGGCGGCAGGCTTTCACCATGCCGGCAAGAGCATTGAGCTCGCCATCGGAACCCCTGCCTGACAGTATCTCATTCTTCAACTGACGGACAAGACTGGCACGGGTGTAGGTCTCCGTCAAAGCTGACTGTCTGTAAGGGATAAGCCCCAGAAACTTCCGCTTTTCGATACGAAGAATTCTTTTGCCCTCCAACCCCTCCAATAACTGCCATCTGTACCTGTTGTAACGGGTTGCAAGCTTCCCAACCCAGTAACTTGTCTTTCGAAGATCGGGCGACTGAGAAATCAACGTACTGACTTCATTTAACAGCGGGAAGGGGAGGGCCTTACCCGGCTTCAGGAATAGCTTATTGTCAACAATGCTGATACGCTCCACAAGAGTGAGATCAAGAAGGATGGCGCCCGCAATACCATACTGGATGAATGTCTGCGATGTCAGAAACCCGCCCTTTTCAGGACGATGAGCGATGATGAGGAACTGCTCAGCTGTGCTAAATGTCTTTTCAGCCATTGTATCAGGAATTGGATAAATTAGGTCAGGTCTGTCTCAGACCGGGATCAAAGGCTCTGTACGGGTTCACATCAGGGTGATGGGCTCCAACCGGGTTCACACCAGGGTGATGGGCTCCAACCGGGTTCACACCAGGGTGATGGGCTCCAACCGGTTCCGGATCGGGGTGCCGGTTGCGTCCGGTTCCATGCCCCTATTTTTGACGGGAGATAAGATCCGGACGTTTTCTGGACTATGAGCTCCTTCCGGATCCGGATCGGTAGAATCATTTCCTTCCGGTCCCTGGACGAGAGACTACATTAACTGTTCAATGTTATTTAATCAATGCGGAAATCGCACCCTGGACAGTCGGCATGAAACAGACTGTTTTCCCGCGGTTGCTCTCGCGGATGAAATAGCGCCAGCTGCGGCTCTTCAGACGGGTAAAATCACCGACAATTGCCAGCCTCATCCTGTAGTTCGAGAGTTTCTGAAGGATTTCACCAGCCAGCCCGGTACGGAGATCGAAAAAACCGGCGGCAAAAGAGTCAGCGTGAATATGACTCTTGTGCAGTTCACATAACTGGCATTGCCAAGGATGTCAAGAATTTCATCGGCCGAACAAATAGTTACTGCCCCTGGTCTCAATTCAGCAGTGTTGCCGGAGGCATCGTCAGGGTGAAATATGAACATAGAGTTTGGTAATAGTGAATAATGGATGACGTTTAATTATTGTCAATCCTAATCTGATTATTATGAGGTTGTGTCAACCGGAAGAAATACACTGCCACCTCTGTTTCTGAGGGCCGGGAACCGTATTCCGGCTTCTTCCGGGCGTTGTCATACTATAACTATTTTGGGGCAGACGCAAAACTATCGCTTCGTCAGTCACACCGAAAGAATTTTAGAGAATTGATTTACAGCGACTTTCACTCGACTGACAACACTTGACTCTAACAGACATGGAAATTTAGTATATTTTTATGAATTCTGCAAGAAAATCGGCGGAAAATCGCACTGATCTTGAAATCAGGTCTCGCTGGAGAGCCTGTCCTCCTATATAGGATTTGTTTAAAAATGATCTGAAGGCCCCTGAGGACACTTTATAGGGAGTGCCGGAAAGTTGATTCAATACAGCAGCCCTGTCTCCACTATGAGGCCATGTCAGAAAAGCGCTCTGAAAAGTCGGATTGTTACAACAGCCCTCTATCCATCATGAGGCCATGTCAGAAAAGCGCTCTGAAAAGTCGGATTGTTACAACAGCCCTCTATCCATCATGAGGCCATGTCAGGAAGGCGCTCCGGAAAGTTGGATTGTTACAACAGCCCTCTATCCATCATGAGGCCATGTCAGAAAAGCGCTCCGGAAAGTTGGATTGTTACAGCAGCCCTGTCTCTACTATGAGGCCATGTCAGAAAAGCGCTCTGAAAAGTCGGATTGTTGCATAAGCCCAACCTTCACAAGAGGTCAGGGTAACATAATCTGCCGGAAAGATGAATTGCTGGCCTGCCCTTCGGGATCTGCCAGACGGAGCAAGAAGAGCCCACGCGGGGCGGTGTCACCAGAAAATTATACCAGCCCTGCAAAACCCATGAAAGCCAACGCCAGGATGCCGGCAGTGACCAGCGAAATCGGAACTCCCTTCATGCCCGAAGGTATGTCAGCAAGCTCCAGCTGCTCACGTATCCCTGCCATGATCACAAGCGCAAGACCAAAACCTATTGCAGTGGCTCCCCCGTATACAATACCTTCAGCCAGGTTATAATTCTTCTTGATCACAAGTATCGCAACACCAAGAACAGCGCAGTTCGTGGTTATAAGGGGCAGGAAAATGCCAAGCGACTGGTAAAGCGGCTGACTGATCTTCTTCAGTATAATCTCAACCATCTGAACTAATGCGGCAATTACCAAAATGAAGGTTATTGTCTGCATAAAGGTAATGCCCAGAGGAATAAGCACATAAACGTGTATGAGATACGTCACCATCGTTGCCAGGACAATCACAAAGGTGACAGCCCCTGACATCCCGATGGCTGTGCTCACCTTGTTCGAGACTCCCAGAAAAGGACATACACCCAGAAACTGGGCAAGCACAACGTTGTTGACGAAAATTGCGGATATTATCAGCAGAATATATTCCATCTTCTTTCCTCCCTATGCCTTGTTGATCCTGTTCACGATTGCAATCAGATACCCCAGTGCAATAAACGCCCCGGGCGCTAGAATAAAGACCAATATACCGTCACCTTCAATGAACTTGAACCCGGCAATGGAACCACTTCCAAGAATCTCACGGACAGCCCCCAGCACTCCAAGAGCCCCGGTAAAACCAAGCCCCATCCCCGCACCATCAACAAACGACGACCAGACCGAATTCTTGCTGGCATACGCCTCGGCACGGCCAAGCACAATACAGTTCACCACTATCAGCGGAATAAAAATTCCCAGCGTTTCGTATAAGGAAGGAACATACGCCTGCATCACCAGGTCAACTATCGTGACAAACGTAGCAATCACCACAATGAAAGCAGGTATGCGAACCTTGTCAGGAATGATGTTCTTCATCAGCGCTATCACGACGTTGGAGCCAATCAATACAAAAGTGGTCGCAAAGCCCATCCCCAAACCGTTCATGGCCGACGAAGTCGTGGCAAGCGTTGGGCAGGTCCCCAATACCAATACCAGGATCGGGTTCTCCTTAAGAAATCCCTTTGTAAAATTCTGCATCTGGCTCATTTCAGACCTCCTTTCATAAAGTAATGCATAGTTCTCATCTCAGATCTCCCTCCGTCAGGATGATTCATCCGGCCCATCTCAGACCTCCCTTCGTTAAGATGATTCATCTGGCTCATTTCAGACCTCCTTTCATAAAGTAATGCATAGTTCTCATCTCAGATCTCCCTCCGTCAGGATGATTCATCCGGCCCATCTCAGACCTCCCTTCGTTAAGATGATTCATCCGGCTCATATCGGCCCTCTCTCCGTTAATGTTCTTCATCCGGATCATTTCAGGCCTCCTTTCTCAAATGCGTTATACGCCCTCTGGACACCGTCACAGAAAGCTCTTGAACTGATTGTGGCAGCCGTGATGGCATCAACAGGCCCGCCGTCCTTCTTCACCTTAAGTGCGAACTCCGCGGGATTCTTTCCCTTGAACTGATCCTTGAACTCAGGCTTCTCCGGAGTGCCGCCGGGAACCATCTTCGTGCCCAGACCCGGAGTCTCCTTGTGCTCGAGAACATTTATATTGTATATCGCGCCGTCAGGAGTGAAACCTACCATAAATCCGATGTAACCGCTGAATCCGTTGTTAGTGTAGGACCTGACGGCATACCCGACAACCTCCTCGCCCTTTTTGGCGGGATAAACCTCGAGCGAGTCACCCTCACCGGTGGGCAGCATGAACATTTCATCATTCGGATTGTTCGTGAACTCCGGTACCACCTGCTTGATGGCATTCAGCTTTTTGTTCAGGGCCGTGATCTCTATCGGAGCCTTCGTCATTTCATAAACGAACCCGAGTCCTGCAGAGGCTCCCAATGATATCAGAGTCAGCGAAAGAACCATGTTCCTGAGCGACGATTCCATCTTAGCCACGTTTAACCTCCTTCCCGAACCTTTTTGGTTTTATGTACATATTGAGCAACGGCACGAAAGCATTCATTATCAGGATCGCAAACGATACCCCCTCGGGATATGCTCCCCAAACCCTGATCAGCACAGTTATTACCCCTATCCCGATACCGTAGATAACCATTCCTTTTGCCGTCATCGGCGACGTAACATAATCGGTGGCCATGAAGATCGCACCGAGCATTATCCCTCCTGTCAGCAGATGGAACAGGGGATCAGCATATTTTGTCGGGTCAACTCCCCAGAGGATGCCGGTGAACGCAGCAACAGTCAGAAGAATTGTAACCGGGATGTGCCATGTGATTATCTTCCTCCATACCAGGTAAATGCCTCCCAGAATCAGTGCCGCAGCAGCTATCTCACCCATTGATCCTCCCATGTACCCGTAAAAGAGCTGCAGATGCGTCGGGACCTTCTCCATCAGCGCGGAAACCGTTTCGCCGTTCTTGATACCCTCGCTCATGATGGCCAGGGGAGTGGCACCGGTCACCGCATCGGCGTAACCCGTATTGAAACCCTGCGGCAACGGCCAGCTGGTCATCTGCACCGGGAAGGAGATAAGCATGAACACCCTGCCCACAAGCGCGGGATTGAAAGGATTGTTGCCCAGCCCGCCGAAAGTCATCTTCGCGACACCTATCGATACAATGGCGCCTATTATTATAATATAGACCGGCAGGTTCGACGGCACGTTGAAAGCCAGCAACAGCCCCGTGACAACCGCCGATCCGTCCGAGATTGATGGCTTCGTCTTAAGGATGAACTTCTGGATAATGTACTCCGTGGCCACGCATGCAAATACCGAAACCAGTGTAACTATTATTGCACCCATCCCGAAGAACCAGATCGAGGTCGCCAGGGCAGGGAGCAGCGCTATCACCACGCCGTACATCAGCTTGCGCGTCGTTTCGGCGCTCTGCCGGTGCGGTGACGGTGATACATTTAATATATTACTCATATGTCTTGTGTGCTATTTTGTGATACGTTCGCGTGCCATCCTGATAACCGTGGCTTTGCCCAGCCTTATGTAATCAAGCAGAGGCCTCTTCGCGGGACAGATGTAAGCGCAGGCCCCGCACTCCATGCAGTCGGTGATCCTCTCCTGCTCGGCCTTCTCAAACATTCCCTTCTGGCTGAGGGCCGAGATAAGCCACGGCTCGAGACCCATCGCACATGCCGAGGAACACTTGCCGCACCTGATGCATGGCAGTACCTCTGCACGCTTCGATTCTTCCGCAGGGAAAAGAATGATCCCCGATGTGCCCTTGGTAACAGGTACATCTGTGATGGCCAGTGCCTTGCCCATCATCGGGCCGCCATTGACCACCTTGCCTGTGTCATCCGGCATACCCCCGGCAGCCTCTATCAGCGCCGAGACGGGAGTGCCTATCCTGACCTGGAAATTTCCGGGATTCTTTACTGACTTGCCCGTTACTGTAACCACTCTCTCCACCAGTGGCTTGTTTTTCTGAACGGCCTCGTATACCGCAAAGGCGGTACCCACATTCTGCACAACCACTCCCACATCAAGGGGGAGCCCGCCGGAGGGAACCTCGCGCCCGGTGCATGCCTTTATCAGCTGCTTCTCACCTCCCTGCGGATACTTGACCTTCAGCGGCTGAACGGTTATCCCTTCAAACCCTTTCGCCAGCTCAGTCAGGTTGCTGATGGCATCGGGCTTGTTCGCTTCGATTCCTATTATAACACTTTCAACGCCAAGGGCTTTCTTAATTATAGAGACGCCTGTAAGCACCTCCGCACCCTTCTCAAGCATCAGCCTGTGGTCCGATGTGAGATAAGGCTCACATTCAACGCCGTTGATTATCACCATGTCGCACTTCTTGCCGGCAGGCACCGTAAGCTTGATGTGCGTTGGGAAAGTAGCGCCTCCCAGGCCCACAAGCCCGCACTGCTGGCACCGCTCGATGATCTGCTCGCGCGACAGCGTTATATCCTTCACCAGGCCGGCGCTGCGATCTACGGTCTCAACCCATTCGTCGCCCTCCACATCAATCACTATTGCAGTCTGCTTGTACCCGGTTGTGTCAACCACGGTGTCAATCTTACTCACCTTGCCCGATACCGGTGAGTGGATGTTGGCGGAGACAAATCCTTTCGCCTGCGCGATGAGCTGTCCGGCCCTGACCACTGCACCCTTTTCAACTACCGGTGTGGCCGGTGCCCCGATGTGCTGCGAGACTGGAACCGTCACCTGCGCCGGGACGGGAAGGATTGCTGTCGGCTTGTCCGCCGTCAGCTTGTTCTCTGGCGGATGGATGCCGCCCTTCGGGAATGTCTTAAACACGTTTATGGTTCTTTTCAGGTTTTTCAATCATCAATTGCTGCCTCTGTTGCTTTAAGCTCTCTCTTGCGCCTCCGCGATAATTTTCACTGCTCCTCTGCGACCATTTCTCCTGTACCTCTGTGACCCTGTTCTCCTGCGCCTCCGCGATCGGTTTTTCCACGTCTCCGCGACAAAAGCTCCTGTGCCATCGCGACAGGCTCCAATGCGTCGCCTCGATCAGCTCACCGCCGCATCCGCCGGTTCAGCCGGCTTCGCTTCCTTCACCGGGAACCCAATCTCGAGGATAGCCCCCGTGGGACACTCGGGCGCACACTTGCGGCAGAGCTTGCACTTGGTTGAGTCAATAAAGGCGAGGTTGTTTTCCATTGTGATGGCTTCGTATGGACAGACCTTCACGCACTTGCCGCAGCCGATGCATGCCACCTTGCATGCCTTGCGCGCAGGACCGCCCTTGTCCTTGTTCATACACGAGATAAATATCTTGCGGTCTTTCTTGTTGCGCTTGCGAAGCTCAATTATGTTTCTCGGACAGGCCTTCACACATGCACCACAGGCCACACACTTGTCATCAAGTATAACCGGCAATTCCGTTACCGGATCCATATACATGGCGTCAAACTTGCAGGACTCTACACAGTCACCGCACCCGAGGCAGCCGTACTGACACCCGGTCTGACCACCGTACAGGGCATGGGCCACGCGGCAGCTCACAGCACCGTCATAGTAAGATGTCCGGGTTGCATTGTCGGGTGTTCCGTTACACCTGACTACTGCTACCTTGGGTTCAACTGCAAGAGGCTGACGGTCAAGGATTATGGCAATTTTTGCCATGGTTTCGGCACCGCCAACGGGGCAGTTGAGTCCCTCGAACGATGTCGATTTCACAAGCGCTTCCGCGAAAGCACGACATCCGGTGTATCCGCAACCTCCACAGTTGGCTCCGGGAAGAGCCTCTGTCACCGTATCTATGCGGGGGTCCTCAATCACCTTGAACTTCTGCGCCACAAAATAGAGTATCACCGCAGCAAGCAACCCCAGGGCGCTCAGCATCGCGATAGTCAAAAGAACAGTGGAACTCATCTGTCAGTTCTTAATTTTGAATTCGAATTTTTCTCCTATTCTGCTTCTCAGCAGGTAAATGAAAAGATAGTAAACGCCAATGGCCAGAAAGGAGAGCAGTGCCGAAACGAGTTCACCCGCGCCGGCTGCAGATGCGACTGTAAATATTGCCACAAGCACAATAAACGGGATCATGTAACCGATGACCAAAGCCCGGAACCCCTGTGAGAGCTTCATCTCAACAGTCACACAGTCACCGGGCTGAACGAACGAATCACTCTTTACTGTAATTACCTTGGCTTCAGTGCTGCCCGCTGAGCATACTGATTTGGCATGACAGCCTGAGCAGGCTCCTGATACTATTATCTCAACCTCGGCAGTGCCATTACCCGGCACACGCAAAACCTTCCCTTCATGTGTGATCGTTTCTCCCTGCGGCATCAATATTTTATTGAAAGGGCAATTTTAAGGAATTACCGGGAAAAAATACAGAACAATAGTCATAATTTTAAGTGGTCTGAAGGTATAAAGGTCTAAAGGGCTGAGGATTTGCGATTTTTGATTCGTGATTTGCGATTTTTGGGCTGGCAATTCATGCTTTTTGCTTCCATTGCATTATACAATTCCTGATTGCCCACGGCCATTGTCCAACGTATGCAAGACAGCCATTATCCAATGTATGCAAGACCTCATTCCATGGGGACCCTCGTAGAGGGTCAGGAATTGTAAAAGCCTGGCGGCCACAAACAAAATGGCTGGGGTGGTGGGGCCTGCCGCATACAATTCTTAATGGCCTACAGCTATTGTCCAACGATGGATGATCTTGATCAGCAGATATTTCAGCTAATTTCCGACCAGGAGTGGTTCTTTCCGAACAACCTCTTCAGATTAACCTTCAGGAGGGAATTTCCGGGCGCTGCCAACTCGGGATCATCTGCCAGTATCTCCGCGGCACGAGACCGGGCCAGGTTGAGAATCTGCCCGTCCTTACCCAGGTCGGCAATCTTCAGATCAAATGCCATCCCGCTCTGCTGCGTCCCCTCCAGGTCACCCGGCCCCCGCATGCGCAGGTCCGCTTCGGCGATCTCAAAGCCATCGTTGGTTGAAATCATTGTATTGATGCGCTCCGTAGCGTCTGCCGAGAGCTTGTGCGAGGTCATCAGTATGCAATACGACTGGTCTGCGCCACGGCCGACCCTGCCGCGCAACTGGTGCAACTGCGAGAGGCCGAACCGCTCCGCGCTCTCGATAACCATCACGCTTGCATTCGGGATATCAACCCCTACCTCAATAACAGTCGTTGCAACCATTATATGCGCCTGCCCCCGGCGATACATGTTCATCGAGATCTCCTTGTCCTTCGATGTCATCCGCCCGTGAACAACACTGATGCAATACTGAGGCGGCGGAAAGGCTCGGGCCATGCTCTCAAGACCATCATCAAGGTTCTTGTAATCAAGCGATTCCGACTCCTTTATCAGCGGATAAACCACGTATATCTGTCGCCCGTCCTCTATCTGCCGGCGCATGAACCCGAACACCTTCTCACGCTCGGCATCGGTAAACGCCATTGTCTTTATCGGCTTGCGTCCCGGCGGCATCTCATCAATTACCGAGACATCAAGATCACCGTACAGCGTCATGGCCAGCGTGCGGGGAATGGGAGTGGCCGTCATCACAAGCACATGCGGCGGACAATCGCTCTTCTGCCACAGTTTGGCTCGCTGCGCCACGCCAAACCGATGCTGCTCGTCAATGATCACCAGCCCGAGGTTCTTATACTGCACATTCTCCTCAATCAGCGCATGGGTACCAATTAGTATGTTTATAGTACCGTCAAGCAGCCCTTTCTCTATCCGGTTCCTCTCACTGCGCTTCGTGGAGCCGGTCAGCAAAGCCACATTGGCGTCAATACCCTGCACAAATTTAGTTATAGAATTAAAGTGCTGAATGGCAAGTACTTCTGTGGGTGCCATGAGGCAGCCCTGGTAACCGTTGTCAGCCCCTATCAGCATGCTCATCAGCGCCACCATCGTCTTGCCGCTTCCCACATCACCCTGCAGCAGCCTGTTCATCTGCCGCCCGCTGCCGAGATCGGCCCGGATCTCACGTATCACCCTCTTCTGGGCCCCGGTGAGCGCAAAGGGGAGGTTGTTCGCGTAAAATGAATTGAGCCTCTCACCAACAACCGAAAAGATGAAACCGTGAGTATTTTTTGTCCTATTTCCCTTGTATCTCAGCAGGTTGAGCTGGATGTAAAAGAGTTCCTCGAACTTGAGCCTGAAGCGGGCGTTCTCGATATCATTATTTGAATCCGGGAAATGAATCCGGGAAAGTGCATCATGAAGACTCATCAGCTTCATCGGTGCGATTACGGCAGGAGGGAGGGTCTCCGGAAAACGAAACCCCGGCATAGTAAAGGCTTTTGCTATCAGCTTTGCAATCGCCCTTGAGTGAAGGAAATGATCCTTCATCTTTTCAGTCGTACTGTATTGCGCCTCAAGCGCCGAGGCTACACGGGCAGCACGCTTGTCTGCCTCCTCCACCTCGGGATGGACTATGTTGAACGCCCCGCTGAAGAGGGTGGGTTTGCCAAATATAATATATTCTTTTTCAGGCTTGTATGCATTCAGTACCCATTTATGACCCTTGAACCATACCAACCTGACCATCCCGGTCTCATCGTAAAAATCGGCTGTCAGCCGCCGACCCGGACCTGCCCCCTCTGTGGAGAACCGGCGGATCTTTCCCCTGATCTGCACATGCTGCATGTCGGTGTCGAGTTCCTTTACCTTGTAGAAGCGGGTTTTGTCAATGTACTTGTAGGGGAAGTAATAAATCAGGTCCCTGAATGTGAAAATACCGGCTTCCGCCTGGAGCGTTTCAGCCCTTTTCGGGCCGACACCGGGAAGGAATTTTATCTCACTGTCAAGCAATTCAGACATCGGGAACCATCAAAAAGATTATCACCGAAAATAGTTAAATTTGAGCGGGATTCAAATGAACTGTCTGAAGAAATGAACATTCACGCGGCAGCGGCATATGCGGCGCACCTGCTTACAGCACGCAGCACGGCCGGACATGGCGTGCACAGCCCGCTGATGTACAGCTTCATCACCGAGGTGATCGGCGGCCGCACCGATGCTCATATCATGAATGAGATCAGCAACCTGCGAAGGGAGATGCTGTCTGATAGCCGGGTGGTGAGGGTCACAGATCTAGGAGCCGGGTCATCCGTTATGCAGCACCGGGAGCGAAGCATCCGGCAGATTGCCAGAATTGCTGCGCTGCCGGCAAGGGAGGCTGCCCTTCTGATGAGAATAGCAGCCAGCCTCGACAGGATCATGGGCCGGGTACCGGAACAGCAGGCAAGTGGACCGCAGGCAGCCCACCGGCCTGATGACCACCGTGTGATCCTCGAACTTGGCACATCACTGGGTATCAGTACACTGGCGCTGGCGCTGGGAGCACCGCACAGAAGAGTGATAACAGTCGAGGGCTGCCCTGAACTCGCAGCAATAGCCCGTGAAAACCTGCGCCGCCACGGAGCGGACAACACCGAAGTCCTAAATATGGAGTTCAGACAGGCCATAGCTCACCTCAAAAGCACAGGCACAAAAATTGATATGGCCTTCATCGACGGCAACCACCGTGGTACGGCATTGATCGATTACACACAACGGATCACGGAAATGGGTGACAAAATGATAATAGTGGCAGACGATATTCATCTTAACAGTGATATGATACGCGCCTGGAGATCACTCTGCACAGGCCAGCAGACTCCCCTGACAGCCGGCAGCACCGGAGAACAGGCCGGGCAGAGGCAGGCCTCAGAATTCGTCGGAGCAAGGTCACAGTGGGCCCCGTCAGAGATAACCTCCGGTGCACATTCACAACGGACCCCGCCGGAGAATGTCGCAGGAGAAAAACCCCCGTTCAGCTCACCGGCATCCGACAGTCCTGTCACGGCCTCACTTGAAACACTCCGCCTGGGCATCATTTTCTGCCTCCATAACCTTACCCCGGGCCATTACCGCATTCGCTATTAACAAAAAATAACAGCACCGAAGCGTCAATTATAGAGTTATTTGAACTAATTTCGGAACTTTAATGTAATAGGCATGGATAAAGTCATTGAGATTAAGGAAATCGTTAAGAACTACCAGGTAGGATCAGTCATCGTCAGGGCACTGCGTTCAGTATCACTCGATATCAGCAGAAACGAATATGTAGCTATCATGGGTCCTTCAGGATCCGGAAAATCGACACTTATGAACATCCTCGGCTGCCTCGACACTCCGACGAAAGGAATGTATGTCCTGAACGGAACCGACGTTAGCAAGATGGAAGATGACAGGCTGGCCGAAATAAGAAACAAGGAGATCGGGTTCGTATTTCAGACATTTAACCTGCTGCCGAGATACACCGCTCTCGAAAACGTCACCCTGCCCCTCATCTACGGAGGTGTGCCCCGCCATGAGAGAGAGGAACATGCAGTCAAAACACTCGACCTGGTGGGTCTGGGGGACAGGATGGCACATAAACCTAACGAGCTCTCCGGCGGACAGCGACAGAGAGTCGCCATAGCCAGGGCACTGATCAACAACCCTTCAATCATCCTTGCCGACGAACCGACAGGTAACCTCGACAGCAAAACCTCATACGATATCATGGGCCTTCTCGATAAGATTCATGAGGACGGCAATACTGTGATAGTTGTGACACATGAAGAAGATATCGCACGCCACGCACACAGGATTATCAAACTGATGGACGGAGAGGTGTCAGCTGACTATATCAATGAAAACCGGATCGAGGTCAGAAAGAAATAACCTTAAGGCAGATAGACAGACAAAGGAATGTTCCTCAAGGGAGACCGTTAACAGCGTCAATCAGGGTGTTCCTATGAAGATCTATACGAAAACAGGCGACAAGGGCGAGACATCAGTCATCGGTGGCGTAAGGCTGCCGAAACACCACCCCCGCATCGAGGCGTACGGTACCCTCGACGAACTGATTGCCTGGATAGGGATGCTTCGCTCTGCGGAACAGTTCTGTGTACCAAACGATGAACTGATCAATATTCAGTCAGTACTCATGTCATGCTGTACCGTCATTGCCACGCACCCGTCGGCTAAGGTGCCCGAAGGAATTGTTATTGAGGATACGGCACAACTTGAGAGCTCGATTGACAGGATGGAGGTACAGCTGCCTAAACTTCAGTCATTCATCCTGCCGGGGGGCAATTCCCCGGCTGCTACAAGCAACATAGCAAGATGCGTCTGCCGTCGTGCCGAACGCGCAATTCTACGCCTTAATGAGAGCGAAGAAACAGACCCCGCCGTCATTAAATACCTCAACCGACTCTCGGATTACCTCTTTGTTCTAACCAGGCGCCTGACATATGAGCTTGGTACAGAGGAAGTTAAGTGGCTTCCTGTCACTAAGTCAAAATAATTCCTTTAAAAATCTTCCCAACTCTTTTTTTATTCTAAATAATTTTATATTTGCGGACTCTAATAAGGGTAACAAATAACTTACTCAAATATGTATTGGACACTTGAATTAGCATCAAAACTTGAAGATGCGCCATGGCCCGCCACAAAAGACGAGCTAATTGACTACGCGATAAGGTCAGGTGCCCCTATGGAAGTCATAGAAAACCTGCAGGAGATTGAGGATGAGGGAGATATCTATGAAAGTATAGAGGATATATGGCCTGACTACCCGTCAAAGGACGACTTCTTCTTTAACGAAGACGAATACTAGCAAACAGCTGCAATAGTACACTGAGTGCCTGGAGGGGTCATTTAATGACAACTTCAGGCACTTCGGCTTTTATGGGCTTCACTGGCGCGGCACCTGAAGGATCATCTGGCTCCTTCAACACCGGGAGTTGGTCTGAACCATCCCTGACTACCGGTGCTTCCGGTGCGATTAGCTCCACTGGCGCTTCCGGCGGGTGCGGAAACAGTTCTTCTATGCCCATGCTGATCCGGTCAGGCCTCAGGTCAGGATGCCACCTGTACCCTTCGAGCCGCATATCCGTGTCAGGTATCTTCAGAGGCGGATTGAGTGTGCCGTCAGGACTCTGGTTCTGGTAGATCTCAACAATCTTGCTATCCTCAAAGAAGATCTCGATTGTAGAGCTTCTGGCCCTGTTAACTCCCACAAGCTCATTGCCGTCAACCACATAGTATATAGCCTCGCCGTTGCCGGTGACCTTTATCCTGTGCAGCCTGTTTTCAACGAAAAAGCCTGACAGGTTCTTCCCGCTGATCTGGTCATACCTGGCGGTATCAACCTCACTGACAACGAAAGCCCTGTTGTACATCTCCATGCGGTCAGCCTTGCTGTTCACCGTAAACAGGGCAATGGAATCAGCTGTCATCTGATTTTCGCGTGACCACACAATGGGGTCATCGTACAGCCTGATGACCGAGTCGCGGAAAGAGTAGGAGAGGGAGTCACACTTTCCCTGCATCTCACGGCTGAAGATTGTGCATCTATAGTACGCCTTCAGCAGCCTGTGGTTAACGCCGGCAGTGTCAGCAACAGGGATGGCCCTCAGGGTGTCAGCCCTGAGAGTAAGGGTGTCATCATCGGCAAACATCGAGAACCATGGCGTGCGGGTCAGAAGGAATCTCTCCGGCCGCTTCTCATACCAGGCATAACCGCCACCGCCGGTTATATTGTCGGTGGTATCGGTAATAGTCACATGCCCGAAGGCCTCGCCCTTGTCGCTTCTCTCGTCATACCACAGGGTATCACCGGTAATCCGCTGTTCGCGGTTGTCAAGGATGGCATTCTTCATGAGCTGGGAGACATCATTGCGGGTGTCACTCCAGCCATTCTCACAATACAGATAGATGCTGTCTCCCACAGCCTCGGCGGGACCGGTAAACCATACAATCTCCCTGCCGGTGTCATAACGCATGGTGTCAGCCGTCATCACATAATCAGGATTGACAATTCGCACGCTGTCGCGGAAATGGAGCATTTTCTGATCAGAGTAGTAGATACCCACAATGCTGGTCAAGGTGTTGTCCCCGTTCAGAATGCGTCCCCCGGTGTCATAATTGGCCACCTGTGTGCTGACATCATAGTCTATCTCATCGGTGAAGAGCTGCATCTCGTTATCTGACAGCTCTACGTTTTCAGTCAGCACGGCCTTGCGGGTGTTGCCGTTATAGGTCAGAAACTGGCCGCGTATATGTATTGTATCGCCCTGCCAGATGTGGATGTTGCTGTATGCAAGTACTTCGTTTGAATCGATGTAATACCATGCACTGTCACAGTTCATGTAAAGATCATTGTGCATCAGCCTGACGTTGCCGTTAAGCCGGTTGCGGGTGCGTCCGTCAACACGCTCGTACTTCATCGAGTCGGAATGAAGTATCTCTACCCTGCGCCCCTGGTCATCCTGTGCCTGAAGGTGGCCGGGAAACAGCAGGAGAAGGACCGGGAGGCAGAGGTGCGCTGCGCTCCGCAAGAATACAAGGGCAGAAATTATACTTTTTATTCGAGCCATCCGGAATAGTGGAACGTGCATCCCTTGAAGTCATCGCTGACCCGGATATATGTCCTCTTGATCTTTTCCCTGATCCAGTCTTCATACATCCTGGCCTGCTTTTCTCTGAGTGCCGCCTCGGCAAGGAAGTTGTAATCATCATCCATATTCACGTTGTGAGCCGGTATCTCCTCATCAAGCCTGACGATGCAATAGATGTTGTTGCCTTTTGCATCAGTAGTGCGGAATGGCTCTGAAATCTCTCCAAGCTTCATGTTGCGAACAACGAGGTTTACCTCGCGTGACAGCTCGTCGAGGGTAAGCCAGTTGACCCTCTCCGAAGGATTCTGGCTTACCATCTTACCGCCGTTAGCACGTGTGGTTCTGTCAGAGGAGTATCTCATGGCGGCCCGGGCAAACGTCAGGCTGTCATTGCGAACCAGTGCTGCTATGCTGTCAAGCTTGAGAATAGCCCATTCGGTCTGCTCCGGTGTCAGCTTCGGCTTCATGAGGATGTGGCGTGAGTTGACCATATCTCCTTTCCTGTCAACAAGCTGAATGATATGAAATCCGAATTCAGTCTCAACAATCTTTGAAACCACTCCCTGCTTCAGGCTCCATGCTGCCTCGGCATACGGTTTGGCAAGCTCGCCACGGGTGTTGAACCCAAGTTCGCCGCCCCTGGGGGCTGACCCCGGATCCTCTGAATAGAGAATAGCCAGTGTGCTGAAACTTTCGCCGTTGATGATGCGGCTGCGAAGATCGAGAAGCCTCTGACGCACCTCTGCCTTGCTAGCCTCCATGTCAGGCGGTTCTACAGATATCATGCTGAGCTGAACCTTCCTTGGCATCAGAGGGAGTGAGTCACGCGGGATCGAGTTGTAGTACTTCTTCACCTCCTCCGGTGTAACTGTAATATCCTGTGCTATTGTGCCCTGGGTCTCCTGGACTATATACTGGTTCGTGAGCATCTCACGAAGATCTTTCCTGATCTCCGTCATGCTCTTGTTGAAGTAGGACTCCAGGGCCTGTTCTGAACCTGCCCTGCGGATATATTCCGTAAGCCGGCCGTTGAGATCAGACTCAACAGATTCCGGGGAGACTTCTATCGAGTCTATCCTGGCCTGATCAAGAAACAGCTTCTGTATCAGCTGATCCTCAAAGATACGGCAACGCAACTGTTCCACCGGTGTCGGATCACGCTCAGCCTTAAGCTGTACCACCTGACCCTCAATCTCGGAGAGGTAAATGACTTCATTGCCCACGACGGCAACCACCGATTCAACAACCTGCTGACCGGTTGCGCCCTGCCCCGCGAAGATCGCCAGCACGCACAGTATGATAATGTTCCTTTTCATTCTTTTCTTTCTCTTCTAATAAAGCTTCAGCGTGTTGTTGCTGACAGCCTCGTTGTAAATTCCGTCTTCAAGCTTCTGCAGGAAGTCATTCCTGCGGTTATTGAGAATAATTGTCCTGACCTGGCTCCTTATATACTCGAACGGAGCAACGCTGTTACGCAGCCTGTACTCCCTTATTGCCAGGAAATATGAATACCTGTCGTCCCTCAGTTCAACCGAGCTATTTCTCTCAAGCCACTGCTCCTGGTTGTCTGATTCCAGAGGCACCTCCAGGAGAAGCTGCGTGAAGTTGATCCATTCGTCATTGAAGTCATCATACAGGAGACCGTTCTGTGTGCATATGGCCTCAAGCTCCTGCATGTCTGCAGCTTCCTGGGACCTGTAAAGTTTCCTGATCCTGTCTGTCTCTGACATTCCGGACGGTACCTTGATGTAGAGCGCTTTTACAAGATTCGTTGTAAGGGTGAAAGTGCTGAGATTGCTTACGTAATAGTCCTGCAACTCACTGTCTGATACCGTTGTGTCCATCTTTTGAATGATCAGCTGCTGCTGGTACTGGTATATGAGGAGGTTATTACGCATCTCGTTGAGCTGCCTGTTAACCTCTGCCTTATACTCAGGGGTGAGATTCTCCTCTGCCCTCAAGGCCAGGAGTTCCTTGCGTGACCACTGCCTTATGTAGCTCTGTACCGCCGAGATGCTGTCCGACTGGCTCATGCCGGATACGACAAGTCCGGTCGGGATCTGGTCAAGGTACAGAACCCTGTCGCCTGCACGTGCAACTGCCTTTCGGTCGGTATCACTGTCAGCATTCTGGCAGGCAACGGCAAAAATCAGCAAAAAAGGTATAAGCAGTCTGATCATAATCAATATTCGTTGAACTTCCTGCTGTAGTTTGGTGCCTCGCTGGTGATCGTCACATCGTGCGGGTGGCTCTCGGTGACACCGGCGCTGGTGACACGTACAAACCGGCCTTCCTTCTTAAGGGTTGGTATATCACGTGCACCGCAGTATCCCATCCCTGAACGCAGACCGCCGAGGAACTGGTAAATCACTTCGCTCAGCGTGCCCTTGAACGGCACTCGTGCCGTGATACCCTCGGGAACCAGCTTGTGGATGTCATCCTCCATGTCCTGGAAGTACCTGTCCTTCGATCCCATCTGCATTGCCTCAACTGAACCCATGCCTCTGTAGGTCTTGAATTTCCTGCCGTTGTAAATGATCGTTTCACCGGGCGATTCCTCAACGCCGGCAAAGAGTGATCCGGCCATCACGCAGTCAGCACCCGATGCAATGGCTTTTACTATGTCTCCCGAGTACCGTATGCCGCCGTCGCCTATCACAGGCACACCGCTGCCTTCAACTGCACGGGCTACATTGTAGATTGCCGAAAGCTGAGGTACTCCAACTCCCGCCACCACCCTTGTGGTGCATATGGAGCCCGGCCCGATTCCCACCTTGACGGCATCGGCCCCCTCCTCAACCAGCCTTAAGGCGGCTTCGGGAGTTCCGATGTTGCCTACCACAACATCCGTTCCGGGGAAAATCTTCTTTATCTCCTTCAGTATCTCTATCACACTCTTCGTGTGGCCGTGCGCA
Organism: Bacteroidales bacterium UBA4070; assembly: GCA_002383485.1. Lineage (GTDB taxonomy): Bacteria > Bacteroidota > Bacteroidia > Bacteroidales > VadinHA17 > SR-FBR-E99. The sequence goes on along the minus strand of DFYY01000050.1, from coordinate 7,612 downwards.
GTATCGATGGCAATGGCATCAACGCCTGCACCCACCAGGGCCTCAACCCTCGAGAGAGTGTTTGGAGCTATCCCTACAGCGGCAGCAACCCTCAGTCGCCCTTTGTCATCCTTACATGCATTGGGTCTGTCCTTGGCCTTTGTTATATCCTTATAAGTCACCAGGCCTCTGAGCATGCCCTTGTCGTCTACTATGGGCAACTTCTCTATCTTATGTATCTGAAGAATCTCCGCAGCCGCTGCCAGATCAGTCTGGTGGCTTAAGGTAATAAGCCTCGACAGCGGAGTCATTATCTCACTTATCCGGCGCGAATAGTCAGTCTCAAACCGCAGGTCACGGTTGGTGACTATCCCGGCCAGGGTCCCGTCTTCATGAATGACCGGAATACCGCCTATCCTGAACTCCTTCATCAGCGCCAGGGCATCAGCCACAGTTGCATTGTCGGCAATGGTGACAGGATCAAAAATCATGACACTCTCAGCTCTCTTGACCTTCCTCACCTGGGCCGCCTGCTGGCTCACAGACATATTCTTGTGAATAACGCCTATCCCTCCCTCACGGGCAATGGCAATGGCAAGCTCAGCTTCGGTCACGGTATCCATGGCAGCTGATACAATGGGAGTGTTGATGGTGATGTTCCTGGTGAACCTGGTTCGCAGATCAACATCACGAGGCAGTATCTCCGAGTAGGCCGGAAGCAGAAGCACATCATCGAAGGTCAGACCTTCAAACAGCAGTTTATCTTCAGAGAATGACATCGGGCAAGGTTTTTTAACTGGGGCGAAAATTACAAAAAAATGACAAGCAGCCACATATCTTAAATGTCAATAAAAGGTTAAATGTACGATTGAGTTATTAAATTTGTATTAAACTGCATTTCAGACCATGCTGCCGGACATCTACAGGGAAACCCTCGCAAGGTACTGGGGATTCACTTCCTTCAGGCCACTGCAGGAGGAGATCATCGAATCGGTGGTCTCCGGAAAGGATACTGTGGCCCTTCTGCCTACCGGCGGCGGCAAATCAATAACTTACCAGGTCCCGCCACTGGTAACCGAAGGCCTCTGCCTCGTAATCACTCCCCTTATAGCCCTGATGAAAGACCAGGTGGCAAGACTCAAGACGATGAATATCAAGGCTATGTCCATACACAGCGGGATGACCCGCGAAGAGGTGGAGATAGCTCTTGACAACGTTCTGTACGGCGATTACCGGCTTCTCTATGTCAGTCCCGAACGGCTGAAGACACCTCTCTTCAGGGCAAGACTCCCACGGTTTAACTTTACCCTTGTGGCTGTGGATGAAGCTCACTGCATATCACAGTGGGGATATGACTTCAGGCCCTCTTACCTCCATATCGCCGAAATCAGGGAGATGATGACCGAGGAGGTGCCTTTCCTGGCCCTTACCGCTACGGCAACCCCGAGAGTAGTTGAGGACATCGTGGCCAGACTCAGGATGAAGAGTCCCAAAGTGCTGAAAACCAGCTTCAGGAGGCCCAATATTACATATGTGGTCCGGGAGGTCGAGGACAAGAGCACCTATGTCCTTCGCAGCCTGAGGAAAGAACCGGGTTGCGGAATCATCTATGTCAACAGCAGGAAAAGATCAAAGGAAGTGGCCGAACTGCTGGTTACTAACGGCATAAAAGCCGATTTTTACCACGCCGGACTGCCCCAGGAGATGCGCGACAGGAAACAGGTCGCCTGGACTGCCGGCGAAACCCGTGTGATAGTAGCTACCAACGCCTTCGGGATGGGAATAGACAAGGCCGATGTGCGCTTCGTCATCCACTGGGACTGCCCTGACTCGATAGAAGCCTACTACCAGGAGTCAGGCAGGGCGGGACGAGACGGCAAACCCTCGTTCTCTGTGCTCCTCTGGTCCCAGGATGAGAAACGCAAGCTCGCAGACTCGGTAAGGATCAAATTCCCTCCGGTTGAAAAAATCAAGGATGTCTATGAGGCTATCGGTAACTTCTACCAGTTGCCGGTGGGATCGGGAAAGAACAGCGTACACGATTTCGACCTGTGGAAGTTCGTGACAGCATTTCGCTTCTCCGTTACGGAAACCTATAACAGCCTCAACTTCCTGCAGAAGGAGGGCTATCTTGAATTTACCGATGAGATCAACAACCCGTCAAGGGTGCATTTCATAGTGAGCCGCGATGACCTGTACAAATTCCAGGTTGCAAACGAGGAGTACGACCGCTTCATCAAACTCCTGCTTCGCACCTACAGCGGCATGTTCTCCGAATTCGTACCTATAAATGAAGAGTCCCTCTCTGCAAGGTCAGGACTGACCCGCGAGGCAATCTACCAGTACCTGTTAAGGCTTTCATCACAGGGCATAATACACTTCATACCCGGTAAAAAGAGCCCACTGGTGATCTTCACCGAAGAGAGGCTCGGACGCACACACCTCCGCATCTCACCGGAGCTGTACCTCAAGGTCAAGGAGAACTACATCGAAAGAGTTGCCAAGATCACTGAATACGCTGATAACAAGACCCGCTGCCGCCCTGCTTTCCTCGCTGCCTACTTCGGCGAGGAAAACGGACGCTGCGGCCTGTGTGATACCTGCCAGGAACGAAACGAACTGGAACTGAGTAAGTATGAATTCGATATTATTATAGACAAAATCAAGGAGCTCGTTGCTGACCGGCCACTGAGACCGGAAGAACTTGAATCACAGATGGATCTCCCGCAGGACAAGACCGTCAAGGTCATCCGCTGGCTGCTCGACCATGAAAAACTGGTATATGACAATGAGCACAGGCTCACCTGGAAACGGTGACACCAATCCTTTTATCAATACATACCAATGTTTTCAGCCTGAAATGAATACTTTTGTGAAATTATCTACCGGATGATGGAAAAAGAGGAGAAAGTTATCTATTCAAGGCAGGTGGTTGAGTTCGCCGCTTCAGCAAATGAGTATTGCAAATACCTGGAAGGGACGAAGGACATCAACGGCATCGAAATTCTCAAGGTGATGCAGCGACTTCTGTCATTCATCTACCTGAGAGCCTCGCTGTTGCCGCTGCTTGACCCGCTGCTTGAGGAACCCAATGAAAAGACTGTGACTGAGTTCGACTGGACGAGAATGCATGACAACCTGCTTACCAAGATAGGAAACAATGATCCCTTCCCGGTCATAGTCTCTGTGGGTGACCCTTCCGACGGACTCTATACCGGTAGCATATCTGAATATCTGACAGACATTTACCAGGATCTTAAGGACTTCGTGGTCAGCTATAAGAGCGGTCAGGAAGATGTGATGAACGATGCCGTCTGGGAGGTGCTGATGAATTTCGAGGAGTTCTGGGGAAAGAAACTGCTGAACGTGCTGTCTGCAATACATACTGTCCTCTACTCCGAAGCAGACGGAAATGTTGAAAATGACCAGAAGGACGATGACGAGACAGTATAACGAAAGTATCAATGATGATGAACTGAGAAAATTGCCGCTGCTGCAATTTGAGGGGAGGATAACCCTGATCGATACATATGATAAATTCTGCAGGGCGATGGACGATATCGGAAAGCCCGATCTGCTCGGCTTCGATACCGAAACAAGACCATCATTTAAAAAGGGCAGGCGATACAAGGTAGCCCTCCTTCAGCTTGCCGATGCCCACCGTGCATGGCTCTTCAGACTTAATATGATAGGCCTCCCGACGGAACTGGCCGCTTTGCTTGCCGATAAAACCGTTGTTAAAACCGGCGTGGCCATTCGTGACGATTTGAAGGCACTACGGTCACTTTTGCCTTTTGAACCACACGGATTCATTGACCTGCAGAACGTGGTGGCTGACCACGGGATAAAGGAACTGGGACTCAAGAAACTGACCGCCATCACCCTCGGACATACTATCTCCAAATCACAGCAGGTTTCGAACTGGGAGGCGCCGGCGCTGACCGAACCGCAGCAGTTGTACGCTGCCACCGATGCATGGGTGTGCCGACAGATTTACCTTGCTCTTAACGGCAGGGAAAGCCATCATAACCAATGAAATGGCATCCGGATGCCTGACTCCCGTGAAAGAAATGAAATCTGAAATGACCGAAACAAAGACACTCGCTGGTATCATACTGAAAAAAGGGAAGGAACAGTCAGTCCGCAGGTACCACCCCTGGGTTTTCTCGGGAGCAGTGGACTCCGTCCGGGGAAAACCCCGCGAGGGTGATGTGGTTGAGGTGTTTGCCTCTGACAGTACTTACCTGGCAACCGGACACTGGGCACCCGGATCAATTGCCGTCCGAATCTTTTCGTTCGTCAGATGCACCCCGGACCTCTACTTTTTCAAAAAGAAACTTGATGATGCCTTCCGGTACCGCATCAGTGCCGGAATAGCCGGCAACAAAACCACTGATGCCTGGCGCCTGGTGCACGGTGAGGGCGATGGGCTGCCGGGCCTGATAGTTGACATCTACGGCAGTGTTGCTGTTCTCCAGGCTCACACAGCAGGTTTCTGGCATATACGCAAGCTGATCGCTGAGTTGCTTCCGGAAGTGACAGGAGGACTGGTAAATGCAGTATATGACAAGAGTGAGGGAACACTGCCTTTCATGGCAAAGCTTAACCCGGCCAACGGCTATATAATTGGCGGCAACAACGACCCCGGAACCGTCGTAACAGAGAATGGCTTCAGGTTCAGGGTCGACTGGGAAAAAGGGCAGAAGACAGGATTCTTTATTGATCAGCGTGACAACCGCAGCCTGCTCCGACAGTACAGCGGCGGCAGGAATGTGCTGAATATGTTCGGCTATACCGGCGGATTCTCCGTATATGCAATGAGCAATGCCGCAATGGTCCATACCGTGGACAGCTCCGCCTCAGCCATGGCACTTGCGGATGAGAATGTTAAACTTAATTTTGGCGAAGATGCGCGTCATAAATCCATTGCCACGGATGCCTTTGGTTTTCTTGCCGGAATGGAACGCGAATATGATCTCATAATACTGGATCCCCCGGCCTTCGCCAAGCATCAGACTGCCCTTAACCAGGCTCTGCAGGGATACAGAAGGCTGAATGCCATGGCAATACAGAAGATAAAACCGGGCGGCATACTCTTCACATTCTCATGTTCCCAGGTTGTGAGCCGCGATGACTTCCGGCGCTCCGTTTTCGTGGCAGCTGCCAACACCGGCCGTAACGTGCGGATACTCCATCAGACCGGACAACCGGCTGATCACCCGGTCAATATCTACCACCCCGAAAGCGAATACCTCAAAGGACTGGTACTGTATATTGAATAAAGGTTATGAAACTTTCCTTGCGGAGAACTATTATGAAGAATACCTGTTGCATTACTGACAACGACCCTGCAGATTAAATGACTGTTATGGATCCTTCGGCACATATAAAGACAATAGCGCAGAAACTTCAACTCCATGACTGGCAGGTTGAAAACACTCTCAGGCTGCTTGACGACGGTGCCACAATACCCTTCATCAGCCGTTATCGCAAGGAGGTGACAGGCAGCCTTAACGAGGTGCAACTGGCAGAGATACGCGATGAGTATGAAAGGCTGAAGGAGCTTGAAAAGCGCAGGGAAGCCATTATAAAATCCATTGAGGAGCAGGAGAAGATGACTCCGGAGCTCCTGTCGAAGATAAATACGGCCCTGACGATATCCCAGCTCGAGGACCTCTACCTGCCCTACAGGCCGAAACGGAAGACGCGCGCCTCCGTTGCCCGCGAGAAGGGACTGGAACCGCTCGCCCTGTGGCTTCTGGCACAGAAATCCGGAGACCCGGAGACAGAGGCAGGAAGGTATCTGGGTGAAGGAGTGGAGAGCACCGAAGCTGCACTGGCCGGAGCACGTGACATAATTGCCGAAATGGTCAGCGAGAACGACCTGGTTCGCGGATCGCTCCGGCGCCTCTATGAACGGGATGCTGTTATTACATCCCGCGGGGTCAAAGGAAAGGAACAGGAGGGCGCCAAGTTCAGCGATTACTTTGAATGGCACGAACCGCTCCGGCGCTGTCCGTCGCACAGGCTCCTTGCCATGCGCCGCGGCGAGGAAGAGGGATTCCTGAGACTGACAATAATGCCGCCGGAGGAAGAGGCGTTGAGCCTGGTTGAGAAACAGTTTGTAAGGGCAAACAACGAGGCCGCCAGGCAGGTGCGCGAGGCCGTTACGGACAGCTGGAACAGGCTCCTGGCACCGTCAATGGAAACGGAATTCAGAAAGACATCAAAGGAGAAGGCTGATGAGGAAGCCATACGGGTATTTGCCGAAAACCTGAGGCAACTGCTGCTGGCACCGCCACTGGGCGAGAAGAACGTGCTGGGTATTGACCCCGGACAGCGAACCGGCTGCAAGGTTGTGTGTCTCGACAGGCAGGGAGCACTACTGCACCACGACGTGATATACCCCCACCCGCCGCAGAACGAGACGGCACGCAGCGTAAGCAAACTGCTTTCACTCATTGAAAAATACAACACCGAGGCAATAGCCATCGGCAACGGTACCGCCAGCCGCGAGACAGAACAGTTCGTACGGTCATACCTTCCGCCTGATGCAGGGATCAGGATATATGTGGTCAGCGAGGCCGGCGCTTCAATCTACTCGGCCTCCAAAACCGCCCGGGATGAATTCCCGGATCACGACGTGACAGTCCGCGGTGCGATATCCATCGGCCGCCGCCTGATGGACCCGCTGGCAGAACTTGTCAAGATTGATCCCAAATCGATAGGCGTGGGCCAGTATCAGCACGATGTTGACCAGACCCGCCTGCAGGCGAGCCTCGATGAGGTGGTGATGTCGTGCGTCAACGCGGTGGGGGTGGAGGTGAACACCGCCAGCCCGCACCTTCTGACATATGTCTCGGGCATCGGCCCGAAGATGGCACAGAATATTGTTGACCACCGTACCGAAAACGGACCCTTCCGTTCACGGGCTGAACTGCTGAAGGTCAAGAGGATGGGAGAGAAGGCATTTGAACAGGCTGCCGGTTTCCTCAGGATACGCGGCGCTGCCAACCCCCTCGATTCCTCGGCCGTGCACCCCGAGAGTTACCATATTGTTGAGAGGATGGCCAGGGACGCGGGCTGCACTGTTGCAGACCTGGTCCGTGATGAGGAGAGAAGAAAAGCAATTAAGATTGAGAAGTATGTTACTCCTGAGGCAGGGCTGCCGACACTGAAGGATATAATGCAGGAGCTTGCCAGGCCTGGTCGCGATCCGCGCCCGGCGATCCAGGAGTTTAGCTTCGCCGATATTCACTCTATAGAGGATGTGAAGGAGGGTATGATAGTGCCGGGCATCGTGACAAACATCACAAAGTTCGGTGCCTTTGTGGACATCGGCGTCAAGCATGACGGCCTCGTGCATGTCTCGCAGATGGCTGACCGCTATGTTGACGATCCGGCAAAGGTTGTCAAGCTGCATCAGCATGTCACCGTCCGGGTTGTCTCAGTTGACCGTTCCCGTAACCGTATACAGCTTAGCATGAAGGGCTGCAGTAATAATGAAAATCCCCGTAGGGGATAAAGAATTGGAGAAGAGAGCAAAAAATATAATAATCCCCGTAGAGTATAAAGAATTGTAATCGCCAATACAAGACAAAACCAATCCTCGTATTCTAAGATAAAAACAAGT
>DFYY01000038.1 GCA_002383485.1 Bacteroidales bacterium UBA4070 | reverse complement strand
GGGTGGGTGGGGGATGCTGCTCTGCTACAATTCTTTAAGCTCTACGAGCTTTCATTGTCAACAATATTGTCTTACAATGACCCCGCGGACCTGTTCCCTTGTCTCTGCCGGAGTGGGGTTCAACTCTTCTGATGAGAATGTTCCGTGTTCGGGATCAATGCGTTCGTAGACCATCATATTCAGATCGAAGATGATCTCCTGGCTGAGACGGTATCCGGGTTCCATCTTCTCAAGCTGCTGTCTCATCCTTTCCCGGTAAGTGGTGAATGCGAGCCTGGTGCCGTCATCAAACCACAGAGTGTAAATCTCATCCATCGGTCTGACATTCAGATCATCCATTGTCAGAGCGAGGGAGCCAAGCACATCGCGGCGGACCTCCGGAATGAGCATCATGGTTGCGCCCACGACGAACCGGTGTCCGTCTCTCACAATCTGACCGCACCGTCCTCCGGCGGAGATTGTTTTTTCATAAATGTCTGCTTTGTAGCCTCGCTCTGACAGTAATACGGATGTTGCTATGTCCCCTATGCCGGCGCCGTTGTTGGACATGGTTAATCTGCTCCGGTTACCAGAGCTGGTGTACCAGTGGCTTTATTTCCTCCTCATAAACTGAATCTATGGCCCTCACCTGTTCAATTGTCAATTCGGTTAATCCGGTGAGGTTTGATCTCACCTGGTCGGGAGAGGAGGCTCCTGGAATTATGCAGCTCACCTCTTCGCTCAGGAGGATCCATTGGAGAGCAACATGAGCCAGCGGGGTGTTTTCAGGAAATAGTGCCTTCAGCCTGGTCACTGCCCTGAGGCCTGCCTCGTATGGTACTCCCGAGAAGGTTTCACCCTTGTCGAAGAAGAGACCGCTGCGATTGAAGAAACGGTGGTCACCCGGAGCAAAGCGGGTGTCCGGTCCGAACTTGCCGGAGAGGAGGCCGCTAGCAAGGGGAACCCTTATTATCAGGCCGATATTCTTTTCGCGGGCTATTGAAAAGAATCTCTCATGAGGTCGCTGGCGGAAGATGTTGTAGATTATCTGAACTGTTGTGACATTGTCATACTCTGCTGCCTTGATGGCCTCCTCGACCTTCTCGACGCTGACACCGAGGTTAAGGATCTTGCCCTCCAGCTTCAGCTTTTCAAACTCGCCAAATATTTCGGGCCTGTAGTATACCTCCGTGGGAGGGCAGTGAAGCTGTATCAGATCGATGCAATCCGTCCCGAGTCTTTTCAGGGAGTCTTCAACGTAACCGCGGAGGACTTCGGGCGTATATCCCTTGTTTATGTGTGGATTTATCTGTCTGCCGCATTTTGTGGCAACGCGTACCGGGGCGCCTGATTCGCGAACGGCCTTTCCTACGGCTTTTTCGCTCTCGCCGTCGGAATATACGTCTGCAGTATCAATGAAGTTGACCCCGTTGTCAATTGCTTCGCGGATAATTGATTCAGCGAGGGAGTGATCGAACTTCGATCCCCATTTGCCGCCCACCTGCCATGTCCCGAGAGAGATCTCCGAGACTTCAAATCCTGTCTTTCCCAGTATCCTGTAGTTCATATTTATGTTTTTTGGTTAATTGAAATTTCAGTAATCTGATTTCGGCGACGAGTAGTATGATATGCTTATTCCGGCAGTCAGGGGATTGAGACTGATGGCACTGTCGGTTGTTATGTGGTTGCCGTCAGACCTTATCCAGGGCTTGCGGTTCAGTTTAACCGTGTAGCCTCCGAAAAGTCCGATGGACCAGTAGTCACTCATTCCACGATTGCCACTGTACATAAGGTATTCAAGGTTGAGGCCGGCAACAGCCATTGCCTGGTTGAAGCGCAGATCAGTCTCCTTTTCCCGAAGGTAGTCTTCAAGCTTGACCCTGCTTTCGCCAGAATAGTTGCGCAGTCTTGATTTCATCAGTCTCAGCGAGATCATGGGAGTCATCCTGATCCTGCGTGAACTGATTATGTCATAACCCAGACTGAGTTTGAACAGGGTATTTTTGAGGTCAACCACCAGTGTGTCATAGTCCTCCTTGTAGTTATAGCCCATGCCTATCCCAAGACCTGTATAGATGCGAGAAAATGAGGCACCAATCTCCGGGCCGGCAACGGCGAAGTAGTCCATGGCTTCGGTATTATGACTGCCGAGCAGGCCGGTGAACTCAGTAAAGTCGGTCAGGATAGCATCATAGCCGATGGAGGAGCGGGTGATAATGTTTTTTCCCGGAACAAATTCAGTGTCATCCGCCCAATTTTCAGCTTCCAGGTACATCGGGATGAGCTTGACTCTGACCGGGAATTCAGTTGTCTCAGCGATCCGGACCTCCGCGGAGATGAATCCCGGACAGGTGACGGTAATCATACTCTCAATCTCAGGATCAAGCGCCAGGTGAAACATCCCGCTCATGTCTGAAGAAGTGCAGTTTGTGCTGCCGGTCTGGCAAACCCTTACACCAACGATCGGGACGTTGCGGTGGTCGCTTACCGTCCCCGTCACCACCTTTCCCTGGGATAATGCAGGCAGCGACAAGGCAGCCAGCAGCAGCAGGGCAGTGAGGCGACCAGCCGGGATTATCATTCTGTACATCTCTTCGTTTTTGTTAAACTGTTATCAGACACTGGCACTGATTATCTGCAGATAGCGGCAGGGATTAACTATCCTGACGGCAACGCCGGACGCAGCCACCGGTATTCATAACAAAATTAGGGAAAAAGCGGAGAAAAAAGGCAACCCCGGTAAAAATGCGACAAGAACCAACCGGTATGTAAAACATCTTTTATCCCATCAGGAAAATGTTATTTTTACCTCTGAACGAAACTTACCACGGCATGAAGAGAAATTTCACACTTATAATCATCATTCTTCTGTCCCTGCAGGCTTTTACGCAGGGAAAGAAGGTAATGACAATTGACGACCTGGTTTCATGGAACCGCATCACGGAACGGGTGATCTCCGATGACGGATCACACATGGTTTTTAAGACAGAGCCCTCGCAGGGTGACCCGGTTCTTACCCTGTATGACGAATCCGGAGAGTTGAAGGCCACCTTTAGCTGCGCCACCGGAGCAAGCTTTTCGGCTGATTCGAAGTATCTCTTTTTTACAGTCAAGCCTCCCGAGGCTGTGGTTCGTGATCTGAAGCTAAAGAAGACCAAGAAGGATGATATGCCCCTTGACAGGCTGGACATTTACAATGTTGCCACCGGTGTAACAGACACTGTTGTAAGGCTCAAGTCATTCAAAGTCCCCTCAAAATGGTCAGGTTGGGTTGCCTGGCAGAGTGAGCCGCTGAAGGAAAAGCCCGCGGTCCTTCCGGACACTGCCGCCCCTGCGTCCACCGCGTCCGCTGCCTCTCCCGTCTCCGGTGAGTCGGTTGCACCCACTGCGTCTGCCGCTCCCCCCGCCGGGAAAGGTAACGGAAAGGGCAGGAAGCCCAAGGGTGAGTCGGCTGATAATGGATATACCCTCTTTATCCGGAACCTGGAGAGCGGTGTGACGGATACTGTACGGTTCGTGACTGAGTACCTCTTCGCCGAAGAGGCGGAAAAGCTTATGTATGCCACCACAGGAGTGGACAGCATTAACGGACCGGGAGTCGTGATTATAGATCTTAAGAAGGGTGAGAAGAGTGTGCTTTATTCCGGCAAGGCGAAGTACAGGCAACTGGCGCTGGACAAGAAGGGTGAAAGGGCTGCGTTCATCCTTTCGTTTGACGAAAAGGACAAGGCTGGCAACACTTATTCCCTATGTTACTGGAGCGGCAAGGGACTGGCATCGGTGGCTGCTGCAAGGGGAACGGGAGGTATTCCAGAGGGATGGATAATAAACGAGAATGCAAGGCTCACTTTTGCGGAGAACTCGCCGCGGCTTTTCTTTGGCACCTCTCCCGAGTATAAGCTGAAGGATACAACCGTTCTTGAAGAGGAGCGGGCAAACGTTGATGTGTGGCACTGGTCAGAGGGGATCCTGCACACGGCACAGCTGGCGAGAAAGTCACGTGATGAGAAAAAATCCTATATGGCCGTTTATCATGCTGACCGGGCCAAGGCGGTGCAACTGGCTACCGCTGAGATGCCTGACGTTATGCTTCCTGACAAGGGAGACGGCCCAAAGGCAGTTGCCCTCTCCTCCCTGCCCTATGACCTTGAGTCGATGTGGAGGGGCAGTGCAGGCAATGATGTATGGATTGTAGACATCAATACAGGCGGTGCCGAAATGATCAAACAGAATCTCAGGGCCCGTATGCGTTTCTCTCCTGCAGGCAGGTATCTGTGGTGGTACCACGAAGCCGACAGCTCATGGTACGCACGGGATATTGAGGCAGGGAAAGAGGTCCGGTTGACTACCCCGGCAACACTAAGGGTATGGGACGAGCTCAATGACGTACCGGATCTTCCCGGATCATACCCGGCAGCCGGATGGCTTAAAGACGACAGGGCTCTGCTTGTATCCGATAAGGATGACATCTGGTCACTTGATCCGGCAGGATCACGCCCGCCTCAGAACATTACGGTTAACGGCAGGAAGGAGGGCATCAGGTACAGGCTGCTCGACTTTGATTCCGAGAATGATTTCATAGATCCGGGGATGAAGCAGTACCTTCACGGCATCGCTGAAGCAACCAGGGCCGAGGGATTTTACTCGCTTGATATACGCAAAAAGGATGCACCCCTGAGACTTACGGGAGGCGATTTTGTCTATGGCACACCGGTAAAAGCGAAAAAGTCTGACCGTATCATATACACAAAAGAGAATTTCGGGCTTTTCCCTGATTACCTGCTGTCAGATCTCTCATTCCGGACAGAGAAGCGGCTAACGGATGCCAACCCGCAGCAGCAGGACTACCTGTGGGGGACAGCAGAGCTGGTAACGTGGACATCGCTTGACGGAAGGCATTTGGAGGGATTACTCTACAAGCCGGAGAATTTTGATCCGGCAAAGAAGTACCCGATGATTGTGAACTTCTATGAGAAGAGCTCGACAGAGCTCAACAGGCACAGGATCCCCGAGCCGGGAAGGTCAACAATTGACTACCATTATTATACAAGCAACGGGTACCTCATATTCAATCCGGATGTGTATTACATTGACGGTTATCCGGGCCAGAGTGCCTACAACTGTGTGATGCCCGGCATAATGTCACTCATCGAAAAGGGTTTTGTTGATGAGAAGCGTATCGGAGCCCAGGGTCACAGCTGGGGCGGTTACCAGGTAGCCTATCTTGCAACCCGCACGAAACTCTTTGCAGCCATTGAGTCTGGTGCCCCGGTGGTTAACATGTACAGTGCCTATGGCGGCATAAGATGGGAGACAGGGCTGAACCGCTCGATGCAGTATGAGCATCAGCAGAGCCGCCTTGGTGCGACTATCTGGGAGGCGCCGTCTCTCTACTGGGAAAGCTCTCCCCTATTTACTGTTGATAAGATTGAGACTCCGATACTGATCATGGCAAATGACAAGGACGGTCATGTGCCATGGTGGCAGGGGATTGAATTTTTCATTGCCATGAGAAGGTTGGGTAAGCCTGCCTGGTTGCTCAACTACAACGGGGAACCTCACTGGCCTCTGAAGCTGCCGAACAGGATAGATTTCCAGAAGCGCATGGCGCAGTTCTTCCATCACTATCTTAAAGGTGAACCGATGCCCCTCTGGATGAAGGAGGGAGTGCCGGCAACCGAAAAGGAGTTTACGCTGGGATACTGAAATCTGATATTTCCGGGCCTGCACCGAATCACCTGGTTACGCGGGCAAAAATAGATGCATAGACGGGCAGTTTGTCTGTCTATGCATCTTTATATGCGGGAATTATATACTTTAAATTTTGTAATCCCGCTCATCACCGGATTTATAACCTTTGCCTCAACGGACGAAAGAGGTTGCCTGCAGCCTTCTTTGTCTTTTTATATTAGGCTCATTTTAAATAATTGATAAACAAAAATATATTAATAATTGTTGTGGTATTGTATAGGTGTAGGATGTGCTCAATTTTACACATGAGAAATTCAAACATCAACCTGATTTGTTTATTAATAGTAAAGACTTCATAATTTGGTTCAAATATCTGCTCACCATGAAAGAAAAGCTCTCCACTTTGTTTATGTTCCTCCTGATTGCCGGCCCTTTGCTGGCACAGACACCGATAAGGGGGACAATAGTTGATGATCAGAACGTTCCCCTTCCCGGTGTATCTGTACTTGTTAAGAACACCTTCAAGGGGACTATGTCTGACGTTGGCGGGACCTATACACTGAGTGCATTGCCAACGGATACCCTGGTGTTCTCGATGGTAGGGATGATTACCAGGGAGATTGTTGTTGGCAACACAACAGTACTGGATGTTCAGCTCACGACTGAGACAACCCTGATGGATGAGGTTGTGGTAATAGGGTACGGTACTCAACGTGCCAAGGATCTGACTGCACCGATAATCACAGTAAAGGGAGAGGACCTGTCCAGGCAGGTGACTTCCAACGCAATGCAGGCGATGCAGGGAAAGGTTGCAGGGGTACAGATAATCAGCAGCGGCGTACCTGGAAGCGGTCCCTCGGTGAAGATCAGAGGGGTGGGGTCGATAGGTGATTTTGCACGTCCACTTTATGTTGTTGACGGTGTATTTGTGGATAATATTGACTTCCTCGGCGCCGGTGACATTGAAGACCTTACGGTGCTGAAGGATGCCTCGGCCTCGGCTATCTACGGCGTAAGGGCGGCCAACGGGGTTATACTTATCACTACAAAGAGAGGCACTACGGGCAAACCCACGATCAGTTATGACGGATATTTCGGGATGCAGCTACCGGTGAATATTATGAGTATGTCAACCAAAGATCAGTATGTAGAGTTGTTGAATGAAGCTTACTCAAGTACTCCCGGCTACATACCAAAAGATCCTTCTGCATATCCGGCATCAACCGACTGGTATCAGGAACTTGTCAGGACGGCACCGATGACAGGTCACAGCATTGATATCTCGGGAATGTCTGACAAGACATCATATTCCATAGGTGGCAGCTACCTTTTCCAGGAAGGAATCATGGATACAAAAAACAGTTTTGAAAGGTTCAATATCAGGGGAAGGCTGGAGCAGAATGTCAATCAGTTCATGAAGGTAGGACTCAACACCATTGTTTCAAGGCATGACAAGTTTAATCCCAATGAGGGTGCATTTTTCGGGGCATATGTAAATCCGCCCGTCTATCCGGTTTATGATCCAGAAAACACAGCGGCTTATCCTGTGCGATTCGGATCACCCCAGACATATGGTTTTGGCAACCAGTACGGAAACCCGGTTGCAGCAGCCTATTACTCTGATAATTACGAAAAGGGCAATAAACTGGTGTTTAACGGGTATGCTGAGTTTTATCCTGTTAAAAACAAGCTGACCTTCAAGTTTTCGTATAACCAGGATCTGAGTAACTGGACCAGCAGGGGTTATACACCTGCATTTAATGTTGGAGGATCACAGGGTGTGAGAAAATCGAGCCTCTCAAAAACCTTTGGAAACTCCTCCAAGCAGATCATTGACAACCTGTTAACATATAAGGATCAGACGGGTGGGCTGAGTTATACATTTATGGTTGGTCAGTCAACCAGGATTGAAAAGTGGGAGACTCTTACCGGTTCTGCGATTGATGTGCCAGGGCTTGATGAGCAGTCAAAATACCTGGTGCTTGGCTCGTTCAGGGACCGCAATGCCAGTGACGGTGCGGGAAGATTTAACGGGGTGTCGTTCTTTACACGAGGCACCTTCAATTTCAATGACAAATATCTTGGCACTGTTACCTTCAGGGCGGATGCCAGTTCCAAGTACCAGAAGAAATGGGGCTTCTTCCCGTCAGTAGGACTTGGATGGAATCTTACACAGGAAGATTTCATGGATAATCAGAAAATGTTCAGCTACCTCAAGCTAAGGGCCAGCTGGGGCCTTCTGGGCAATGACAATGTACCCGCGAACTCAACGGTTATACTTGGTCAGTCAGGCGCAGGAGCTTCAGGTATTTTCGGTGATGAGTTGGTAGACGGAATGGGAGCACAGACGGTTGTCCAGAATTTCCTGCGCTGGGAGGTTGTCAGTGAGTTTGACCTCGGGGTTGATTTCACTGCATCCAACAATAAGCTCTCGGGCGATCTGGACCTGTATCACCGTACCACGGACAATGTTGTCTTTTTTGCCCCGATTGCTACCGGAGGAGGTGTTGCTGAGTTGCTCGGCAATAACGGAAGTGTTGTAAATGCAGGAATCGAGCTCAGCCTCAACTGGACTGAAAAGTTTGATAACGGGCTGGGCATGACGGTTGGGTTCAATGCAACAACAATCATAAACAGGGTAACGAAACTTGAAGGGCGTGAGTACATACCCAGCGGATATGTAAGGGGCAATTATACGACCCGCACCGCTGTAGGTCATGCCATAGGATCATTCTACGGTTATGAGATAGTCGGTGTCTACCAGAGCGAAGGCGAAGCACTCAGGGATGAGATATCCCAGCCACTTAAAGGTGCCGGTTTCTTCAGGTATAAGGATCAGAACGGAGATAAAATCATTAATGAAGAAGATAAAGTCTACCTGGGAAGCGCTATACCATGGCTGATCACAGGAGTTGATCTCGGGTTCACCTACAGGGACTTTGACCTTAATATCTCGCTACTTGGCCAGTTCGGGAGCAAAATTCTCAACGCCAAGAGAATGAACCGGGATGTCTTTTCAGACGGCAATTACGATCAGGATTTCTATAACAACCGCTGGAGGCCGGACAATACATCTGATAAGTACCCTTCCGCATTTGCATACAGCTTCTCATATACCCAACAGGCAAATGACTTTTTTGTAGAAGATGCTTCATTCGGAAGGATACAGAATATTACATTGGGCTATACTACTGATAAGATAAGGTTCATCCCCGGGTTGAGGATATATGTTTCAGCCCAGAGACCCTATACTTTCTTCACCTATAAGGGATTTACCACTGAAATCGGAGGGACTCCCATCAGTACCGGCATAGACAATTCAGTGTATCCGTTACAGGCAGTTTATACGTTAGGATTTAAAGCGAATTTTTAATGATAAATGGTTTGGCAATGAAAAGATTATATACATTTTTCATGATGATTCTGATCCTGACAGTTGTCAGTTGCGAGGAATTTCTCGAGATACGTCCGGAGGGTACACTGCCTACCACAGGCATTGACTACTCGAAATCAGAAAACGTCTTTCTGTCCGTCAGTGCATCCTACGCCAAGCTCAGGAACTACGGGGCTCATGTCTTTCCTTACATAGGAGCGTTTGAGATAGCATCAGACAATGCAGACAAGGGAAGCAGTCCGGAAGATAACCCGACCATGCTTGAGCTTGATAATCTTGACTACAGGCCTGATAACGGGTTGATAAATGATCTGTGGACTTCCTACTTTGACATTGTAAGCGGGGCCAACTACTCCATACACCAGATGCCGCTGTTTGTAAATGGGCTCATCAACAGCTCGGACAAACAGTATGCCATTGAGTGTCAGGGAGAAGTAAAGACCATCAGGGCCTATGCTTATTTCAATCTGACCCGCCTCTTCGGCAGGGTGCCAATCGTTGATACCGTGCTAACAGCCACCCAGCTTGCCTCTGTTACACAGGCATCAACAGATCAGCTCTATGCCTTTATCGAGAAGGATCTTCTCGAGGCTATAAGTGTGCTCCCGGAAGGCTACACGAAGGATTGGGCCGGAAGGATCAACCGGTACACTGCCATGGCGATTAAAGCAAAAGTTCACATGTACCAGGCAGAGTGGGACTCTGTGGCATCGCTCACTGACAGGATCATTTCATCAGGAAGGTACGGGCTGCTGAGTGATTTCCGCGAGGTGTTCAGCGTTGACGGCGAGAACAGCAGGGAGTCGCTCTTCGAGGTTCAAAGCTCGACTCTCGGCAAGAGTACGGGAGACAATACTTTTCTTGAGTATGCTTACGTTCAGGGTCCCAGGGGCAACAGTCCGGGCAACATGCAGGGCTGGGGCTTCTGTACCCCAAGCCAGAACCTGATTGACTTCTACGCATCAAGAGGCGAGGTCATCAGACCGGCAACCACTCTTCTTTACAGGGGAACCAGGACGCCGGAAGGAGACAGTATCAGGACAGTTTGTACAAATCCTGTATACAACGGTAAAGTTTACACTCCTTCAGTATACAACAACTGGAATTTCAACGGATACGGCTTTGACCACAATGTGCGGATTATCAGGTATTCTGACATACTCTTGATGTATGCAGAAGCCAAAGTTAACGGGGCCACTGCAGGTACTGCCAGCGGACTTACTGCTGACGATGCAGTTAACCTGGTCAGGTCACGAGCCGGCCTGCTGCCCCTCTCGGGGGTTACTCTTCAGCAGATATGGGATGAACGCAGGGCAGAACTGGCAATGGAAGAGGACAGATTCACCGATCTTGTCAGGACAGGTCAGGCATCCTCGGCTCTTGCATCCAGGGGATTTGTAACAGGAAAACACGAGTTGTACCCGATCCCTTCTGCACAGATGCAGCTTAATCCAAATCTGACTCAGAACAATGGGTATAACTAATATAAGCAACTATTAATGTAAAACCAAACTCAGTAAATTATGAAAAACAGAATTAAAATCACAGGAGCTTTGCTGATCACAATGATGATCATGATGGGTTCGATGCTGACATCGTGTAACGAGGATGATGATCCGGATGACGGCAAGATTGATCCGAGTACGATTGCAACTACCAATCTGGTAGCCTATTTTCCTTTTGACGGGAACGGAACCGAAGCGATTGCCAATATCACGCCAACCATGCAGCCAAATGTAACCTATGTTGCTGGTCGTCGCGGTCAGGCATACCAGGGAGCCAATATGGCGCATCTTTTATACACACTTCCTGCAACCAGCAAGCTGAAAACCCTGACATCATTTTCAGTCTCTATGTGGCTTAAATCACCGCTCGTGACCGGGGACCCTGAAGTTACACTCTTTGAGATAGGAAAATCAGATGATCTTTTCTGGGGCAATTTAAAACTGGGATTACTCAGGCTGGATGCCACAGCTGATTCATTGAATTTCAAGGCATTCTTCCTTAAGAATGGAGCAGTATGGTCAGGCCAGCACATCAGTTATTCTGATCCCCTGTTTCCAATAAATATGTGGATGCACCTGGTATTCCAGTATGATCAGACTACATCGAAATTCATGATATACAAGGATGGTGTTAAGATTGTGACCAATGACGGAGTTGAAAACAGATGGGCAGCCGGTGACGATGTCGTTCCAAGGCCGCCTCTCGGTCCCCTTGCTTTTGCAAACGCTGACAAGATCAACATCGGCGCATGGCGCCCGAAGACTGAAGGCACCGCCACAGATGCATGGATGGGCTGGTTCCTTGGAAACATGGATGAACTGCGTGTTTATGACAAAGCACTGACTGCAGTTGAAGTGAAGGCACTTTATGATGCTGAAGTAACTCAGATAGAGTAAGCTCATTTTTTATACAACGGGAGGATCAGGTTACACTTTTCCTCCCGTTCTTTTTCTTATTTTTTCAGATAATGAAATATCCCATTTTCCTGTTCGCTGTTGTCTTTTCACTCGCCTCCTGCCAAAAAGAGAAGATTGATCCGTTGCATGAGATCACGGTTGATTCAGTATTTGTCAACCGCATCTATGTGCCTGGCAATTCAATAATCAGGGAAGTGGATTATGATGATATTGTAATCAGATTTAAGTTCAGTGAGCCTGTTGACACACTTCACTTTAACAGGGAGAGGCTCTTTATTACCGGAGCATCGGAACCCTCATACACTTACAGATTTGACAAAAACCTGCGCTACCTGTCCCTCATTCCGGACTCCCCTTTATCCCCTTTTTCCGTTTACAGGCTTATGTTTGACCAGGGCAGCAACCTTGGCGGGTTCATTTATAACAACTATACTTTCACATTCCGGACAAGGCTTGATCCCAGTCCAAAATTCCCGGAAATTTCAGAGGATTCCCTGCTTACTCTGGTTCAGAAAAAGACCTTTGGTTATTTCTGGGACTATGCCCATCCGGTTTCAGGCCTTGCACGAGAACGATACGGTTCGGGTGAGACAGTCACTTCAGGCGGCAGCGGCTTTGGACTAATGGCTCTGATTGTAGGAATAGAGAGAGGCTTCATTACAAGGGAGGAGGGGTTTGAGCGTGTGAGCAGGATTGTAAGTTTTCTCAGCCGTCCGGAAACCGACAGGTTTTACGGGGCTTTTCCCCACTGGCTTAACGGCACCAGCGGAAAGGTAATTCCGTTCTCATTTAATGACAACGGTGGCGACCTTGTGGAGACAGCCTTTCTGATGCAGGGGCTCATCACTGTCAGGGAGTACTTTAAAGACGGCACTGCTGCAGAGAAGGAGATGTGCAATTCCATTACTGCATTATGGGAGGCTGTTGACTGGAACTGGTACCGCAGACAGGATCAGAATCTGCTTTACTGGCACTGGTCTCCTGACAGGGACTGGGTAATGAATATGGGCGTATCAGGATGGAATGAGGCTCTCATAGTATACGTGCTCGCTGCTTCGTCACCGACTCATTCAATTCCTTCCGTGGTTTATACCAGCGGGTGGGCACGCAACGGAGCCTACCCCATGGTCAACAATAAAACCTTCTACAACATACAACTTCCGCTGGGGCCTGATATTGGCGGTCCACTCTTTTTCGCACATTACTCTTTCCTGGGGCTGGACCCGAGAAACCTGTCAGACCAGTATGCCTCATACTGGTCGCAGAACGTGAATCATTCAAGGATCAATCACGCATATTGCACGGCTAATCCAAGAGGGTACGCTGGTTATGCCGATAATTGCTGGGGCCTGACAGCCAGTGATATACCAAATGGATACAGCGCGAGCTCTCCTTCGAATGACCTGGGGGTAATTGCCCCCACAGCAGCTCTCTCATCCTTTCCCTATACTCCGGAAGAAAGCATGAAGGCACTGAAATTCTTCTATTATACGATTGGTGACAAGATATGGGGGCAGTACGGTTTTTATGATGCCTTCAGCCTGTCGGCTGGTTGGTTTGCCACTTCATTCCTGGCCATTGACCAGGGCCCCATCATTTGCATGATTGAGAATCATCGCACGGGACTCTTGTGGGATCTCTTCATGTCAGCCCCGGAGATACAGGCCGGTCTTGACAAACTGGGATTTACATACTGAAAGCCTATGAAAAAAGTATACTCCATATTCCTGACGGCCCTTGTGTTGGCCGCATGCAGTCAGACTCAGCAGCCGGTCTTTAACTCACAGGGCAGGGTTGACTATGCACTTACAACCGATGATGAGGTTATGCTTGATTCTATTCAGAAAAAGACTTTCCTCTTTTTCATGGGAGAACATCACCCGGAGTGGGGCATAGTCAAGGACCGCACTGCATCATGGGCGCCGGCCAGTATTGCCTCCACGGGATTCGCCATCCCCTCGTTCGCCATCGGCGCTGAACGAGGCTGGATAACCCGTGAGGAGGCAGCCCGGATTACCCTGAATATGATGAACTTCTTTGTGAATTCACTTCAAAGTGCAGATACCCTTGCTTCAGGGTATAAGGGTTTCTTTTATCATTTTCTCCGGATGGATACCGGTTTCAGGGAATGGAGGTGCGAGCTCTCCTCGGTTGATACCGGTCTTTTGATGATGGGTATTCTCTTTGCACGGAACTACTATGACCGCAACAACGAAAAGGAGGATCAGATCCGTTTGCAGGCATCAAAGTTGCTCGGGAATATCGAATGGGAGTTTATGATGATGCCTGATACAGGTGACTATGCAAACCAGATATCCATGGGCTGGCACCCCGAGTCAGGTCTTCATCACATGGGATGGAGCGGTTACAATGAGGCTCTCTTCCTTTATATCCTTGCAGCAGGCACAGGACTGGATAATGCAAAGGAAAGCTACAAATCGTGGCTCGGCAGCTACAAGTGGCAGACGCCCTACGAAGGCCTGTCGCATGTGGCGTTTCCCCCGCTTTTCGGACACCAGTTTCCCCACTGCTTCATTGATTTCAGGGGGCTGACCGATGAATACATGAGTGACAAGGGGATAGACTATTTCGAGAACTCCAGGAGGGCAACCTATGTGCAGCGGCAGTATGCCATTGACAATCCTCACGGATGGGTAGGGTATGATTCGCTGTGCTGGGGTATTACTGCCAGCGACGGGCCGGGTGAGTCTTACAATTTCGGTGACCGGGAGTTCCTGGCTTATGCCGGAAGAGGAACCAGCGGCCCCGATTACAACTATTTTGATGACGGCACCATCGCCCCTTACGGACCGCTCTCATCACTGCCATTTGCACCTGAGATAGTGATCCCGACAATCAGGTCAATCAATGAGAGACTGGGTGACAGGATCTGGGGCAGATACGGATATTATGATTCATTCAATATGACAGCACAATGGGTCAATGACGATTTCATTGGCATTGATCAGGGTCCGATGCTCATAATGATAGAGAACTTCAGAACCGGACTTGTATGGAATTACGTGATGAAGGATCCGGTGATCACCGAAGGTTTGAAGAAACTGGGATTCAAATACCTGTAGCATCTTATCGCCTGCTTGTTATAGATCGTTAACCGACATCCAGGGTCATGAAAAACCGATTCAGAAAAACGGAAGCCTGGCTGATGCTTCTGGCTGTTTCAACTTTCTGTGCAACGGCACAGCAACGGACGCTGGAGACTTTTGAAGAGGCTTCAGGCTGGGTGTATAATATTTCAGACGGTGTCATCCTGAATATCTCCACGGAAAAGGGTGTAACCGGCAACGCTGTCAGGATTGACTATGACTTTACGGAAGGGAGCGGTTACGGCGGCATACAGAAGCTCTTCCCGGTTGACCTGCCGGAGAATTACGAGTTCTCCTTCTGGCTCAGGGCCGAGTCGCCTTCGAATAATTTCGAGATAAAGTTCATTGACAGCACCGGTAACAATGTCTGGTGGGTAAATAACCGAAACTATGACTTTCCCGGGGAGTGGACTAAGATCCGCATCAAAAAACGGCATATTGGTTTTGCCTGGGGGCCGACTGAACATCATGAGATGAGCAGGGTTGACAGGATTGAGTTCACCGTAGCATCCTTTGTTGGCGGGAAAGGAACCCTCTGGCTTGATGACCTGAAGTTCGAGCCCCTCCCTCCGGAGACGGATGTATGGCCGGAGGCTGCCCTCAGCGCTTCGTCCTCTGCCAGGCGTCACGGTCCGGGGCTGGCAGCTGACGGATCCGGGGAGACCTTCTGGCAGAGCAGGAAGGGGGGGAGACAGAGTATCACCCTTGACTTCAGGGGCAGGCGGGAGTTCGGGGGATTGCACATTGAATGGCTCGAAGGAAGTCATTCCGATGCCTTTGACATTCTGTTATCGTCAGATGGAAAATCATGGGATAAAGTGTACTCCGTAAATCCCGGCCGTGGTTACACAAGTTTCATAAGACTGCCTGAAACCGAAGCTGCATATATGAGACTTGACCTGCTGAAGCCGGCTAACGGCAGTTACTACGGCATTAGAGAGATAAAGATTCCTGACGTGAAGAGTACCATGACTCCAAATGATTTCGTAATGTATGCCGCAAGAAACTCACCCGCAGGTAGTTATCCGGGATATTTCAGCGGGCGTGCCTCGTACTGGACGGTCACCGGGGTTAGCAGTGACACAAAGGAGGCTCTGATCAGTGAGGATGGCATGGTGGAGGCTGAAAAGGGACGATTTTCAATAGAGCCCATGCTTAAAATAAACGATACACTGCTGAATCACAGTAATGTACGGCCTGAGCAACAGATGGGCTTCCCGGGATATTCGGGCGAGTTTGTCTTTCTTCCCTCCGTTGAGTGGCGGCACAGCGGGGTCAGGTTTGTGACCGGTGTCTCTTCGGGAGGCAATCCCGATGATGACTCGGAGCTGTACATAGGTTACAGATTTGAGAACACTTCAGCCCGGCCGCTGGAGTTTGAGTTTTACCTTCTGCTCCGCCCGTTCCAGGTTAATCCCTATTACCAGTTTCTGAATACTGTCGGTGGCACCGGAAGGATAATGACTCTCAGAGAGGTCAGCAAAGGCCTGATCACTGTTGACGGCAAGCCGGTTCGCCTTACAGAGGGGTATGATTCTTTCGGTGCTGCTAAATTTGATGAGGGAAATCCTGTTGAGATGATCCGGAGGGGGGAGATGCCTTCCTCTGTAAGTGTCACTGATCCCTCGGGAATGGCGGGCGGGGTCATAAAGTACATTATAAAGCTTGATGCAGGTGAATCAAAAGAACTCTTTGCCGTTATCCCTTACCACAGCCTTCTCACGGCATCTTCAGGGTTAACTTCCGGTGAAAATCAGCCCCTGGTCACCAGGCCGGGGTTATCAGGTGAGGGTTCCGGACTGCACTCTATGCCTCAAACAACTGATGAAGCCAGGGAGAGGTTTTTTATGTCGGCTGATTACTGGAACAAAAGGACCGGACACATCCGGTTTGATCTTCCGCCATCGGCTGACAGGCTGATTGACACCTGGAGGTCCAACCTGGCATACATACTGATCAACAGGGACAAGGCAGGTATACAGCCGGGCTCCAGATCATATGACAGAAGCTGGATCCGTGACGGCTCACTCACCTCTTCAGCCCTGCTGAAATCAGGCATCGTCACCGAGGTGAGGGAGTTCATTGAATGGTATGCTTCGTACCAGTATGAGAACGGCAAGGTACCATGCGTGGTTGATGCCCGGGGGCCCGATCCCGTGCCGGAACATGACAGCCACGGACAGCTCATTTATCTCATCCGGGAGTATTTCAACTTTACTGGCGATACCGCATTTCTGAGGTCAATGAACCCCCATGTCATCAAAGCCGTTGATTATATCGGTTCTATTGTTGCGGAGAGATCAACTGACCACTTCAGGAACGGGAATGACAGCATCCGGGCTTATTACGGACTGGTTCCCGAATCAATCAGCCACGAGGGCTATTCGGCGAAACCGATGCACTCATACTGGGATAATTTTTTCATCATGAAGGGCCTGAAGGATGCGGTTGAGATACAGGCTATCCTGGGTGAGGATGAGAACCGTGAAAGGATTGCGCTGATGCGCGACGTGTTCAGGGAGAATCTTTACAACTCGATTGACCTCGCGATGACGGTAAGGGGGATAGACTACATCCCCGGCTGTGTGGAGCTGGGTGATTTTGACGCTACTTCTGCAACAATAGCCCTCACCCCGTGCAATGAGAAGGGCAATCTCCCGGTACCACAGGTCTACAACACCTTCGAGAAGTATTACGAGTTCTTCAAAAAAAGGAGGGACGGCCTCATGGAATGGGTCAATTACACACCTTATGAGAACAGGCTTATAGGTTCTTTCATAATGCTTGACCAGCCGGAGAGGGCTCATGAGCTGATTGAATTCCTGCTTGATGACCAGCGTCCGCACAACTGGAACCATTGGGCCGAGGTGGTCTGGAGTGACCCGCGCCATCCCGGGTTTATCGGGGATATGCCTCACACCTGGTGCGGAAGTGATTTCATCAATTCTGTCAGGTCAATGTTCGTTTATGAAAATGAGTATGACCATACCCTTGTTATTGCCGCGGCCTTACGGCAGGACTGGATTGATGCGCCTGGAGGAATGGCGGTTAAGAACATGCCCACATATTACGGGGAGATATCCTACTCGGTCAGAAAAGATGGCAACAGATATAGCTTCCTCATAACGAGCGATATGGATCTGCCTGAAGGTGGTATAAGAATCAGGAATTTCAACGGAAGTAAAATGCCATCTGCAATCACTGTCAACGGCAGGGAGGTGGCGGATTTCGATGAAGGGGAGATAGCGGTAAAGGAGGTGCCGGCTGAACTGGTCATTTATTATTAACTGTTGATTAACAATTACCTGGATGAGTAAAAGTGGAACAAGCACAGTAAGGAGTACTGGCCATAATGACCGGATAACTTTCGGGCAGCTTGCAGCATACTCTGCCGGAGGCATTATCCCCATAGCTCTTTTTAACATTGCAGGGCAGCTGGTTGGCCTCATGGGCAACATCAGCCTGGGGCTGAGTGCCTTCTGGCTCGGTCTTATAATGATAGTCCCCAGGTTGTGGGATGCCTTCTCTGATCCAATTGTAGGCCATATCTCTGACAATACCCGGAGCCGGTTGGGACGAAGGAGGCCCTATCTGCTGATCGGTGGTATTGCCGTTGCTGTGTTCTTCGTCGTGATGTGGTGGATCCCCAAGGGAGAGGCGGTGCATGCGATGTTCCCGAGTGATGCCGGTTTTCAAAGGTTC
The DNA here is from genome assembly GCA_002383485.1 of Bacteroidales bacterium UBA4070. GTDB lineage: Bacteria > Bacteroidota > Bacteroidia > Bacteroidales > VadinHA17 > SR-FBR-E99. The sequence goes on along the minus strand of DFYY01000038.1, from coordinate 35,453 downwards.
CAGCTTGTTTATATACTTTTTGGACTGCTGCTGTTCTTCACAGCCACCACCATATTCGAGATCCCTCACGGTGCGCTTGGTATGGAGATGACAACTGATCCGCACGAACGGACTCGCCTTTTCAGCGGCAAAAGCTTTGTGGGAAACCTCTTCGCCATGAGCACGCCGTGGCTCTTTGCCCTCGCCAACACGGAAGCCTTCAGGGGTCCCGGGGGTAATGAGGCAGACGGTATGAGGTATGTCTCACTGCTCATTGCCGCCATATTGATTCCGCTCTCCTTTTGGTGGACCGCCAAGCTGCGGGAGCCAGGTTTTGTCAGGGTTGAAAAGCAGGAAAAGACCCACTTCTGGGATGATATGAAGATAGTTGGCACGAATAAGAATTTCATCTACCTGGTGATGACAATCTTTACGCTGGCAATGGGCTTTAATTTCGTCAACCTGCTCGGTTCGTACATACCAATCTTTTATGTCTTCGGAGGTGATAAAATCGCCGGCGCGAGGCTGCTTGGCATAAATGGTACCGTCTGGGCAATCACGGGCGTACTGGCAGTCTTCCCCCTTAACTGGATCAGCCCGAAGTTCGGGAAGCGGAATACACTTATAATTGCCATGGTACTGATGTGCCTTGCGCAGCTTTCAAAGATCGTATGTTACAATCCGCATCATCCTTATCTGGTAATCATACCGACGATCCTCCTGTCAACCGGGATGCTCTTCTTCTTTACACTCGGTTCGTCGATGGTCGGTGATATATGTGATGAAGATGAACTGAATACAGGGCGCAGGTCGGAGGGAAGCTATTATTCGATCTTCTGGTGGTTCATCAAGCTGGGTACCGCCTTTGCCAGTCTTGTCGCAGGAATACTTATAACGCTGACTCTCTTTGACCAGACACAGGTAACAAAGGTTGACAGCCTCCAGGGCAGCGTGCGTGAGATGCAGAGTAAGATTCAGTACTGGAAAGGGTATGATGGTATGGGGAACGCTGCGGATTGGACCGGTAATGCACGGTCTCAGACAGCGGAATCCCTGAAGGAATCAAAAGACTACCTGCTTTTTCTTGAGAATGAAGTGGCCAAAAAGCCGGAGAAGAAACGGACCGGATATGCTGAGAACGATGCCCGCAGAAGAAATGCACTTATGGATGCTTCTGCAGTCTCAAAGTCGCTGATCGGTGAACTTGAATCGATGGATGCAGCACTGGCACAGGCATTACCGGAAAATGCCGATTCACTCATCAGGAAGCTGATTCCTCTTATAATGCAGTCAAAGCTTATTAAGGCCAGAATATACTCATTCGATCTGCTGGCGCATCTTGAGGCCCGCACAAAGCAGCATGAAAAAAGCAGGGAACACACTTCACAACTGACTCAGAACATATCAACCATCAATGACAGGATAATTGCCCTGAACCCGGGAACTCGACCTGATCTTCTTTACAGTGAACTGTCTGCGATTGAAAGAGACATTGAGCCGCTTAAAAAGCAGTCGCCCTACACCCTCCTTATGATGAGAATTGTCGAGATCGGCCTTCCGTTGTTGTTAAGCCTGCTGGCATTCTTCTTCGTTGTGCGCTACTCGCTTAATGATAAAAGGACAATGGAAATCAAGGAACTGCTCAGACAAAGGAACACGGAAAAAAACGGCGGAACTGTGAAGCCCTGAGACTATCTGATATTATTTACTCTAATTTGATGGCGATGACATTCAGCATTAAGAATAACAATTTTTATCTCGACGGGAAACGGATCTTCCTGAATTCGGGCGAGATGCACTATTTCAGGATCAGGCGTGATTTGTGGGACCGGCATCTGGATGAGGCTGTCAGTGCCGGGCTGAACGCGGTAAGTACCTATGTGCCGTGGGCATGGCACGAGGAAGAAGAGGGTGTTTTTGATTTTGACGGCAGTTCATGCCCTGAAAAGGATCTGATCGGCTGGCTCCGCAAGTGCAGGGAACACGGGCTTCATGCAATTGTCAAACCCGGTCCCTTCATTCTTGCGGAGTTTAGAGGAGCAGGGCTGCCTGACTGGTTTCTCGAAAGGTACGGTGAGGCAGTGCGTATGCGCACACGTAGCGGTGCCAGGGTGATGAGTGACGGTGTCAGCCTCTTCAACAGTGATTACCTCGATAAGGTCAGGCTGTGGTATGACCGCGTCATGCCCGTCATCCGGAACCATGAGCTTCAGGTCGGGGGACCTGTAATAATGATGCAGGTATGCAATGAGATAGGTGTCTTCTCATGGCTTGCCCGCCAGGCTGACTATGGCAATGAGGTGAGGTACAGGTTTGTTTCCTGGGCTTCGGAACAGTACGGGAATATAAGTGAAGTAAACAGGCAATGGGGCACAGCTTACGGTAGCTTTGACGAGATTGCACTTCCCCCTGACGGTCGCGAGCCATATGCCTCGCCCCCTGACCGTGGACGTGACAACGCTTGGCACGGCTTCTGGAGAAGATATTACGGCGATTATCTCCGGATGCTGACCTCTATGATAAGAGAGCGGGGCGTCACCGTACCACTGTACCATAACCTCCCGGGATGGATTTATGGCAACGGTTACGAGTTCCCGGTGAATATCACAATGTATGAGGACCTTTTCAGGGGCAGGAGTGAGATCATCTTCGGCGTTGACCATATCCCCGAGTTTGTCTCATACAGGAACCTGCATGACGACAGGATCATCAATGACATAACCCTTGCGATGCAGGGCGGAGGTCCGCTCTTTGCGGCAGAGTTCCAGAGTGGCTCACGCGAGTACCATGTGGTGACAAACCCTCGCGAGATGGAACTGTTCTACAAGGCAAGCATAGCCAACGGGCTGAAGGGATGGAACTTCTACATGTTTTCCCAGGGACGTAATGTCAGCCGCAGGGGCTACTCCGGTGACACCTTTTACTGGTTCACCCCGCTCGATGCTGACGGTATTCGCGGCAGTGCCTGGCATGCTGTTGAGAAGATGAGCCGCATAACCGCGGTATCAGGTGATATAATTGTCAATTCCGGCCGCCGGGCTGAGGTTTGTGTTCTGTTTTATTCCCACTGGTATGCCACAGAGCTTGAGAGGCCTGCGGGTGAGGCCACCGGTTTGACATATGTGCCATCGGCTGTCAGGAGACCGGCATATTTTGACGGCCTCCTGAAGGCGCTTCAGGTACTCAACATAGATTATGACATGGCTGACCTCAGCAGCGCCACACCCGTGTCACTGGCACAGTACAGGCAGGTTTGGGTCTTTGCAACCGACGAGATGGATGCACCGGCCCAGACGACAGTTGCCGGCTATATCACTGCCGGAGGCCATGCGGTTGTCTATCCATATCTCTCTGACCGCGAGACATCGCAGCAACCATGCACCATCCTCCGTGATGAAATCGGGGTGACTCCAGCAGGGATAGAAGTTATTGACTCCCCGCTGATCGACCTTTTTGATTTGCGTGACATAAAATGCAGCAACCCGCAGATTATATTCACGCCGGAGTCACTTGCCGGTGCTGAGGTCATTGCCCGCACCATTAAGGGTACTCCATGCGGTTTTGAAAAAAGTGTCGGCAAAGGAAATGTAACATTTATCGGCACTTGGGCAGGATTTGATACTGAAGCTCACAGAGCTTTTTACTCGAGGCTGCTGGAAAGATCCGGCGCAAGGCTGCGCAATGCAAACTCTGACAACGGGTTCATCATTGTTCGGCAGAGGTTCACCGGTGACGGCAGGGCGATGCTTTTTGCCGCAAACTATTACAACGAGGAACATAGCGGCGGTGTCACCTATACTCATCCTGTGACTGGTGAGTCTGTCTTTCTGCCCCTGGGCGGAGGAAAGATGAGGTGGCCTCCGTTGCGGGCAATACTGACCCCTGTATGCCTTCAACTTACAGAAGAAGTGTCAATGCTCCACTCCACTTCTGATCTGCTCGGGCTCCGGAAGGAGGGTGAGGAGATATTTCTGACTCTCAGCGGTGACCGTGACCTTCCGGGAGAGACTGTGCTTGAGGGACCAGGAACGGGAAGAATCAAAAGGGTGGAAATCAACGGCAAGCCGGCTGAGGTCAGCCTGATCCGGGGGCGAATGGTGATCTCCTACAGCCATGTACACGGAAAGGAAATGGAACTCAGAATCACGCTTGGCTAAGAGGAATTTAAAAACAAGCCGGACGAAGACAGGCTATTGAAATCAACCCCTTGAGGGGTGTTTTAAATCGGGTTAAACAGAAACAGGATATGAAGATCAGCAATAAGGCTGGACTGACGGTTGAGTTTCTTGAGAACGGGGCTGTTTCATGCATCTATACTGACACGGTCATGATAAGCCTCCGCCGGGCAACGATCTGTTCCGGGGCGTATGCCGGAGTATGGCTCAGGAATAGGAGCAGGGAAATTCAATACCATCCCATGACCGGCCCTGGCAGTGAAAGTTTTTTCCGGCTTGAGAACGGCAGGTACACAGCTGCCGGCAATTGGGATGGTATCGGATACATCTGCAGTCTGAGTCTTTCAGAAAAGACCCTTAGCTGGGAGTGGAAGATTGATCTTCAGAACAACAGCGGCAGGGAGGTTGCCCTGGACCTTGTCTGTCTGCAGGATGCAGGGTTGAAGTCTCATTCTCAGGGGCTTGTAAATGAGTACTATGTGAGCCAGTATACGGAGAGGAGGGTGCTTGATGACCCCGGTTCCGGGAAGGTGGTTTGCTGCCGTCAGAATATGAAGGAATCGGGTGGTCATCCATGGATCATGATGGCCTCTCTTGGCCGTGCCGCTTCGGCCTGTACAGACGGGATGCAGTTTTACGGCAGGAGCTTCAGGGCAACAGGTATTCCGGAAGGGTTGGTTGCCGGGAACCTGGGTGGCGAATATGCCGGCGAGTCTTCAGTGGTTACACTTCAGGAGGAGCCTTTTGTGCTTCCGGTGGGAGGCATCCGGACTGTCAGGTTTGTGACTACATTTCTGCATAATCATCCGCCGGCCACCTCGGAGGCGGACCTTGACAGGCTGAAGGGGATGGCAATGGAGTTCAGCGATGACCGTGCCGGGGCAGTGGCGCTTCTGCAGAGTGAGGAGATGCTGAATCTGTTGAGCAGGTCTGATGCTCTGTCCGGGCCTGAAGGATTTAAAAAGCCGGAACCTGGCCTTTTCAGCGTCCTGTCCATGTTGCGGGCGGAGGAGCTGTCCGGGAAGGAGATCAGGTCATTTTTCCCCGGACCCCGCAGATATGCCGAATATCACGGTGAGCGGCTGCTTTCATTCTTTTACGGCCGTAACCGTCATGTGATGCTAAGGGAGAAGGAGTTGCTGGCTGACCGGCCCCACGGGCACATCATGCATTCAGTGTCACGCCTGGTGCCTGATGAAGCCATCATGTCAACCACGGCGTTTGCCTTCGGGGTTTTCAACTCTCACATTACCCAGGGCAATACCAATTTCAATACACTCCTGTCAGTGTGCAACAGCCAGTTCAATATCAACCCGGTCTCCGGGCAGAGGATTTTCGTGGTTTCAGCCGGAAAGCGTATGCTTCTGGGTGTGCCTTCGGCCTTCGAGATGGGTCTCAGCCACTGCCGATGGCTATACCGTTACGGCAGCAGTCTCTGGCAGGTGCGCACCTGGACCTCCGGGACAACGCCTCAGATCAACATGGATTTCCTGGTACTGGAGGGTGAACCTGTGGCCCTGGTGGTAACACATGAATTTGATGAGCTGAACGGGTGGATTATAAGGCCTGATCTCATTGCCGGAGAATATATCGCGCTGCCGGCCGCCGGAAGCATGATCAGCAGTAAGTTCCCGGATGCCCGGTTCATGATCACAGTCCAGTTTTCCGGCAGCAGATACCGGGCAGGAGGCAACGGGCTTGCAGGCAATGATCATGATCTGAATGACAGTCCACTTTTTATTGTTGAAACAGAGCCGCTTTCCCGCTTCTGCATAAGCTTTACGGGTTGTGTACCGGCCGGCTTTGAACCGGTCCTCTTTGATGATGCCGGCAGGCAGTTTGCCTTAGACACCAGTGATGCGCTGGAGGAGTGGAAGGAGATGAGCCGTGCACTCTCGCTCCGTAGCGCCGATGAGGATATAAAAGCCATTTCAGAGATACTCCCATGGTTTGGGATGAATGCCGTAACACATTTTCTCACGCCTTACGGTCTCGAGCAGTTCAGCGGTGCTGCCTGGGGCACCCGCGATGTCTCACAGGGACCGGTTGAACTGCTGGTGGCCATGGGCAGGTATGCAGAGGCCAGGAAAGTACTTAGTGTCATCTTCTCCAATCAGGAGCCGGACGGCGGATGGCCGCAGTGGTGGATGTTTGACAGCTACAATGAGATACGTGCCGACAGCGCCCACGGAGATGTAATCTACTGGTGTCTGATTGCTCTTTGCAGTTATCTTAGGGCAACAGGCGATTTCGGGTTACTCGATGAAAAACTGCCATATTTTCAACCGGATAAAATAGCGCAGGAGACAGTCAGTCCGCTTAGAGAGCATATTGACCGTTTGGTTAAGAAGGTGATCGGATCATTTGTCCCGGGTAAGTCCCTGGTCCGTTACGGAGGCGGAGACTGGAATGACTCACTGCAGCCTGTCAGCAGGGATCTGGCTGACAGGCTGATCTCATCCTGGACTGTTGAGATGAACTACCAGGCTTTCAGATTATATGAAGAGGTCTGCATCATGGCAGGAGATCCGGATCGTGCAGGTGAGTTGAACCGTTACTCAGAGATGATCAGGTCTGATTTTAACAGTCATCTTGTCCGTGATGATGTTGTTTCGGGGTACGGGCTTGCAGGTGATAACGGTGAGATAACCCTGCTGCTTCATCCCTCGGACAAGGTGACAGGCATCAGTTACAGCCTTCTGCCGATGGAGAGAGGGATAGTCAGCGGCATCTTCACCACGGAACAGGCAGCACACCACCTGGAGTTGATAAAGAATCATCTCACGGGTCCTGACGGTGCCAGGCTGATGGACCAGCCCCTGAGATACAGTGGCGGACCGGAAAGGCTTTTCCGGAGAGCTGAGAGCAGCACCTTCTTCGGCAGGGAGATAGGTTTGATGTATGTGCATGAGCACATACGCTATACGGAATCACTGGCTCGTACAGGCCGGGCAAATGATTTTCTGAAGGCATTGCGCCAGGTTGTTCCGGCAGGGTACTCAGACATAGTTCCATGCGCTGATATAAGGCAGGCGAACTGCTATTACAGCAGCTCTGATGCCATCTTTGAAACCCGTTATCAGGCTGACGAGAAATACAATGAGATTATTGAGGGGAAGATCACCCTCAGAGGTGGCTGGCGTGTTTATTCAAGCGGTCCCGGTATATTTGCCGGCATCATCATGACACATCTCCTTGGTCTCAGGTGGGAATGGAACCGGATAATCATTGATCCGGTGATGCCTGCCTCTCTTGACGGTCTGGAAGCATCACTGACAATCACAGACCGGCCCGTGACTTTTGTCTATCTTGTCAGGGAGGGGTGTTGCGGACCAAAACGAATAACGGTAAACGGGAAAGATGTCGAATTCACTCCCGTGGAAAACCAGTACCGGGCAGGAGGAGCGTCAATTGATGAGTCTCTCTTCTCCGGCATGTTGTCAGATAAGGATAACAGGATTGAGGTATATCTCTGAGGTCACAACTTTTTCCTATATTTACAACTGGTAACAGGAAGTTGTATAACAACGGGGACTTATGTCAGAAATTCCAGTTGGAGGAACCCTCAGGCTGCTGATTCAGGTCATTTGTTTAATCTTGCTTTCACTGCCGGCCGCATCGCAGACTGGAGGGGAAAGGAATGAGATTAAACGGTTTATTCCAGGCACAATCCCGGTAAAGAGTCAGAACTGGGAGATAAGCCGTGACCCGGTAAGCGGCTATGTCTATTTTGCCAACTCTGCAGGTCTGATTGAATACAACGGCATTACCGCAAGGAGTTATCCCGTGCCATACCGCCAGGGTGTGAGATCGGTTTATGTTGATGGTGACGGGGTGATCTTCACGGGCTCATTTGAGGATTTCGGCTTCTGGAGAAAGGACCGCTCGGGTATACTCTCTTATACCTCCCTGACTGCATCTGTTGACGTTGTCAGGAACGATGAGATATGGAACATCTGCGAGATAAATCATATCATTTATTTCCAGTCGTTCACCTCTGTATATGTATATGACTACAACGGTGTGAAGAGGGTTTCGGCCCCCTCCTCGCTGCTCTTCTTCTTCAGGGTTGGTGACATGTTTATTGCTCAGGCAATAGATGAAGGTCTGTACTGGTTTGACGGGGTCGGTTTCAGTTTTATTCCGGGAAGCGAAATTTTTGCCACCCGGAAGATTCATGCCCTGATTGATTTCGGACGACGGGAGAGGTGGATATGCACTGCCAACGATGGGATCTTTCTTTTCGACGGAGCGAAGTTCACCCCAGTGGCAAATGAGATTTCAGGTTACCTTAAAGAGGCTACCTGCAACGCAGGGCTGGCGGTAGACGATTCACTTCTTGTTTTCGGAACCATTCTCAGGGGACTGGTACTATGTGACCGCGGAGGCAGGATTCTTGAAACGTATGATTATTCCAACGGGCTGAACAACAATACTGTACTGTCTCTTTACCTCGATTCGGGTAATGGTCTCTGGGCAGGGTTGGATGACGGTGTCAATTATCTCGAGACGTTTTCGCCTGTGGCGTTTTACGAGAACTCCAGCGGTGACCTGGGAACTATATATACTGTCATCCGTGACCGTGATCATCTATTTCTGGGGACAAATCACGGGCTCTTTGCGACTGATATAGAATACGGTAACGGCTCATATCGCTTCACCAACCTGCGGATTATCCCCGGAACCCAGGGCCAGGTCTGGAAGCTGTCACAGTATGACGGGCAGATACTGTGCGGTCATAATGACGGAACTTTTCTTGTTGACGGACCGAAGGCAATCAGGATTTCGGATGTCACCGGTGGCTGGTCTGTAAGGCAGTTCGGTAACTATCTGGTACAGGGGACATATACCGGCATCGTCTCGTTCAGAAAAGGTGCCGCCGGCAAATGGGAGTTCAGTTCCAGGATTGATGGTTATGCGGAACCAACCAGGTTTGTTGAGGTTGATTACCTGGGATATGTCTGGGCGCTTCATCCGCAGAAAGGTGTCTTTCGTCTGGAGCTGAACGAGGAGGCTGATTCGGTCACAAGTTCACTATATTATAGTCAGGCGGGCGACAGCGCCAGGATACTCTCAATGGCGGTGATTAATAACCAGATGGTCTTCATTGCCTCTGACCATATTTACGGTTTTAACTATGAGACCAGGGACTTTTTCCCGGTGACATCGCTGGAGCCAGGCCTGGGTGAGTTTGTCAGGGCGACGCAGGTAATTCCGTTTCAGAAGAACAGTTATTGGTTTGTACTTGATAACAGGATAGCCCTCTTCACTATAACGCGTGACCTTCAGGCTGAAAAGGTCATGGAGTTTGTGCATGAGTATGCGGACCTTCCCTGGAGGGAACAGCAGGTCATATCTCTTGACTCCGGAACGCTTCTTATCCCTACGCGTCAGGCTTTCAGTATCTATGACGTCGAAAGGCTGGTCGGGAGCGCCGAACCCTCCGCACTGGCTGTCAGCAGGCTGGTCTTCAGCGGGGGGAGCAGGAGCACTACACTGCTTCCGGGATTAAGTGATGAAAAGCCGGTACCAAGCAGAGAGAATAACCTCACCGTCTTCATTGCAAATCCTTCCGGCTTTGACCGCGAAGTGCGTGAGTATCTTTACAGGATCACGGAACTGGGAGAGGAGTGGTACCGCACAGCAACCGACAACTTCTCCCTGCTGAATCTCAGGCACGGGGAATATCATCTTCAGGTCAGGGAGGCTGCAGGCAACGGGATGGCTGAAGCCTGGTTCACCATCAGGAGGCCTTTTGCCCTGAGCGGATGGGCACTGGCGCTGTATATGCTTGCTGCTGCAGGGATTACAGTAGCCGGGATTATGTTTTTTCGATCCAAGCTTGAGAGCCATCGCAGGATAATTGAATACGAGGTAGGCAAGAACAGGCTGGAAAGTGAGCTTGACTACAAGAGTTATGAGCTGATGCTGACCATGCGATATCTCATCAGAAAGACTGATACCCTCAGAGAACTGCGTGACAAACTGGAGAGTGCAAAGGAGAACTCGGTGAAAATGCCTGCCCGTTTCATCAGGGATATGGAACAGATCATTGACCATGGCCTGGACACACAGACAGAGGAGTGGCAGAAGGTGATGAAAAACCTCAAACTGTCGCAGGAGGGCTTCTTCAGCAAGCTGAAGAAAAAGTACCCGACACTGACACCCAATGATCTGAGACTCTGTTCATACCTTCGGATGAATTTCACTACCAAGGAGATTGCCAATCTCTCGAACATCTCTACCAGGGCGGTGGAGATAGCGAGATACAGGCTCAGGAGCAAGCTCAGGCTGAGTCATGATGTGAACCTGACGGAGTTTCTTATCCGCCAGGCGGAGAATGATGAATCCTGACCGCAAAGACAGGGGAGACTGCGATTATTGCCGGGTTTCTTCCAGTATGAATCCCATGCCTCTGAGTGTCCGCAGGCTGATGCCGTGATCAGGGGAGAGGTATTTGCGCAGGCGGCTTATGAAGACATCCATGCTCCGTCCGAGGATATAGTCATCCTCTCCCCAGATCTCGGTGAGTATCTGTTCGCGCGTAAGCCCCTTGTTCCTGTTCATCATAAGATGCCTGAGCAACTGTGCTTCCCGGAGAGTGAGTTTTTCCTTGCCTGAAGGAGTTATGAGCTCCAGGGCATTGTATTTCAGGGTGGTATGGGAGATGTGATATTCGTCTTCCGCCACTGTGTATACCCTTCGCAGAATATTGTTTACGCGGAGCAGAAGCATCTCCGGGTCAAATGGTTTTGTGATGTAGTCATCTGCCCCGAGTTTAAGGCCCTTGATCATATCCTCCCTGAGGCTTTTTGCAGTCAGGAATATGAACGGGATACCCGGCTCTTCTTCCCTCAGTTTCCCGGCCAGGGTGAAGCCGTCCATCTCTGGCATCATGATATCCAGAATGCAGATATCGGGCCGGGCATCGTGAAACCTGTCCCATGATTCGCGGCCGTTTCGCGCCAGCGTAACCTCGAAGCCGCTCATGAAGAGGTACTGTGACAGTATGTTCCCGAAATCAATATCGTCTTCGGCAAGCAGGAGTTTCATATCTTATTCTGGATTGGTATCTTGATTTTGAATGTTGTTCCGCGGCCCGGTTTACTGGTGACCGATACATCGCCTCCGTGGGCAGTGGCAATTCGTTTTACGTAATAGAGACCCAGCCCCAGTCCCTTTGTCTTGTGGATGTTCCCGTGGGGTACACGGTAAAATTTCTCGAAGATGTGTCCCAGGTGTTCGCCCGGGATCCCAACTCCGTTATCTGCAACGCTGATCTCCAGGTCATTGCCGGCAATAGCAGCAGAGATTGAAGCCAAAAGAAAGGAGATCCAGGAAAAGGTAGCCGGGATTGATGCGCTGAAAGATTTTAAACATGATGAGATGGTATGGATTTATCAGGGGGATCAGGAGAAGAAGATCCGCGAATTATACGGGAATCCCCCTGTGGTGGTCATGCCCGATATACCTGAAATTCCCGGTTTTGATGCGAGGTTTCCCGATAACTTCTACATTTACAATGGCCGCAGTCACGCCAGTAAACCCGGCTCATCATGGAACTATTCGAGACAGGTAATGGAGGCAACGTTTACGAATGAACTCACAATGAGCGCCGGAGACGAGAGTAGCGTAAATCTTTCTGTTGCAGGAGACTGTGCTGAGGGTTCAATTGTCGTTACCATTATTATGCCTGACGGCAAGCAACTGTCTGAGGTTATTCTTGATGAGAACGGAAGTCTTAACTGGAGGAAGAACTTCGAGGCGGGTGAGAACAACGGCTGGAAGAACGGCAAATGGACATTCCGGATAAATGCGAAAGATGCAACAGGGAACCTGCGTATTTCTATGAACTCTGATTAATATTTGGTTTTCTGTTTTTTTTTAGTTGGTTCACGCAAACAGTACGGAAGAGAGCTGCACTTCTCTCCCGGGCCGGAACGGGAGGCTGTCTCAACACAAAAAGAGGCAGTCTCTCTGTTTTTTACCGCAACCGGAGGCTGATTCATGGCAAACAGGGACAGCCTCTCTGTTTTCACCGCTAGCTGTACATTGAGGGAGATGTGGCAGGTCTCATAACCGCTTCGGCTCCTATTTATCCCCGGGTGAATTTGTGGCATGGTTCCAGAATGTTAATTTTGCAGGACAAAACTGATGATTTATGAAAAGGTATTCACTTTGTCTGTTAATAGCTTTGCTTGCCCTTGTCTCCTGCGGGCGGCGTACTCCCGGAAGCAGTGCAGAACGGGTCATAACCGTTACCATTCCTCCCTTTGAATGGTTTGTTGAGCAGATAGGAGGGGATGATTTCCTGGTGAATGTTTTACTCCCTCCGGGCGCTGATCATCATATATGGGAACCGCTTCCTGCGCAGATTAATGCCCTCTCGGGCTCAGAGGCGTTGATCATGAACGGCCAGCTGGGGTTTGAACATGCATGGATGGACAGATTCATGCAGGTCAATCCGGGAATGAAAGTGCTGGATCTGTCCCGCAATATTGAGCTTATAATGACGGAAGATGCCGACCAGGACGACGGGGATCATGAAGGTCACGATCATGGTCATGGTGGCCCCGATCCCCATTACTGGATGTCTCCTTCTGCAGCAAGGATTATGGCGCGGGACATACGCAATTTTCTGACTGAACTAAATCCCGCCTCCGCGGAAAAATATGATTCAAATCTTGCAGCCGTTAACAGGAGGATCACGGAGGTGGACTCGCTGGTGCGTGCTGCACTGGGTCATGATCCGCACCGGACGGTGATGATCTTTCACCCGGCGCTGGCCTACATGGGCCGCGATTACGGGTTTGAACAGGTGTCATTTGAGGATGAGGGTAAAAGTCCTTCACCTGCGCGGATGAAAGAGCTGATTGATCTTGCACGTGAGAAGGAGATAAAGATTATCTTCATACAGGCGGAATATGATGTACGCAATGCACAGTCGCTCTCCATTGAGACCGGGGCGGAACTTATTGTCATCAATCCGATGAACAGTGAGTGGCCGGAGGCTGTTATGGAGGTAGCTAAGGCAATAGGCCAGAAATAGATTTCCGATTTCCGATTTCCGATTGTCGAATTAACTTCACATCGCAAAACACAAATCGCAATCGCAATTTCCAACATGAGCATATTATTCACAATAGATTCAGTGACCGCAGGATATGAGGAGAAGATTGTCCTGCGCGATGTCACCATGGCCGTTGAAGAAAACGACTTCATTGGCATCATCGGTCCGAACGGGGGAGGCAAGACTACTCTCCTCAAGGTGATACTCGGGTTGCTCAAGCCGCTCTCAGGAAAGATTGATTTCACCTCAGGTGACCTGAAACTTAACCAGATTGGCTACATGCCCCAGGTGGCGCAGGGCGATACCCTCTTCCCGGTTACGGTGGAGGATGTTGTGCTTTCGGGAATGATGCATGACAAGGGAGCGATGGGTCGCATGGGACGCATTGAAAAGCGGCGTGCAGCAGAGGTCATAGAGGAGCTTGGCTTGTCACCCCTTGCTCACCAGGCACTCAATGAGCTTTCCGGCGGACAGTTGCAGCGCGTATACCTTGCCAGGGCGGTATCAGGGTCACCGCGACTCCTCCTGCTTGATGAACCGGCCACGTTTGTGGATGCCTCGTTTGAGGCTGACTTTTATGAACGGCTCAAGGTACTGAACAACCGTATGACGATTATGATGGTCTCGCATGACGTAGGGACCATCTCCGCCTGGGTAAAGTCATTCGTCTGCGTCAACGGTACAGTGTTTTACCATCCGCACAGCAAGATCACCGATGAGGACCTGCGCATGTACGGATGTCCGATACAGCTCGTCACACATGGTGATGTGCCGCATGTAGTACTTCACAAGCATGACTGATGGAAAATCTGTTTGAATACACATTTGTTGTCAGGTCGCTGCTCGGGGCACTTTTTGCCAGCATCACGGCAGGTCTGGCAGGCACATACATCGTCTCAAAGAGACTTGTATTTCTCAGCGGCGGTGTCACTCATGCCTCTTTCGGCGGGATAGGTCTTGGCTACTATCTTGGCATCAACCCTGTGGTGGGTGCTGCTGTTTTCGGGCTGGGATCAGCCCTGGGGATGGAATATATGTCGGCCCGCGGCAAGATGCGCGAGGACAGCGCCATCGGGATACTCTGGGCGCTGGGCATGGCAGTGGGCATCATTTTCATCTATCTGACCCCGGGATATGCGCCAAACCTGATGAGTTATCTCTTCGGCAGTATCCTGACAGTTACTGACGGGGACCTGATAGCCCTGGGGATAATCGCGGCGGTACTGATAATCTACAATGCCATGTTCTACAGAACCCTGCTCTATATCTCTTTTGATGAGAACTATGCGCGTACCTTTACCAGGCATGTCGACCTGTTCAGGTACATCTCGGTGGGGCTCACGGGACTCGCAATAGTACTGAACATCCGGATGGCGGGGGTTATCATGATCCTGGCGCTGCTTACAATCCCTGCCAACATAGTAATGCTTTTTACCCGCAGGTATCTGCGAATCATCGTGCTTTCAACCGTGGTCAGCTTCGCGGGAATAAGTGCAGGATTTGCAATATCATGGTTCACCAATCTGCCGACCGGTGCAACAATAGTGGCCGTGCTGGTGTTGTTCTGGCTGGTGGCGCGTGCCATCCGCAGCCTGCAGAAGAGCAGCAATATGAAGAAACTCAGAAAGGATAATAGATGAATGAATTTGATCTTTTGATTATCGGGAGCGGTCCCGGCGGATATGTGGCTGCAGTAAGGGCATCGCAGCTCGGGATGAAGACAGGAGTGGTAGAGAAGGCGGAGACCGGCGGTATCTGTCTGAACTGGGGATGCATCCCGACGAAGGCATTGCTGAAGAGTGCGCAGGTACTGGATTACGCGCGTCATGCTGCCGACTACGGCATTAATGCCGGAGAGGCGCCGGTGCCTGATTTTGGGGCGGTGATAGCCCGCAGCCGGGGTGTGGCTGATGCGATGAGCAAGGGGGTGCAGTTCCTGTTCAAGAAATATAATGTACCTGTTATCAGCGGGTTTGGCAGGCTGAAGGGCGCCGGCGCCGTGGAGGTGGAGGCAGCCGACGGGACGAAGGAGACATACAGTGCAAAACATATTATCATTGCTACTGGTGCAAGGTCGAGAGAGCTGCCGAACCTCCGGCAGGATGGCAAAAAGATCATTGGCTATCGCGAAGCGATGACACTGCCGTCGCTACCCGCATCGATGGTTGTGGTTGGCTCGGGCGCAATAGGAAGTGAGTTCGCCGGCTTCTACAGGTCGATGGGCACCGAGGTGACCCTGGTTGAGTTCATGCCACGCATCCTGCCGATAGAGGACGAGGAGGTCTCGCGCACGCTGGAACGCTCGTTCAAAAAGGCGAAGATGAAGATAATGGTCAACTCGACCGTTGAGAAGGTTGACACCACCGGTGAGAAGTGCGTTGTAACAATTAAAACGCCTAAAGGCGAAGAAACTGTTGAGGCTGATGTGGTTCTTTCAGCTGTTGGCATCACTCCCAACATCGAGGGGATAGGTCTGGAGGAGGCCGGGGTGAAGACCGACAGAGGCAGGGTAGTTGTTGATGAGTTTTACCGCACGTCGGTAAGCGGGGTATATGCAATCGGCGACATTGTTCCCGGCCCCGCGCTGGCTCATGTGGCATCGGCTGAGGCCATCGTGTGCGTTGAGAAGATTGCGGGGCACACACCCTCCCCGGTTGACTATGGCAATATCCCGGGCTGCACATATACAACTCCGGAGGTGGCATCGTGCGGTATGACAGAGGAGGCTGCAAAAATAGCAGGCATTGAGACAAAGACCGGCAAGTTCATGTTTATGGCATCGGGCAAGGCCAGCGCTGCAGGAGCACGTGAAGGTTTCGTAAAGCTGGTATTCAATGCTGCTGACGATAGGCTTATCGGTGGTCACCTGATAGGTATGAACGTCACAGAGATGATCTCGTCGCTGGTGACAGCCAGAAAGATGGGGGCAACGGCACATGACCTGATGACAAGCATCCATGCCCATCCCACGATGTCAGAGGGAATAATGGAGGCGGCGGCAGCAGCATTGGGAGAGGCCATCCACGGTTAGGAAGCCCTCATTGCAGCGGCCACGGCAGCGCCCGCAGAAGCTGACAACAGGCAGTTTTGTAAGTGTAAATACTACCATTAACGCAACCTTTCGCTCCTTTTTAACATCAATCTATTGATAAGGCCGGAAATTATTTCTTATCTTTATAGCTCGACTTACAACCGGGTTTGGCTAAAGAGAAGGATATAATTGAAGGCTGTTTATCCGGCAGCAGGCGCGACCAGGAGTTGCTCTACCGGAGGTACTCCCCTAAGCTCTATGCCGTTTGCCTGCAATATGCGGGTAATACGGAAGAGGCGAGGGATGTGCTTCAGGAGGGTTTTATAAAGATTTTTGAAAACCTGTCGCGCTTCAGCCATGAAGGTTCTTTTGAAGGATGGATGAGGAGGATCATTGTCAACACGGCGCTGGAGCGGTACCGCAGCAGGTATTATCTGAGCAGGGTAGATGACATCGATGAAGTGACGGAGCCCGAGTCCGAGCCCGACACAGATGATTTTGCAGGCCTGGAGGCTTATGATCTGCTGAACATAATCATGGAGCTGCCGCCGAAGTACAGGATGGTCTTTAACCTCTTCGCCATAGAAGGATATTCCCATAAGGAGATAGGAGAGATGCTTGGTATCTCGGAAGGTACCAGCAAATCGAATCTCTCCAGGGCAAGGGAGATCCTTCAGAAGAAGGTAATGATACTTACGGGTGTCACAAGAAGAATGGTAAATGTTTGAACGGGAGCCCAATATTGATATCGTATTCCGCAACGGCCTGAAAAACCTTGAGGTTCTGCCGCCTGCTGATATGTGGGACAATATCCCGCCGATGCCGGTCAGGCATACACGGCTGAGGGTGATCTCCGGCATAGCGGCAGGAGTGGCTGCACTGGTCTCCCTGACTCTCCTGGTGACCTGGTATGTGCGAAACAACAACACGCCGGTTCTTCTCTCGGAGGTCACCGTTCCCGGTGACGGGCTGCAGGGTTCGCCAATTGATATCATGGAGGCTTCTCCCATTTCCGGAACCGAAGATGCACGTATAGTCCGTTTTGTGACCCTGTCAGACCCTGCTGTCCCTGTCGTCGAAGCAGTGCCGGATCTGACAGCAGATGAACCGGCAGTGCTCATCGCATCGGCTGATATCCCGGAGCAGAGGACTGAGCCGGGCGAACCTGTCATACTATTCCCTGACGAGATTACGGTAATAAACGCAGGTCGCTTTGCGGGAGCGGAAGAGGGTATTATGGCCACAATGGCTGAGGCTAAGACAGCCCCGGCTGGGCAGCGTTTCCTTGTCGGAGCATCAATGTCACCTGCTATAGGCTTCTCCCCTTCGGGCAATAATCAGAGGCTGGCCGAACTAATCAGCAGCGAGAGATCGAGGCCTTCATATTCTACCGGCGTTACCGTGGGATACAGGATATCTGACCGCCTGACGATCCAGTCCGGTATCGGGATGGCATCTGTCGGACAGACAATTTCTGACGTCAATGTCTATGCCGGCCTGTCGGACTTTTATGCCGTCAAGAGCAGCTACCTCTACAGTGTCGAGACCGCCTCCGGAACCATCCTGTCAGGGAATACAGATCTCTATCTCACAGGCAGCAAGGACAGGGTAGGCACTCTTATCCAGGGTAACATGGCTGATCCGTCAAAATACCAACTGACACAGGTAGGATCTGATATTCAGCAGGTCTTCCGTTACCTCGAGATGCCGGTTGTACTCAGGTATAAAGTCATTGACCGTAAATTAGGGCTGAACCTCTCGGGGGGAGTGGCATACGGGTTGCTTGTTGACAATACTGCTTACACCGGCGAGGGTTCGGATCTGATCCGTGTAGGGCATACCGAGGGAATCAACATACATAATATCAGCAGCCAGCTGGGACTGGGGATGGAATACAGCCTATCAAGGAAGATTACATTCAATCTTGAGCCGGTTTTCAGGTATTATATGACACCGCTCAGTGATATTTCAGGCTCACTTTACAAACCCTACTCCCTCGGGTTCTGGTCGGGCTTCTCGTTTAAATTCTGAACCACCCTGTTCTGCTCCTTTATTTGCTTCCCGGTAAGCAATATTTTAGCTATTTTTGCAGTTTCAAAATGAGATTGCCATAACATGAAAATTACCGCCGGGAAAGCCGCCATCGCCATAATGTTTCTGCTCAGCGCAGGTTTCGTTTTTACCCTTCTTGTGTCAGCGAAAAATCAGCAACAGGAAATGCCTGATTACGAGGAGAGTGCACCGTTGGCTGTCTCCTGGGCAATCCCTGAAAACGTCACTTTCGCCGGTGAGGAGATGCCTCTGCAGAACTTTGATACCCGTGAGAGCCTTGACAGGGAGCTGAACGCCACTGCTTACCGCCATGGATCAACCCTGCTGACAATCAAAAGGGCAGCCCGTTATTTCCCGGAGATAGAAAAAATACTTAAGGAATACGGTATTCCCGATGACTTCAAGTACCTGGCATGCGCTGAAAGTGACCTGAGCAATGTTATCTCACCGGCAGGTGCCACCGGTTACTGGCAGATAATGGAGGGGACCGGCAAGGAAGCAGGAATGATCATCAACCGGGAGGTCGATGAGAGATATGACCTTGACAAATCGACCCGTTTTGCCTGCAAATACTTCCTGAAGGCATACGATAGGTACGGCAGCTGGACTATGGCTGCAGCCTCGTACAATAACGGCTTCAGCGGTCTGAATGAGCAGGTAGACATACAGAAGGAGAACAATTACTACGACCTGCTTCTGAACGAGGAGACGGCAAGGTATATATTCCGCATAGTTTCGCTCAAGCTTGTAATGTCAGAACCGGCAAAATACGGTTTCAACATAGGCGTCGGGGAGATGTACAGACCAATCCCTTTCAGGGAGGTGAAGGTTGATACCACGGTCACGAGCTTTGAACAGTTTGCCAGACAGTTCGGCACCAATTATAAGATCCTGAAATTTCTGAATCCATGGCTTCGCAGACCCTTCCTGACCAACAGTGAGAAGCGCGAATACATTATCAGGGTACCGGAGAAGGATGCAAGGATACAGGCCGGCCTGTAGTCGTTCCATATGTCAGAACCAAGAGATGAGATAAGTGTCTATGGTGCGAGGGTGCATAACCTTCGCAACATCAGCGTTACGCTACCGCGAAACAAACTTGTGGTTGTCACCGGGCTCAGCGGCAGCGGGAAGTCATCACTGGCTTTTGACACTATCTACGCCGAGGGACAGCGGCGATACATGGAGACGTTGTCAGCCTATGCGCGGCAATTCCTTGGTGGGATGGAAAGGCCTGACGTTGACCGGATTACCGGACTGAGCCCTGTCATATCCATAGAACAGAAGACCACCAACAAGAACCCCCGTTCCACGGTAGGGACCATCACCGAGATATATGATTTCCTGCGACTGCTTTATGCCCGGGCTGCCGATGCATACTCCTATGAGTCAGGAGAAAAGATGGTCAAATATACTGATGACCAGATAATTGATCTCGTGTCAGAGCGGTATGACCAGCATAAGGTTTACGTTCTTGCACCTCTGATCAAGGGAAGGAAGGGCCATTACAAGGAGCTCTTCGAGCAATTGAGGAGAAAGGGATTCCTGCACGCCCGCATCAACGGTGAGATCAGGGAGATCACTCCCGGGCTGAAGCTTGACAGGTACAAGGTCCATTTCATTGAGCTTGTGATAGACAAGTTCCAGGTGGGCCATGTGACTGAGAAGAGGCTTCATGATGCTGTGTTGCTGGCTCTTGACCAGGGTGATGGCATCATGGCGCTGGTTGACGCAGGAGATAACAGCCTGAGGTATTACAGTCGCCACCTGATGTGCCCCGTCACCGGCATCTCGTACAATGAGCCGGCGCCGCATACATTTTCGTTCAACTCGCCGCAGGGCGCCTGTCCGAAATGCAACGGGCTGGGTGAGATATCTGAAGTGGATATAAGCCGGATGATGCCCGATCCCTCGCTCAGTATCCGCAAGGGTGGGATAGAACCTCTTGGCAAGTATCGTAACATCTGGATCTTCTGGATGATAGAGGCCCTCGGAGAAAAATACGGTTTTACAGTTGACACCCCTGTGGGTGAGATCCCGGAGGAGGCGCTTAACAAGGTGTTCTTTGGCTCCGACGAGGTGCTTAAACTTTCTAATACTCCGTTGGGAGTAACATCCAACTACTTCATGACCTTTGAGGGTGTGGTCAATTACGTGGGTAACCAGGAGGCGATGGGTAATACAAGCGCTAAAGGTCGTGAACAGTATATTCAGTACCATGTATGCCCGGAGTGTAACGGCACGAGGCTGAAGAAGGAGTCATTATGGTTCCGCATCGGCGGGAAGAATATTGGTGAGCTTGCCGCGATGGACCTGACTGAACTCAGGGATTACCTGGAGCATGTCATCGATGAGATGACAGAACGGCAAAAAAAGATTGCTGCTGAGGTACTTAAGGAGATACGCTCGCGACTGGGATTTCTCCTTGACGTGGGGCTCGATTACCTGGCGCTGAACCGTGGCGCCCGCACCCTCTCAGGCGGAGAGAGCCAGCGCATCAGGCTGGCAACGCAGATAGGATCTAAGCTGGTCAATGTACTGTATATCCTGGATGAGCCGAGCATCGGGCTGCACCAGCGCGACAACCGGCGGCTGATAGAAGCGCTGCGAAGCCTCCGTGATGCGGGCAACTCGGTGATAGTGGTGGAACATGACCGCGATATGATCCTCAGCGCCGACCATATTATTGATATCGGGCCGGGTGCAGGCGTGCACGGCGGGCTGATTGTTGCCGAAGGCACCCCTGAAGAGATACTGAAGGCAGACACACTGACGGCTGCGTACCTTAACGGCGCAAGAACCATTGAGGTCCCGAAGAAAAGGAGGAAGGGTAACGGTAAACAGCTCACCATCACCGGCGCTACCGGCAACAACCTGAAGGGTGTCACCATGAAGGTGCCGCTCGGGACATTCATCTGTATCACAGGTGTCTCAGGCAGCGGCAAGTCGTCGCTGATAAACCACACCCTTCACCCGGCGCTGGCGAAGAAGCTGCACGGTGCGGGCAGGACGCCCCTGCCCTATGAGTCCATTGAAGGACTGGAAAACATTGACAAGGTGATAGAGGTTGATCAGGCGCCCATTGGCCGCACACCCAGGTCTAATCCTGCAACATATACAGGTGTCTTCACTGAGATACGCAACCTCTTCGCAATGACGCCTGACGCTAAAGTAAGGGGCTTTGGCCCGGGCCGCTTCTCATTCAACATAAAAGGAGGCCGGTGCGAGGGGTGCGGTGGCGCCGGGGTGAAGACCATAGAGATGAACTTCCTGCCGGATGTCTACGTAATTTGCCCCGACTGCGGGGGCAAACGCTATAATCGTGAGACACTTGAGGTAAAGTTCAAGGGCAGATCCGTCAATGATGTCCTCGAGATGACAATCAATGATTCAGTGGAGTTCTTTAAGGGTATTCCTTCGATATATCAAAAGATCAAGACCCTTCAGGATGTGGGCCTCGGATACGTAAGGCTGGGGCAGCCCTCTACAACACTCTCGGGAGGTGAGTCACAGCGTGTCAAACTGGCCACAGAGCTCTCGAGGCGCGATACCGGGCGCACACTGTACATCCTTGATGAACCTACCACAGGGCTTCATTTTGAGGATGTAAAGGTGCTGCTTGAGGTGCTTGAGAGGCTGGTCGAAAGAGGTAATACGGTGATGGTCATTGAGCACAATATGGATGTGATCAAGGTGGCCGACTATATAATTGACCTTGGCAGGGAGGGTGGCCGCGGGGGTGGTGAGATCATGTTCTCGGGTACTCCGGAAGAGATAGCTAAGCTTAGGGATAATTATACGGGACAGTTCCTTGCGCCCGTGCTGGAACATTAGAAAATATTATATTTAATGCATAAATAACGATTTATGGACGAAGCAAAGGAGAAGGATCTGATAAAGGATGCCTTTGAACCAAAGACCTGGAACGAGATCCACACAATGGACTCCTGGAGGGTTTTCAAGATCATCGCGGAACTGGTTGAAGGATTTGAGAAATTGTCGAGGATAGGGCCAAGCGTGGCTGTCTTCGGCTCTGCCAGGACCCATTTCAACAACAAATATTACAAGATGGCAGAGGATATTGCCTACCGCCTGGTGCAGAAGGGCTACGGCGTGATCACTGGCGGCGGTCCGGGCATCATGGAGGCTGCCAACAAGGGCGCAAAGCGAGGCAACGGCAAGTCGATAGGTATAAACATTGATCTGCCGTTTGAGCAGAAGGCCAACCCCTATATTGATCGCGACAAGCTTATCACATACGATTATTTTTTCGTCCGCAAGGTTATGTTCATGAAGTACGCACAGGGGTTCATTGTGTTGCCCGGCGGTTTCGGGACATTTGATGAGCTTTTCGAGGCTATTACCCTGATCCAGACCAAGAAGATCGGGCGTTTCCCGATTGTGCTGGTTGGGACGAAATACTGGTCAGGGCTGTTTGACTGGGTCACCGAGGTGATGCTCAACGAGGAGCACAATATCTCTGCCGAGGATTTGAATATTTTCAGGATGGTTGACAATGCAGAGGAGGCTGTTGCTTACATTGACCAGTTCTACTCCAGGTACCTGCTGAGCCCGAACTTCTGATCAGTTCCTGATTACCTTCCGCGCTCCTTCACGTGGTGGTCCATCTCGCGCTCGTGATCGCGCTTCCTGAGGCTGTCGCGCTTGTCATACTGCTTCTTCCCCTTCGCGAGGGCTATCTCGGCCTTCGCCAGTCCGCGCTGGTTGATGAATACCTTCGTAACGATGATTGTCAGTCCCGTCTCATTGACCTTCCTTTCCCACTTGCGGAGCTCCTTTCGCGTCAGCAGAAGCTTCCTTTCGCCCAGCGGGTCGTGGTTGTTGAGATTTCCCCAGTAGTACTCGGAGATGTGCATCCCGGTGACAAAGAGTTCGCCGTTGCGGAAAGCGCAGAACGAATCTGTCAGTGTGGCTTTTCCGGCGCGAATTGACTTGATTTCCGTCCCTGTTAGTTTGATGCCGGCAATGAGCTTCTCGAGGAACTCATAGTCGTGCGACGCCCTCCGGTTTCTGATGACGATATTGCTGTTATCGGTTCTCATCAGGGATGTCAGGCAAATACTGAGAAATAGAGCGTCTGGGCCAGCCTGGAGAGTAATACCTGAAGCAGGAGGAAGATTATTAGCATTGCTGCAACCGACAGGATGATCATCAGCAGTTTCTTGTTGTCAGGCGGGTTCACCATCACCTCTGTCCCGATCCAGAAGATATAGAGGCCGTAGAGGCCCAGTACGTTGATAAAAAGCAGTGATTCGAAGAGGCGGCTGATGGTGAGCGACAGGAAGATGGGGGCCATTGAGTAGGCAACCAGCTTGAATGCCACCAGGAAATCTTGGCCGAGACCCATGGCCTTCATTATTTCCCTCAGGGCAAAGGCAGAGGCATATACGCCGAGGTAGAGGAAGAGAAAGGTGTTGACTGCTGTCAGCACCGAGTACATCGGTTTCAGGGTTGTGTTGATGAAGAACATCGAACCCAGAAATGCGCTTACAGTGACGAGTATGATCAGCGGCAGAAAGAAGCTGCCCCTGACGAACTTCATCGGTCTCTCCTCGCGGTGGACCACCTCCCAGGCTTTGCCCGGATTTATTATAAAATATTTTGTCCTATGGTATAAGAACCTTAAGTCCATGACCACTTTTTGTTTAGGAACGGCAAAATTAAGCAAAAATGCAATACCGTGACCCTGTTTTGGCTATCTTTAATTTCTGATGGACAATCCGATGCATGATATCCTGGTGATCACCGGTCCTACGGCTACAGGCAAGACGAGGCTGGCGGCGATGGTGGCTGACAGGATGGGAGGAGAGGTGATCAGCGCCGACTCCAGGCAGGTTTACCGCGGAATGGATATAGGGACGGGCAAGGACCTGTCGGATTACACTGTTGACGGCCGGAGGGTGCCGGTGCATATGGTTGATATAGTTGATGCCGGTTACAGGTACAATGTCTTTGAGTACCAGCGCGATTCCCTGAAGGTCTTTGAGGCTCTGTCCGCGCGGGGTGTCTTCCCGGTGGTGTGCGGGGGCTCAGGGATGTATGTCGACAGCATCGTGAGCGGTTACAGGCTGGTACAGGTTCCTGTCAATGCGCCTTTGCGGGCGCTGCTGGCGGGGCGGTCGCTTGAGGAGCTGACGGAGATACTCTCGCAATATAAGAGCCTGCACAACAAGACTGATGTTGACACGGTGAAGAGGGCTGTGCGGGCTATAGAGATAGCTGACTGGTATGTGCATCACCCGGTTGTCGAGACTCCTTTTCCTGTAAAGAATCCGCTTGTGACAGCAGTGTTTGTTGACCGCGAGACCCGGCGTCAGCGTATAAGCGACAGGTTGCGGATTCGGCTCGAGGAGGGGATGATTGAAGAGGTGCAGCGATTGCTGGCAGGGGGTATCCATCCTGATGACCTTATCTATTACGGGCTGGAGTACAAGTATATAACCCTTTACCTGATGAACAGGCTCACGCGTGATGAGATGGTTCAGAAGCTCGAGGTTGAGATACACCGTTTTGCAAAGCGACAGATGACCTGGTTCCGCGGCATGGAGCGCCGGGGCATTGCAATTAACTGGATAGATGGCAGTATGAGTGAGGAGGAGAAGGTAAAGGGCATTCTCTACAAATTACGATGTGCCAAATAAGCAGGTAAAAATATCTAATAGATTTTTACGATATATTTCAGTATCTTATATTTTGATATTGTTTTGTGAATAAAATAAAAAAGGCTTAAAATTGTTCTATTGACAGAACAATAACGAGTAAATATGGATAAGAATGTAATCAGGACAGTGATTGCTGACAATAGGGCTGAGGTACCTAAATACAAGGTAATTATCCGTGACTTTACCTTTGAGGAATTCGCCAATTATGTCTTTGTCGGTATCCGGCGTGCCGGGAAATCCTATCTGCTGTATCAGCGAATGCAGCAATTATTGACTAAAGGGATAGATTGGGACGAGATGCTATATGTAAATTTTGAGGACGAGCGTCTTACGGGGATGTCAGCGGCTGATTTGAATATCCTTTTGGAGGTTCATCTGGAAGTATATGGTAAGAAGCCGATTCTGTTTCTTGATGAAGTACAGAATATTGACGGATGGGAGAAATTTGCCCGTCGTATGGCTGACACCGGGCACAGGGTTTACATCGCAGGAAGCAATGCCAAAATGCTTAGTCGTGATATTCAAACCACACTGGGTGGACGTTATATTCCTGTGGATGTATATCCTTACGATTTCGCTGAATATTTGACAGCTAATGAGATAGATATTTCAGACAGTTCGATATTATCCACTGAAGCAAAAGCTGAAATATTGAGGAAATTTAACGACTATTTCCTTTTTGGAGGGTTTCCGGAAGGAGCTAAACTTTCAGCCAGGAGAGATTATCTTACAAGTGTCTATCAAAAAATATTTTTGGGTGATATTGCTGCCAGGCATACTGTCGGGAATACTTTTGCTCTGCGTTTAATGTTCAAAAAGCTTGCTGAAAGTGTTAAGCATCCGATATCATATACCCGGTTAGCGAATATTGTATCTTCTGCAGGTGCAAAGATTGGGACTAATACAATCATCAACTATGTTGAATATGCAAGGGATGCCTGGTTGATAAATCCGATCCGGAACATTGCAGGTAAGCTGGTCGAAAAGGAGACTTCTCCCAAGTATTATTTTACTGACAATGGCATACTGAATCTCTTCCTGTTAGATGGACATACCTCTCTTCTGGAAAATCTTGTCCTTATTAGTTTACTGCGCAAATACGGACGCACTGATACAGTTTTCTTTTATAACAGGGGAATAGAGGTGGATTTCTACATTCCGGATGCCCATACCGCGATTCAGGTTTGCTACAATCTTGGAAACGTTGACAGGACATTGGACCGGGAGGTAAAAGCACTATTGAGAATTAATGATGTATTGGAATGCAGCCGGCTTTTGATCATTACACGTGATGAGGAAAAGGTAATAGACACTGGTGACAGGGAAATTGAAGTGGTTCCTGTATGGAAGTGGCTGCTAAACTGGTAGATGTTAAAACCTGAGACCTTTAGATTTCCGACCTTCAGACTTTAATCCCCATCTTCTTCATCAGCAGCGAGGCGTTGAAGCTGGAGCATATTCCCGGGGTGAGACGGTAGTCGAAGAAGAGCTCCTCGTCGTTTACCTTCACATCAAAATGATAGTTCTCAATTGACTGAGGAAGCTCCTGTTCCAGTCCGGCGAGGCGCAGGTCATGCGTGGCAACCATTGCCACGGCGCCGTAACCGGTAAGCTGCTTTATGAGTGCCACTGAACCGGTATACCTGTCATCGGAGTTGGTGCCCCGGAGGATCTCATCGAGAAGCAGGAATGCCTTCGGATCAGACTCTGCCCCGGAGATGATTGCCCTGAGTCGCCGCAGCTCGGCATAGAATGAAGAGATATTCTCCTCGAGCGAGTCTGAAATGAGCATGCTGGAATGGAGCCTGACAAGCGAGACAGTGAATGCCGAAGCGCATACCGGAGCCCCGGCAAAGGCCAGAACGGCATTCACGCCGCAGGTACGGAGGAAGGTGCTCTTGCCAGACATGTTCGATCCTGTTACAATTATGGCTTTACCTCGTCCCTCAGCGGCGAAACTGTTGCTGATACGCCTGCCGGCAGGAATAAGCGGATGACCCATCTCCTCAGCCCTGAAAACAAAGTAGTCGTCAGTCACATTGGGGTAAACCCAGCCCGGATTGTTGAAAGCCATGTTTGCCAGTGAAGCCAGCGCCTCGAACTCTGCCATCGAGGCAAACCAGCCGGGTATCAGTGAGGCATGTTCACGCTTCCACTTCTCCAGCGCGAGGCAGAAATGTATATCTGCAAAGAAAAGCAGGTTGAGAGGTACTGAAACAAGCACGTTCAGCCTGTAATCGAGCCTGCCCACAAGCTTTGAGAGCTGTCTGATACGGCCTGATGCCGCGATCTCATCCCTGAAGGCTGACTGTAGCTTCTGCAGCAGGGGAGAGGTAAGTTTTCTGTTCTCAATCAGTCTGATGATTTCGGAGTAAGCCTTCAGCAGATCTGACGACCGGCTTACCTGTTCCTGCAGTTTTGAGATCTTCCTGAACCGCGTGAAATAGAAGATGAAGTTCACTCCAAGCACAGGGATGAGTATCCCTGCGGGCAGTCCGGTTATAACCAGTATTACCGCTGCCAGCGCAAGAAGGCTGAGGCATATGGTAATTATTTTCTCGTGACCGGTTTTCCGGAAGAGATCATCACTTTTGAGCCACTGCATCAGGGGCGCAGGGTCATTGCCGGCACCGGCGTTAAGGTATCCGAGGGTCATCAGTTCCTGGCGCCAGTCTGTGAGCGGTTGAAGTTCTGCAACAGCCTCCTGGCGTAACAGAATCTCTTCGCGTAGCGCTGATTGCTTCAGGTACTCTGCCAGCCGGTCAGAGGCCGGTCTGCTGGTTGTCCGGCATATATACCGGAAGAGAGATGCCTTTCCGAAGATGTCGAGGTCATACGAATAGGGGTGGTCTCTCTCAGCGTATTCTTCGCCGGTTTTAAAGCCGGAGAAGTCGCCCTCCAGGCATTTCAGTTCCAGCCTGTTGATCTCTTCCAGGCGAAAGTATCTTTTCCTGCTTTTCTCTGTCGTTTCGTATTTTATTACAAGCCAGGCGAACAGGATGAGAGCCACAGCCAGGGTGGCGGCAGCGGCAATGACCGAGAATGACACCAGCACAGCGAACAGCAACAGTCCTCCTGCAAACGTTGCCAGCCTGGCCATCGACAGCCGGTCCGACAGCTTGTGCAGCCGTCCGGTCTCCCGTGAATAACGTTCAGATCTTGATTTGTATTCTTCTGTTGGTAACATACTCTGACGACATAAAGCTAAAAAAACTCTGTATAATTCTTAACAAGGTCAAAAAATGCTTGTGAAATATGCAAAATAGGTCTAAATTTGCATGCATGACCAACAAAATTCGACATATAAAGGTTCCTGAAGGATCATTTTTTCTATTTGGGCCCAGGGGAACAGGCAAGTCGACGTTTGTCAAGACACTGATTAATGATGATGTTTTGTATATAGACTTTCTGGATCCTGAGACTTTCAGAACATTTTCAGCCTTTCCGGAAACTCTTGAGAAGAGTGTTGCAGCCCTGAATCCCGGCCAGGTGATTGTAGACGAGGTTCAAAAAGTTCCTTCTGTTCTTGATGTGGTGCATAAACTCATGGAGGAAAGAAAGATACGATTTATTCTGACCGGATCAAGTCCCCGGAAACTTAAAATGGGAGGAGCTGATATGCTCGGAGGGCGTGCCCTGAGGTGTATCATGCATCCTTTTATCGCTGAGGAGCTTGGTGATGATTTCAGTCTGGAAAAATCCCTCAGGACGGGATTGATACCTGTGATTGAGAGAAGCAAGGATCCTGTGCAGAGCCTGTCTGCATATGTTGACATATATCTTCGTGAAGAAGTTCAGGCAGAAGGACTTGTCCGGAATCTTGGAGCTTTCTCCAGGTTTCTGGAAATAGTCAGCTTCTCGCATGGATCTGTTCTGAATATCAGTAATGTCGCCCGTGAATGCCAGGTGTCAAGAAATATTGTCACCGGATATTTTGATATTCTTGAAGATCTCCTGCTGGCTTACCGGTTGCCGGTTTTTGCCAGGAGAGCCAAGCGCAAGACAGCAACACATCCGAAGTTCTTCCTGTTCGACAGCGGATTATACCGTCGACTGAGACAAAGAGGCCCACTGGACACCGAGTCAGAGATTGCAGGACCAGCCCTGGAAGGACTGGTAGGCCAGCATCTTCGTGCAGTAATTGATTATTTTCTGAATGATGCTCAGCTTTATTACTGGAGATCCCTGGCGGGCAATGAGGTTGATTTTGTACTTTATGGAAGTAATGTTTTTACTGCCATTGAAGTTAAGAATGCCTCAACATTGAATCCTGTAGATTATAACGGACTCAGGGCCTTCGGGGATGACTATCCTGAATCGAAACTGATTCTTCTGTACAGGGGTTCGATACCTATGAAGCATAATAATATTCTGGTGCTTCCGGTTGAGACTTTTCTCCGTAACCAGACCAAATACCTTCAAAACTAAAACCCTTAAAACCTGCATACTGCAGCCAGACCTTCAGACCTTCAGACATGTTTAACATCGACACCATCCTCTTCGAACTCCCCGGCTACCGCATGAGCCTCCTCGAGCTGCTCGCTGTGCTCACCGGGCTGGCAGCCGTCTGGTATGCAGCCAGGGCAAACATAATCACCTGGGTATTTGCACTCGTTAATGCCGTGCTCTTCTTCATGCTTTACTACCAGGTGAATCTCTATTCTGCGATGATCCTTCAGTTCTTTTTCTTCTTCAATGCCATCTACGGTTGGTTCAACTGGAGAAGGCAGAGCAGCAACGGCGACGAGCCTGTGACTTTGATGAGTCACAAGGGAAGGGTTTTCTGGGTGGCGGGCATAATTGCCATGGCGCTGGCTATGGGCACGGTGATGGACAAGATCCATCTCTGGCTGCCTGACTTTTTCCCCGTCAGGGCAACTTTCGTATATACCGATGCCATGATCGCGGTGATGAGCATTGCGGCATCGATACTATGTGCGCGACTGAAGCTCGAGAACTGGATACTCTGGATCCTCGTCAATATCATGAGTATTGCGATGTACTCCATGCGTGGCATCATGCTCGTTTCAGTTCAGTACGTCATTTTCCTCGCAATGGCAATCTACGGGTTTATTCAGTGGAAACGGAAGGTAAATCTGGAATTAGTTTCTTCCAGGAGACGTGCGTCGGGACGGAGTTCGGGGGATTTTTAAACACCCAGAGAAGCAAGTGAAATAACATTAATGCCATCGGGACGAGTATGGCTTACTCCGGTTCCGACAATGATATTCAGCGACTTCGGGGGGCCTATTGTTTTTATGTCAAGTGTCGTTGTCAGTTTTTTCAGGTTGGAAGCAGCTTCATTAATCATCCCCATGCCGAGTTTTGTCTCAAAAGCCGCCCAATCACCGTTGCGTTTCTGTACAATGCAGTCGATCTCCAGGCCACTGGAATCAGAGTAATGACTGACGCTGGCATCATTTGCCCGGGCGTAGACCCGCAGATCATGTGTGGCCAATGATTCGAACAAAAAACCTGTAAACTTAACATCTTTCAATAACGTTTCTTTGTCGGCGCCCAATGCAGCTACAGACAATGAGACATCCGTAAAGTGTATTTTCGGTGATTTTCTCAGCGATGCAGACGATCGGATATGTGTACTCCATGCCGGTTGGTTTTCAATGATCATCAGCCGTTCCAGGGCATCCAGATAATCATACAAGGTTGGACGCGAGATATCACCCCTGTCATACTCTTTAATATCCTTAACAATAGTGGTTTTGGCCACCATTGTTGCCGTATTCCTTGCTATAGACCTGAAAATATTTCTCACTTTTACCGGGTCGCGCTTAATGTCCGAGATACGACTCATATCGCTTTCCGCGATCAGATCGATATAGGCCTGATTAAGCAGCAAGGCCTCATCTGTTGTGGATGTAAGCAGACCAGGCCAGCCACCTTTAATAATTCTTTCTGCAATTGTCTCCAGATCGACAGATCTGTCTGACAGATCAATCTCGTTATCTGACAACAGTTGTTTCATGCTTACCTGGCCGGTGGAATAACCCAATTCCTGCCATGACAGTGTGCGCATATCCACAGTAGTAAATCTTCCAGCCCCGGAATGGATAGGGATTTTATCATCGGGAGTTGAGGAGCCGGTAAGGATAAACTGTGACTTTTCTTTACGGGCATCTATTTCGTGACGTATGTAGTTCCATAGTTTCGGTTGTACCTGCCATTCGTCAATCAGTCGGGGTGTCTTTCCTGCCAGCAGCCGTTTTGGATCGGCATCCATCAGATAGGGCACCTGCTCGTCCTGGTCAACCCGGAGAACGCTTGATGCCAGACGCATAGCAGTTTCTGTTTTTCCACATGCTTTCGGACCGCGAATCAGGACTGCTCCCGAAGCATTCAGTTTGGCTTTTATTTCATCTTCAATAATTCTTGAAATATAATTCATTGCGAGACTTTTTTACATAATATAAAAATGATGCTTTACACTTGCGAGTACTTATGTTTTACATATATGGAGCAAAACATTTTACAAAAATAGAGAATCATTTAGGAATTACAAGGTGGTATCCCTATTTTTTTTTATTCAAGGGGCCAAAGAAGTGAACCGGGTTAAATGTCGGGGTCTTCTTAAGTTGATTTTATCATTTTCATCACAAAGGTGATTTACGGTTTTGTACAGTAGAAGGGGAAAGTCATAATACCACCGATTTTTCTTTTTAATTCCCGATAATTCCCGATAAAATTCAGGATTTCTTATTAAGGGCATCTCTAAAAACTCATTGTTGATATATATGCCTGATTGTTAATAATATAAAATTGTTTTTATTGACTATGTTTTATATCCTGGCAAGAAAAGCACGAGATGAAAAATATAAATGACTTAGGCCTGTTTGATGACCATTTTTTAATGGAAAAGCTTACCAAGCTTGGTGATCCGCTGCGAAAATTGGATAAATTTATTAACTGGAAGATATTTGAATCTCCTATATATGAGGCATTTAAGAATGAGGATAGAGATTTATCGAAAGGAGGCCGCCCCCCATTCAACCGGTTGATATTGTTCAAAGCCCTTATCATTCAGAGTCTGTATAACCTTTCTGATGACCAGTTGGAATACCAAATTGTTGACCGGGCAAGTTTTAAGCGGTTTTTGGAATTGAAGAAAAGTGACAAGGTTCCTGACAGTAAAACATTTTGGTTGTTCCGGGAGCAGCTTATAGAAAAAGATGTGATCCTGGGCCTGTTCAAAATCTTCAATGAAACCCTTGATGCGGCAGGAGTTTTTGCCAACGAAGGTAAGATGGTAGATGCCAGCTTTGTAGAGGCTCCACGCCAACGGAATACCCGCGAAGAAAACAAGCATATTAAAGAGACAGGGACAGCGCCGGGGGAGTGGAAAGTGAAGCCCCATAAATTAGCACAGAAGGACGTGGATGCCAAGTGGACAAAGAAAAACAACACGAACTTCTATGGATATAAAAATCATGTGAAAGCCGATACCAAAACAAAACTGATTGAGGAATATTTAGTTACAGATGCATCGGTACATGACTCTCAAGCTATGGAACAATTGCTTACAGAGAAAGACGAGGGACAACCGCTTTATGCTGACAGCGCTTATACAGGAGAAGATCAGGAAACGGTTTACAAAAAGAAAAAAGTCATCAACAAAATAATTGAGAAAGGGTACCGCAACAAACCCTTAACCGAAGAACAGAAAGCCAATAACAAAGAGAAATCCAGGACACGCGTAAGGGTCGAACACGTGTTCGGCTTTGTAGAAAACAGCATGCATGGCTCCATTATCCGCACTATTGGGATTGTAATAGCTACAGCAAAAATCGGACTAATGAACCTTACTTACAATATCAGTCGCTGTACTCAATTAAAAATAGTGGTTGCTATGGGATAGGTATGTCCAGACGTGAAAGATGTACTTATGTATGTATCTGATATTTAATTAAATAAAAAATAGGGAGGGGGAGGTAAAATTAGGTTTTTCGAAAACTAAAATATATATTTGGGTTGAATAATGGCATCAAAAAAAAGTAGTTTTTCGAGGTGCCCTTAACTTTACTGTTGTCAGGTTTGCATGATGTAAACAAAAAGTCATGAATCTAATTCCGGTATAAATCTGAAAGAAAAGGGCATAAAGCTTTGCCTGTATTGCCAAGTACTTTCTGCCCCGGCCTTTCACAAAACATGAAAGGAGGTTTAGTAACAAAGATAGTATTAAAGAAGGAACATTCTTCCCGATTGAAAAGGATAAAGCCTGCTTAACAGGTATATCGGACTGTGCTTTAATTTGTTATGGTTAATGTAATTTAGACTATCATGAAAAAAAAGATCATTTTAACGGTAATAGGCAGTATTTTTGCTATATTTTCAATTCTAAGTTTTGGCTTGCCATTAAGCCCAACAGGTGAGATTTCATTGAAAAATGTTGAGGTTATGGCCAAGGCAAATGCTCAGGTGAATCCCGAATGTCCAAATGGTTGCGTACCCTGCGGGCTTTATCGTTATTGTTATCAAGTCTATGAAGGCCTAAAAGAATATAACTGGGGCGACCAAAGTAACTAATCAAAGAAAATCTCTTCCATTAACTTTACTATTTTTGAAAACCGGTGCGGTAGCATAATACTACCGCACCTAATAAATGAAAAACCTAATCAATGAAAACCTCAAATCTGTTTCTTTATCTGTTGATCATCTGTTGGACCGGTTGTAATACCAATAGAGTATCCAGTACCGACATAGTCCAGAAAGATCGTGATAAGACAGTAGATATCTCAGCCAGGATTGAGGATATAAAGACAGATGTCAAATTTGGCAGTTCTCATTTATATGTAGCTGATAATGTATTAATTATTGCTGAAATATCCCCAAAGAATGACAAGTGCATTCATATTTTTGATAAGAGTACTTTTAAGTATCTTACAAGTACCGGAATAATCGGGAGGGGACCAGGAGAAATAGCTAATCCGGGAAGAATAGGGATTGACGAGAAAAACAAGATTCTGTGGGTAGTCGACCATGGTAAAAAAGTGATGCACAAATTCCCTTTGGACAGCGTATTAGCAAATAATAGCTTTAAACCAACCTCCTATCTGGATATGGATAATGAGCTGCTCCTTGTTAATTTTGGGTTCCTTAATGACAGTATTGTTCTGGGAAGGGCTCTCCATCCATTGTCACATTCCACTTTTGACATGACTAATACTAAACTGAATATCAATACTAATGAGATTGAACAGTTTGGTTATGAAAATCATGAGTGTCCAGGAAAGAATAAGATTGCATCCTTTAGCCTGTCAGTCGAGAACAACTTTTATGTGAACTGCTATGATGAGTGCGACTTATTGACTATATGCGACCTCGATGGTAATGTGAAACACAACGTATATGGTCCCGGGTGGAACGACAAGGATCAGGACAAGAAGGCATATTATTTTGGTTCCGATATATTTAATGGGAAAATCGTAGCAGCTTACATTGGTGATCTGGCATTTGTTTTTAAGGGTAACATAACCCGGGGAGCAGCGCCATCAACGCTTATAGTATTTGAGAAGAATGGCAGATATTTAACCCACATTGCAGCTTTAAGTTTGCAATGTGCTGATATTATGAGCTATCATTTTTAAAAATTTCGGCAGGGGGGACTACGGATTTTTTTCTCACAAAAGGAGCATATTTATACTTTAGCAGGTCGTATATTTTCTTCACTTCTTTTGTAGCTTCGGTACATTGACGTATAGAAATGGTTTCATTCTTTATATTGACCAGACTTGTGGTTACACATTTTTGAGTGTTCATTGTCCGCACTATTTCGCGCCAGTCAGAGTTTATCCCTTGCTGTTTCAGCTGGTAGCGTATGGTTGCCACTAACCAATATGCCAACATTCCTAAATGCAAGTGTGCCATGGCAGCATCGTCTGTTTTATGGTAAATGGGGCGCAGGTCAAGGTCGGATTTCAGGACTCTGAACGTATATTCTATTTCTCTGATAATGTTATAGATAGACCAAAGTGTTTTCTCGTCGTTTCCTTTCAAGGAAGTACGTAAGAAGTATATTCCCGCTTGTTTGTCGGGATCATCTCCCTTTTTGTGCCGGCAGCTTATTTTTGTTGCTGTACCATTACCATCGTCTCCTATGGTTATGTCATAATAATTGTGCACCGATGGGTACTTCTGTTTTAGTCGTCCTATCCTTTCGTAAACTTTGTTGAGTTTTTTTGTGCCTCCCTTTTTGGCAATACCTTCCTGTATGCTTTGTATCCCTTCCTCGAACCTTTGAGAAAGCAAGCCGTTCATGCTTTTTTCTTTCAATGCTTTTGCCTGGCTCCGCACCCAAAGGTATTGGTCATTATCACCACAGGCTCTAACTTTTAACAGTTCTATTGGCTGCTTTTTTTTATCTATTATTTCCACGGGCGTTGCAGTGGTGTCGGCATGATATTCTTTTAGCGATGAGCGTGATACACACATGTAATCGTAACCCTTGTTTT
>DFYY01000009.1 GCA_002383485.1 Bacteroidales bacterium UBA4070 | reverse complement strand
TCTGGATGCTAATCTAAAGGTAGGCTATTAAGAATTGTAGTCATTGGATTAGAAAAAAGTTGGACCCTCGTAGAGGGTCAAGAATTGTAAACGCCGGTCTATTTGTGAACGCGGCGGATAAATTCCTCCACCTCCGGCACACCACCCTGGTACACCAGGTAACCGTTATACGGCTCCCGCTCGGTGATCTCACCGTTTACCGGTGTCAGCATGATCCGGCGGACTTCTTCCAGGTCATCTGTCTGCCCAAGTGCCCACCCCAGCTTTACCCACGCCACCTCGGGAAGCATATTACCCAGCGGAATGACACCCTTGGCCATCATATCACGACCGGTCTCATAAACAAACATATGAACATACCCCCAGATGGTCTGCAGGGTCATGTATACCGCCACATTCTCCCGCTGCGCCCGCTCCAGGGCCGGGTATAACTCCCGGTTCACATGCCCCAGGCCGGTGCCCACTATGATGATTCCCTTGTAACCGTTGTCGATCAGTGAATGAATCATGTCCGCCTTCATGTGCGGATAGAAATAAATCATCGTCACATTCTCGTTGAAATACGGCATGATCTTTACGTTGCGGTCGGCACGGCGCGGATTGTAATCCTTCTTGATCGGTTTGACCTCGCCGCGCCTGACAGTGGCTACGGGTATGTCCCCGATGGTCCTGAAAGTAGACCTGTAGGAGCTGTGCATCTTCCGCACCCTGGTACCGCGATGAAGAAAACCGTATTCATCGCTTGTGGGGCCGAACATGCATACAAGAACCTCGGCAATGTCACCGTGCCCCGCAGCGGTGGAGGCGTGAATCAGATTCAGCGCAGCGTCTGACGACGGCCTGTCCGATGACCTCTGCGAACCCACAAGCACTATCGGCACGGGCGAGTTCTGAACCATAAAAGAGAGCGCCGCAGCGGTATGATGCAGTGTGTCCGTGCCATGACCTATCATGATGCCGTCAATTCCGTTTGCAATCTCTTCACCGATGGCTTTTGCAAGGATCTTGTACTGATCAGGTCCCATATTCTCGCTGAAAACCCCGAATAGCTTCTCGGTGCGTATGTTGCACACCTCGGCAAGCTCAGGCACTGCTCCGTAGAGCTCACCCGGTGAAAAAGCCGGTATGACGGCGCCAGTACGGTAATCGAGCCTCGAGGCAATGGTTCCGCCGGTACCAAGCAACTTCACGTTGGGCTTGTCATCTGAATAGGGAAACTCCTTTTCAGGGATCTTGTAATTGGCCTTGTTGTAGCCTGTCTCCGTCATTTTAACGACAGTGCTTATATCAATGCCTATGTTGTAGCCGCTTTCGATCTTGATGACAATATGCTGGTCATCATTGTTTTCCGACCGCGGAAGGACGGTACCTTTGAAGAGTCCCCGGGTGGTATCTATCTCAGACTGGCCCCATACCCTGACATTGTACTTCTTCAGCACTGCCAGTGCATCGCCCTTGTATCCCTGGAAAAAATCTTCTGTCATAATTCTGATTATAAAACCTCCAGTACCTCCGACACAGCCTTCCTGACCTCCGAAAGCCTTGCAGTGCCGACGGCCTTCATCTTCAGCTGTCCCATCACCCAGCTCTCTATGCCGGCCATGCTGCCATTGTAACAGATCTCTGCAAACTTTCCTGCAAGCTTCCCTGTCTCCTTCCTGATCTCCTCTATCGTGGAGCGATGCAATCCCGTGGCAGCAAGTATGCCCTCAAAATCAGGGGAGGAGGATGACACAACCACCGGAAGCATGATTCGCGCTACCGGCGCAAGCAATTCCTCCTTCTTCAGGAAGGCGAAGAGGTCATAGAGTCTCTCATAGCTGAATCCCGCTGCCACCCTGCCGCGCCCCTCGAGGTTGCGGAAACGGTGGCCGATCAGGGTGCCGACTTCGCGGCGGTCAAAGCCAAGATCGTTGCCTATCCTGTCGATGAGCCCCACCAGGTTTTTCCTCAACAGATAATGCCATGTGTCCTCCGGCAGGCCCCAGTCCTTCATCTGTCGATATCGCTCTGCGATCTCAACGGGAAGATCACGGCCCAGCCTCTCAAGCATCTCAGTGGTCACCGGGATGGGCTGAGAGTCAGTGTCAGGGTACATGCGGTCACGCCCCGGAAGAACCCTTTCGAACATCGTGGTGCCGTCTTCAAACGATTTACGGGTCTCATTAGGGACTCCCTCAAGGGCAATTTTTATACGCTCTTCAATCGTCTCGAGGGCAGTCCGGATATCGTCAGCAGGTCCCCAGAATATCATTTGTGCATCATCAGGTGCTGCCGAGAGCCATATGGCCACTTCCGGAAAGAGGTTATTGAAATTGACGTCTGCAATCTCCTCCGAGTGTATCATGTTTGGCTTTTCAATACAGGCTATCACCTTGAGCCTGTCACTTAGCTCGTCGGCAAAGATGCAGCCCGGCTGTGTGAAGTGCGACAGGATGCCGCGGCATCCCGGGAGGTTCACGGCAATGACCTTCTCACCGCGGTCAAGGGCCGCGCGTACCGGAGCAAAATGAAACTCACTCTCCTTTTCGGTTATCTCCCTCGTTTTTATCGTCCAGGCTGCGGGGTCAGCAATAAGCTTCTGCAGCTTCGAGCGTATGTTCAGCAGCGCATATTGCCTGAATGCTTCATTGTGTGAGAGCTCGGGGATCCATTTTATATGGGCCACACCCTTGATCTCGACCCTGCTGCCTCCTTCGCAGCTGACATTCACATCTTCGCGCGCAGCGCCAATGCCCGTGCGAACCCTGCCGGTGCTCCGGTTCAGAAACCGTATATACTCGGCTGCCTCAGCCAGTTCATCCGGCGTGAGACAGTCAGGATAAGTAACCGTCTCTATCAGCGGCATGCCCAGCCTGTCAGTCTTGTAGATGCGCCTGTGCCCTATGTCAGATACCTCGCGGCATGAATCCTCCTCAAGACTGAGCTGTATGAGCCGCACCTTTTTGTTTTTTAGCTGCAGCCCGCCCTCCACGCTGATGATGGCCGAGCGTTGAAAGCCTGTGGGGATACTCCCGTCAAGGTATTGCTTCCTGGTGATATGGATCTCACCGACGATGTTCATCTTCGCCGCAAGCGCGATGTTTATGGCTATGTCTACTGCCTCCCTGTCAACAGGAAACGGCGGGGTGTCATCAACCTCATAGGTGCAGGCTGTCAGATTATTAATACGGTAGGTGATCTCCTTGCGCGTGCGGAACTCCATAAGCGCCGTGCCGTCATAAACTCCCATCTCACTCAGCGTGGGACGCATATGACGTATAACCTCGGCATCATATTCATCATGATCATGGTATATGCCTGCCGGACAGCGGCAGAAAAGCTTGCTCTTCGTCTTCAGCTGCTGATGTACCTCCAGGCCCGACTTGAAACCTATTCGCTTATAATCATTAAGTACTGCCTCGCGGCGACTGACATAACCAATCTCCTCCCTGGTCTGCTCGTAATTCTTTTTCGGATCAATAGTGGACATATTCCCGGACATTGCCTCTGCAATTTAAGCAGAAGCACGGAGAATTGGAAGTGCCCGAATAAAGAAAGTTTGCGCAACTTTCAGCCTCTTTCTGTTTTTACGCAGAGCGATTGATATTATGTCGCAAACAATGCCCGGATATTTATAAAATAAATAGTCCGTCAAAAAAATGCCAATTACATTAAAACGTGACTTGCTTAATAATTTTAAGCTGGCAAATGTTTGATAATCAGTCGTACCTGATTGCTTTGACGGGGGTAATGCGTGCAATAAGCTGAGAAGGTATAAGGAGCATCAGGATGATGGCAACCATCGTGCCGATGTTAAGCAGGATGATGTGCAGAGGGTCAAGGTTGATGGGGACACTCTTCAGGTAGTATGAAGAGGGGTCAAGGGCGATCATCTCCGTCTTCAGCTGAAGCAGGGCCAGCCCGATCCCTATGGCATTGCCCCAGAGAAGCCCCTTGGCAGTCAGCCAGGCAGCCTGGTAGAGGAATATGTTTCTGATCAGCTTGTTCCCGCCGCCCAGTGCCTTTAGCACACCTATCATGTTGGTTTTCTCGAGAATCAGTATCAGAAGGCCGGAGATCATGTTGAATCCTGCTACAAGGATCATCAGAACCAGGATAATGATAACGTTCGTGTCCTGGAATCCAAGCCAGTCAAAGATCTGAGGATAGCGTCCGCGGATGTTTGTCACCTTGAGCTGCTCCTCCTCCTCTGCAACACGGTAGCCAACGGCATCGCGGACAACATCAGTCATATAATCGAGATTGTCAAAGTCGTTGATGAAGATTTCAAACCCGCTTACCTGGTCACCGGTCCAGCCGTTCAGGCTCCTGATGTGGTTTATGTCACAGAAGAGATAAGTCTTGTCAAACTCCTCAAGACTTGTTTCATAAATCCCGCATATCGTGAACCTGCGCATGCGAGGAGGATCCTGAACGAAAAACATCGCGAAGGAGTCACCGAGCTTAAGCCCCAGCATGTCCGCAACCTTTTTCGAAATGACCACATCGTCTGTTCGCGCCGTGTCATTTACATTGACCGTCCTCCCTTCCACCATGCTCGAGCTGAAAAAACTCCAGTCATAGTCGCTGCCTATGCCTTTGAGAACCACACCCTGGATATTCTCATCGGTCTTGATGATGCCGGCCTTCATCGCGAAGACCTGTATATTTCTGATACCCGGGTGCCCCTCTATCTTTGAGAGGAAGGGCTGGGTCGCACTGACGGGAACTGTCTCATAGGAGAGGTTGGCGTCGAAATTGACCACCTGGATATGCGCCCCGAAGCCAGCCACTTTGTCGCGTATCTGCTTCTTGAAACCGGTAAGGATGGATACTGCGAGAATCATCACCGCAAGCCCGAGGGCGATGCCGATGATGGCTATCGCGTTGATGGGGCGCGAAAATGCAGTGCCCCGGTTGCGGTCTTGAATCAGGCGGCTGGCTATGAAGGTTCCGATCGACATCCGGGCAAAATTAAGAATTAAGAAGGAAGAATTGACAACCCACGAGCCAAGAGTTGGGATATTAGTATTGAAAACCCGCAAGTTTCATATTTCAGCCATTTGCATATCTTTACGGGAAACCTGACTGACACATGAAAAAAACCGGGACTGTTCTTTCTGATAATCG
The DNA here is from genome assembly GCA_002383485.1 of Bacteroidales bacterium UBA4070. Taxonomy (GTDB): domain Bacteria; phylum Bacteroidota; class Bacteroidia; order Bacteroidales; family VadinHA17; genus SR-FBR-E99. Next base: position 370 of record DFYY01000009.1, on the reverse strand, counting down.
CATTTGCTGCGGTTGCCTGCTCAGCCGACAACAAAGATTCTGCCCTGAAAACCGGGGCAGAAAATACCGGTGAATACCTCTCTTTACTGGAAGGCAGGAAAATTGCCGTGGTTGCAAATCAGACCTCGATGGTCGGAAAGACGCACCTTATTGACACCCTTGTTTCACCGGGGATCGACATTGAAGTGATATTTGCCCCTGAACACGGGTTCAGGGCCACCAGGCAGAAATATCTGTTGTATTGCCAGTCATGAAAAAGAAAGGCTGGCCGTAGTCCAGCAAGCAGATGGCTGTATTCTAAGATAAAAACAAGTAGATTGAAAGATTTTTTGAGTTTTTTATGACTCAAAAAACTTTCAAGCTGCATACT
>DFYY01000013.1 GCA_002383485.1 Bacteroidales bacterium UBA4070 | reverse complement strand
TTTTTATTACTTGCGAAACTTCAATTCGTAATTATTGTATTGCCATTCGCGTCAGTTCTCGTTTTAACCAGTCTGTTATTTACATATGCCTCACTGATGGTAATTGTACCGACGCTCGGATCAGATATGGTGTTCTGCCTGCCATACTGGTCATATCCAAATGAAGTCTCATTACCAGATGAGGTAATAGATGACAGCTGAAGATCAGGGCGGTATACGTAATTGATCGTACCTCCGGGATCAGTGACACCGGTTAACTTGTCTGATACGTCAAAGGTCCTGGTTGAGGATATTCCGTCTTTAGTTTCGGTAATGCTTAACGCGGAATAGTTCCATGATGTCACCCTCCCTGTGCTTTCAGTAACCGTTTGCGGGCGATTGTAATTATCATACAAGTAATTGCTCCAGAAATCAGGGGAACTTCCTTTGAACGGTAATGATAATTTCTGAAGGCGTCCCATGTAATCATAAACTTTATCCACATACTGCCATGTACCGTCAAAACGCTGTATTGCCTCTCTGACTTCTCTTCCAAGAGCATCATACCAGATATTTGAAGCGGGCTGACCGGTAGTGTTGTAACTAACATAATAAAGTCCGGGGCTGCCCCAGCTGAAAACCGTACTCTCAGTTACACCATCGGGATAGACAACAGAGGTTGCCTGACCCCATTGGTCAAAATTCCTGGTAATAACCTGACCTTTTTGATTGGTTACAGTCCTGGCATTGCCATATTTATCAAGATTTGAATAAGTGGTGGTTTGTAGTAATTCGTTGGTTTCAGTAGCCATGTACCTCCCCGCAGGATCATATGTGAAACTCTTTCCTATAAAATCTGTAACATCATAAGGCGCTGATTCCTCTAACGTCAAATTACCGTTTGCATCATATGCCCACTTTACCTCTCCGGTTTTCAGTGTGCCTCCGGTACCTGTGTATGTTCGTTTCAGTTTGGGAAGGGAATTGGGGTAATATTGTATTCCCTCTTTATCAATCCATGATACACCATTACGCGTCCTTGTTACTGTCTTAACCAGAGGGACACCCAATAGATAAGGAGTACCCGTGGAGTTGTTATATGTCTGGGTAGTAAGTGTAGATATACCTCCACCATAACTTACAAACTCCGTCAACAGATTGTTATATGCGTCGTACGTGTAGTCGACGGTTTTTGTCGTGCTTTTGAGCTTATCGGTTGCCGTAATTCTGTTGACCTTTAATGTCAACTTCTTATTCGATGCAACACTGGCACTCGCCTGGTATATAACTTCTGAAACTGTGGTGCTGTCCTTGACCGGGATACCGTAGTTCAATGGGTTTATCCTTCTTGCCGAGTAATGACTATTTAGCAGATTAGTGGTTGTCACCTTCTCAAACCCCATGAATCCCAAGCCCTGGCTGTGAATGACTGCATTATGGTAATTATAGGATACATTACCTGAAAGTACCCCATTATGAAAGATCTCCTGCAAGGATGTCACCCACAGTGGCCCCATGTAATTTACGTAAGGGAATGTAGCATTATATCCACGGGTATAAACAATCCCGGATGGGTTATTTACTCCATATCCATCATTGAGCTGATTATAATAATTTCTCTGCACAATTCCGGTACTAGTGACTGAACCCGTCAGCAGTCGTTGCTTACTCTCATTTCTTGTGGAAAATATTCTATATAAGTTATTGTTGTAGACTCCAAGAAGGAAGTTATGGAAATTCGGCTGAGCGACAGAGGATTGCACAAGTTTCGTCGCTGCCGGACATATGTTGGAATAGAGCACTGAATTATTGTCAGGGTTCAGCAATCCGTTTTTCGAAAGATATACATACATTGAATTACCGTTCTGTCGAACAATATCGGATGTGCCATCCTGATCTATATCCTGCGCAAAGAGCTTATCACTATAAGTATCATTTATGAAAGTTTGAGTTGTTCTTGAAAAAGGAGAGGTTTTGTCCCCGGAGCCATAATAAACACTCCACTGATTACCATTATCAATATATTCAAGGATCTCTCTCTGTACTTTATATCCATGAATGGGGCAGCACAGTCCTGATCCCGATCCTTCATCACATCCATACCCAAGAGAGCTTCCGCAGTCAAAACAAACGGGTGATGGTTGGATATAGCTGGAACAATATCGGCAATTATGGGTGAATTCGTCCATTATAGGGTATTCACCGCCGCAATACGGGCAAATAACCTGGGCCCATACAGGTATATCCACAAAGGTTTCATTATAATATGACTTAACAGGTGCCACCAATAGATCCAACATCCCGTCTGCGTTCAGATCTCCAAAAAGAACCGTTCTCGTAAGAAAAGTTGTCCTGTTAATTGATGTTGTTGAAGACACCAGATCAAGGCTTTGAGTGGAACCACTGCCATTAAAAGTGTACATGTACATCCCGGTAGCATTAAAGAAACAAAGATCAGTCTTACCGTCCCCATCATAATCCATGGGGATGATCTTATCGTTTCCACGGTCATACTCAAATTTGTGAGCATCATAAATTTTAACATTATTGTACAAGTCAATCAGAGTACACTTGGACTTCTTATCTGTCTGTCCAAGGGGATGATTCATAGATACGCACAACATATCCATCCGCCCGTCACCGTTGAAATCTCCAATGAAATAATCCTTCGGCCAATAGCTCTTAGGACTGTTATAATGAGTCAAGGCAGGATTAAGGTCCCATGATCGTATATATGACTGGACTAATCCTGAATATATGCTTGGCTGATAGACTGTAAAGGTAACCCTGTCGTAATTATTAGTTACTGTATTGTTAATCTTTACCACCTCCTCTCCTGATTTGCCGTCAAAATCTCCGGAAGTAAGCTCCATAAAACCACTGCCGGCGGTCAGAGTGGATGGTAATGGGAAAGATTCATAAAGTGATTGATAGATCAGAAGAGCCTGCGCCGAATTGAATCCTGTATAATAATAATAAGTGGAATGCGAAAACAAACCCCCTTTCTTAAAATATACTGCCGTATTATTCTTATCCGGATAAATTAAAAGTGCGTCGTCATCTGTACCCCAATCAAACTTGCCCTTACGTGCAATGACCGGAATCGACTCATTAAAATATGAATACAATAAACCCTCGGTCTTATTCAGTGCTGCTGTCTGGTTGTCGTTGTAGCCATAGTAGAACTTCAGGGGATTAAGATCATCACAATCAATCCGGTCAAGAAGAGAAACATTATCTTCAATGTAAGTAAGAATATATGTATGAAGAATATCGCTCCCCGAGTAGCTAATTATCTTGTCAAGCAGGTAGTCTTCTTTCAGTAGTCTCCCTCCATAATAGGATTCCGAAACATCATTCCTGGCCTTGTAGACAAAACTTATTCTTGCATAGTGAGTAGTATTATTGTTTTTGCCATAATGGATATTATCAATATAATAATGATTGTTCCTGAGAGTATAACTAAATTCAATCTGATTACCCAGAATGTCTGTTAGTTTCGTTATTGGATAAAACAATTGGTTACCTTGGTTCTCAGGAAAACCATATATTGCAGTCTTCCCATCAGGGTAAAATACGTTGAAGTAAGCTACAATTCGTCTATCATATAATACGGGTACCACTTTAATGTTTCCCTGGTCAGTCTCATACTGTCCAGCTGTTGCAGTGGGGAGAATTCGGTGACCGTCAAGTGTAAATGGATCGGTTTCATCCATCTTCATTGGAGCGGAAACCCCATTGTAGTACCTGTTGAATGATACTCTGGTGATGGAGGACAATCCTGAAACAGCCCAGCCGTAACCAACAGGTCCATTACCACCCATGCTATTATAAACAACCGAGATTGTCGGCTGCAGACCATTTCTCCCCGGAGTACAGAATACGGGAACAGAATAAGTTATCGCCCCGCCAGGTGAAACATTGGATTCTATCGGAATGTTCCCCACCCTATAGCTTGTATTGACCTGTACCTGTGTAGGAATATGCGAAAGAGGGTCACCCCCGGAAAGGAGGCTGGATATTGCTGTGCCAGAGAGAGTAGCCGAACCAGTAGGTATGGTCTGTGCAACAGTGGAACGGCCGGGAGCTTTCTCATTTCTCTCCTTCTGAGAGTAGTATTTCAATGCCTCCTTCGAGATGACAACCGGGTAAAGCTCAGTATTGATAATAGTATCCTCAACCAGTTGCGCCACTGTGCCAATCCTTAGACTGTCAGCAATGCTCTGTCCATTTGCCAAAAATGGACTCGAGAAAAACAGCAACAGGCATATCAATAGAGTATGGATTCGTGAGATATATCTTGGTTCCATGACAGTTCATCTTCGCTTATTCCTTGACTATTTTCCAGGCTCTTTTCTCTCCATTAATGGAAAGTTGAAACACATATGTGCCCCTGCCTAAACTGCTCATGTCAAGTGTGGTAAGTTCACTGGTAACCTTCTCATGCTTTATCATACTCCCGGACAGATTATATACAAAGTACTCACTTAAAAAATCATGCTCAAATCCGGTAATTGATATCAACAACAAACTTTCCACCGGATTTGGGTAGACCTTTATTTCATTACTTCCAATGGTCTCTATAATCTCTTGCTTATGCACATCTGCACTTTTGAGACCAATGAAAATGGTTCTGCTGATGCGGTTGCCGGCATCATCATAGGAGTAACTCAGTTCTTGCGAACTAACAACAATAGTAGCCAAAAGACCACAAAATAAAATGACGAACTTTTTCATGACAGTAGATATGATTATTGACTTAGTACCTTATTGCTGAAGGTTAACCTCACGAATGAGATATCATCAAATTTACATCGAATTTCAATAAATTGCAACCCAGGGGAAGAAATATTTAAAAATATTCCCCTCAAACAAGATTAAGACTTGTTAATTTTTGCCTCAGGATCACAAGTTAACTAACTACCGAAAGAGACATTTCACGACAGTCTAAGCGCCAGAGCACTTACAAAATACCATTGAAAAGGGCTTAGCCTTAAATGGAGATAAGGCAGGAAAACCATACAATACAAAAAAGACAATAAATTCCCGGCATTTCTAAGGATAGTGATTTCAAAACGGTCTGCGTCCGTTATCATCTGCCGAGAAATCGCTGAAATCTGAAGAGATATCATTATTCATCTTCGAACCCATAGTGAAAACCCCACCGGCGGGGATGTCGGAGAAGGAGCCGTCAGGCCCGAACTCATCAGGCTCAACGAAGGCTGCCCTGTCCTCCTTGAAGTAAAGAAGCACCTCATCAGTTGGACCGTTACGGTTCTTGGCCAGTATGATGTCGGCATGACCCTTTGTTGAACCGCCGTCCTCAAACTGCATGACACCCATTTTTTCCGGACGATGGATGAAGACAACCATGTCGGCATCCTGCTCGATGGCACCTGACTCACGCAGGTCAGAGAGCATAGGCTTCTTGTTCCCGCCACGGGTCTCCACCGACCGGTTCAGCTGTGAAAGCGCCAGCACCGGTACGGCAAGCTCCTTGGCAATGCTCTTCAGTGACCTGGAGATTGAACTCACCTCCTGCTCACGGCTGCCTGCATCAGGCGGCCCTGTCATCAGCTGAAGATAATCCACAACTACAACATCCAGCTTACCCTGCGCCTTCAGCCTGCGGCACTTGGCCCTGAGCTCGAAAACCGAGATTGCAGGAGTGTCATCAATAAATATCTGCGCCTCGGTGAGCGACTTGATTCGCGATTCCAGCAGGGACCATTCCTCGGGCGAAAGCTTGCCGTTCTTGATTTTTTCTCCTGGTATCTCCGTCTCCGAGATAATAAGCCTGTTGACGAGCTGGATGGCTGACATCTCAAGTGAAAAGATGGCAACCTTCCTCTTGTGCTCTATTGCCATGTTGCGGGCCATAGTGAGCGCAAAGGCTGTTTTTCCCATTGATGGCCTGGCAGCAATGATAACCAGCTCCGACTTCTGCCATCCCGATGTCAGCCTGTCAAGCTTCGTGAAGCCTGACGGAACCCCTACAAGTGCATCCTCCTTCTTGCCCAGTTCCTCGATCTCGGCCAGCGACTGCTTGATGACCTCATGTATGGGCGCCACCTCATGCTTGATGTTGCCCTCTGCAATCCTGAAGAGCTCATCCTCACTCTTGTCAAGCAACTCGGTCACATCCAGCGTATCCTCATAGACCATGTTCTGTATCATGGTGGCTGCACGTATCAGCTCACGCTGGATATACTTCTGGAGCACTATCCTGGCGTGGTATTCTATGTTTGCCGCCGAAACGATCTTCGAGGTAAGCTCAGTGAGATATACCGCACCACCGGCCTCTTCCAGCTCATTCAACCGCTTAAGCTCGCGGGTGACCGTAAGCAGGTCTATCGGCTGGTCACGCTTGTTGAGTTCAATGATTGCAGCAAATATCTTCTGGTGTGCAGCCGAATAAAACACCTCCGGCCGCAACATGTCAACCACCATCCTCGCTGCCTCTATCTCAAGCATGGCCGCGCCAAGCACCGCCTCTTCCATCTCCGGGGTCTGAGGGGGAATCCTCCCACCCTCCGGAATTATTACTACCTGTTGCTTCTTATCCTGCCTGCCTCTGGAAGTGCCCTGTGTCATTAATGTAAAGTATTGTAAATTAGATATTTTAACGAATTCAGCAGTCTCATCTGCTGTGATCAAATTTAACAAATACATCCGTGCCCGGGGAAAGTATCTGATTAATTCTTTCAAACAGCCAGTTGTTAAAAAGATGTTGAAAACAGAGATAATCAGGAAAAATGAGGGAAATTAAAAAGGTTCGTATATTTTTGATCTTTCAACAGTCACCTGTTATGGTTGTATTTCCGAAGGCGAAGATAAACATAGGGTTAAGGATCATGGAGAAGAGACCTGACGGCTATCATAACATCGAGACCTTCTTTTATCCCGTTGACCTTGCCGATGCCCTGGAGTTTGTAGTCCGGAAGGAGAGCCGCAGGGGTGATACGCTGAAAGTCACCGGCGTTATGGAGGAGAGTGATCCGAAGAAGAACCTGGTGATGCAGGCCGTGAAGGTGATGAGGCAGTCGTTTGACTTTCCCGGCATAAGAATCCATCTGCACAAGAACATCCCTGTGGGTGCCGGCCTTGGCGGCGGCTCGTCGGATGCGGCCTGGATGATCAAGGCGCTGAACAAATATTTCGGGTTCGGTCTTAACGCAGAGGAGCTTCGTTCAATTGCCGGCCGCATCGGAAGTGATGCTCCCTTCTTCATTGACGGCACCCCGTCATTTGCCGAGGGAGTTGGCAACATTCTCTCAGAGTTCCCGCTGGACCTGGGACGGTATCATATTGTTATCCTTTACCCTGACACGAATATCAGCACCGCCGAAGCCTACGCCGGGTGTGTGCCATGCCACACAGGACTGTCGCTCAGGCAACTGCTTAACCTGCCTGTCAGTGAATGGCGCGGCAGGGTTATAAATGATTTCGAGCTGAATATATTCAGGTCATACCCACAGGTGGGGAGGATCAAGATGGCACTCTATGAGGCCGGTGCCCTGTATGCCTCCATGTCAGGCAGCGGCTCGGCCGTCTATGGCATCTTTGAGGAGGATCCGGTACTTCCGCCTGAACTGGCACGCTACAGGCTGAACACAGGCGACATGGTGTAAACTCTCATAACGTTACTGAAACCGTAAGACACAGTCATTTGCCCATCCACCCCGCACTGGTCAGAGATGATATGCCCTGATCTGCCCGGCACTGATCTGTTATTCAAGGTATGGGCCTTTGCCTGATAAGCCCTGACTGACTTTGTTCGCCATTTCAGACTATCTCAACAAGCACTTCGCCCTTCGTCACCCTGTCGCCAGGCTTGACGTTGACAGCAACAACGCGGCCTTCAAGATGGCTCTTCAGCCTGTTCTTCATCTTCATCGCATCGAGGATGACAATATCATCACCCTCCTTTACTGTATCACCCTGGCTTACCAGTATCTCAACCACGGTACCCGGGATGAAGCTCTGTATCCTTCCCGGCACGGGCGGAGCGTATGGCTTGCGAGCGGCAAACCGGGAGCTGATCCTCGTGGTGTAGGAGGTATGGTCTATTACAAGCTTTGCTGTTTCTCTCTTTTCCATGTAAATCTCTTTTTCGGGTATGATCAGAAAGGAGGAATCCCGTGCTTCTTCCAGGGCATCTGTATCACCTTGTTTTCCGACACTTCAAGTCCGTGCAGAAGCAGCCTGCGTGTCTCCGAGGGTTCGATAACCGCATCGACATACCCGCGCGAGGCGGCTACATACGGATTGGCAAACTTCTCCCTGTACTCATCCACCTTCTGGCGGCGCATTTCATCAGGATTGGCAGCTGAGGTTATCTCCTTGCGGAAGATGATGTTGGCGGCGCCCTCCGGACCCATAACTGCTATCTCTGCCGTGGGCCACGCAAAGACGAAGTCGGCACGCAGGTGACGGGAGCTCATCGCGATGTATCCGCCGCCGTAAGCCTTCCTCAGTATTACAGTGAGCTTCGGAACCGTTGCTTCGCTGTAGGCGTAAAGCACCTTGGCACCGTGACGTATCACACCGGCATGCTCCTGGTCCACCCCCGGCAGGTAACCGGGAAGGTCCACAAGGGTGATCAGCGGGATGTTGAAAGCGTCACAGTACCGGATAAACCGTGCGGCCTTGTCCGATGAGTCAACATCGAGCACGCCGGCCATCTCCAGGGGCTGGTTGGCAACAAATCCCACGGTGCGGCCGCCCATGCGACCAAACCCGATGACCATGTTGCGGGCATACATCTCCTGTATCTCGAAGAAATCACTGCTGTCTGCAACGGCACGGATGACCTCTCTGATATCGTACGGCAGCGTCGGGTCACCCGGAACTATCTTTTCAATATCATACCCTGCCTCCGGCGGCTGCGGTTCCGTTGCTGCGGCCTTTATCTCGTTATTCCTTGGAATGAATGAGATAAGTCTCTTTATCTGGCTGAAACACTCCTCCTCAGAGGAGGCAAAGAAATGAGCGTTACCTGTTGTCTCGCAATGAACGCGGGCACCACCGAGGGCCTCCATCGAGATCTCCTCACCCAGGACGGTCTTGATCACTTCGGGACCGGTGATGAACATCTTCGATATGTTGTCAACAACAAAGACGAAGTCAGTCAGAGCCGGGGAATATACCGCGCCGCCGGCACAGGGTCCCAGTATCACCGAAATCTGCGGGATGACACCGCTCGAGATTGTATTCCTGTAGAAGATCTCCCCGTAACCGGCAAGTGAATTGACCCCCTCCTGGATGCGCGCACCGCCGGAGTCATTGATACCTATGAGGGGTATCCTCATCTGTAGTGCGTGATCCATGATCTTGGTGATCTTGCGCGAGTGCATCAACCCCAGCGAGCCTCCTGCAACAGTGAAATCCTGCGCAAAAATCGCAACCGGATTGCCGTGCACGGTTCCGGTGCCTATCACCACACCGTCACTGGGCAAATGTTTTTTATCCATCCCGAAATCGCGTGCATCATGCTCCACGAACATGTCATACTCGTTGAATGTGCCCGGATCAAGGATAGCCATAATGCGCTCACGTGCAGTATTTTTTCCCATCGCCTTCTGCTTGACGATAGCTTCCTCCCCGCCGCCGAGAAGTATCTTTTCACGCTTTTCCTTCAGTTCGCGTATCTTCCTTTCCAATGCCATGATCAGTCCTGTTTTTTACTGTTCTCTTCTCTCTTTTAAAAAAGCACGGCAATTTATACAAAATTCAATTATGCACAATATGATCGGGAATGTGCTATTTCGGAGCAGTGTAGTAGACCCCTGCTGCAATAAAGGTGTATATTATGTTGGGAATCCACATGGCCAGCGCCGGATTCAGGTCGCCTTTAAGCGAAAATTGCGAGGAGAACTGCATGAAAAGGATATATGAGAAGGTAAGCATCAGTCCCAGACCGATCTGCATTCCTATTCCTCCCTTGATCTTGCGCGACGAGAGTGATACCCCTATCAGTGTCAGGATGAAGAAGGCAAACGGCGAGGAATAGCGCCGGTGCTTCTCATTGAGGTAGAGCTTGATCTCGTCTGAGCCCTGCGACTTCAGAACATCTATATAGTCTTCAAGCTCCCGCCGGGTCATTGTATGAACGAACTCCGGCGCCCGGGTGAAGTCATCCGGCCCGACGTTCAGGACCGTGTCAATCCTCCTTCCCGAGGTTATCCGCTCACCCAGGCTGTCTGTCTCCCTGATATAGTACCACCATGCACCCCATTTATTGGTGGTGGTGTCCCACCTGATCATATTGGCGGTCATCTTAGATTCAAGCATCCCCTTGTCGTTGAATTTCTCCATGCTGAAATTCCTTCCGCTCTGGGAGATCTTGTTGTACTGCTCCATGTAAATGTAAACATTGGGGTAAACCTGCCTGTGAACCGAAGATACATTCACCCTTCGGAAATCGGAGCTCCGGTAGTATTTCTCCTCAAAATCGAGCCGCGCGATGTTTGAATGTGGCAGGACGTAGTTCTGCAGGAGAAATGCGCCTAGCGCGATAAAGGCCGCAGAAATCAGGTATGGCAGCAACAGGCGCCTGAAGCTCATCCCACTGTTGAGCATGGCGATGATCTCGGTATTTACAGCCATCCGGGAAGTGAAGAAGATCACCGATATGAATACAAACATCGGGGCAAAAAGAGTCGCGAAGTAGGGAATAAAATTCAGGTAATAGTCGAAGACGATGGCCTTCAGCGGCGCCTGTTTCTGGATGAAATCATCAATCTTCTCCGAGAAGTCAAATATCACCGCGATACCCAGTATGAGCACCAGCGAGAAGATGAATGTCCCGAGGAACTGCCTGATGATGTACCAGTCCAGTATGCCGGGGGCAAGCTTCTTCAGACCCTTACTGATATTTTGCGAACTGTCTCTTCCTTCCATGGTCCGAATGTACCTTCAAGAATTCGTTCCCTTGCCTCCCTGACAAGGCTCAAATAAAATGCCAGGTTGTGTATGGTTGCTATCTGCGCTCCGAGCATCTCTCCCGAGATCACCAGGTGACGCAGGTATGCCTTTGAATAGGTCCTGCTTATCTCTGAATGCGAGCCGGTGTCAATGGGTGAAAAGTCTTCTGCCCAGCGCTGGTTCCTGATATTGATGGTTCCTTCACTGGTAAACATCATCCCGTTGCGTCCATTGCGGGTGGGCATGACACAGTCGAACATGTCAATCCCCCGGGCAATGCCTTCCAGAAGGTTTGCAGGGGTACCCACTCCCATAAGGTACCTGGGCTTCTCCTCAGGGAGGATCTCATTCACAGTTTCGATCATCTCATACATCTGCTCAGCGGGCTCTCCCACCGAGAGGCCACCGATAGCATTTCCCGGCATCCCGCTGGAAGCGCATTTCTCAGCAGAGATTTTCCGGAGATCGCCGTAAACCGATCCCTGGACTATCGGGAAGAGCATCTGCTCCGTCCCGTAGAGGGGCTCTGTTCGTCCCATCTGAACCACGCACCTGTCGAGCCACCGGTGGGTTAGTTCCATCGACTTCTTCGCGTAGGCGTGATCAGAGGGATAAGGTGCACATTCATCGAAAGCCATAATGATATCGGCGCCTATGGCCCGCTGGATGTCAATAACCCCTTCAGGAGTGAAGAGATGTTTTGAGCCGTCTATGTGTGACCTGAATATTGCGCCCTCCTCAGTCAGTTTCCTGTTGGCGGCGAGCGAAAAAACCTGGTACCCGCCGCTGTCGGTCAGCACCGCCCTGTCCCAGGACATGAAACGGTGCACGCCTCCGGCCTTTTTTATGATATCCGCTCCCGGGCGCAGGTAGAGATGGTAGGTGTTGGCAAGTATCACAGACGCGTTTATCTCTCTCTTCAGGTCACGGTGGAATACCCCCTTGACCGTGGCGCCGGTGCCAACAGGCATAAAGACAGGCGTCTGTATCTCGCCGTGGGCGGTGTGCAGGACACCCGCCCTGGCCGATGTGACTCCGTCTTTTTTCTCCAGGCTGAACATCTTCCTTTTACTGATGGTCACAAAAGTAAGCTTTCTCAACCTGATTTTGAACAGGCGGTTGGCAATTTGAAAAAAGTGATCCCTGATTGTTGAAAAGATTCTTTCTGGTGTTTTTTAATTCTTTATAATATTGCTGCGCACAATATCACTTCTCATGATCCTTTCAACTGATACGACGCATATTATCCTGCTCTCGCTGCTCGTTGCAATGCTAATCATACAGGCCTGGTACTGGCTTGGATACTATCGCAGGGCCGCATTTGCCAGGTCGGCCGGGGCAGGCGCACAAACAGTCCTTCCTCCTCTTTCCGTGATAATCTGCGCACGTAACGAGGCCGAGAACCTCGCGCGTTTCCTGCCCGATGTACTGAAGCAGGATTACCCCTCCTTCGAGGTAGTTGTGGTTAATGACTGTTCCGAAGACAATACATTTGATGTGCTGGGCTTACTGATGAAGCAGTTCCCGCACCTGAAGGTATCCATGATACAGAAGGATCCGGGCTTCACACACACAAAGAAGCTGGCAATGCTCATCGGCATCAAGGCTGCCAAAAATGACCTGCTTGTCTTCACTGACGCCGACTGCAAACCGGCATCACCCAACTGGCTCCGCGAAGTGGCGGCAGCCTCTGCCCGGGAGAAGACTGACATCATACTCGGTTACGGTGCCTACATGCCGGAAACAGGTCTGCTGAACAGCTATATCCGCTATGAGACAATGTTTACCGCCATGCAGTACTTCGGGATGACCATGGCAGGAAAACCCTACATGGGAGTCGGGCGCAACCTGGCCTACCGCCGCAGCTTCTTCTTCGCAAAGGGAGGCTTCGGACCCCACAACCACATCATGTCAGGCGATGATGACCTGTTCGTAAACCGTACCAGCACCCCTGACAACTGCAGCCTGATGTTGTCCCACGATTCATTCACCCTCTCCGTGGCCAGTAAAACCATCGGCGAATGGATCAAGCAGAAGCGCAGACACCTGACCGCTTCCAAATATTACAGGACAGCGGACAAATTCAGACTCATCCTTGAGCCGTTCTCCAGAGTGGCATGGTACGGTCTGGCAGTCAACATGCTCATCCTGACTGCATCATGGCCTGTGGTGCTCTTCCTCCTGCTGTCACGGTTCATAATGCGGGCCGTGATCCTGCGAAAGGCCGCCGCCACATTCAATGAAGGGCAGTTGTGGTATATTTCGCTCTTTTTTGATATCTTGGCCCCTTTCTTAACGGCATTCCTTTACCTCTCATCCAGGAGAAAGAACAAGGATATATGGAAGTAGAAAGCGGACTATCTGACAAGGCTCAGCATGACCTCAAGGTCATTGAACGTGCCCTGAACGGCGACAGCAGGGCATACACCGAGCTGCTCAACAGATACCGTGACTCAGTCTACTACGTAATGCTCAGGATGATCAACAATCCCTCAGACGCTGAAGACCTGACAATCGAGGCTTTCGGCAAAGCGTTCCATAACCTCGCCAAATACGTCCCGTCACACGCTTTCAGCACATGGCTCTTCCGCATAGCAACAAACAACTGCATCGACTTCATGCGGCGCAAGAGCCAGAGTCCCAGACCGTTCGATCATGACGAAGGAGAAGAGGACGAAGTAGAGGCCACAGTGGCCTCAGACATGATTGCCCCTGATGAACTGATGATCAACAGGGAGACCGCTGCCTCACTCAACCGGATAGTCAAGACACTCAAACCCAGGTACCGCAGGCTTATCGAACTCCGCTACTTTGAGGACTACTCCTACGAGGAGATAGCCAGTGAACTGAGTCTTCCCATCGGCACCGTCAAGGCCAGGCTCTTCAGGGCCAAAGTCCTTATCCTGAATATGGTTCAAAGCAAATCCAGCGGGATTTGACCACAATAGCCGAAAAATACTTCCCGAAGATTTCCCCTGAGCAGCGGCTTCGGTTTGAACAGCTGCCTGCACTCTACCGGGAGTGGAATGACCGCATCAATGTTGTTTCCCGGAAGGATATCGAAAACTTTGAAGTAAATCACCTGCTTCACTCGCTGGCCATTGCACGGTTTATCAGTTTTCTTCCCGGGACTAAGGTGATTGACGTGGGCACCGGTGGCGGCCTTCCCGGTATTCCCCTGGCGATCCTCTTCCCTGAGGTTGGCTTCACACTGGTCGACTCAATTGCTAAGAAGATAAAGGTGGTAGATGCAATTGTCTCCGAAACCGGGCTGACCAATGTACGGTCAATCACAGCCCGCTCCGAAAACCTCCGGGGAAGCTATGATTTCATCATCGGGAGGGCTGTGACGGAGACCGCTCAGTTCGTAAAACTGACCAGGCACCTGGTCTCGGCAAAATCATTCAATGTAAAGAAGAACGGATGGATCCTGCTCAAGGGCGGCGATCTTGCGCAGGAGCTTGCTCCCTTCAGGGCCTCGGCGGAGGTGACAGCAATCAGCACCCTGTTTGAAGAACCCTACTTCGAAACAAAAAAGATTATCTGGCTGCCTCTCTGACGGGATAATCTCTCCGGAAGAGGGCCCGCCTGAAGGCTATCAATGTGGATGGCATATCTGCCTGATTAAAAAAAAAGAGCCGAATAATTCTTTTTTTGAAAAAATAGCTACCTTTGCAGTCTCAAAAAAGGGTAGTAAACAACGAAATACAGGAACAGATGAAAAGGACATTTCAGCCATCGAGAAAGAGAAGGACGAACACTCACGGCTTCAGGAAGAGAATGTCAACTCCCAACGGCAGGCGCGTTCTGGCCGCCCGCAGGGCCAAAGGAAGAAAGAAACTGACCGTTTCTGACGAGCTTGGTCATAAGGACTGATAGGCTGACAGACCATAAAAACTGCCGTCTTAATGAACAATTAAGGCGGTTTTTTATTTCTGTTAAAACACTGTCACTTAATTTTACAGATATTTCCTGCTATGAGAGACCTTATACTCAGAACTGCTCCGGCCGAAGTGAAGGAGATAGCACTGGCTGTCCTTGACGGACGGCGTCTCAGCCCCGAAGAGGCACTCACCCTCTACAGCAGTGCCGACCTGTCACTCATGGCTCTGCTGGCTTCTTCTGTAAAGAGAATGAAGAGCGGCGATGCCGTATTCTTCAACCGTAACTTCCATATTGAGCCTACCAACATCTGCCTCTATAACTGCCGTTTCTGTTCATACCACAAGCCGGAAGGTGATCCCGAAAGCTGGGAACTTACTGAAAACGAAATACTTGATATTGTAAAACGCTTTGATGGCGTCCCGGTTACAGAGGTGCATATTACCGGCGGAGTGCATCCCTCGCGTGACATCCACTATTACGGGCGGATGCTGGCAGCCATCAGGAAGGCAAGGCCGGATATCAGCATCAAGGCCTTCTCAGCCGTGGAGCTGGCATACATGATAAGAAGGGAAGGCATGACCTGGACAGACGGGATCAGGTTGTTGCAGGAATACGGGCTTGACTCCATCCCCGGAGGCGGCGCGGAGATTTTTGATCCTGTACTCAGACGCCGGATCTGCCCGGAGAAGGCTGACGCCGAAACATACCTGGCCATCCATGAGGCTGCACATAACCTGGGACTCACCTCCAACGCTACAATGCTCTACGGACATGCCGAGAGTCCCATGCATCGCATTGACCACATGCTCAGGCTCAGGGATCTGCAGGACCGCACCGGAGGTTTCAATGCTTTTATCCCCTTGAAATTCAGGAGCGAAAACAACCGCATGTCAGAGCTCGGAGAGGTGCCGGTTACAGAGGACATGCGCAATTACGCCCTTTCCAGGATATTCCTCGACAATTTCAACCATCTGAAGGCATACTGGCCCGCCATCGGCAAGAATGCAGCTCTCATGAGCCTTGCCTTCGGAGCAGATGACCTCGACGGAACTATTGACGACACAACAAGGATATACTCCATGGCAGGCTCGGATGAGAGCAATCCCTCCCTCTCAACCACGGAGCTGGTAGCAATGATCCGCTCAGCAGGCTTCAGACCCGTGGAGCGGGATACCAACTACCGTCCTGTGAAGGAATGGTAGAAATCCCTTCTGCACGCAATAAAATTTTATCTTTGAGGCTGCGTTAACAATCTAATACTTCATCATACGATGAGCGTCAAGGAATTTTTGAAAAGCCGGCTATTCTGGAAACAGGTTGGACTGGCAATGGTCATCGGCGTTGCCATCATACTTATCCTCATTATCTGGCTGAACATCTATACCCGTCACGGCCAGTCAAGACCTACTCCTGAGATCCGGGGTCTCTCCATCTCTGAGGCTGAACATGTCGCCGGCAAAAACAGGATGAAGCTGCAGGTCATCGACTCTGTCTATACCACTCTCGTACCGCGTGGATGCATAGCAGAACAGATACCTCTTCCGGGCCATCATGTCAAGAAAGGACGCACAATAAAAGCCACCATAAACGCCTTTAATCCGGAGATGGTTTCAGTCCCTGACCTGGTAGGGCTACCCCGTCGCCAGGCGCTCTCAATCCTGGAAACCTCCGGACTGAAGGTTGGACAGCTCAACTATATCCCTGACCTGACGGTTGACTTTGTCCTCAGGCAGACCATTCATGGCCGGGAGGTGTCACCCGGTGACTCAGTGCAGAAAGGCATGGTTGTTGACCTGGTACTTGGGCGTGGCCTGAGCAGCCAGCGAACCGGTATCCCAAGGCTGACAGGCGCCACTCTCGATCAGGCAAGGAACGAGATCCTTGGAGCATCACTGAACCTTGGCGCCTACGTCTTCGATAGCACGGTGAGAACAACGGATGACTCCCTCCGGGCATTCGTCTATAAGCAGAATCCCGAATACCGCCGCGATGCAACAGTGCAGCTCGGCTCGGCAGTATATATCTGGCTCACAACTGACACCCTCAAGATCCCTGACGAAACCTCAGTCGCTGACACCCTCATGACGGAAGATGAATCCGGACCGCCGGAAAATGAACCATCTCTTTGAAAATGAATATTCCAAAGGCTACATACCTGGTTCTTGCCGCGCTGATTGCACTCGATGCCTCAGCACAGGAAGTCGTTACAGGACTGCTGTCCAACAGGCAACTCGGCGGTTCGGCACCCTCGCGCTCCGTGCTCAAGGCAGGCACGGCAGAAGAGCCGGTAGCGCTACCCTTCAGTGACGATTTCTCTGACGTCGCCCTTTATCCCTCAACAGCACGATGGTCTGATTTACAGGTATATATCAATAACACCTTTTCTGTCAGGCAGCCGTCGGCGGGGATTGCCACCCTGGACTGTCTTGACCAGAACGGTCATCTTTATGATGACGCCTCACAAGCAGTATTTGCAGCTGACCGTCTCACATCGCGTACCATTGACCTCTCTTATCAGCCCTCGGACAGCATATTCCTTAGTTTCCTCTATGAGGCGGGCGGCATATCCGACCTGCCCGAAGAGGGTGACAGCCTGACGCTCAGCTTCTGGGCACCTGTCGAGGAGAAGTGGTACAGCATCTGGCAGGCAACCGGAGAAGCCACAGACGGATTTTGCAGGGTGATCCTGCCCATCACCGACCCCAGATTTCTGGTGACCGGCTTCCGCTTTATGTTTACAGGATATGCCTCCCTGGCAGCAGTGCTCTCCGAACCCTCACAGGCAGGCAACGCTGACCTGTGGAACCTTGACCATATTCTGCTGGACAAAGGACGGTCAGTTCATGATACGGTGATACACGATGTGGCAATGACCCTGCCTCTGCGATCCCTTGTGAAAGAGTACGAGGCCATCCCCTGGCGCCACTTCCGGCAGGCCTATCTCTCTGCCATGAGCCCGACGGCAGCCATCAACTACCGTAACAATGACACAATAGTACGTAACGTCACAAGACACGTCACAATCAGGGATATGTCAAACGGCGCCGTCGTGCGTGACTTCGACGCGGGAGCGTCAAATGCCGTCCCGCTGACAGACGTCCTCTATGAAGCACCTTTGCTCTATACATACAATACTGCCTCCTCTCCTGACACTGCGCAGTTTATGGTGACCCTGTCTCTGATCACTGACGATTTCGATCCCAAAAAGAATGACACGCTGAAGTATATTCAGCGCTTCTCTGATTATTTTGCCATTGACGACGGTTCGGCTGAGGCTGGTTACGGTATCAATGGCCAGGGTTCACGCAATGCGATGGCAGCGCTCAGGTTCAGGTCATTCATTCCCGACTCTGTCACCGGTATCAGCATCTGCTTCAATGATGCCTATGATAACGCCAACCAGCGGGGATTTGAAATCATGGTTTGGGCCGATGACAACGGCCGACCCGGGATACTGCTGGGCAGCAGCGACAGCCCGGTTGCCACCCCCGGAACAGGGATAAACGGGTTTGTAACATACTCCTTTGCTGAACCCGTCAAGGTTACAGATGCATTCTGGATCGGCTGGAGGCAGGAGACCGAAGCATTCCTTAATGCAGGACTCGATCTCAACACTCCCAGTGACGGAAGACAGTATTTTTCACTGAGCGGCAGCTGGCAGGAAAGCCAGGTGCCGGGCACTGTGATGATGCGCCCGGTTATGAAGGGCAGCGGGACACAGACCTCGGCAGAGAACGGCACACTGATCAATGATTTATTCTCAATCTATCCGAACCCTGCTGACGGTTATGTAACCATCGTTCCTTCTGAGGATGCTCCTGATGACTACCTGATTGACGTGATATCTGTCACCGGAGCCCTTGTGATGACCATTGGCAGGTCAGAGAATCCGGACCTCAGTCGTCTGGCTGCCGGTAGTTACATGCTGCTGGTGAAGACCACTGACGGTTATCCGCTGTCGCTATTGCGTGTCATAAAAGTTAACTGAAGATCAGGGATGGGCAAAAAGAAACTCACCCGGATCAGGGCTCAGAAACAGGCACACGAACAGGATCAGCTTCAGAGTCAGCTAAAGGATCAGGAGCCTAAACCGGATCAGTTCTGGGATAGGGTACCTGAGCAGGAACCGGATACGGCGCCGGGGCTTGAGACTGAGCCAGAGCCGGAGACCGGGACTGAGCTTGAGCCCGAGACCGAGACTGAGTTATACGAGCACTACCGCTACGTGGTTGATCCGGGACAGTCAATGCTTCGTATCGACAAATACCTCTCAGCCCGGATAGAGAACGCTTCGCGCACGAGGATACAGGCAGCAGCCCAGGCCGGAAACATACTTGTAAATGAATCGGCCGTTAAACCCAATTACCGTGTCAAACCACTGGATATTATCCAGATACTTCTCCCCAATCCGCCGCGCGAGATAGAACTCATCCCCCAGGATCTGCCTGTCAGCGTGGTGTACGAAGATGATGATCTGATAGTTGTTGACAAGGCAGCCGGAATGGTGGTTCATCCTGCATACGGTAACTATTCCGGAACCCTGATGAATGCCCTTATGTTTCACTTCCGTGACCTGCCCCTTTTCAACACCGGAGAGCTGAGACCGGGCCTCGTTCACAGGATTGACAAGAACACCTCGGGACTGCTGGTTGTGGCAAAGAACGAGTATGCCCATAACAGGCTTGCCCGTCAGTTCTTCAAACGCACTACAGGCCGTCTCTATACAGCCCTGGTGTGGGGTACCCCGGAACCGGCCGAAGGAACCATCACCGGCAATGTGGGCCGTAACATCCGTGACAGGAAGATCATGCAGGTATTCCATGACGGCAGCCAGGGGAAACACGCTGTAACTCACTACAGGATTATTGAACCTCTGGGCTACGTCTCCCTTATTGAGTGCCGCCTGGAGACAGGCCGCACGCACCAGATCAGGGTACATATGGCCTGGAAGGGCCACCCTCTCTTCAATGATGAGGAGTACGGAGGCCACCGTATACTTAAAGGCACCACATTTACCAAATATCAGCAGTTTGTGCGCAACTGCTTCGAGATGCTCCCCCGTCAGGCTCTTCATGCCCGCACCCTCTCATTCGACCACCCCGTAACCGGCAAGCGACTCTACTTTGAGGCGCCAATCCCCCCGGACATGGTTGCGGTCATTGAGAAGTGGAGGAATTATGTCTCAGGCAGAGACTGAGGGAGTTGCGAGTTGCGAGTTGCGAGTTGCGAATTAAGAAATGAGGAGTGGTGGGCAGGCTTAATTAGAGAAGTTATTCAGATTCTTCCTGGCCGTCTTCCTTGAGGTAACGACTATTGATAATATTTCGTTCATTTCTGAGCTGCAGGCAAGAATCTTATCCTTGAATACGGGCTCAAGCTCCAGCAATAATTCAAGCCAGAAGAGTGCCTCGTCAGCTTCTTCTTCAACAACATACAGTTTGTTGATAAAGTCAGCGGTCGATTTAGCCCTTGCAACTGCCCTGTAATTCGCCCCAACGGAGCAGGAGGCTCTAAGGAGTTGCTTACTGATAATCTGATTTTGTGTGTTGCGAGATAACTGATTACATAACGATATTACTTCCAGAGCATGATTCCTGGTACGAAGCTGCATTTTTTCCTTCAGTCCCATAATTATTCCACCTGATTAGGAAACTGAAAGTTAATCCAAAACAATCTGAAATTCAAAAAAACCTAAATCGAAAATCGCAATTCGCCAATCGCAAATCTACCAGCTTCCCCCTGCTCCGCCGCCGCCAAAGCCGCCGCCTCCGAAACCACCGAAGCCACCTCCGCCGCCACTGAAACCGCCGCCACCGCTGCCGCCGGAGAATCCTCCCCAGCTGCCAGTGTGCGACCGGCCACCGCCCAGCATGCCCATAAGGAGCCACAGTGGCAGGTTGGATGATCCGGTACGCCTCAGATGCTTGTTGTTGGAGCTGCCGGCAGAGATGATGAAGATAAAGAAGAGTATTATCAGGAAGATGACCACTCCCGGTATTGCACCCGATGAACTCCCTCCCGCGTAGTTGTCATAGCTGTATTCACCGGCTGCCAGAGCCATCAGCACATTGGTACCGGCATCAATACCTCCGTAGTAATCATTCTCCCTGAATCTCGGAATGATCTCCCTGTCAATGATTTCAGCACATGCAATATCAGGAATAGCACCCTCAAGGCCGTAGCCTGTGGCAATGAACACCTGTCCGTTTGTATCGGTTGTTTTTGGCCTGACAAGTACCAGCAATCCGTTGTTGAAATCACCCTGCCCAACTCCCCAGTCGCGCGCTACCCTGTATGCAAAATCAGAGCGGTCATAACCCTGAAGGTCGCTTACTATAACGACGGCAATCTGATTGGATGTGGAATCATTGAAAGCAACGAGCTTATTTTCAAGAGCCTGCACTTCTCCCGCAGACAGCACCCCAGCCAGGTCATTGACCAGCCGTGGCGGCTCTGGCCTTGGCAGCAGGGGCTGAGCCTGTATAACAAAGGCTGCAAGTAACCAGATGACAGTTGACAGAACGAATCTGTTCGCTTTCTTTCTCATGATCCAGTTTCGTTATTGTCAAACGAGATGGCATCGGTGAGCTCATTGACATCATCTTTCGATCTGGGGAAGTGCTCCCTGAGCTTCTCCCCGGCCATTCTGACTCCATCAGCGAGCCCATCGGCATACAGCCCTTCACTGAACTTTTGTTGCATGTGATCACGAATGGCGTCCCAGAAACCCGGGGGGACAACCGCATTAATCCCTGAATCGCCTATTATGGCGAAATTACGCTCCTTAAGTGCCAGGTATATAAGCACACCATTCCGGTCAGCAGTCTTGTGCATTCCTACCTTTCTGAACAGCCAGGCCGCTTCATCAAGCACATTCACCTTGCACGATGTCTCTATGTGCACGCGGATCTCGCCCGAGGTTGCATGCTCGGCCTCTGCAATGGCCCTGATTATTGTCTCCTGCTGTTCAGGAGTAAAAAAAGTTGAAGCTTTCATCAGATAAGCGTCAGAACTCCACCTTCGGAGCTACATCGGTACCCTCCTGCGCCTCAAAGTAAGGCCTCTCGTTGAACTTCGTGAATGAAGCAATCAGGTTGTTCGGGAACTGCTTAATGAATGTATTGTAAAGACGCGCTGCATCATTAAAGTTGTTTCTCGCAACGGCGATCCTGTTCTCGGTACCCTCAAGCTCCACCTGCAGGTCACGGAAATTCTGCGTGGCCTTCAGTTCGGGATACCTCTCCACAACCACCATCAGGCGCTGGAGAGCCGAGCTTACTTCGCCCTGCGCAGCCTGGAACTGCTGAAGCTGCTCAGGAGTTATATTTGAAGGATCAACGGTGACCGAGGTGGCCCTGGCCCTTGCCTCAATAACCCTGGTAAGAGTCTCCTGCTCAAACTCGGCAGCACCCTTTACCGTGTTCACAAAGTTGGGAATCAGGTCAGCACGACGCTGGTACTGGGTCTCCACATTGCTCCATTCAGTGGCTACCTTTTCATTCATGGGAACAATCTTGTTGTAAATGCCTACACCCCACGATACAATGAGGAGAATGACAACAACAATGATAATAAGCACAACAAGTCCGCTAATACCTTTTTTCATTTTACTCTCTGTTTGATTTGAGTTCAAAAATAAATAAAATTCTATTCGTAAAGACGCATTATGCAACCGCTTTGATGCAAGATCAATTTGTTTTTCTGACTTGTGACTCAACACATAATGAAATGTAGTAATTTCGTGCAAAATTTCACCAATCATGAGAACCATTGCCATCGTCGCGGGAGGAAACTCATCTGAATACCCCGTCTCCGTCCTCAGCGCCAGGGGCGTTGAGACAGCCCTTAACGGAAAGTACGAAACCTACATCATCACCGTCAGGGGTACCGACTGGTACTGGGAAGACCCAAAGGGGAGGGTTTTCAGGATTGACAAAAACGACTTCACCCTGGTTCTGGATGATCAGCGGATACGGTTCGACGCTGCCTTCATCGCCATTCACGGGAATCCCGGCGAGAACGGCCTTCTGCAGGGCTACTTTGACATGACCGGCATACCTTATACCAGTTGCGATGCTTTCGTCTCAGCCCTGACATTCAACAAACAGGCCTGCAAGCTCTACCTGAACGAGTACGGCATACCGATGACCGGAGGCCTTCTCATCAGAAAGGGACAACAGTATGACGCACCCGCAATCGTCAATCAGATAGGCCTTCCCTGTTTCGTGAAGCCAAACGCCAGCGGATCAAGCTTTGGCGTAACCAAGGTCAAGGAACTGGCTGATTTCGATATCGCGGTGGAAAAGGCATTCGCCGAAGGCCACGAGGTGCTGGTTGAATCGTTCATGAAAGGTACCGAGGTGGCTTGTGGTGTAGTAAAGACACGGCAGAAAAAGATTATAATGCCGGTGACAGAGGTGGTTCCCAAAAAGGAATTCTTTGATTATGAAGCTAAATACACCGAAGGGCTGTCAGACGAGATCACTCCTGCCAGGGTCCCGGAGGAGATCACTTCACGGATACAGGAGCTCTCATCGGAGATTTATGATATACTTGGATGCCGTGGTATCGTGCGGGTCGATTTTATCGTCACTGAAGAGGGCCCTCAATTCCTTGAGATAAATACAATCCCCGGGATGACACCCGAGAGCATCATCCCCCGTCAGGCTGCCGTATTCGGCATCAGCCAGACAGATCTTTATTCAATGGTTATTGAAGATCTGTTCTGATAGTCAGTTATTTACAATTCTGACTGCCGACCTCACAGTTGCTTACTGCCTGACTCCAGCATATCAAACCTGTACGAGTCAATCGGAGCACATGTGCAGACAAGGTTACGGTCACCATAACCGTTATCCACCCTGCCCACAGTCGGCCAGAACTTGTTCTCAACTACCCACGGCAGCGGGAACGCAGCCTTCTCACGCGGATAGGCATGCTTCCATCCGTCCGAGATTACTGCGGCAGCAGTATGAGGCGCATTCTTAAGCACATTATCAACCTTATCGGCCTCACCCTTGCGGACCTCATCTATCTCCCTCCAGATGTTCTTCATTGCATCGATGAGCCTGTCGAGCTCAGCCTTCGGCTCTGACTCTGTCGGCTCCACCATAAGTGTTCCGTGAACCGGGAACGACAACGTGGGAGCATGGAAACCGTAATCCATCAGCCTCTTGGCGATGTCGGACTCATCTACTCCCGAGTCCTTGAAGCCCCTGCAGTCGAGTATCATCTCATGTGCACACCGGCCGTTGGCTCCGGTATAGAGCACCTGGTACATACCGCTGAGCTTCGCGGAGATATAGTTGGCATTGAGAATGGCAAAGACGGTCGACTTAGTCAGGCCCTCAGCGCCCAGCATCATCACATAGGCGTGACTGATTGTCAGAACATGAGCACTTCCGAACGGTGCACCGGCAACCGCGGTGATGCCGTGACTGCCACCGGTTTTCACCACCGGATGCGACGGCAGGAACTCTGCCAGCTTCGTGTTGCATAGGATGGGCCCCATGCCCGGTCCTCCGCCACCGTGAGGTATGGCAAATGTCTTGTGCAGATTGAGGTGACACACGTCTGCCCCGATGTGTCCCGGGCTTGTCAGCCCCACCTGGGCATTCATGTTGGCGCCATCCATATAAACCAGACCGCCGTTCTCATGCACTATCTTTATCATCTCCACAATAGCCTCCTCAAATACGCCATGTGTGGAAGGATAGGTTATCATTGCAGAGCTGAGATTGTCACGGTGCTCAACCGCTTTCTTCTTAAGGTCCTCAACGCTGATGTTGCCGTTCTCGTCGCACTCCACAACCACCACTTTCATGCCCGCCATGGCGGCGCTGGCTGGGTTGGTGCCGTGAGCTGATGAAGGTATAAGTGCCACATCGCGGTGCCCTTCATTCCTGCTGATATGGTACTGCCTGATAACCATCAGGCCTGCATATTCGCCAGCTGCGCCCGAGTTGGGCTGGAACGAGACGGCATCAAAGCCGGTGATCTCCTTCAGCGCCTCGCCAAGTTCCTCCATCACCTTTTGGTATCCTGCAGCCTGGTCAGCCGGCACAAACGGATGTATACCACCAAACTCCGGCCAGCTCATGGCAAACATCGAAGCGGCCGGGTTGAGCTTCATGGTGCACGATCCCAGCGGAATCATGCCGTTGGCCAGCGAGAAGTCCTTGCGCTCAAGCATCTTGATGTAACGCATCATGTCAGTCTCGCTGTGATAGCTGTTAAAAGTGCGTTCCTGCAGGAATGCCGACTTGCGGTGAAACTTCTCGTCAACGCAGAAGCAGTCGCAGAGCGAAGTGACCTCTTCAGCATTCTTCCCTGCAGCCTCGGCGAAGATCCTGATAATATCATTTATCTCCTTAAGGGTAGTCACCTCATCAGTGCTTATCACCGCGCAGTTGGCGCACGGGTACCAGAGGTTGATCCCCCTGCTGAGCGCGATCTTCTCAATCATGTCCGCAGTAACCCCGGTGACCGCCTGTACCCTTATCGTATCAAAGAACTGCTCATGCCTGATTGTGTATCCCAGCTTCTTCAGCGCTCCGGCCAGGGTGCATGCGGATGAGAAGATGTGACGGGCAATGCTTTTCAGTCCCTCAGGACCGTGATACTGTGCGTACATCCCTGACATGGTGGCAAGAAGAGCCTGCGCAGTACAGATATTCGAGGTGGCCCGTTCACGCTTGATATGCTGCTCGCGGGTCTGCAGCGCCATGCGCAGCGCCTGGTTGCCGTGCGCGTCAACCGAGACGCCGATAAGACGTCCCGGCATATTGCGTTTCATCTCGTCCCTGGTGGCGAAGAAGCCCGCATGCGGACCGCCATAGCTCATCGGCAGGCCGAACCTCTGGTTGGAACCGAAGACGATGTCAGCACCCCATTCTCCCGGAGGAGTGAGCAGGGTCAGGCTCATCAGGTCAGCCCCCACGGCCACAAACGCTCCCGCACCGTGAACCTTCTCAACCAACTCACGGTAATCACGTATCTCACCGTTTGCCGAGGGATACTGCACAAGTACACCGAATAACCGTGAATCCGGTTCAAACTGAGTATAATCAATAAACTGAATATCAATATCCAGAGGAGCCGCGCGGGTAATAAGCACATCCCGCGTCTGTTTGAATACCGAATTGTCAACCAGGAAAAGGTTCGCACCAGCCTTTACCTTATCCCGCGAGCGTGCGTTGTACATCATGATCATAGCCTCGGCGGCAGCCGTCGACTCATCCAGCAGCGAAGCATTGGCAATATCCATCGCCGTCAGGCTGGAGACCATCGTCTGGAAATTCAGCAGCGCCTCAAGCCTGCCCTGCGAGATTTCCGCCTGGTAGGGAGTATATGAGGTATACCATGCAGGGTTCTCCAATACGTTGCGTATTATTACGGGCAGCGTTGCCACGCCGTAGTATCCCTGTCCGATGAACGAACGGAACAGCTTGTTGCACTTGCCAAGCTCCCTGATATGAGCCAGGTATTCATACTCGCTCATCGCGGGAGGCAGGTTCAGCGGCTTACTGAGCCTGATTGATGCAGGTACTGTCTGGTCAATAAGCTGTTCGGGAGTATCAACGCCAATGGCCTTGCACATCTCCGCTGCATCGCTGTCGCGGGGACCGATGTGACGGTTAACAAAACGATCTGATGTCATATTGTGATTGGTTAAATTTTCTCTTCAGAGGTCAGGGCGAAATTAGCACAAAGCGAAGAACAAAAAAAAGCATATTCATCATGTTTCAGGAGAAAAAGGGATTGGTATCGATCTCCTGACGTATGGTTGTGTCAGGACCGTGACCGGGATAGACCACCGTTTCAGGCGGAAGTGTGAAGAGCCGCTCACGGATGTTTTCCATGAGCTGTTCATGGTCGCCCCCGGGCAGGTCTGACCTTCCGACACTTCCCGCAAACAGGGCATCGCCGGTAAATACCACGCCGTCAGCTCCGGACCAGAATGCAATGCCTCCAGGGGAATGCCCCGGAACGGCAATAACCTTCAGAGTCACTCCGGCCGCCGATATCTCCTGCCCGTCTGTAATAAATCCCTCCGGATCCGGTGGTGCTTCCATCGGGAGGCCGAACATCAGAGAGTGTTTGGGTGCGTTCAGGTAGTTGGGCCTGTCGCCCTCATGGAACCATGATCTCAGACCGTACCTCTCCAGCATGAACCTGTTGCCAAAAACATGGTCAAGGTGACAGTGAGTGCCGAGTAGCATCACAGGTGTCAGACCGCGCGAGGAGAGCATCTCCTCCAGCCTCTTCTCCTCTTCTTCACCGTAGCAGCCGCAGTCTATTACTATGCACTCCCGGTCATTGCCGGTAATAATGTAGGTGTTAACCTGTATGGGAGAGAATACTCCCCTGAATATCTTCATGCAGTCAATCTCTTTCGTTATTGTTTGCTATGCCTTTAAGCATCGGTACAAATACAAAGTTACCGTGGTTGGATATCTCATAGTCATCCTCGCCACGCCGTACAAATAGCGTCATCACCTGCAGGTCACGCTCCCCCCGGGGCACAACCAGCCTGCCGCCGATACGCAGCTGCTTCAGGAGTTTTTCCGGCACCTCGGCCGTGGCTGCAGTAATGATAATGCCGTCATAAGGCCCGTAATGCGGCTGACCTTCATAACCGTCACCCAGGAAAAAATGGATCCTGTAGCCCATCTCATTAAGGATAATCTGTGCCTTGCGGTAGAGCTCCCGCTGCCTTTCGATAGTGTAGACCTTCACCCCCATCTCGGCCAGTACCGCAGCCTGATACCCGGAGCCGGTGCCAATCTCCAGCACCTTATCCCTTTTGCTGACATTAAGCAGAATGGTCTGGACGGCAACAGTGTATGGCTGGGAAATGGTCTGACCTGCCGCTATCGGGAAAGCCTTGTCCTGGTATGCATGCCGGAGGAACGCATCATCCATGAAAAGATGGCGCTGCACCCTGCCCATCGCCTCCAGGACCCTTTCATCACTGATCCCCTTGCTGCGCAGTTCCTCAATCAATCTTTTTCTCTTGCCTTTCGCCTCAAAGGACTCTTCAATCATCACATCATGAATTTGGTCTAAAAATAACGGATATCTTTGCATATCTCCTGCGAAACGGAATGAAAAAATTTGCGCGCCGCATAACACTTACCTACATTTTAGCCGATTTCGCCGGCTCATCAGTCGCGTGGGGCCTTTTCTACCTTTTCCGCAAATACTTCATCGAGACCAGGTTATACGGTGAATACTTCCGGATGGAGCTCGGATACAAGTTCTGGCTCGGCATCTCGCTTATCCCGCTCTTCTTTCTATTCGCCTTCGCGATGGCCGGATTTTACTCAGATCCTCTTCGTCGTTCGCGCCTTTTGGAATTCGGAAAATCAGTTGTAATAACACTGGCGGCAGTGGTTGTGCTCTTCTTTGTGCTCATACTGGATGATGCAGTGGGCAGCTATTCAACCTATTACAACTCCTTTTTCGCGCTCTTGCTGCTGGAATTCATACTGACATATATTCCGCGCCTGATAATTACTTCGATAGTCTCGGGAAGGATCCATCGTCATATAGCAGGGTTCAGAACACTGATAGTCGGCAGCAGGCAGAAGGCTGAGCGACTGGTAAGCGAAATCAGGGGTGAAAAGATACCGGCAGGGAATCTCCTGACCGGATACCTGAGTATCAGGGAGAACGGCAGGCACCCACTCAGTGGCGATGTTGCCTGGCTCGGGAATGTGAATGATATCATCAGGGTGATTGAGGAGAACGAGATCGATGAGGTGATACTGGCAATGGAAGAGGATGAATACGGTTTGGTGGAGAATATTGTCGATACCATCTGCTACCGCGAAGTGGTTGTAAAGGCGGTGCCGTCAATGAGGGGAATCATCTCCGGGCACGTTGAGGCAGGACCCATCTATGCAACGCCTCTTTTGAGAGTATCCTACCGGGAGATGCCCCGGTGGCAATATATGGTGAAGATGCTGCTTGACTACACCGTTGCTGCACTAGCCCTGCTTCTGCTGTCACCCCTGATGGCAGTACTTGCAATACTGATCAGAATATCCGGAAGAGGACCGGTCATCTTCCGGCAGGAACGCATCGGCCGGCACGGTAAGCCTTTCATGATCTATAAGTTCAGGTCGATGGAGGACGATGCCGAATCGGACGGGCCTCAGCTGGCGGTGAAGGGTGACGCGAGGATCACACCCCTGGGCAGATTCATGCGTAAACACCGCTTTGATGAGATTCCCAACTTCTTCAACGTCCTCCGGGGTGAGATGTCACTTGTAGGCCCCCGGCCAGAACGCCAGCACTACATTGAACAGATACGCGAGCGGGCACCGTGGTTCAACAGGGTGCTCTCGGTAAAACCCGGCATCACCTGCTGGGGACAGGTGAAGCTGGGATATGCTTCTGACCTGGATACAATGCTTGAGAGACTGTCATATGACCTGCTATACCTTGAAAACGTCTCCCTCTTTCTCGATCTGAAGATTATTTTCTATACTCTCGGCACAATTATTAAGGGCAAGGGACTGTAGATCAACAGGCACCATATTTCAGGAGAATAGCCCGGCCGAAACGCGCAGCTGATGATCGCTGTTTTTACTATCTTTAATACCTGAACTCTCAAACAACTCCATATGAAAGCTGCTATAGTACTTGCCGGGTGCGGCGTCAGGGACGGCGCCGAAATTCATGAAGCCGTGATGACAATGTACGCCATCGACAAAAACGGCGGCACATACCGCATCTTTGCCCCGAATGTGGTACAGCACCACGTTATTAACCATATCACCGGAGAGGAGATGAAGGAGTCAAGAAATGTGCTCACCGAAGCTGCCCGCATTGCCAGGGGAAATATCAGTCCGCTGACAGAATACAGGGCTGATGAGTTCGATGCCCTGATATTTCCCGGCGGATTCGGCGTGGCTAAAAACCTCTGCACTTACGCCTTTGACGGCCCCGACTGCCATGTTGACAGGGTGGTTGAAGAGGCTATCCGATCCACACACCGCGCAAGCAAACCCATCGGCGCCCTCTGCATCTCACCGGTATTGATTGTGAGGGTGCTGGGAGAAGTGACCGTTACAATCGGCAACGACAGAAAAACAGCCACGGATATAACCAGACTGGGTGGCAAACATGAGGAAAGAAAGCACGGAGAGGTGACAGTGGACAGGAAAAACCGCATTGTCACTGCCCCCTGCTACATGCTTGATGCCACGCTCTCTGAAATCGCCCGCGATACCGACGCCGTCATTAAGGCTGTTATGGAACTTGCCGGCAAACAGGCATCATAGCCGCCCGGCCTCTATCTCAAGAATTACCTGCTCTATCAGGTAATCGTCACCATTGGCGTCATAATTTAACTTGAGGTTCGCGCCGAAGATGCGCGCAATACCCTGCCAGAATCCGGCAGAGAGTTTCCCGCGATACTGCCTGATCAGATCATATGACGTAATCTGCGTCTCCCTGTCAATCAGCTTGATAAGTATCTTCCCCTGGGTGAAGGTCAGCTTTCGCATGTCACCCTCATACCTGTCGAGCAACTCCTTCTCATACTGCTGCATGAAATTGCGCTGAGCCTTCTCGTCAGGCATCGTCTCAAGCAGCCTGTTTACGCGGCCGAACTCATCCCTGACCATCAGGGCATAGGGATAAACCCGGCGTACATTGTAAACAAGACGGGCATGCCTCCTGTAGTCGAAACGGACACCCCTCGGCATCTTTCCGTAGACATATATCTCCTTCAGTTCAACAAGCGGGTAGGTCTGACCGTCAAAGGTGGCTGTCTTCAGTACATGAAAGACAGATGGAACGGTGTCAGAGCGGACCGTGTCCTGCTCCTGCCCGTAAACCGCCGGGAAAAGCTGAACCAACAGCAGTATGACAACCACTCTTTTCATAATCACCTGCAAATTTAACCAATTGTCGTGCCAAAGGGTTCACTCTCCCCTAAAAGTAAAAGAGGTATCGCGGATTAAACTGACATCCGCTATCTTTGAATTATTATGAAACCTGCGCCGCGCATCGAAGAGCTGGATGACTCCTCAGCCTATGAAAAGGTACTGACACTGCCCTACGGAGAAATAGCTCCATTCGTCATAGGTCATCTTACAAGGCCCACACTGCCAATGATTTCCGTGTGGATAATTGCGGGTGCTTCGTTGTTTCTGACAGTCTGGTTCTGGCCGGGATTGAATTATCCCTCTGCCGGACCGGGAATAGCTGCCGGGCTGGCCACCGGGATAATACTGCTTCCGCTGCTCCTCATACCGGTGCATGAGGGATTGCATCTTATCCCCTTCAGGCTCGCAGGGGCAAAAGACATAAGGTTCGGGGCAGACCTCAGGCAGGGAATCATTTACGTTACTGCACACAGGTTCGTTGCCGGGACGAGGCTATTTTCAATTGTTGCGCTCACGCCCCTGATTATTATAACGGCTGCCTTTACGGCGCTTATCCTCTTCTCTCCGGACTGGTGGAAATGGATTCTCTCAATCACTCTCTTTGTTCATTCAACCATGTGTGCCGGAGATACGGCATTGATGGGGTTCATGAACAGCTTCGCCGGCCGCAGGGTATACACGTGGGATGACGCCGACAAAAATGAAGCCTATTTCTATGCTTCAAAACAGACGTGAAGTGATACATGACCCGGCGTATCCTATCATATATTTTGCTATTTTAAGCCCGCAAAAAATCATCAGATGAGCAGCTTTGCCCAGACACTCAAGAAATTTCCCAGGCTATTCTGGATCTCCAACCTGATTGAACTGTTCGAACGCTGGGGATGGTATGCCTTTTACAATGGTTTCATAGCCCTCTACCTCACCTCTCCAAAGGAGGATGGAGCCCTTGGCTTTACAAACGTGGAGAAGGGAACCATAATGGGCACGGCGTCAATGATACTCTATTTCCTCCCCGTAATAACCGGAGCCATAGCTGACAGGGTGGGCTACAAAAAGGTCCTTATTGTTTCATTCCTGACCTATATACTGTCATTCTTCATGCTTGGCAGGTTCGAGACCTTCGGCTCGATCTTCGCAGCATTCATATTACTGGCAGTGGCCGGAGCGCTCTTCAAGCCCCTTATCTCAGGCACCGTTGCCCGGGTGACAAACAGAGAGACAGCATCCCTCGGATTCGGCATCTTTTACATGGTGGTCAATATCGGCGGCTTCATCGGCCCGTTTGTAGCCAGCCTGCTCTACAAGGAGAGCTGGGATATTGTCTTTTATATGTCTATCGCCGCCATGGCCCTTAACCTCATCATAACCCTCTTCTTCTACAAGGAACCGGCTGTGACCGACAACGGACAGGGCTTTCTGAAGAATATCGGGATCGCTTTCAGAAATATCGGGGTGACACTCACCGACTGGAGGTTCCTGCTGTTCCTGCTCATCATTGGCGTATTCTGGACAGCATATAACCAGCTATATTACTCTTTCCCCGTCTTCCTCGAGTCATGGGTGAACCTCGACGGGATGTCAGCATCACTGGGACTTGACCCGGGAACTATAACCACAGTCACCATATCGAGCCTGGCCTCGTTCTTCATTATTCTGTTTCAGCTTATTATCTCATCCATAACCGCCAGGGTCAAGCCGCTTAACAGCATCATGACCGGGATTTTTATCCTTGCCTTCGGGCTGGGAATGATGTTCGCCAATCTCAATCCGTGGATAATTGTGCTTGGCGTGCTGATCTTTGGCATCGGCGAGATGGCTTCATCACCCAAGGTGCAGGAATATCTGGGAGGCATTGCTCCCGCTGACCGCAAGGCATTGTACATGGGAACCGCATTCCTGCCCATAGCGCTCGGACACATTGGGGCCGGATGGATCTCAGGCAGACCGTACGAAAAGATGGCTGACAAGCTCTACCTGCTGAAACAGGCAGTCGCAGAAAAAGGATTTGACATACCAGCTATTTCGGACAGTTTTACACAGACCGACTATTTCAACATGGCGCAGGAGCTCTTCGGGATGAATGCACAGGAACTGACCCGCTATCTCTGGGATACATACAACCCTTCAAAGGTGTGGGTGCTCTTCACGGCAATAGCCGTTGCAGCCAGCATACTGCTGTATCTGTACGACAGATTAATCCTGAGGGGCAGGGATGCGGCAGGAAATAATACAGGCAATAGGCAATAGGGATTTGCGATGTTTGAATTGCGAATAAATCTACAATCGAAAATCGTAAATCGTAAATTCTCTGATATGAAAACAAGACTTCTCCTCATCACCGCCCTCCTCCTGGGCACAATGGCAATCTCGGCACAGCGGCACATGCTGAATGTGCCCGAACTGCCCGGTTACGTGACCCTTAAATGTGACTTCCATACACACACCGTCTTCTCAGACGGCAACGTGTGGCCAACACAAAGGATCGGCGAGGCATGGCGCGATGGCCTTGATGCCATCTCCATTACTGATCACATTGAATACCAGCCGCATAAACAGTATGTGCCAATAGACTACAGCGCCGCCTGGAAAATTGCACGTAACACCGCGGCCGACTACAACATCATCCTTGTAAAGGGATCCGAAATAACACGCAAGATGCCTCCCGGCCACCTCAATGCCCTATTCATCACCGAGCCGGATTCACTGGTTAAGGAAGATTTCATGAAGGTCATCGAAGCAGCCATTGCACAGGGCGCCTTCATACAGTGGAACCACCCTGGATGGAAGAGTCAGCAGCCTGACGGCATACCAAGAATGTATGATGTTCACCGCGAGCTTATAGCCAAAGGATGGCTGCACGGTATAGAGTACTACAACGATGTGGAATACTATCCGCTGGTGATGGACATGTGCCGCGACAATAATCTGGCAGTGATGGGCAACAGCGACGTTCACGGGGTCATCAGTGAAGAGTTTGCTGCTCCGGAATACTCGCACAGGCCCATGACCCTTGTGTTTGCAAAGGAACGCACCCATGAATCCCTGAAAGAGGCGATGTTTGACTGCAGAACAGCCGTCTGGTACGGAGATAACCTGGCTGCAATGGAGGAGATCGCTGCACCGCTATTCAGATCTGTTGTAAAAGCAGGAGCACCTTTTAAGGATGACGGCAAAATAATTAAGTTCGAACTTGTCAATACATCTGACATACCGATGAAACTGTCAGGCGGACCCCATGGGGCACCGGCAGCAGTCAACGTTCCGGCCAGGGGAATGGCAGTGGTTACCGCTGACAGAAAGTTTCTTGACGAACCGATGCCATACAGCGTTGACAACATCATCACCGGCAGCAACAGTGTGCTGAAGGTGGAGATTTCACCGGCAAAAAAATAACGGTCTGAATAAAAAGCGGATCCGGCCATTTTGAGGGCTTAACCCGCTCAGACATGCAAGATTCTCGCGCCGGCCGGGTATGCCGGCCGGCGTACAGCTATCTTAGCGGTACCATCCTGAATGAATACCTGTATCCTGTCTCCAGCAGGCAGTACTGAGGGTGAGTCCGTTCGCCCCATGAGTCGTCACCTCCTACGCCCATCTGTCCGTAGTCTATATTGACCCTTACCAGGTCACGCGGTACAACATCGCTTATATGCCTGTTGACCAGCTTTGCATCAGGTCTGTATCCGGAAAGGCTTCCGGGAGATTCAAAATCCTCATGCAGGTAGTTCATGGCGGCAAAGGAGAAGAGAGGCTGTCCTTCGAAACGGAGTCCCCTTCCGTTGCCTTCAGTGATGTTCAGCCACCTGGTGTCAGTCCTGTACCCGTTCTCCTGAGGCCTTACGTACGGAACATACTGGTCAGCCACCGAACTTTCATACAGGCCCACAAATGCCGAGGTCTTGCGATCGGCGTAGTTCTCGTGAGGACCGCGTCCGAACCACGACAGGTTGGTGAACCGGGCAGGCAGCACCATCTGCATTCCCACCCGCGGGATCTCCTCAAGGGTCAGGTCCGTCTTCTCGAAATCAAATGTCACATTCACTGCGCCAGCAGCATCCACTGAATATTCGGTTACCAGCCCGGCAATCTTTTTCCCTCCTTCTCCCGGAATGTCAAAGATGAACTTCACTCCGGCACTGCCCATTCCCGGCTGGCTTACATGAGCCGACTTAAGGAGTGCATTCTTGCCGGCTTCACGCCACGGTGCATTTCGCTTCTGCATCCCGTTGCCATAGTCGTTGTCCGTCGGCGCCCGCCAGAAATCGGGACGAGGGCCTGACAGCAGCAGTTCCTCTCCTCCCGCCTTGTATGATTTAATTGTTCCTGCAGTCATGTCGAAAATAACTGCAAAATCCTCACCTGCCACGGTAAGGTCTGATCCTTCAGTCCGGACGTCGAGCAGGACGAGGTTCCCCTCTTCAGCCGGTACTGCGGGTGCAAGGACCGGAAGCAACATCTGTTCCGATGCATACTGGTGATCCTGGGGAACAAGGCCCCACTCATCGGCGCGTGTGACATGCATGTTGAGGTGATATTCCGTTCCTGGTACAGGATCAATGGCACCGTAAGGTATCTCCACAGTAACTGAATCACCAGGCTCAAGTGAAAGCTGGTTCAGGTGGCCTGACCGGAACAGGACTCCGTTGGCAAGCACTTCCCAGCTGATGTTGAAAGCGGAGAGATTTGTAAAATCATACTTGTTAACTATTGTAACAAGCCCCTTCTCAAGATCGGAGGGGAGGAAACCCACATACTGATAGACCTTTTTCACCTCGCTGAGCGCCGGATGAGGAGTCCTGTCAGGCCCCACAAGACCATTGCAGCAAAAGTTTCCGTCGCTGGGAGAGCCAACCTCGCCGTAATCACCTCCGTAAGCATAGTACTCATCTCCCTCTTCACTGGTCTCGAGCATACCCTGGTCAACCCAGTCCCAGATAAACCCGCCCTGCAGCAACCCGTACTTCTCTATCACATCCCAGTAGTCCTGCAGGTTGCCTGTGCTGTTGCCCATTGAATGTGCATATTCGCACATGATCAGCGGGCGGTCAAAACCCGGCTGTCCCTCCTTCATGGCATAGGCCCCTATCTCCTCTATGGAAGGATACATCGGACACCATATATCTGAATGCCGTTCAGTGGTGCGGGTTGATTTCTCGGCTCTCTCATACTGAACAGGACGGGTCTCATCCCGCCCCTTGATCCATTTATATGTTTCCACGAAATTCTGACCGTCACCCGCTTCATTGCCCAGAGACCATGTTATTATTGAAGGATGGTTCTTGTCACGCTCAACCATCCGTACCGTCCTGAACATATGCTGTGCGAGCCACTCAGGCCGGTGCGCCAGGGTGACATCAGGGTGGTATCCTATCCCGTGCGACTCAATATTTGCCTCATCGATTAGATAGATACCGTACTCGTCACACAGCTCGTAGAAACGTTTCGGCTGCGGATAGTGGGAAGTGCGGACGGCATTGAGGTTATGCATCTTCATAAGCCGTATATCCCTGAGCATGAGAGTCTCGTCAATAGTGTGACCTGTGACCGGGTCATGCTCGTGGATGTTCGTGCCCTTGAGATGCACC
Source organism: Bacteroidales bacterium UBA4070 (assembly GCA_002383485.1). GTDB lineage: Bacteria > Bacteroidota > Bacteroidia > Bacteroidales > VadinHA17 > SR-FBR-E99. Next base: position 81,868 of record DFYY01000013.1, on the reverse strand, counting down.
GCACGTCCGTTGACCATGAACCGCCCCTCCTTCACCTCCGCTGTGCGGAACCCGATCCTCGATGAGATGCTCTCAAGTACCCTTCCCCGGCTGTCGGCCAGGGTCAGGACAAGGGTATAGAGAGAAGGTGATTCTGCTGACCACTGCCTGGCATCCGGGACCTCGGCTGTCAACTCCACCACTGTCAGGCTGTCTGCCTGATCCGTCTCCCTGGTCCCGCCGAATACCTTGATATCTCCGTCATACAATCCCGCCTCGAGCCTGAAGCCTGCCATACGCCTGTCACTGCTGGCCAGCTCTACCGCCAGCCTCAGCAGGCCGTCTTTATAGTCATTTACAAGGGTTGCCCTGGCAAAGTAATCCCGGATATAAGCCCTGGGCCTGGCATGAAGCCATACTGACCGCTGTATGCCGCTGAGTCTCCAGAAATCCTGGCACTCCAGATAACTGCCGTCACTGTAGCGGTAGACCTCAACAGCAATTTCGTTCTTCCCCTTTTTAAGAAAGGAGGTGATATTGAATTCCGCAGTTGTCTTGCTGTCTTCACTGTACCCCACCTGCTCGCCGTTTACCCAGACATAAAAGGCTGAACTGACTCCGTCGAAGTTCAGAAAAATCTCCTTGCCCTTCCATCCTGAAGGAACCGTGAAGGAGCGTTTGTATGAACCTACCGGATTATCAGAATGGTCAATGAATGGCGGGTTCACCGGGTAGGTGTACCCGGCATTGACATAATAGGCTGTTCCGTAACCCTCACGCTCCCAGGTTGAAGGAACCGTTATCTCACCCCATCCCCGTATGTCAAAATCGTTCCTGAAGAACCAATAAGGGCGTTCAGCAGGCCTGGGAGAATATTTGAACTTCCACTTCCCGTCCAGGGAAAGGACATTGACAGACTCCCGCCACTTCGCCCTCATCGCAGAACTGTTATCAGGATGACTCACCATTGTCGCGTGAGGCGTCTCTGTATTTAGAGTGTTAACTGTCAGGTCCTCCCACTCGGGCAGATCCTTGTCTTTCCACTCCGTGTTACTGTAATCATGATAGTTCCTGCATGATCCCAGAAGCGCTGATGCCACAGCAATGACAACGAGATACTTTCTCATGACTGAATTGTTTAGGTCCTTATCAAAAATAGGAATAAAATCAGATTCAGCGAATAATATCCTCAGGCCTGTTTATGTTTGTCAGTGCCTTCCTGGTCTCCTCCGTTACCGGGAGGTCATGGTACCTCGTTGCCACATACGGGTAAAAATCAAAGATGGTCGGACTGCCCCCGCCTTCGATGTAACCTGCCAGCGAAGGCTGAATGCTTTTGCTGTAAACCGAATGTAAAGGTTCGTAGAGTCCCTCAATACGGGCGGCAAGGATATCTGACGGGGCTCTCAGAAAGTCATCGGCCTGTCTTATTATCATCTCGCCGGAGAGCCATGGCATATCACAGCCAAAGACGAAGAGGTACGGAGATTCACAGGCCCTCAGGGCTGCCTCAATGCCGGCCAGCGGCCCGATACCGGGGTAGTTGTCAGTCACGGCACGCACTCCTTGCGGCAGAGGATCACCCAACGGCCAGCCTGCAATGATGATCTCGCTGAAGAGTGGCTCAAGAACGCTTAGGGTACGGCCAATGACCGGAACTCCCTCCACCTCAATAAGGGCTTTGTTTCTTCCGCCGAAGCGCGAAGCTCTGCCTCCTGCCAGGATGGCCGCCGATATTTCAGGAAAAGTGCTGATCAGAATAAGCCGCTTATCTGTCCGTTATCGTCGATGTCAATCTTTTCAGCCGAAGGAACCGTGGGCAGTCCGGGCATGCGCATGATGGACCCGGCTATCGGCACAATGAAACCTGCTCCGGAAGAGAGTTCCACCTTACGGATGCGGATTGTAAAGTCCCGGGGCCGGTTGCGCCGCGCCTGGTCATCAGAGAGCGACTTCTGGGTCTTGGCGATGCACACCGCAAGGTTGTCAAGCCCCAGCTCTGAAATCTTTTTAAGCTGATCTTTTGCCTCCAGAGTATATTCCACGTTCTTTGCACCGTACATAAGCGTGGTAATTGTCTCGATCTTCTTCTCCAGCGGCCATGCCAGATCATACAAAGGAGTGAAACAGTCAGTGCATGCTTCAGTGGCCTCGATAACTGCATTGGCCAGCTCCGTGGCTCCCTTGCCACCGTCAGCCCATGCCGTATTGACAGCCACTCTTACGTTATGCTCATCACAGTATTTCCTCAGCAATTCGATCTCCGCGTCGGTATCAGAACTGAAACGGTTCACCGCCACCACCGGCCTGAAGCCGTAGTAATGCATGTTCTCAATATGCTTGTCAAGGTTCTCGAAGCCTTTACTGAGCGCTTCGAGGTTTTCATTTGCCAGCTCAGAGAGTTTGACCCCGCCGTGATACTTGAGTGCCCTGATGGTTGCAACAATGACAACCGCGTTGGTCTTCAGCTTCCCTACCTGCGACTTGATGTTGAAGAATTTTTCAGCACCCAGCTCGCTGGCAAAACCGGCCTCGGTGACAACGTAGTCACTCAGCGACAGACCCATGCGTGTTGCAAGTATTGAGTTGGTTCCCTGTGCGATATTTGCAAAGGGTCCGCCGTGAATAATGGCCGGAGTGCCTTCCAGGGTCTGCACAAGGTTAGGCTTGAGCGCATCCTTAAGCAACGCTGCCATGGCTCCCTGCGCCCTGAGGTCACGCGCAAAAACCGGCTTGCCAGCATAGGTATATCCTATGAAAATGTTGCCGAGACGCTGCTTGAGATCGCTGATGCTCGTCGAAAGACAGAGGATAGCCATGACCTCAGATGCGGCGGTAATGTCAAATCCCGTCTCCCTGGGAACTCCCTGGGCAGTGCCGCCAAGACCTATCACAATGTCCCTCAGCGCACGGTCATTCATGTCCATCACACGCTTCCAGGCAATGGTCCTGGGATCAATGCCCAGATTACTGTCGGTAGCCTGTATGTTGTTGTCAATCATCGCGGAGAGCAGGTTATGCGCTTTCTCCACAGCCGAAAGGTCACCGGTAAAATGGAGATTGATGTCTTCCATCGGGATGACCTGTGAGTAACCGCCGCCGGCGGCACCACCCTTGATGCCGAAGACAGGTCCGAGCGAGGGCTCCCTGAGCACCACGGTGGCTTTCTTGCCAAGGAGGTTCAGACCCTGCGCAAGCCCGATGGAGGTGGTTGTCTTACCTTCACCTGCAGGCGTAGGAGTGATGGCCGTCACAAGAATAAGCTTTGCCTTTGCAGCCTTCTTTTCATCAATCAGCGAAAGAGGAAGCTTTGCCTTGTACTTACCGTACAGTTCCAGGTCATCCTCCTTGAGTCCAAGCCTGCGGGCAACCTCAGTGACCGGCTTGATAACGGCACTCTGGGCGATCTCAATGTCTGTCTTCATAAGGGATAATGTTATTTTGATAAATTTAAGGTTATTTCTTTTCCAAAAGGAACAATTTTTTGTTGTGAAAGTTTAGTTCAACAAAAAGTAATTTACAAAATTTCCGTAACAGCGCCACCCCGCTCCATCCTTATCCTCCATGGCTGGGGGTAGCCGTTGTTTACCCTGGTGCCAAGGTTATTTGCAAACCCGAAGGCTACTCCCCGATAGGTCAGAATGACCCTTCCCGGGGGCATGCCGGCGGCAGCCGGCGCCTCCAGGCGAAGATAGGCAAGAGCCTCCTCTCCGCTGAGAGGATGATGAGGCCAGGCCTCCTCCCTGAGCTTCACAGACATGGCAAGGTCATGCGCCGGGATAAGAATATTGTTCTTCAGCTCACCTATCGTCGTTCCCGGTTTTACCACCGGAAGCCTTCCGGCTATATACCCGAAGAGCTCATTGTCAGCTGCCAGGGCAATAATCCTGTCACCATGCATGACTATCCTGCTGCGGTCAAACAGGGCAACAGGCTCACTCCTTTCAAATGCCCGGGAAGCGGATCTGGTTTGTTCTTTTTTGACTTTCCGCAGCACCGGTCCCTGACCGTACAACAAGCCTCGCCCTGCTTTCATCCTTCCGCCACTATCATTCATTCCCCGTATCTGACTTGCTTCCGTTGGTTTGCGAATGGCGGCAATGAAGAACCCGTCTCCATTCACCCGGCCGGGATGAAACCCGTAACCCTCCGCGTTCCCCGATCGCACCGCGACAACAGGGCTTCCATCAGGCAGCTCAACGGGAACCGATTCCGCACCGGTCTGTTCCATAAACCACGAAACATTCTCCTCATTCTCAGCAGGATTAAAAGTGCAGGTTGAATATATAAGCAGGCCGCCGGGACGCAATGCGGGCCACGATTCCATAACAATCCTTCGCTGCCTCTCACTGCACATCCTGGCGTTCTGCATCGACCACTCCCTTACAGCTACAGGGGAGCGGAACATACCCTCTCCGGAACAGGGAGCGTCAGCAACAATGACGTCAAAGAAACCTGGTAACATTGAAAACCTCGAGGGATCGGCATTCGTCACCATAGTATTACCAATACCCCACTTGGTAATGTTCTCGGCCAGAACGGATGCCCTTGTCCGGATGACCTCATTCGCCACCAGAATTCCATCATCACCTATCAGACGGGCCAGGTGCGTGCTTTTACCCCCGGGAGCGCCGCAGAGATCAAGCACCCTGACTCCGGTCATGCCCGCCGTAAGCTGCCGGAACACCTCCCCTGCAAACATGCTTGACGATTCCTGCGGATAGTAAACCCCCGCATGAAAAAGCGGATCAGCCGTGAAAAGCGGCCTGCCAGGCAGATAATAACCGTCAGGCTCCCACTCCACCCGCGGGTATCTTTCAACAGCACGAAGCCATTTGAGACTGTTGACCCTGACTGATGTCACAACAGGGCCTTCAAACGCCGCAGCCAAAGTGACATGATCAATATATGACTGGCTGTGAATACGTTCAATAAAATCCGGTGGAAGCCTTATTACCATTATCTGCCGTCAAAGATAATTATTGGAACCAAACAGCATATAAAAGAAACCGTCCCGGTGTTCCGGGACGGTATAAAAATAACCCCTAAAACCTAAACTGTCTTATAGTATGGTATTTGTTAAAAACAAATCCCTAAAAGACTGAAGTGTATGAGATACACTAATTAGGTATCTGCAAAGCTAAGGCTGACAGGATGAGCTTATGATGACATATCTCATGATTATGCAATTTAACATTTTTTAGGAGATTCACAAGATGAGTTCCCGGCCGGCATCCCGGAGGAGGCCAATTGACCAGCGGATGATAACCGCCGAGCTTACCAGTGCGGCAATTGCATCGATATACGGAAGACCCCATACCATGGCAACTGCTAGACCTGCAATTGCAGCGACGCTTGTAACAGCATCGGCAAGCACATGAAGGTAGGCTGCCCGGATGTTTGTATCTCCCTCGTCATGGTCATGATGGAGCAGGAAAGCGCTGAGTATATTCACTCCCAGGCCGACGAAGGCAATCAGGATGGCTTCCCTGTATTCGATGACCCGGGGATTTATGAACCTTCCGATAGCGCCGGCAATGATCATCCCGGCGAATATAAGCAATATGAGGCCGCTGGTATATCCCGAAAGTGTCAGCACTTTCTCCCTGTCTCCGGTAAAGGACGGGTTTGCTGACAATCTCTCTACGAGCACATATGCCGCCCAGCTGAGACCGATGGCAAGCACATGCGAGCCCATATGAATACCGTCAGCCAGCAGGGCCATGGAACCTGTAAGCCAGCCGGCAATGATCTCGACAACCATTGTCACTGCGGTCAGGATTACCACCCAACCGGTCTTCCTCTTGTTTTCTTCTATAGCTGTCACAACAGATAAACGGAAAGTGTTCGCTATTGTTTAATTTATGACAGACATTTCCTTTCCGGTCAGCCTGATCCGGGTCCCGAGTACCCGGGTGCAGCCCTCCTGCTCAGCAGGGGTGCCGGGCTGACCGCCTCCCACAGAGACTGTGAACCACCCCGGCTCAATGACTCTCATGTCCTTGTCGTTGATCATCGAGAACTGTTCCGGCTTCAGGATAAACTCCACCCTCCGGCTCTCTCCCGGCCTGAGTGTTACACGCCTGAATCCCTCAAGCTGCCTGATCGGCCGTGGTGTGGAGGCTTTTTCATCGGTCAGGTAAAGCTGTACAACCTCATCGCCTGCCATAACCCCGGTGTTTGTAACCGTAACCGAAACGGTCACTTCGCTGCCTGCCGTAACCTTCTCCGGAACAGTAAGATCAGAGTAATCAAACGATGTGTAGCTCAGCCCGTAACCAAATGGCCATAGTGGTGTACCGCTGAAATACCTGTATGTGCGGTTTGTCATATCATACTCCTCAAAGGGAGGCAACTGGTCCACCGAGCTGTAGTAAGTCATGGGAAGACGCCCTGCCGGATTGTAATCGCCGAAGAGCACATCAGCAATGGCACTGCCTCCTTCAGTACCGGGGTATCCGGCCAGCAGCACCGCTGAGGCTTTCTCAAACGCCTGCCGGGAGGCAACAGGACTGCCGTTCATAAGCACCACAATAACAGGCTTTCCGGTAGCAAGCAGACTTGCCAGCAGCTCTTCCTGGATTGCCGGGAGGCTGAGACTGGTACGGTCTCCTCCCTCAAATCCTTCAAGCTTCACACTCATCTCTTCGCCTTCAAGCCTTGGCGAGAGTCCGAGCGCCACAACCACTGCATCCGCGGACGAGGCAGCCCTTACAGCCTGCGCAATCATATCTCCTCGAGGCATACACCAGAGCAATTCCATATCAGCATCACCGCCATGGTTACGGTAGAGAACCTCAACCCGGTATTTCTTCCCGGCCGTAAACTCCATCGGGACTCCCCTCACAGCTGCATGGTGGTCATTGTAAAACGAAAGAAGAGTATCACCTTCAAGAATGATCTCATAGCCTGAAGAGCCCCATGTACCGAGGTAATAGATGCCGCTAACAGGGGGTACCAGGTCTGCCACCCAGTGTATCCCGAAATCATTCACGGGCATCTGCGGATGAGGTGAATCATTGTCCCAGTAGAAATCTATCATGTCATCCGTACGGGTGAACAGCGGCTCACCCTTCATATCCTGCGAAGCATAATAGAAGCCCTGCACTCCCTGTTTCCCGTCCGGCGTCCTGAAATACCTCGAGGGAACAGGCACGAGATTGTGAATCCCGGGAGCCAAATCGCTGCCCTCGGCATATAGCACATCGGCTTCCGGCCGTAATTTTGCCTCTATTCCCTCCAGCAGGCTCACAGGATCCTTCGGTATACCGTTGTAATTGCCAACAAGCACCTCGTGGCTGGCTGCATTCGGCCCTATAACCGCAATCGATTTTATATCCCTGCTCAACGGCAGCGTGGAATTGCTGTTCTTCAACAGTACGACAGACTCCTGCGCCGCTTTCCTGGCCAGTGACCTGTTATAGTCAGAGCAGTTTGCCTGGTATGGGATACGCGCATAATCCACTATGCTGTCCGGATCAAACATACCCAGCCTGAAGCGAGCCATCATCACCCTCCGTGCCGCACGGTCTATATCCGCCTCCGTCACCAGGTCTCTCTTAAGGGCATCCATAAGGTGACGATAATCAACACCACACTCCAGGTCGGTCCCTGCCTTCAGCGCCATCGCGGCAGCCTCTGCAGGACCGGCAGCATACCCCTGAAAATTATAGAAGTCGGACACCGCCCAGCAGTCTGATACTATATAACCGTCAAATCCCCACTCATTCCTGAGTATCCCGTACAACTCATCGTTTGCACAGGCCGGATGTCCGCGGAACTGATTGTAGGCACCCATCACCGAGTAAACACCGCCTTCCTTTACCAGGGTGCGGAAGGCCGGCAGGTAGGTCTCGCGCAGGTCCCTCTCACTTATTACGGCGTTGAATTTATGCCTTACAGGCTCAGGCCCAGAGTGAACAGCATAATGCTTCGCCGTAGCGATGGTCTTGAAATAATTCGGGTCTGAACCCTGCATCCCCTGCACAAACCTCAGCCCCAGCCGACCGGTCAGGTAAGGATCCTCGCCGTAGGTCTCCTGCCCCCTTCCCCATCGGGGATCACGGAAGATGTTTATGTTGGGCGACCAGAAGGTCAGTCCGTGGTAGATGCCGCGGTCACCTCGCCTTACAAACTCGTGATACTTGGCCCTGGCCTCATCCGATATTGCATTGGCTACATCCAGCATAAGGTCCTCATCCCAGCTGTTGGCAATTGTGATCGACTGCGGGAAAACTGTTGCATGTCCGGCGCGTGCCACCCCGTGCAAAGCCTCGTTCCACCAGTTGTACTCAGGGATCCCGAGACGCGGGATTGCAGGAGCAGTATAAAGCAACTGCGCAGCCTTCTCTTCAACGGTCATCCTTGAAACCAGATCATCAACCCTCTTCTCAAAAGAGAGACCTGTATCAAGAAAAGGATATTGCTGTGCATTTGACGTAATGGCGGCCAGCGCCGCAAACAGGAAGACTGACACTCTTTTCATATTCTGCAGGAAAGAATTTACGGCTAAGATATCACTAATTGGATTTGATCACACTGCACGCACACAATCATACATGAAGTTTACATCTGCCTGATGAAGACCGTAACCTTCCTGCCGTCCTCAGAGCCTCTTCCCCATAAGCGCTCCCGGGCTCAGTCATCCAAGCCTTCTTCCCGGCTTCAGAACCTTCCTCCCTCCGTATTGTTAATTTGTCTGGAACATGCGTGTGTTTAATAAAATTAGTGTATATTAGACACTTTACGAGTCCTCTACGGGACAGTGTGAACAGAAACAGACAGGGATAAACTCAAAATCAAAGAATATGAGAACTATTGCAGGACCGGTAACGGTCATACTGATGGCAGCGGCGATGGCTTTTCCGCTGAAAACTGAAGCCCAGAGATCCGGGGAGAGGCGTTCACCCCGTCCGCCGGTGATCGGACTTGACAAAGGGACAAAGGAATTTGAAACGGCTGACTTCAGGCTCGGGGTGCTGAATGCCACCCAGACAGTCGCGTTTCTTAAGACAAATGATGCGGAGGCATTTGACTTCACACCGGGCGACAGGCTTGAGGAGAGGGCGTCAAACCGCTTCTATCACCTCGGCGACATTAATATAGGACTTCGCAGCGGCAACAGTGAATGGGAATATTATTCCACCGCCCGTAACCGAAAGGACGTGGAGGTTATCGCGTCCGCCGCTCCGCAAACACTCCTGGCCGCTGATCTGGCTGCCACCCTGCCTGACTCAATCCCGCTGCGGGTGGTAAGACACTGGGAGAAGGATGGCGCCAGCCTGGTTCTCAGGTTCGCTCTTACTAATACCTCACAGTTACCCGTTGAAATCGGAGCACTTGGTATACCAATGGTGTTCAACAACAACTCCAACGGAAAGTCACTTGACCAGGCTCATTCTGAAAGTGTATTCTTTGATCCGTATATTGGCGCCGATGCAGGATACCTTCAGGTGGTGAGGCTGCACGGCGAAGGGAAAGCACTGGTTGCTGTACCTTTCGGGAAGACCCCCTTCGAGGCGTGGCGCCCGTTGACGGATGACCCCCTGCCCGCAGGCTACACCTACGAAGGTCTCCATGAATGGATGGTTCACACGAAGTCTTATGCAGAGACTGACTGGAAGGATGCTGAGCAGTGGAACAACCCCACTTCTGAGATTCTCGCTCCGGGAGAGACAGTCTCATACGGCGTGAAATTCATCCTTGCCGGATCGGTACGTGAAATCGAAAATGCCCTGGTATCGGCCGGCAGGCCTGTTGCAGTGGGCATCCCGGGCTATGTTGTTCCTGAAGATGTGAATGCAAAGCTTTTCATTCGCTACGGAAAGGCAGTAAAGGCGATGAAGGTGGAGCCTGAAGGTGCTCTTGACATCAGGGATGCCGGTGCCAACGCCAAAGGATGGCATCAATATGAGATCAGCGGAAAATCGTGGGGAAGAGCCAGGCTGACAATCACGTACGAGGACGGCCTGGAGCAGACTGTCAACTATAAAATCATAGAGCCTGAGAGCCGGGTTGTTGCCTCCTACGGCAACTTCCTTACAACTGAACAATGGTTCGATGACGGGAATGACCCCTTCGGCAGGGCACCCTCTGTGATCACATACGACTATGAGAAAAAGGCACAGGTAAAGCAGGACAGGCGCGTATGGGTTGCCGGACTGAGCGATGAGGCCGGTGCAGGCAGCTGGCTGGGTGCCATCATGAAGCAGCTCATAATGCCTGACCCGGAGGAAGTCAAAAAGATGGAAGACTTTGTCAATCAAACACTCTGGGGCGGCATCCAGTACAATGAGGGCCATCTGAAGTACGGCGTCAGGAAAAGCCTCTTTTACTATGAGCCCGAGTCGATGCCGGAAGGCACCTATGACAAGGATATCCGCTGGGCTCCCAATGGCAACTTCCCGTCATGGAACACGAAGGAGACCAACTCGGCCGGCAGATCATACAATTACCCCCACGTGGCGGCGGCACACTGGGTAATGTACCGCCTGGCAAGAAACTACCAGGGTTTGGTGACGCAGCAGGAGTGGCAGTGGTACCTTGAGAACGCCTTCCACACCTCGATGGCGATGATAAAACTGGCTCCGCACTATGCACAGTTCGGACAGATGGAGGGTACGGTCTTTATTCTCATCCTCAACGACCTGAAGGCGGAGGGAATGACTAAGATGGCTGCAGACCTTGAGACGGCAATGAAAGCCCGCGTGGATGTATGGATGAAACTGAAGTACCCCTTCGGCAGTGAGATGCCGTGGGACTCCACCGGTCAGGAAGAGGTTTACATGTGGGCCAAATATTTCGGGCTGGACGAGAAGGCTACTGTCACACTCAATGCAATCCTCGCCTACATGCCAACCGTGCCTCATTGGGCGTATAACGGCAACGCAAGGCGATTCTGGGATTTCCTCTTCGCCGGTAAACTCTCCCGTTTCGAGCGGATGATCCACCACTACGGTTCGGCCCTCAACTCCATCCCGGTGCTGAACCAGTACCGCGAAAACCCGTCGGATCTGTACCTCCTGCGCGTGGGATACGGTGGTGTGATGGGTGCAATCTCGAATATAACACAGGACGGATTCGCACCTGCGGCATTCCACTCCTTCCCGCAAACGCTTAAGAACGACGGCATCTCCGGTGACTACGGCAGCGGCTTCCTGGGCTATGCGATAAACAGCTCAACTTACCTTGTCAAAAGCGACGAGTTCGGATGGCTATCGTTCGGTGGGAATACCAGTATAAAGGGTAAATGGGTTACAGTCGACCTGACAACCGCAGCAAGATCAAGATTTTACCTGGCACCTGCAGGACTCTGGATCACACTGGATGCAGGCAAACTGAACAGTGTGTCATACAATACTGCCACTGGCGCCGTGAAGCTGGTCCTTGCAAAGGGTGAAAACTGGTCACCCGAGGCATTCCTCCGCTTCAGCTCCCCCTCCAGGGAGGGCAATGCTGTCAGGTATGGCACCCCCCGCCTGAAACAGAACGGCAGAGGTGCTTACGTCATACATGTAAGCAGCAAACCTGCGGTTATCAACCTGAAGGTGACTGATTAGCATAGCTGCCTGCCGGTCAGGGCAGTCGCCAATCAGGCAACCACATGCCGGGCAGGGCAGTCACCACTCAGCAGAACAGCCTGCCGGACCGGGCAGGGAGCCTAAGTACAAAGTATCCTCCTGAACACGCGGAGGATACTTTTTTTATCACATGAGGAATTGATTTACTACATTTGAAAAAGAGTGGCAAAAATTTCAGTAGTAACAGAGAAAACAGATCATGAGTAACAGAAGAAATTTCGTAAAAAACACCATTCTGGCTTCAGCCGGACTGGCAGGCCTGGGTGCAGTGACATCTGCCTACGCCATGCCGGGCAGAAAGACAGGTCCTTCAGACAGAATACGTGTGGCACTGATCGGAGGCCGTAATATGGGCTGGTCAAACCTTGAGACATTCCTGAAGTTTCCTCAGGTGCAGTGCGTTTCAATCTGTGACATCGATGATGAGTGGCTGAACAAAAGAGCATCCGATGTTGAGAAGATAGCCGGGAAAAAGCCCCCCCAGCTTGTTAAGGACTGGCGGAAAGTAATGGACAACAGGGATGTTGATGCCGTCATAGTGGCAACACCCGACCACTGGCACTGTCTGCAGGCAATCGCTGCCATGGAGGCTGGCAAGGATGTCTATTGCGAGAAACCGCTCGCCAACTCAATTGCCGAGTGTGACGCCATGGTCAGGGCAGCTCGCAAACATAAGCGCATTGTGCAGACCGGTCAGTGGCAGCGCAGTGACCCACACTGGCAGGATGCAGTGGCATTCATCCATTCCGGCAAACTTGGACGCATCAGGACCGTAAAGGTTTGGGCTTATATGATCTGGAAGAAAACACTTCCCGTTCAGCCTGACGGCCCCGTACCGCCCGGAGTCGACTACGAGATGTGGCTCGGCCCGGCAAGGCACCGGACTTTCAACCCGAACCGGTTCCACTATAACTTCAGGTACTTCTGGGATTATGCCGGAGGATTGATGTCTGACTGGGGTGTACACCTGCTTGACTATGCCCTGCTGGGCATGAAAGCTGACCTTCCGAATGCCGTCTACACCGCCGGAGGCAAATTTGCCTACCCCACCGATGCAATGGAGACCCCTGATACCCTCCTTGCTTCGTATGTCTATGATGATTTCACAATCAGCTGGGATCATGCATGCGGCATCAAGGACGGACCCTACGGAAGGGAACACGGACTTGCATTCCTGGGTGAGAACGGCACCCTGGTGCTCGACCGCAACGGCTGGGAAGTGATTCCTGAGGTTGATTCTGCACCCCGGATGGAAGCAGTACCGCTGCAAATGAAATCTGAGCAGGTTGAGGGACAGGCTGTTGCCGGAGGAGGATTAGCTGCCCATGTGGCTAACTTCCTCGACTGCATGACTACCCGCAAGCTGCCGAATGCCGATGTGGCAATCGGGGCACAGGTGGCCAAGATGACCCACCTGGCAAACGTCTCGTGCAGGTTGGGCAAACCTCTCGCCTGGGATAACGCCGCCGGCAAATTCCTCGAGGAGGAAGCCAATGCTCTTATCAGGCCTTATTACAATGCACCCTGGAAATTCCCTGAATATTAATCTAACAGCATATAACTATGAAATCGAAATCAACTCTTCTGTTACTCTCAGTCTTGCTGACATTTACCGGATGCACGAAAACCGACTGGCAGGAGCTTTTCAACGGCAAAGACTTCACCGGGTTCATTCAGCTTGGCGGACAGGCAAAATATCTTGTCGAGGATGGTGTGATGGTGGGTATATCAACCCCCGGCACTCCAAACAGTTTCATGTGCACCACTGAAGAGTATTCTGACTTTATACTTGAGTTTGATGTGAAGGTTGATACCCTGCTGAACTCAGGGGTCCAGATCAGGAGCCACAGCACTGAAAATGACGGCAGGGTGCTTGTCTACGGGTACCAGATCGAGATAGACCCGACCGACAGAGGCTGGAGCGGCGGTATTTATGACGAGGCAAGGAGAGGATGGCTCTACCCTGTTACCCCAAATAACCAGGCTGCCGTGAAGTCATTCAACAGACAAGGCTGGAACAGTTATCATGTAGAGGCAATCGGGAACCGGATACGGACCTGGATCAACGGAATCCCTGTTGCCGATCTGGTTGACGATGCCGATGCTTCAGGCTTTATCGGTTTTCAGGTACATGCCGTAAGCGATGAGCTGGCGGGTACACGGGTGATGTGGAAGAATATCAGGATAGTTACAGAGAATCTCGATAAATACAGGAATGCAGACACTGCCGTAATCTACCAGGCAAACTTTATCCCGAACACCCTGACTGACAGAGAGGTGAGCGACGGCTGGAAGCTGCTGTTCGACGGAACCACCTCAACCGGATGGCGAGGCGCTCACAAAGATGCTTTCCCTGAGGCAGGTTGGGTAATTGAAAACGGGTGCCTTAAGGTGCTTGCTTCGGGAGGTGCTGAGTCCAGGGGTGGCGGAGATATTGTCACCGTTGACCAATACGGGAACTTCGACCTGTTTTTCGAGTTCATGATTACTGAAGGAGCCAACAGCGGGGTCAAATATTTCGTCACTGAAAACTATGCTACCACGGGCTCTGCAATAGGCCTCGAGTATCAGATCCTCGATGACCAGCGCCATCCTGATGCAAAGATGGGCCGTGACGGCAACAGGACTGTTGCCTCTCTCTATGATCTCATTCCTGCCGCCAACAAGAGGTTTAACGGTGTGGGACAGTGGAATACAGCACATATTGTTTCAGTCAACGGACATGTTGAGCACTGGCTCAACGGGTTCAAGGTGCTTGAATATGAGCGTGGCAGTGAGGCCTACCGGCAGCTTGTCAAGGAGAGCAAGTATAAGGATTTCGCCGGCTTTGGTGAGGCTGAACAGGGCCACATCCTCCTGCAGGATCACGGCAATGAGGTCTGGTTCCGCAGTATCAAGATCAGGACATAGTGGTGTAAGTAGGGCATAGATCTGCATCTGTTGGATATTGCCTGTAGGGCCATAAGAATTGCACCCCACCCACCCCCTCGGGTTCCGGGGCTGCATGACTATACAATTCCTGACCCTCCCGACAGCCTAACGGCAATCGGGACAGGTTCTACGAGGGTCTTTATTCACTCTGCTCCACTGTTCTTTGCCCTCTACGAGGGCCAGGATCCATCCTATTCCGCTGTCCTGCAATTCCTTGCCCTCTACGAGGGATATAATCATTAATTCCTTTGTTCTACAATTCTCCATCCCCTATGCGAATTCAAAGCTCGTAGAGCGTGAAGAATTGTAGAACAAGGAATACACTACGTTACGATGCTCGGAGAGCATCAGGAATTGTAGCAGTGTGCCGGAAGTAACTACCTTACACTGAACCTGAAAGTAGTGCTGGAGAGGAACGGTTCCTCCGGGGTCAGCACAACTGTCGGGAAGGATGCCTGGTTGGGACTGTCAGGATAGTGTTGCGTCTCGAGGCAGAAGCCCGAACGGTACTGGTAGACCTTGCCTCCGCGGCCGGTCTGTGTACCGTCAAGGAAGTTTCCGGTATAGAGCTGTACGCCCGGCTGGTCTGTGATAACCTGGATAACCCGTCCTGTAGAAGGATCATACACCTCGGCATCAACCTCCTCGAGGTTATCGAGCACGTAGTTGTGGTCATAACCACCGCCAAGAATAAGCTGATCATATGTTTCGCCAATCCTCTCACCAATCAGGTGCGGGGTACGGAAATCAAAAGGAGTACCTTCAACCGGCCTGAGTTCCCCGGTGGGGATGAGCGTCGAATCAACAGGGGTGAATGCTGATGCCCTGATAACAGCCTCATGGTCAAGGATGTCACCCACACCTGCTCCATGCAGGTTGAAGTATGCGTGGTTGGTGATGTTTATTACAGTCCTGCGGTCAGTGGTGACCTTGTAATCCATTATTATCTCGTTGGAATCGGTCCAGGTATAGACAACCTCGGCAACAACATTGCCCGGGAAGCCCTCTTCCATGTCAGGCTTGTTGTATGTGAACTTCACCGCGGGGAAATCGGTGCCTTTGAGAACCTCAGCGGTCCATACCCTGCTGTGCCAGCCTGTCGGGCCTCCGTGAAGAGCATTGGGGGCATTATTGATGGCGAGTGTATACTCAACACTGTCAAGCGTGAACTTGCCGCGGGCAATGCGATTTGCATACTGGCCTACAACTTTGCCAAAATAGGGATCACCCTTAAGATAACCTTCGAGATTGTCATAGCCAAATGTCACATTGGCCTTGTTGCCGTCGCGGTCAGGCACATTGACCTCCACAATGGCTGCCCCATAGTTGGTAAGTTTAATAATATCACCCTGCTTGTTTTTCAGGGTGTACAGGGATACATCCTTTCCTTCAAATGAACCGAAATTTTCAGTAGTTACCATCTCTTTTGCCTTGTTGTTTCCGCATGAGCCAATGCCGAACATAATGAGCAACAGCATTGCGCCAATGAAAAGATTTTGTTTTCGCATATCAGATTTTTTTCGAAAATAGTGGATTTTATCTGGGATTTTCAATTTTCCCTATAAGCATTGTGAAAGAATGAGCAGGAAATGAATAAGTGATCTTGCTTCCCTTGCTCTTGACTTCAGGCTTAACTACAGTCTTAACCTGCTCTCCGTCAAAATTATTCAACGATTTTATATCAGGACCGTTAACCTCAAATACCTTGAAATTGCCGGAAAATTCGCCCTCCTGGCTCAGTATGTCAGTGGTTATATGTTTGTCCTTGTGCCTGTTGACCACACACAGGACCACTTCGCCATTGTTATATGTTGCCGAAACATCGAGGTATGGAACATCTGTCTGTTTCGTGGTGCTCTCCCCGAGGCCTATGAAGAATTCCTCCGTATCATACGTGTCGCAGTCGACATGCAGGTCCAGCGAGGTCCCCTTTACATAATTGGCGAAGAGCGACAAGGGATAATAGATTGTCTGCCTGAATATCCCCTTTTCTTCTGCCCATATCGGGGCTATTACATTCACGAGCTGGGCCATATTGGCCATCTTAATGATATCGGCATTGCGGACGAAAACGTTGAGAAACCCTGCGATTACCAGAGCATCCTCCAGGTTGTAAGGTTCTTCCAGTGCCCTGGTACCCTGCATATGCTCATCAGTACGGGCACGGTACCACACGTTGTATTCATCCCAGGCAATATAAATGGGATCCCTGTTGCCGCGTTGGGCTTTTGACATCTCCTCCATGATCATCCCCTTGACCAGTTGAGTCCGCTGCTCGCAGACGAGCGGTGTAGATAGGAAATTATAATAGTTATTGTCAGGATTGCCAACATAGATATGCAGTGCAATATAATCAGTCACATCCCTCAGTTCCCGGAGGATCTTCGCATTCCATTCGTCAGGATCGGCATCAGGCCTGTAGTTGGACGAGCCTGCCGCAACAAGCTTTATTGACGGATCGGTGAGACGCATCAGCTTGGCTGCCTCGCGGGCCTTTTTGCTGTAATCCTCAGCATTGAGATGCCCCATCTGCCAGAATCCGTCCATCTCGTTACCCAGGCTCCAGTATTTTATTTTATATGGCTCCGGGAACCCGTGCTTCTTCCTCAGTTCGGCATAGAACGGTCCCTCCTTTACATTGCAGTATTCTACCCACTGCTGTGCCTCTTCAATAGTTCCCGTGCCCATATTGACTGAAAAGTAGGGTTCAACTCCGGCTTTACTGCAGAACTTCATGAACTCATTCGTTCCGAAGGTGTTTGGCTCCAGTCGTGCCCACGCCAGTTCCATCCTCGGATTTCTCACAGGGCCTACCCCGTCAAACCAGTGGTAATTTGAGACGAAATTGCCCCCCGGGTACCTTACCAGTGAAACATTGAGTCCCTTCACCGCCTCCAGGACATCCGTGCGGAAGCCATCTTCATCCGAGAGCGGTGATCCAGGTTCCCATATACCTCCGTAGACGCAACGACCCAGATGCTCTACAAAATTGCTGTACAGGTTTTTATCAACCTCGCCTATTGTGCGGTCTATGTCAATCTTTATCCTTGCATTCTGCGAACTCAGCATAAGCGGGTAACTGATCAGAAGGAGAAAGATTAATCCGATTTTTACAGAATTGCGTTTCATATCATTCCAGTTTAAGTATTGCTATGAATTTCCCGTATTCTCAATTTTCTTCGATGACGCTGTTTATTACAACCGGCCATCCCTCATCATCCCAGCTCAGTCTGTCGATCAGCAGCTTTGGTCTGCCGTGGTCAGAAGCATCATAGCCATGATATATGATATAGTCCTGGTCGTCAAAGGTATATACGGAGTTATGCCCAACTCCCGGCCAGGCCTTGTTTCCGGTCAGCAAGGGGGTGCCGCCGCCGTGTTTCATCGGGTGACCGTTCCTGTCGAGATAGGGGCCGGTGATATTTTCCGACCGGCCGACCATGATCTTATAGTTGCTTTCGAGGCCACGGCAGCAGAAATCAAATGAGACAAACAGCCAGTAGAATCCGCCCTTACGGAAGATGAACGGCGCCTCTATTGCGCCCTCTCCGGCACTGGTCTCTTCAGTATAGTAATCACGGGGGCGGGCCGCCACTGTATGCCACTCCTGCGGATCAGAGAGTTTCGTAAGACTCTTATCAAGCCTCGTCAGCTTCATCCCGTCCCAGAAAGAGCCGAATACAAGCCACGGAGTTCCTTCATCGTCTTGTATCACATTTGGATCAATTGCATTCCACATGTCACGTCCGGGCACCGACTGCACTACCATGCCGTGGTCCACCCACATGAATGCCGGGTCAGCAAGGTTAAGGGTAGTGTTCGTGGCTACACCTATGCAGGAGGTGTTCTTGCCAAAGGCAGAGACCGAGTAATAGAGGTAGTAGGTGCCACCATGAAAGGAGATGTCAGGTGCCCAGGTGTGCCCCCTGTATCCGGGAACAGCCTTGACCGCCCATTCGGGAGCCTTGTCAAACACCGGCTTTTCAGGTTTCCAGTTTTTCATGTCTGTTGATGAGAACACCGTAATGCCCATCCCGGTGCAGAAGAGGTAAAATGTACCTCCCTCTTTAATCATAACAGGATCATGAACGGATATGTTACCCGACTGACCGGCGGAGGGCACTGACAATAGCAAAATCAGAATTCCCAGAAATATTTTTATTGCTTTCATTCCCTTACAAATCTATCTGCTTTTCACCGAGACGTTCTTTACGCTTTAAGACATGCCTGATCATTGAATGGTCATGCATGCAATTATGATGTTTGCACCATCGCACAGGACACTATTTTGCTTCAAGGATGATGATTGACTTCGCCGGCATGTCAAGGCTCAGAATATTTTTCTTGATCTTCACCTCCCTGAACACTTCGGGTTTTATCTCTTCCGGCTTTTCAAATGTATTGTGGGTGTTGAGTTCAGGTGCTGTCAGTATTCTTGCAGATACTTCTGAATATTCTCCGCCGCGCAGGTCAATTAGCAGTTTTATATTCTCAGATGGTTCTATATTAACCACCGAGATATGAACTGCACCATCAGCATCTTTTGAGGCTGAGGCGCTGATTGAAGCCAGCTCCCTGCCATCCATGGCATATGTGCCGCAGTTGACAGTAAGAGGTAGCAGGGTGGCATCCTGATGCACCTTATACATCTCAAAAACGTGGTAGGTGGGCGTGAGCAGCATCTTCTCACCATCAGTAAATATGAGCGACTGCAATACATTGACCGTCTGTGCAATGTTGGCCATCCTGATCCTGTCGCAACGCTCATTGAAATAGTTTAGTGAAAGCCCGGCCACCATAGCATCACGAAGAGTGTTCTGCTGGAAGAGAAATCCGGGGTTGGTGCCTGGTTCCACATCCCACCAGGTGCCCCACTCATCAACAACTAGAGCGATCCGTTTTGCGGGATCATACTTGTCCATGATGGTGATATGGCGGTCCAGGGCTGTTTCAATGTTCAGGCACCTTTCAAGTGTTTCAAAGTATTCCTTCTCTCCGAATTTAGTGGCCGAACCCTTTTTCTCCCAGTAGGTGGTATAGTAGTGGAGCGAGATTCCCCACATCAGAAAATGAGGCACATCGCGCATCAGGGTCTCAGTCCAGTTGTAGTCTGTTGTGTTCGCCCCTCCTGCAATTTTCATAAGACGGTTAGCTCCATAATTCCGTGCATAGGTTGCATACCGCCTGTACTGGTCGGCATAGAAGTCAGCTGTCATATGTCCGCCGCAACCCCAGTTCTCATTTCCCACACCCCAATATTTAACATTCCAGGGTTTATCGCGGCCGTTAGTGCGTCTCAGGTCAGCCATGGGGCTCACGCCGTCAAAATTTATGTATTCCACCCATTTTGACATCTCCTCAACCGATCCGCTGCCAACATTGCCGCAAATGACCGGTTCGGCGCCGAGCTGCTCGCACAGGTCGAGGAACTCATGTGTTCCGAAGCTGTTGTCTTCAGTCACGCCGCCCCAGTGAGTGTTGACCATTTTCGGCCTCTGCTCACGCGGCCCTATACCGTCCATCCAGTGATACTCATCGGCGAAGCAGCCGCCGGGCCAGCGCAGGTTGGGTATCTGTGTCTTCCTCAGGGCCTCAACCACATCATTCCTGATACCCCTTGTATTAGGGATGGCAGCATTCTCACCAACCCAGTAGCCACCGTAGATACAATGGCCCAGGTGCTCCGAGAAATGGCCGTAGATATGGCGACTGATAGTTTGTGTTCCAATGTCTGTGTTTATGATAATATTAGCCTGGCTGGTTTTTCCTCCTGACTGAGCAGAGGCAGAAAAAGCCAACGCAGACAGGATCAGTATTCCCGTCGTCATGATGCTGGAATGTCTCATAACCTGTTTCCTGTTTTTAGTTTTATAATTATTCTAATTCAGTTAAAAAGTTACACTTTTTTTACAATGAGCCGCTGTCAAAGCCTGACCTCAGGATAATCAGAGGCGGATTCCATATATCAATATTATTTTTTCTTTTTGCCCCAATATGTGCCATTCAGATTTTTCCCCGTTCCGGCATAAACAAAGGTCACGCGTCGCGGATTCGCCTCCCAGTCTACTTCGCGTTCAACGCAAACAACAACATTGCCCAGTGTGAGTTGCTTTTTTGCCGCATTGTAACTCCAGGTGCCTGTCAGGGCTCCTGACATGGTACCGTCGGCTTTGAGGGTCAGTGCGGAAGCGCCATCCTGTACCCTGTAGTCATATTTAAGGTTTATATGCTCCCATGTTCCTGCCAGCGAGTCTTTGGTTATGGCGCCGTAATCAGGTACGGCTGCGTAACGTTCGGGCAATGCTATTGGCCACAGGTTATCTGGTTCACCCGGAGAAGCCGGACACCAGACAATGCGGCGTACATGCCCCATCATAATGGCATTGGAATAGGGATTGCCTCCAACGTTTGGAGGTAATCGTCCCTGCGACATATAGAACCACTCGCCGGTATTTTCCTTCTGGAAGATGCAGCAGTGTGATATGCCTACCCATCCATAGCTAAGATTGAATTTGTAAGGGTGGGTAACGATAGGGTAACAGTCACCGCTTCCGCTGGTAAAGTTCCGACCGGTGATATCGAGGTACGGACCTTCAATGGTTGTACTTCTGACCACACGTGTGTTGTATGGTATGTCGAGGGCATCGTAGGCCATGAACAGATAATAGTAACCATCCCTGAATATTATTTCGGGAGCCTCGCTGGCCTGCCAGCGCGAGGATGCCGTACGTGTGCCGATTCTCACGCCATACCGGGCGGTTAACTCACCTGCACTGCTTGCCCAGGGATTGCCGAGTGTATTGAGAGGCTTGCCTGTTGTTGCATTGAGCTGCAACAGTGCGAAGCCGCTGTGCCACGAGCCATGTATGAGGTAGTGCTTCCCCTCGGGTGTTACGATGTAGGTAGGGTCGATAGCGTTGTAGTAGAAATAGGCGCTCCAGTCATTTGTACTTGTGCGAGTGTAGTCCAGGCCGCGATCTGACGATGAACCGGTAACGAAACCCCTGTCGGTCCATACAGCTCCGGCGGGATCGGTCGATTCGCACATGCCGATAAAGGCGCGTTCGGTCCAGCTGCCGTCGAAGCTGGCTGTAGAGGGATTACCGGTTTTGATGTAGTTATCAATGACTATGCAATAGTACATACGCAAGGTCTCCTGTCCTCCGACATTAACCCGGCGTACTGTTGGCGCCCAGTACAGATATCTTATGTTGTCCTCGGAAATGGAAGCGAGACCCATGCGCGAACGAATGGCATTGAGCGAGTCGGCCACCCAGGAAGGTGCTTCATAAAAAGGTCCGCCTACCCAATCCCAGTTCACCAGATCGCTTGAACGCTTGCCCTGAAAATGACCATGCCCTTCTGCAGCATTACCATACGAGGCATCGGTACCGTACATGTAGTAATATCCCTTGTAAAAGGCAACCGAGGGGTCATGAACGTTGGCCAGGTTCCACTCGTTTCGGCTTGTCCATGATGATATCGATGAATAGTCGTCAGCATATGTCGGGATGGTGAATGTATTAATTGTATCATTATCATCATCAGGGTCAGTATTATCCTTTTTGCACCCTACCAGCGACAGAGTAGCAATAGTAAGTGACAATACCAGAAAATACTTTAGTTTCATGCCAAAATTGTTTTCTTTCAAAAGACTTCCTCACCAACATACAAAAAATATGCTGATAAGGAAGTCTCTAAGTCCAGAGAATGATCCCTAATCTACAACCGGACGAACACTCCATTTCTGCAAGTAGGCAGGTCCGTTATCTTCATTCTTGTTTGCCGAGTTCCCGGTAAGGTTGGGATTGGCATTAAGAGTAGACTGAAAAATCGGGAAATATTCATGCCCCTTGTAGTAGTAGTTGAAAGATGAATCATCAGCGGTTTCCGCTGTGAGTTCCTCTGTTGAGGCTGTGCCATCACGCTTGTAGAAACCATGTTCAACCAGTTGATTCAGGCGATCTGTACTGTAAAAGAATCCCCAGCGGAGCAGGTCAATTCCACGACCGTTTTCGCAACCAAACTCCTTGGGACGCTCAACGTTTGCTATCTGTTCGAAAAGATGATCTGCAGTCGGGAAATCGGAAAGTTCAAGATCCGGGAGAGCAACGCGCCGGCGCACAATATTAATGTAATCAATAGCCGTCTGTGTTGGTCCGTTGATTTCATTCTCGCATTCTGCTGCACGCAGCAAAACATCGCTGTAACGCATGAGGCGCAGGTTGATTCCGCAATGCAATCCTGTGGTTATGGAACTGTAGATGTTGTTTCTTGCATTGGTGAACTTAGCTATTGATATACCGCCCTGAGCCGTATTCGACAGAGGAGTTGCAGTTATGTCCTGCTGATAGACAGTATTTGAACGAGGATCTCCATCAGGATATGCTGCAGTTTTCAGACCGGTATAGGCGTTATATTCACTTTCATATGTAACCAGGGTCCAGTACAATCGAGGATCAAGACGGCCATCTGTACAACTCTCTTTTTTGAACAGGTTATACAACCAGGGAGAACCGGCCAGATCGCCCCAGCTACCCAGTTGCTGGGATGCGTAGTTGCTTTCCACAGCATGACCCTGAGTTGCCTGCGAGCTTATGTTTACCGGAGTCCACTCCTGGTCCGTACCACCCGTGCCATAGTCCATAAACTGAACTTCGAACAGGCTTTCTGAGTTATTCTCGTATGCCGCACCTTCCCTGAAGTTGTCACCATAGTCGTCTGTAAGCTCATAATGCCCGTACACGCCGGCGATGATGTCCTTCAGTATAGCATAAGCCTCAGGAAATTTATGACGGAACATAAGTGCGCGAGCCAGATATCCGGCAGCAGCGCCGCTTGTAGCACGACCCAGAGCCCATTCACCGCCTTTATCACGCGATGGTAACATTTGCATGGCCAGCGCGAGGTCTGCCTCTATCTGGTCAAACACCTCGTCCTGAGAATTGTTGGAGGCATACATGGTGTTTATGTCTGAATAGGATGCATAGTCTGTGATCAACGGAACAGTCTGGTAATACGTAGCCAGTTCATAGTATGCCACAGATCTGAGGAAGAGAGCCTGTCCGGCTATCTGATTATAAGCATCCTCCGACATATTGACAGCATCGACTTTGGACAACACAAAGTTTGTGCGGTTTACTACATGGTAGCAATCACGCCAGATCCATTCGTCACCTATTCCGATTGTACCCGGAGAGTTGAGATTGTCATACTCCAGATACCACTGTTGGGATGAGTTCCATACTTCATCGCCACGCACTGCATCCATGGTGTAACCAACGCGGGAAAACGTGCCTTCGAGGCGAATGCGGTTGTAACATGCAATGATAACCTCCTGAAGTTCTGACTCTGAATCGCCAAAATCATAGGTTGTCTGATTATTCGGGTTCGTAACATCGAGCATATCATCGCAGGCTGTCATGCCTGCAACAAGCGCCAATATTGCTATAAATATCTTTATACTTTTCATTTTGATATCCTGTTTCATTGATTACACACTTAGAATGAGAATCGTGCTCCGAACATTACAGTCCTTGGTGATGGATACGAAGCATAATTGTAGCCGGGAGTGAAAGTCCCTCCTGCGAAGTCTACGTTGTAACCCCTGTATTTGGACAATGTGGCCAGGTTTTGAGCCGATGCGTATAAACGAAGACCCTGAACATAGCCACCAAACCACTTGTCAGAGAAGTTGTAGCCCAGTTCGATGTTGGCAATCTTCAGATATGATGCATTTTGTATGAAACGCTGGCTGAACATATCGTTGGTGATTGAACCTGTAGATTTGTATGCTATGCGGGGCACATCGGTGTCAGTGTTATCCGGTCTCCAGGCATCCAACAGATCAACATTCTTGTTGAGTATAAAATATGAGCTGTGCAAAGTGACGTCAACAAAATCAACAGCTTTGAATCCTGCGGCTCCAAATGTCGATATGCTCAGGTCAAACCCGTTCCATTCAGCACGTGCATTCAATCCGTAATGAACCTTTGGAATCCCGCTGCCCAGGTATTTTTGGTCCTCGTTCGTAATTTCACCGTCAAGATTAAGGTCTGCGTATATGCAGTCACCCGGTTGCGCACCGCTCTGATTGATGTATTCTCCTTCTGAGTTGACTCGGTTATCTATCTCTGTCTGCGACTGGAAGATACCCTGGTAAACGTAGCCATAGAATGAACCAACTTCACGGCCTACCTCTGTGCGGCAGTAGCCGTCAGTACGAGGTTCGTTTGAAACACCCAGCTTTGTCACCTCGTTTCTGAGGGTGGATAAGTTTGCAGAAACGTCAAACTTCAAAGCGCGCTGATGATTGTGGTATGCAACCAGGAACTCAAGACCTGAGTTTACCATTGTTGCTGCATTCATCGTTACAGTTGAGTTTGTAGCACCTGCATTGGACGGCACTGCCACACTGTAAAGAAGGTCTTCGGATGTTGACTTATACCAGTCAAATGTAAATTCCAGCTGATTGCTGAACATCCCGAGATCAAGACCAACGTCAGCCGTTTTCTTCTTTTCCCACTTGATGGCTTCGTTTACATAATTTGATATTGCAGAGCCTGTAACCTTATTATTTCCGAAGCTATAGGTGTAATTACCTCTCGACATGACATCCATGTACTGGTATTCGCCTATGTTCTCATTACCAAGTACCCCATAGCTGGCGCGAATCTTGAGCAGGTCGATGACAGATTCATCAACGGGAAAGAATTCTTCGCGATCAATACGCCAACCTGCTGATACAGACGGAAACCAATCCCAGCGATCAGCTGAAGAGAGACGGCTCGAACCATCACGACGTGCTGTAACCGACAAAAGATATTTCCCGTCGAAATCGTAGTTGAGACGACCAATATATGATGCCAGCTTGTGCTCGTTTTCCGGGCTTGTTGATGATGTTTCCTCCGCGTTTCGCAATTCCAGAAAGTATGGTTCAGGCATGTTGACACCGCTGCCACTGACCGTATGAAAGAGCTCGTGCTCGTATGTCTGGCCGACAACCATATTGACGTGGTTGCGTCCGAATTTGCCATCGTATGTTAAAGTGTTTTCGATAAGAGCAGTGCTGTAGTTGCGATAGCCCTCCGTCAGGGTCTCATCTGCCTTTGACAGGTAGTTTGTTGTACTCTGTATGAACGCAGGAACAAACGTAAAGTCTTTTGCAATCGTCTTGCTGTAGGCTAAGTTGAGGTTGTAATCAAACTTGTGATTGCTGCTCTTCAGACCCACCAATGTAATGAGGTCAAAAATCGCCGAACCGGAAGCAACAATGCGGTCAACAACGACATTTCTTTTCAGAAGGTTATTGGTGAGGAGCAGATTCGTAACCCGCAAGTCTCCGTGAACATCGTCATAGTAAGTACCATAACCGAAGGAGTCATAGGTATATTCCGTAGCAGCCGGAATTTTGTCATCGAGAACCCAGGTCGACTCATCGTAAGCCTTTATACTTGGAGGTATAAGCAGAGCCGAAGCCATTACCGGATATTGTGCACCCCACAGCCCCTGTACATACTCACTGGCGTTACTGAGAGCCATATTGTCCTGATCACTGTGGCTATACACTATATTCGTTTTGAATTTGATAAACTTAACATCCATCGAATTGTTGATGCGGGCAGTGTAACGGTCGAAATTAGGACCGGCACCTTCCATTGTTCCCTTCTGGCTATAGTAGTCGAGAGCGATGTTGTAAGTATTGTTATCGCCACCTCCTGAGAGGTTGATGTTGTGATTCTGACGAATACCGGTCTTGAACGCCTCATCGAACCAATTTGTATTAACTACATCCGGATCGAGATAATTAGGGCTTGAAGGATCGTATCCGGCAGGAACATCCATGCCGCTGTTAGTGTATGCCATTGTGACGTACTGAGCATACTGATAGGCATCCATTACATCATATACCCCCTTCTCCACCTGGTCTAAACCAACATAGCCGCTGTAGTCTACTTTCATGGCTTCGTTATGCTTCCCCTGCTTTGTGGTGATTATAACCACGCCGTTGGCAGCGCGCGAACCATATATTGCGGCGGCAGAAGCATCCTTTAGTACCTGAAGTGATTCGATATCGTTTGGCGAGAAGTCGCGTATTGTTGTACCCATGGGTACACCGTCAACAACGTAGAGAGGTGCAGTGCTGCCGAACGAACCGATACCACGAATACGTACTGTAGGGTCTGCTCCCGGTTGTCCGTCAGTTGTAATCTGGATACCGGCTACTTTTCCTTCAAGCATTGTTGAGATGTTTGAGTGTGATACTTTCTTCATCTCTTCAGTGTTGACGATCGCAACAGAGCCTGTAAGGTCAACCTTGCGCTGAGTACCGTAACCAATTACTACAACCTGTTCGAGCTCTTCCAATCCCGAAACCAATATGATATTCCCCAGCTCAGTTCTTCCGCTTACAGCTATTTCAATATTTTGATGTCCAACGAAAGAAATTATCAGCGTAGCATCTGAAGGAACAGAAAGAGAGAAACTCCCGTCAAGGCCGGTACTGGTACCATTTGTAGCACCTTTTTCCAATACGGTTGCGCCGGGAAGCGGTTCTCCGCTTTCATCAACAACTCTGCCTTTTACCGTAATGTTAGCTGGCTGAACGGCAGACGTCTGGTCGGCATTACCGTAGTCTTCTGCATATGTTGCCGGTGCGATCACCAGCAATCCCAATATGACAAAATATAAATATTTCATGGTTAAATATTTTTTATCAGAGTGATTATTGTACAATTACAAGGTAAGACCCCTCTGTTACGAGTGCGCAAGTCAGATCAGAACTGTCAACCGTTATACCGGCATATTTCTGGAAATGTGTTTCGCCGTTGTCATAGGTGACATTATAAAGTATATCAGCGGTATTGTTACCGTTGTTTGTAACTGTAATGACTATCCGTGAGCCACTGATCTTTGATTTGAATGTATCCCAGTTCCAGTCTGATGTGAGGGTGGCTGTGCCATAGCCGGGGCCCCATCCGAAACTGTCCATGCGAACTACGGCATTTTCGGTATTGTCAGCTTTGCGAAGAATAGTACATGGGCTGTTCCAGTTATTAACCTGGCTGGAGTAACAGTACATGCTAATCGTCACGCTGGAACCTGATGCGACTGTGTAATTCTCAGAGAAAGCCGTCCACCATCCGGAAGAAAAGTCAGTATTGCCTACCTGACTCACTCCCTGTACAAGAGTAAACGGGCAGTTAACAGTAACTGTTTTTGTTGCCCCGACATAAGAAATGACTGCGACCTGAGGACCTGAGGCAGCCGGAATCTTACCAAACTTGAGAGCTGTGTTTGGAATGACAGCTACTGTTCCGTCGGAATACGCACCTGTTACTACCAGGCCTGTGGGGTTGAATATTATGGAGTCACTCCTGAAGTAATAGTACGTGGTTATGTTTGGCATTGTGGTAACGGCCAGACTTGTGACAGGGTTTGTCACCTCCAGGCTGTAGACTGTTGTTATGGCCTTGGTGTATGCGCCTTGCTTGGTTTTGCTATAAGCCACGACAACTGTCTTCTTTCCGAGTGTAGTCATATCAGGGAT
The DNA here is from genome assembly GCA_002383485.1 of Bacteroidales bacterium UBA4070. Classification (GTDB taxonomy): domain Bacteria; phylum Bacteroidota; class Bacteroidia; order Bacteroidales; family VadinHA17; genus SR-FBR-E99. Next base: position 53,830 of record DFYY01000013.1, on the reverse strand, counting down.
AACATTGAATGATATATCTGCAGAATCAACTACCTCGGAAGATCCGTCAGCGAATGTAACAGTAGCTATTGCATCACCCCAGAAGTTTTCGTCGCCCAGTTCAACAAATGCAGGAGCTCCTGAAATAGCTATTGAAACAGGCTCAACATCTTCTATAACCGCTTTTTTCGAAGGAATCAGGTATGCCTTTTTCATTACGAAAGAACTGCCATCGCAAACCAGAAAAGCTACGATATCATCAGTGGCAGAAACAGGTTGCTGATATGTCTGGACAAGTGTTACACCATTTGTTCCAACGGCAGTGGATGTTACAAATACATTACCGGTAACAGAGTGGTCAACGTCGATAGAAACAAAAGCACCCTGCATTGTAGTTCGGAAGTCGTTCCAAATATCGTCATCTCCGTCAATGTCGGAATAGTTGTGGGAGATCATGGCACCGTCATAATCAGCATTACCCCAGCCATAAGCATCAGAACGCAGAAGAAAGTATTCCGCATAGCCAGAGGCATCACGCTGTGCATTGGCAAGGGCAAGATTCCAGTTGTTCCAGTTATTGACTCCGGTACCGTGATTAATAAACTCCAGATGCAATAACTTGTTTGCAGGAATTGTGAAGTAATCAGAGAAGTAAGCCCACCAACCGGCACTGTTATCTTCAGGTCCGACTATCGATGTAATGATAGTGAGGTAAGTAGTGTCGCCAGTACTTGGCTTCGCAGCTGCAATGGAGTCGATCCTTCTCTGCAGATCAGAGGGCGCGTCAATTGAATAAATATACAAATCCTCGCACCCAACCAAGACAAATGCTGCCAGTACTGTTGCGCACAGAACGCATTTCATCAGTCTAATTGTTTTCATAGATCATAAGGTTTAGTTCATTTGCATAATATTACTCTTGTACCCTGGTCGGCTTGGGAAACTCAAGCACTGGAAATGACTTTTGATATCTGTCAACAAGGGTAATTCAATAGCCCAAATTTAAATTATTGTTATTACGTGTTAATTTTACACTTCAAAAATCACAAAAACAAGTGCTGAAATCACTTTTTAAAATTATTTAATGTAAAAATTACACTTGTGCTTCCTTACGCAATTTAAAACATTTTTTTTACATGGATAATAATTTGCAAATGTTTTTGCGAACGATTTAAATAATGACCTTAATGCTTGTCATCCAATGATTATCTCATGTATCCCGGAAGAGAATTCCTTATTGAGTCTGACATTGATCCTGATCCCTGAAGCCAATACGGGTGCAATCTCGGCAGAATTCCAGGCATCTTTCGTTACTGTCAGAGGAGCAGACGGGTTTGCTTTTCTCCAACTGCCGCCGCTCAGATATTCAACCGTCCACTCGTCAGGTACCCGGCAACCGCCAAACGGACCGTCGTCAAACCAGTATACCTTTACCCTTGAGACCCTCTCGGGTTTGGCAAAATCAAACCTGACCCACTCCCATCCGTTGTTTTTGGGCCACCAATGATAGTAAGGCCATGTATGGTCATTTGAATTGGATGGTTCCAGCTGGTCATTGATTGCTGAGAGAGCCCTGTTGGGCGTACTGGCACTCACCTTGCTCGTAAATGCAACAGTCGGTGCAGGCGCAGGCCTGGCACTCGTCTCCCTGAAAGGCAGCCACACCTTCATCTCCCCTGCCCCGCGGTTGTTCCATAAATGGTACGGGATCAACGTCAGTTCCCCGTATTCACCGAGTGAAATCGATCCGTCGAGGTTCCTTGCAGCCTCCCTGGCCCTGGTGCTTATGACCTGGGTTCCGTTTAGCATATCAGCCCTGTATTCAGTGCTGAACTCCGGATTCTCATCAATAACAAGTCCAAGAATATGTCCACCCGAATTGTCAGGCCATTCGGCACAGAACATAAGCGGCCCTCTCTGAACGGCAAACTTGCCTTCATCATCCTTTACCCTTTCGTCAGCCACAACAGTCCTGACAGGCATGGGTATATCCAGCTCCACCCTGTCGCCGGCCTGCCATTTTCTGGTAATGACTGCATAACCCTCAATAATCGCAGTTTCAACAGGTTCTCCGTTAATGGCAATTGAATGTTTCTGATCCGATTCTCCTGCAAAATTGTATAATCCGCCGGGGATGGCCTCATTGCGTGCCCAGCCCGGGATACGGAGGCGAACCGAGAATTTGCCTGCCTTCTCAGGTTCCAGGACCAGATTTACCTTTCCTTCCCACGGGTAATTTGTTTCCTGGGTCACCTTCACCCTGTGATTTCCGAAAGTGATATCAGCATTATTTGAAGCAAACAAATTGACATACAGATCCTTATCGGTAACAGAATATATATATCCCGGTATAGCAGGAATGAACCTGCAGACATTCGACGGGCAGCAGGCGCAGCCGAACCACGCAGAGCGCTCATGCTGACCACTCGACTCCAGCGGGTTGGGATAGAAGAATCTGTCTCCGGCCAGATTTACTCCTGATAATGCACCGTTGTAGAGTGTTTTCTCAAGCACATCAAAGTATTTTCCTTCCCCGTGCATTGAGAAGAGTCTGTGGTTGAAGAATATATTTCCTATAGAGGCGCAGGTCTCGCAGTATGCTGACATGTTGGGCAGGTTGTAGGGTTCGGCAAAACCCTCGTTGCCACCCGATGCCCCTATGCCTCCGGTGATGTACATCTTCCTGTGCACCAGGTCCTCCCATATCTTTGTAATTGCATTGACATACGCTTCGTCACCAAGTATGGCAGCAACATCAGCCATGCCTGAATACATATAGGTTGCCCTTACTGAATGGCCCACAGCCTCTGTCTGATCAACAACCTTCTTGTGGCTCTGCGAGTACTCCTCTCCGTCTTCACGGGTACCGCGTGCATCGAGGAAGAACTTAGCCAGGTCAAGATATCTCTTTTCTCCGGTGACCCTGTAGAGCTTTACAAGGCCCATCTCTATAACCTGGTGCCCGGGATAGCTTACAAATGCATCCCATCCGAAATCCTTGTCAACAAGGTCAGCTGATTTTATGGCTATATCTAGGAGGTCCCTCTTTCCCGTCGCCTGGTAGTGTGCAACGGCAGCTTCGTACATGTGTCCGAGGTTGTATAGTTCATGGCTGAGTATGTTAGTCTTCTCCCATCTCTTGCCCTCTGCCCAGTCGTGCAGCTTCCCATAACCCATTTCTGCAATTGTACGGTTTGTATAGAGGTAGCCGTCATCCTCCTGCGCGAGACCAATCTTATGTATTAAGGTATCAAGATAAGCCTCCAGCTCAGGATCAGGATATGTCTGCAACGAGTAGCTTGCCCCCTCGATGATCTTGGTTACGTCTGAGTCGTCAAACGGATAAATAGTCTGAAACTTCCCGGTATCAAGACCACCGGCTATCTCGAAGTTTTTTATACGGCCTGTGGATTCGCAGTATCCGAAGGCGATAGGTATTGTCACCTCGTGATTCTTGAGTATGCGTGGGGCCCAGAAATTGTCGGTCATTTTGACCGAAGTAAAGGGCACCGGCCTGATCGGATAATTGCCGTCCTGTTTGCTGCCGGTGCACGATGATGCCATGGCTATCACTGCCGCAGCCGCCAGAATTGTGATTCTTCCCGTTAATTTCATGCTCTTTTATTGTTTTGATTTAATCCAGACTGTCATTTCACCCCTGCCCCTGTTGGCCCAGGAGTAATAAGGGACTGCCTTTGCATCCTTCAGGACTCCCGACGGATCGGTAACTGCGAATTTCAGGGTACCGACATTTTCAAGCAATCCTTTTTCAAATGTGAACTGCGGCCTGACTGAAGGGTCCACTGTAACCTCTCGCACCGGGCCGTTATCAACCTCCTCCAGGCAATATACAACTGGTCCCACACCGAGCGCCACCCTTCCGCTGTCAGCCGTCACCTCATCGCGGGCCCTGATGAACCGTGGTTCCATCGGCAGTGATATATCAACTACATCACCCCTCTTCCAATCCCGGTCAAGCAGTGCCAATCCGTTTACAATCTGAGCCTTAACCTTCCTGCCATTGACCCGTATTGCAACCTTGCCGGATGCCGGAGTGACATACCTGTAAAGGTTTCCGGCAAAAGGAGCGCTGCCGGTCCATGCCGGGATCCTGATTCCGAAGACGAAGCTGCTGCCTTCTGTGGCAGGGTTGACCGTAACCCTTACATTGCCATCCCATGGGTAATCAGTCTCAAGGCTGAAGTCAGCCTCACCGGCAGGTGTCCTTAGCTTTGCCGTTGAGCCGATGAACAGGTTCAGGTTTATCCCCGCGGCCGTCTCTGACCAGATATACTGTTTCAATGCCGGCATGAATCGCGCCACGTTTCCGGGGCAGCATGAGCAGTCGAACCATCCTGCGCGCTCGTAGTGCCCGTCGGACTCAAGAGGGTTGGTATAATAGAAACTGCAGCCGTCGTGCCCTATGCCAGATATCAGCCCGTTGTAGAGGGTTCGTTCGAGCACGTCGAGATACTTTGCTTCGCCTGTGGCGAGGTAGAGCCGGTGATTCCAGAAAACATTGGCTACAGAGGCGCAGGTTTCTGTATAGGCGGTCATATTGGGCAGCTCGTAAGGTTCCCCAAAGGCTTCGCCGTGCTCTTTCGAGCCGATGCCTCCTGTGATATAGATCTTCCTGCCTGCAACATCATTCCAGATTGTCATTGAAGCCTCAAGATAGCTGTTGTCTCCGGTAACTCTTGAGAGATCGGCCATTGCGGTATACAAGTATGCCCCTCTGACGGCATGCCCCACCGCTTCCTTCTGTTCAAGCACCGGGAGGTGCATCTGAAGGTAGAGAGAATCATTGTAAACCTCAAAGCGGGAACCGGCAGGGTGCCTCAGATACTCCTCCTGCTTTCCCCTTACATCGATAAAGAAACGTGCCAGTTCCATCCACTGGCTGTTGCCTGTCAGTTCATAGAGCTTTATCAGGCCTATCTCTATCTCCTGATGGCCCGGGGCAATCTCCCGGAGACCCCATCCAAACTCTGAGCCTATAAGCTCCGCGTTTTTCAGTGCTACGTTCAGGAATATATTTGATCCCGTGGCCAGATAGTGCGCAACGGCAGCTTCATACATATGCCCAACATTGTAGAGCTCATGGCTGACGCGCTCATCAATCCACCGTTCCCTTCCTGCCCCCGGCGCCAAGTTCACCGGGTCAATTGTACGGGTGGTATACAGGTAACCATCATCCTCCTGGGCTGCGGCTATCAGCATCACCAGGCTGTCAACGTAATGGCGGAGCTCAGGGTCCGGCGTCTCAAGGAGCGACCAGCACGCCCCTTCGATGATCTTGAACACATCAGAGTCATTATACCGCTCACCGGTGTGCTTTCCCTTTTTCAACCCGCCTGCGACGGCGAAGTTATCAATACGTCCTGTCTCCTCACATTTGCCGAAGACATAGGGGATAGTTACTGTCCTGTTCCTTTCAATGAGCGGCTTCCAGAAGCTGTCATTCACTGTGACTGCCTGCAATGCGGGTGACTCCAGCCAGCCTGTCTGCTCCTTCACCGGTCCGGTGGTGCCGTTGCCGCATGATGATATAATGAATGCCAGGGCGCAGACAAGCAGTGCCGGCAGCATCGATGCCGGGGTTATCCTGTTGTTGGACTTCATCAGCCTTTTACCTCTTTCCTGATTGTCTTGAGCCTCTTCATGACGTCATTGGCACCGCGGCCAAAGTAGTCGTGCAGTAACCGGTACTCAGCGAACAGCCTGTCATATACAGCCGCATTCTCTGCCACCGGCCTGTAGGTCTGGTCCTTAACCTTGGCCATCACTGCTGCTGCCTCCTTTATGGAGTCAAAGCCGCCGTTCGCCTTTCCTGCTGCCAGGGCACCGAACATTGCCGAGCCCAGCGCCGGAGCCTGGGGTGAACCGGAAATCTTTACCTCCCTGTTTATGACATCAGCGTAGATCTGCATCACGAAGGGATTCTTCTCGGCGATACCGCCGGCAGCATAGAACTCCCTGACGGGAACGCCGTTTTCCTCGAAAGTTTCGATGATCATCCTCGTGCCGAAGGCTGTAGCCTCAATCAGTGCACGGTATATTTCCTCAGGTTTTGTAACGAGGGTCATCCCTGCAATCATTCCTGTCAGGTCTACATCAACAAGTACCGACCTGTTGCCGTTCCACCAGTCGAGGGCCATAAGCCCGCTCTCTCCCGGCTTCAGCAAAGCAGCCTTTTCCGTAAGCAGGGCGTGAAGATCAACGCCCCTTGCGTCTGCCTCAGCCCTGTACTCCGCCGGAGTGCAGTTCTCAACAAACCACTGAAAATGGTCACCCACGCAGCTCTGTCCGGCTTCATATCCGAAAAATCCTTCAATGATTCCATCCTCCACGACACCGCACATTCCCGGCACTTCTTTTTCAATATCACCAAGCAGCATATGGCAGGTGGAGGTACCAATGATTGCCAGCATCTTGCCGGGAGTGGTTATTCCCACAGCAGGAATTGAGACATGCGCGTCAACATTTGCCACGGCGACGGCTGTTCCTTCCTTCAATCCGGTCAGCCTTGCCGCTGCCGCAGTAACGGCTCCCGCCCTGGTGCCAACGGGCAGAAGGGTACGCGATAACTTTTCGTCGACAAGCTTTTCCATTTTGGGATGGAGTGCCCTGAAGAATTCGTTCGAAGGATAGCCTTCATGCTTGTGCCAGATGGCCTTGTATCCTGCCGTGCATGTATTGCGGGTCTCAATGCCGGTCAGTTGCCAGACCACCCAGTCGGCTGCCTCGATGAAACGGTCAGCGGCATCGTAGACCTCCGGGTCTTCATTGACCGTCTGCCATATCTTGGGTATCATCCACTCGGAAGAGATCTTGCCTCCGTAGCGCTTGAGGAACTTCTCGCCCCGCTCCTCAGCGATTGAATTGAGCCTGTTAGCCTCATCCTGTGCCGCATGGTGCTTCCAAAGCTTTATCCATGCGTTGGGCCTGTTCTTAAATTCATCCAGGAAACAGAGCGGTGTGCCGTCAGTCCTTACAGGCAACACCGTGCAGGCAGTAAAGTCAATCCCGACACCCGCCACCTGTTCAGGTGTCACCATCGCCATCTTCATGACCTGAGGTATTGTCACTCTGAACACATCCAGGTAATCCTGAGGATGCTGCAGCGCCCAGTCAACTCCGAGCGGAGTCCCGTCCGGAAGCTTCTCATCCATCACCCCGTGCCTGTACTCATGGACGGCTACTGCCACCTCTTCACCGGTAGTTGTGTCAACAATTACCGCTCTTCCCGACAGGGTTCCAAAATCAACTCCAATAGTATACTTATGCATGTTTCTCTTTTGATTATTTCTTTTTCTGACCGTAATAGGCATTGCTGCCATGCTTGCGCAGGTAATGCCTGTCAAGCAGATGCCTCTCTATCTCCCTCGTCTCAGCCAGGCTTGCTGAGAGCAATGCCATCCTTGCCACCTCTTCCAGTATAACTGCGTTGTGAACGGCCCCGGCAGGTGTGTATCCCCATGCAAACGGGCCGTGCGAGGCCACCAGAACTGCCGGCATGGTCATGGGATCTCTCCCCTCAAGTGCCCCGGCAATGACAAGACCCGTGTTATACTCATAATCATTCTCAGTCTCCTCCTTCGTCAACTTCCTGGTAACAGGTACAGGTCCATAGAAGTAATCCGCATGCGTTGTACCCAGGCAGGGGATATCCCTGCACGCCTGTGCCCATGCCGTGGCATGGGTGGAGTGGGTGTGCACCACCCCTCCTATCATCGGGAATGCCTTATACAGAGCCAGGTGTGTGGGAGCATCGGTGGAGGGATTGAGCGCCCCTTCAACCACATGGCCATCAAGGTCTGTCACAACCATATCAGAGGCTGTCATCTCATCATAAGCCACACCCGAAGGCTTGATGACCATTAGTCCTGATGCACGGTCTATACCGCTTACATTGCCCCAGGTCATAATAATCAGGCCATGCCTGACAAGATCGAGATTGGCTCTGAAAACGTCTTCCTTTAGCTGTTCAAGCATGATAGTTATTGTTTGATTCTGTTTGCCGGGCCGATTGCTACCTCAACTGACAGTCAGGTTAAAGAAGAACCCGTTCCTGGCAAGCTCCTTGTATTTCTCAAGGTTGAACCTGTAGTACCAGGCCCCCTTCTTTGAGGTCTCCCTCTCTTTTTCATCCTGCTTGTCAAGAAGCTCCATAGAAAGGATCTTCTTCCTGAAGTTTCGCTTATCAACCTGCCTGAGGTAAATAGCCTCATACAGATTCTGCAGTTGGACCAGGGTGAACTTCTCGGGAAGGAGTTCAAAACCCACCGGGTAAACCTTCACCTTCTCCACCAGCTCCTTCAGTGCCCTGTCAACCATAACCCTGTGGTCAAAGATCAGGTCAGGGAGGTTTGATATGGAGCGCCAGTGGGCGCCGTTCTTCCTGCGGATCTCAGGATCGAGTTCATGAATCCCGATGAGGGCGAAATAGGCTGTGGAGATAACCCTTGCACCAGGATCACGGTTTACTTCACCGTAGGTATAGAGCTGTTCCATATAAAGGTCCGAGAGACCTGTCAGCGTGCAGAGTACCCGGCAGGCAGCATCGTCAAGGCTTTCGTTCTCCTGGACAAATCCACCTGCAAGCGACCACTGACCGAGAGCAGGCTCAAAGCTTCTCTTGATAAGGAGAAGCTTGAGTTCCTTCTCGGCAATGTCATAACCGAAGATGATGCAGTCAACTGCAAGATAATGCTTCGGGTACTTTGAATAAATGTGTGTCATAGGCCCTTGTTCAGTGTGTAGTACAGGTCATTCCACCTCAGTTCCTTCCTGAATTGTCCGATTTCACAGTTTCCATCAATCAACACGTACTCCGTCCCCGTCATCTCAGCGAAATCAGCCATATGTTCGGCCGTGAGGGCCTGGCTGAAACTTGTATGGTGTGCTCCGCCCGCATATATCCATGCAGTTGCTGCGGTCTTGAGATCCGGGTAAGGCTTCCATAGAACGCTTGCCACGGGAAGCTTCGGCATTGCCGGACACTCAACCACTTTCATCGTACTTACGATAAGCCTGAAGCGGTCTCCCATCTCAACCATGGAAGCAGCGAGAGCCTCACCCAGTCCTGTCCTGAAGACCAGCCTGGCCGGGTCATCCTTGCCACCAATACCCAGCGGATGCACCTCCAGTGCAGGCCTGCCCGAAGCAATTGAGGGACAAACTTCAAGCATGTGGGCCCCGAGGATGGCCATATTCTTAGGATCAAGATGATATGTGTAATCTTCCATGAACGAGGTGCCACCCTTCAGCCCTTCAGCCATCACTTTCATGATGCGTACCAGCGCAGCAGTCTTCCAGTCGCCTTCAGCTCCGAAACCGTAACCGTCAGCCATGAGCCTCTGCACTGCCAGCCCGGGAAGCTGAACCAGCCCGTGAAGATCCTGAAAATTGGTGGTAAATGCCTTGAATCCGCCATCTTCAAGAAATGCCCTCATACCAATTTCAATACGTGCCGCTTCCTTTACCGCGGGAGATGCCAGGACTTTTGCCGGAGCCTTATAGTCATCGCCGTACTCCTTGATGAGCGTTGATATCTGCTTGTCTGTTACCTTATTGATTGCATCAACCAGGTCTCCGATGCCATAACCCTGAACCTCATAATCAAGACTGATCTGTGCCGAGACCTTGTTGCCTTCCGTCACTGCAACATCCCTCATGTTGTCACCGAAACGTGCAACCCTGAGGTTAAGCCCTTCCTGTACCCCCATGGCAGCGCGTGACCATACTCCTATTGAACGGAGTACCTCTTTGTCCTGCCAATGGCCGACAACCACCTTGCGCTCCATCCTGAGACGCGAACAAATGTATCCGAACTCACGGTCCCCGTGGGCCGACTGGTTCAGATTCATGAAATCCATATCAATCTCATTCCATGGGATATCACGGTTAAACTGAGTATGGAAATGCAACAGTGGTTTGGTAAGCCTCTTAAGACCCGATATCCACATTTTTGCAGGCGAGAAGGTGTGCATCCAGGCTATCATTCCGGCACATGCCGGAGTATTGTTTGCTTCCCTGCAGATTGCTGTAATTGCATCGGCAGTTGTCAATACCGGCTTGAACACTACCTTGACCGGAATAAGCTCCGATTTGTCAAGAGCCGCTGCAATAGCCTTTGAATCGGCAGCAACCTGCTTCAGTGTTTCCTCTCCGTAAAGATGCTGACTTCCCGTGATGAACCAAAGTTCAATACTTTCCTTTTTCATTTCGTATTTAATATCAAATAAGTAAAACCTGTTAATTCCAGAAATAGGCGTAGAAGACTATTATGACAGCTATGATCGCTGCAGACGATATCACATCCCATTTGTTCCAGCTGGCACGTGTAAGAGCTTTCTGTTCAGGGGTGGCCGAACCGAGAGTGAGCCCGATTATCTTTCGCTCATCCATCTTCGGAGTGAAATAACTTACAACTATCATAGTTACTATCACAATGGCGAAGTTGATGATCTCATAATGCAGCCAGTTGGTGCTGACGAAGACCTGGTAAATGGTGCCGTCAGGATCAAGCGAGCCCTTGAATATTGTAAATCCAAGGCGAAGCATGCCGATTATGAAACCGGTAAGCAGACCTGTAAGACCGGCAGCAGGCGTAGTCTTCTTCGAGAGAATGCCGAGAAGGAATGCAGCTGCAATACCGGGTGCAAGCAGCGACTGAACATCCTGCAGGTAGGCATAAAGCACCTTTCCGATACCCTTCATGACAGGTATCCAGAGTATGCCAAGAACTACCACCACCACGGTAGCTATTCTTCCCACCTTCACAAGCTGTGCCTCAGGGGCATTCGGCCTGTACTTCTGATAGAAGTCAATTGTGAAGAGCGTTGCAGATGAATTGAACAGTGATGCAAGAGAACTCATGAGGGCAGCCAGAATACCGCCCACTACGAGCCCCTTGAATCCCATGGGGAGAAGCTCCTTGACCAGGGTTGAGAACGCCGAGTCTGAACTGGTCAGGTGAATTACACCCTGCTGATTGAGAGCGTAGGCAATCATGCCCGGGATAAGGAAAATGAAAACAGGGGTCAGCTTAAGAGCACCACCAAAGATGGCACCGCGGCGGGCCTGTGTCTGATCGCGCCCCGAAAGCACACGCTGAACAATATACTGGTCAGTACACCAGTACCAGAATCCTATAATTGCAGATCCTAGAAGAACACCTGTCCACGGGAACTGGGCATCCTTGGGCGAACGTATGAGCTGAGTCATTGTGTCACCGTATTCGTTAACGGGAACAGCACGGCAGATATGCATGAGCTCGTCCCATCCGCCAACCTTGATAAGACCGGCAATAAGAACCGCAATAGAACCGGCAAGCAACACCGGAGCCTGTAAGACAGAGGTCCAGAGAATCGCCTTCATCCCTCCCAGGGTGGTGTAAATACCGGTAATTACAACAAGTCCGATGGCACTGATCCAGAAGAAGTCAATACCCCAGATTGATTCTATCCCGAAAACATCCTTGAATACAACACCTCCGGCATAAACCGTTACCGCTACCTTGGTAAGGACGTAACTGACCAGTGAAATGATCGACAATACTGATCTCGACGCCTTATTATACCTTCTCTCGAGGAATTCCGGCATTGTGAACACACCGCTGCGTGCGTAAAAGGGCACAAAGAGCCAGCCAAGAAGAAGTATAAGCCAGCCATGCATCTCCCAGTGGGCCATTGCCATACCCGAGGAGGCTCCCGCACCGGCAAGGCCTACCAGGTGCTCCGATCCGATGTTGGATGCAAAGATCGACGCACCGATGGCAATCCACGTGGCGTCACGTCCGGCAAGAAAGTAATCAGTGGAGGTTTTGTCCTTCGTGCGCATTGAAACCACGATAAACGCCACCAACGCGAGGACAAAAGCCCCCAGTACGATCCAGTCAAGTAGTAACATGATTCTTTCGTTGTTAGGTTAAGTTATAAATAATAAGGTATGCTTTTCTGAATTTATCCTGCCCGCCGCTGTCGCCTTTCCTCAGCAATTCTACTCCTTCCGGTCTCAGCAAAGGGTTTCTCGCCTCTTTACAAGTATGCAAGTTAAACAATATTTTAAATGTAATATATACACTTCTATTTTTTTTAAGAAAATTTTATTCTTTCATCCTTTCTTCATTTTTGAATGCATAATTTTGCTGTGTATCAGTTCAATAAATTGCAAATCAGGTAAGTTGCCCTTTCGGTTGTGAACATAACGGAATTTGATAAAAGATTGATCATGAAAATTACAAAGAATATTATCACGATTGCATTCTCGATGCTTATCTCATCAGGTCTGGCTGTTGCACAGCAGAATCCTGTCGTAGCTGATACCACGAAGGTCAAACTTCAGCAGAAGGAGCAGCAGCAGGAGCAGGTCCGGAGTGAAGGCCAGGCAGCGGAGCAGAACCGTAACCAGACACAGAACCAGGATGGGCAGGGAAACCAGTCTCAGAACCAGGATGCACAGGGCAATCAGACCGGAACCCAGGCACAGAATCAGGCTGGCCAACAGTCTCAGGCTGACAATACCCGGACTGCCGGTGCTCAGGCACAGGGTTCAAACGCTGCAAGTGTCAAGAAGATACAGGGTGCAAGACCTGACTGGAGCAAGGCACGGGGAGCCCGTCCTGCTTCCGTTGAAAGACCATCAGGCTCAAGGATTCCCAAGGGTGCCGGAAAACCCGGTGGCGCAAGAGGCCCGGGTAAAAGATAACAGACAGCATATTCACAAACTATGGAAAGAAATTTGATTCGTGCCTGTGCAGCCGGGTGCATTATGATGCTGCAGTCAGCACTGCCCGGCATCAATGCACAACCTGCTTCAGCTCAGGCATATGACTCACTTACCGCACAGGTAGCCACAGTCGCTTCTCCTGATGCAACAGCATCCGCAACATATGCCGATTCAAGTGCCTCCGCAGGGAAAAGCTCCTTACATTCGTTTTACGCAGGCACCGGCTACGGAAACAACATGCTCTACCTGGGTACCACCATGTCACAGGACAACGGTTTCGGTTATGCATCCGCTTCCTACGGTTTCAGGGATAAACTCTATCTCACCGCCACCGGTTACACTGTAGGCAATTTCACCCCTTTCACCGCCTTTTACAGTCTCGGGCTCAGTTTCAGCCACGCCTTCAATTCATGGTTCGACATCAGCACAGGGCTTTCACATTACAATGTTGCGGCGTCGCTCAGGGACACGCTCTTCAGCAACTTCACCTATGCCGATGCCACCCTGGGTCTTGACTGGAGGATACTCTATTCAAAGGTGTCTGTCGGCGGCCTTTTTGCCGGAGGGAGCCAGTTTTATCTCCAAACCAGGCATTCAAGGTATTTTGAGACCCCTTCATTTGCAAGGGATAAGGCATTCTTCTCCTTCGATCCCTATGTGAATATCCTCATTGGCAACATGGTAACCATTGAGACAACCGGAGGTGTGACCGAAACCTCAGTCTCTCCCGGGTACAGACCATGGAGACAGTACAGCCAGAGTACAACCCCGGGCACTTACTATAACGAGACATTCGGGCTGATGGAGATCGATTTCGGCCTGCCTGTAGCCTTCAGCTATGACTTTTTTACACTGGAAATTGAACCGTGTTATGTCATTCCTCTCTACTCCGATGCCGGATCATCAGGCACCAGGGGATTCCTGCTGATGGCAAGCATCTTCTTCAGGATTTTGTAACTTTGGCTTATGAACGTCCTGATAGTAGAAGACGAAAAAAGCCTTGCAACAGAGATAGCCCTCTTCCTGAAGAGGGAAAATTTCCTTTGTGACATGGCGCATACAGGCAGGGATGCCTCAGAGAAGATTGCAGTGAACCTCTACGACTTTATCCTTCTTGATCTCGGGCTGCCCGATTACAACGGCCTTGACCTGATTAAGGAGGCCAAGAGCCTCAGTACCGATGTCTCCTTCATCATCATCACTGCCCGGGGTGCAGTGGAAGACAGGGTAAAAGGTCTTGACCTGGGCGCCGACGACTATATTCCGAAACCTTTCGCCCTGGCAGAGCTGCACGCCCGCATCATGGCCGTTGCACGGAGAAAATTCCGTATCGCCTCCCCGGATATAACACTGGGGGATTTTGTAATGAATACCGCTGCAAGAAAGCTGATGAACGGAAATGTAGAGGTTGAGATCACAAAAAAGGAATTTGACCTGCTCTACTACCTGGTAATAAACAGTAACAAGGTCCTTGCCAGGCACCAGCTCTATGAGCATATCTGGGGCAATACCCTTGATGACCAGTACGACAGCAATTTCATTGACGTTCACATAAAGAATATTCGCAGGAAACTGAATGCCCATGCCCCGACACCATGGCTGGAAACGGTAAGAGGAGTTGGCTACAGGGTTAGCACCGGCAGTTAACGGCTACAGGGGCATGATGAAACTCCAGACAAAACTCGCGCTTTTCAACCTGCTCTCCAAACTGGTTTTCTCAGCACTGTTTATCGGTTTTCTGCCCCTGATCATTGAACGGATCAATATCCGGCAGACAGACAATGAACTTATAAAGAAGAGGGAAGAGGTTATCAGTCTCATATCTGAGTTTGGTACCGGCCCATTCATCACATCTGACAGCGCCGGTGGCTTCGGAAGCTACAATATCCTTAAGGAGGAATACATAAGCCTTGAAAGAACTACCGCCGGCGATGACTGGAACTACATTGACGTTACCAAAAGGATCATAGATGAGGAGACCATTGACTACAGGGTACTCCACTACTCCCTCAGGATAGACGGCGAAACCTATCTGCTCGAGATTGGTCAGAGCCTTTCAAGCATAACCTACTCAGCCAGGAACATCCGGAGAGTGATACTGATCTTTCTGGCCATCTTTATCGCAGTGACGCTTATCTCGGATCTCAGCTACACTTCGAGTGTACTTAAACCGCTGAGGATCATAACCGGCCGGCTGGGAGTGGATTCAGCCGACTCCACTTCCTTCGAAACGGCAGAACCACTCATTACAACCACTGAGGACTTCATCAGGCTTGACCGCACCCTGAGGGAACTGATGAAAAGGATAGGGGAGCTCTTCCGCAAGGAAAAGGAGATCACGGTGAACATCTCGCATGAGCTGATGACCCCTGTGTCTGTCCTTCGCAGCAAGCTTGAGAACCTGCTTCTCCGCGAAGACCTTGACCCTGTCACCGAAAACGGAATTGAGGAGTCGCTCAGAACACTCCACCGGCTAAAGGCGCTTGTTAACTCCATGCTGATGATCGCACGTATTGAAAGCCATCAGTACCTGAAGGAAGATTCCGTGGAACTCTGCGGGCTGATCAGGGAGGTGACGGAAGAACTTTCTCCCATTGCCGAGGACGGTGAGGTGGCGGTCACTCTCACCTGTGATTGCAGCCATACGGTTGGCAATGCCAACAGATCACTCCTCTTTTCAATGATATACAATGTTGTTAACAATGCCGTCCAGCACACACCTAAGGGAGGCAAAATAGAGATAACCGGCAAACTGAATGCGGGCAATTTCGAGGTTTCTGTATGTGATACCGGTGAAGGAATGTCAGCAGAGCAGCTCGACCGGCTCTTCACGCGATTCAGCAACAGGCCAAACCCTGGCAGAAACAGCACTGGAATAGGCCTCGCCATAACCAAGTCGATAGCTGATTTTCATAATATTGCTGTCAGAGTCCTGTCAGAACCCGGTAAAGGGACACAATTTTTTTTCTTTTTCCCCGTAAATTCATTATAGCTTCATTTTCACGGACTTATTTTTGACCTGTTATCTGATTTATAAACCAAAAACAGAACAAAAATGAAAAAGGAAATTCTCTTAGGCGCAATAGCACTTCTGATAAGTGCTGGCGTAATGGCACAGACTACCGAGCCCATCCAGACTCAGGCAAAAACAAAGAAGCAGCTCAGGATTGAAGCCAGGCAGCAGGTTCAGGAGCAGGAGCAGGTGCAGAGCGGTGATCCGATCATGACACAGACCCAGACCAGGACACAGAATCACGGTGCTGCAGTAAGCGGGACCGCCAAACAGGCTCAGGCAGGCGAAGGCACTGGTGAAATGGTCAGGGAGCAGGCAAAACTGAAGGGTGAAGCCCAGAAATCAATGAAGCAGGCCAAGACTGGCACAAAAAATCAGGGTGCAGCCAAGAGCGTAAGGACCAACCGTCCGGCTACTGTTAAGGGTACCGGTGCAGGTCGCAAATAATCAGAACCGAAAGGCTGAGAAAAAAAACCGGCGGAGAGATCTGCCGGTTTTTTTATTTCTACTCTGATGACATCGCCTTCATCTTGGCCCTCTTGCGGTCGTTCTCATCCAGCATGACTTTCCGAAGGCGCATAGATTTGGGGGTGATTTCAATGTATTCGTCGGCGGCGATGTATTCCATCGCCTCTTCAAGTGAGAATCGTACCGGTGGAGTAAGTATTGCCTTATCGTCCGATCCGGATGCCCTCATGTTGGTTAGCTTCTTTGTCTTTGTAACATTTACAACTATGTCATCCATGCGGGTATTCTCCCCTATCACCTGTCCCATATAAACCTCTTCACCCGGGAAAATAAAGAACCGGCCTCTGTCCTGAAGCTTATCAATGGCGTAGGCTACAGCCGTGCCTGTATCCATGGCAATGAGGGAACCGTTTCTTCTGACGGCCATTTCCCCCTTCCAGGGTTCGAATGCATCGAAGCGGTGGGCCATTATTGCCTCCCCTTCAGTCACTGTCAGCACCTGGTTTCTCAGTCCGATGATTCCACGTGAAGGAATGCGGAAGTCTATATGTGCCCGGTCATTCCTGACTTCGATATGAACTATCTCTCCCTTTCGCTGGGTCACCTGGTCAATGACCTTCCCCGCAAACTCTTCGGGCACCTGTACTGTCAGAGCCTCTATAGGCTCATGCCTGACGCCGTCAATCTCCTTGATGAGAACCCTGGGCTGACCCACCTGCAGCTCAAAGCCCTCACGGCGCATGGTCTCAATCAGTATCGAGAGGTGAAGAATGCCCCGGCCGTATACCATGAAGGTGTCAGCCGAATCGGTCTCCTCCACCCGCATCGCGAGGTTCTTTTCAGTCTCCTTGAAGAGCCTCTCCCTCAGCTGACGCGAAGTTACAAGCGTTCCCTCCCTGCCGAAGAAGGGAGATGTGTTTGATGTAAAGAGCATGCTCATCGTTGGCTCATCAACACTGAACCAAGGAAGGGCTTCAGGATTCTCCACGTCGGATATCGTGTCACCGATATCAAAGTTCTCCATGCCGAAAACCGCGCATATCTCCCCTGACGGAACAGGTTTCTTTGTCTTCTCCTTGCCGAGGCCTTCGAACAGATAAACCTCCTTGACAGTGTTCCGTGTGGAGGAACCGTCACGTTTGATCAGCGCCACCTGGCTTCCGGGGACCAGGGTCCCCCTGCTTATCTTGCCCACGGCTATGCGTCCCTGGTATGATGAGTAGTCAAGTGACGAAATCCTCATCTGAAGTGTCCCCTCTGCCACCCTGGCAGGCGGGATATGCTCTATTATGGTGTCAAGAAGATAGCTGACATCTGTCGTCGGGGCGCTCCAGTCAGGTCCCATCCATCCCTGCTTCGAAGAACCAAAGACAGTCGGGAAATCGAGCTGGTACTCGGTGGCATTAAGACTGTGCATCAGGTCAAAGACACTCTCCTGTGTCTCCTCCGGCTTGCAGTTGGGCTTGTCTACCTTGTTTATAACCACTATGGGCTTGAGTCCGAGCTCGAGTGCCTTCTGCAGCACGAAACGGGTCTGAGGCATGGGCCCCTCGAAGGCGTCAACAATGAGGAGAACACCTTCAGCCATATTAAGTACCCGCTCCACCTCACCGCCGAAATCGGCATGGCCCGGGGTATCAATTATGTTTATCTTGACGTTTTTGTATCTGACTGATACATTCTTTGAGAGGATGGTAATCCCCCTCTCCCTCTCCAGGTCATTGCTGTCAAGGATCAGGTCACCCATGACCTGGTTGTCACGGAACAGCTTTACCTGAAACAGGATGCGGTCTACAAGTGTAGTCTTGCCGTGGTCGACATGCGCTATCACGGCAATGTTTCTGATATCTTCCGTATGCTTCTTTCTTTGGGCTGCAAAAGTAGAAAAAGAATTGTCACGAAGGCAGGTTTTCAGTAACTAGTTTGGTGATTATTGCGCATAAATCATTCTTCGTGTCATGCCGCCGTCGATGATTATGTTTTCACCGTTGATGAATTCATTGCCTTCACTGCCAAGGAACAGGCACGCCCGGGCGATGTCCTCCGGACGCCCCACTCTTCCCGAGAAGTGCTGGCTGTGATCCTCAGCTCTGAGTGAATCGTAATCACCTGTCTCAATCCATCCCGGGCTGATGCAGTTGACCCTGATTTGATATTGCGCCAGTGATGCGGCCAGCGCATGGGTCAGAGCCACCACTCCTCCCTTGGAGGCGGCGTAAGCTTCAGAGCCGGGCTCTGACATGAACGCACGGGTGGAGGCAATATTTATCACTGACCCTCCGCCTTGCTCCTTCATAATCCTTGCAGCCTCCCGTGTGCAGAGAAATGTCCCCCGCAGATTTGTATTTATAACCTCATCCCACTCCTCCGGTGATAGGTCAAGGGGCGACTTCCATATACCAAATCCTGCATTATTCACAAGAATGTCTATCCTGCCGTACTTTTCAGAAGTCTGTCTGACCATAGCTGCGACCTCTCCGGGAATGCTGACATCAGTCCGGATAAAGAATGCATCGCCACCGCCGGACACTATCCGGCGCCCGGCCTCAGTTCCTTTAGCCGCATCCTTTTCAGCCAGAATCACTTTAGCTCCTTGGGAAGCAAACTCTGCAGCCACACAGCGGCCAATACCCCGGCCCGCACCGGTAACAATCACAACTTTTCCATTGTATTTCATCTGCGAAATATTTTCTTCGGTTCAGGGTATAAATTTAATCCTGTTATGTTCCGGGCACGCTTATTGTATCCGATAAATAGTAATTTTGCTTAAGAAATAATAATCTGAACTCAACATGAAAAAATTCTTACTGGCCATCTGTTTTATCTGCGCAGCTCTTATGACCGTATCCGGACAGGACAAGAAAGCGGAAAGGGAAGCAGCCGCTCTCGCAGCTTTCGAAAAAGCCCTTGTGACAATCGAGTCAAAGGATTTTGTAATTATTGTTGGTACCTATCAGACCGAGGGAATATTCTCGGACAACACTGACAACGCCAACTTTCTGGCTTTCGAAAAGGACCATATCATTCTTCAGGGCGCAATCATTGCAGATAACAACAATACCAACAAACTGACAGTATCTGATTATAACCAGACAACCGACAAAAAGGGCAACGTAAGGATTTCCTGCCAGGCAAAAGGTCTCCTTATTAACGCCAGGGTTGAGATCTCGCTTAAGAAAACCGCCGGCAACCTGGCAGATGTAATCATCACTCCAACCAAGGGAGAAGTCAAGCGCTTCACCGGAGAAATCGTGCCCAGGGCACAGTCAAAATATTTCAGAAGGCCGGGCGAAATCTAGCATTCGTACTATCGGGCCAGCCGAACAGGCCGGCATCTGACTGAGCAACAGCTGATACCGGCTTTTTTTTGTCAGGACTGAGGAATGCCGTAGTGACTCGAAAGGATTCTCGTAAACAGCTTCCCGGGAGCTATCCGTTTTAATAATACAGCCAGTCTCTGGTCCGCAGAGGCTATGATGTAACGCTGGCGCGGATTCCTGCAGTCAATAATGCATGCAAGCTTTCTTGCAAGAATTATAGGATTTTTGCCGCCGGCTTCATCGCTTTCAATGACTGACAACGACTTTTCAAATTGTCCGGCATATGGATCTCCGGGGGCTGAAGGGGCAAGGAATTTCCTGCGGTTGGATGAGTTGTTCGTGCGAAAGTCGCCCGGATTGATTATCACCACTTTGATATTGAAATTTCCAACCTCCATGCGCAGTGCCTCGCTGAATCCTTCAACGGCAAATTTTGCAGCTGAATAAAATCCCTGGAACGGCAGGCCCATCAACCCGCCGATTGAACTTATATTGATAATCCTTCCACCACCGCCGGCACGCATAACCGGCAGCACCTCGCGGGTAAGAAAGACCATGCCCAGGAAGCTTGTCTCCATCTGCAACCTGAGATGGTCTTCAGGAGCTGTCTCCACCGGACCGCCGGTGTGCATGCCCGCGTTATTCACAAGCACATCTATTCTTCCCTCCCTTTCCACTACGGACCTGACTGCATTACTGACTGACCCACGGTCTGTAAGGTCCATCGTCAGCAGGTTGATACCTTCGCCTACATCGCAATTGTTTCTGGCCGTGCCGTAAACGGTATGTCCGCATCCTGCCAGCAGCGCGGCGCTCTCACGACCGAAGCCTGACGATATACCGGTAATGAGAATTACTTTCCCCATCATTTCTTCCTGCCGGGTCAGGCAGGCTCTGCTGCACCTGAACTGATTATTCCAAGCTCCCTGGCTGCCCTTGTAATCTTATCGATTGAGATGTCCACCTGTTCCTTTGTATGGGTTGCCATCAGGGAATAGCGTATCAGGCTGTCATTCTTCGGTACTGCAGGGGATACGACCGGGTTGACGAATATACCGTCAGAAAGCAGTTGCTGTGTAAGTGTAAGAGCCTTGACATTGTCCCGGATAAAGAGAGGAATTATCGGAGTCTCCGACTTTCCGGTATCAAAACCCATATCACGGAATCCTTTCAGTGCATAGCGCGTAATCTCCCATAGATGGCTTATGCGTTCCGGCTCGCTCATCATTATTTCCATGGCTGCGAGTACAGATGCTGCAGATGCTGGTGTCATGCTTGCACTGAAGATGAGTGACCTGGAATTGTGCTTCAGGAAATTTATTGTATCCCTGTCCGAGGCGATGAATCCGCCAAGGGAAGCAAGTGACTTTGAAAAGGTGCCCATGATCAGGTCTACCTTGTCAGTGAGCCCGAAGTGCGAAGCCGTACCCCTTCCCTGATCGCCGAGCACACCGATGGAATGGGCATCGTCAATCATTATTGAAGCGTCATATTTCTCTGCCAGTTCAACAATCTCCGGCAGTTTTACAATATCTCCCTCCATGGAGAATATCCCGTCGGCAACAATCAGCTTTATGCTTTCCGGTGCACACTGTCTGAGCTTGTTCTCGAGGCTTGTCATGTCGTTGTGCGCATATTTCAGGACCTTTGAGAAAGATAACCTGCTTCCCTCAATGATAGATGCGTGGTCATACTCATCAAGAAGGATATAATCACGCCGCCCGGTCAGCGCTGATACAACACCCAGATTAACCTGGAACCCTGTGCTGTAACATAAAGCCTGTTCCTTCCCTGCCATCTCCGCAATACGCTCCTCGAGCTGAACGTGAATATCCAGCGTACCGTTCAGGAACCTTGATCCCGCGCAGCCCGTGCCGTATTTGTCTATTGCCTTCTTCGCCGCCTCCTTTATCCTGGGATGATTTGTCAGCCCTAGATAGCTGTTAGATCCAAACATCATCACTTTCATGCCGTTAATGGTCACTACGGTGTCCTGATCGGACTCAATGGTCCTGAAATAGGGGTAGATCCCTGCCCGCATGGCCTGCTGCGGAAGGTCATAGCCTGAAAAGGCTTTCTGGAGTTTTCTCATGGTACTTTGCAAGTTGCAATTGTGCAAATTTAAATAATTGTACAGAACCGCAGTATAAATATCTCCGGGAAGAGAGGCTTTCGGGACCAAGAATACCATTTTATACCTAGTTTTCAATCCCGAATTGTCCTCATATTTGCAGGCATCATTGTAAAACTGTAGTTGTCAGACCCCCGCAGGGGGCAAAAAAACTAAACGCGGTATGACAAAAAACAATAACACTCCTCTCTCCGGCAGATTCAACATCGGACAGGACTGGGCTTCGGTGGTAACAGGATTTGTACTTATAATTTTTGTTGTATTAACCGGCTATGCAATAGCCACCCCCTCATTCGGAGGGAAGGCAGGATGGGACGGTGACCATGATTTCTCGGGTATGCTGGGAGCCTCATCGCTTTGGACTTCGGCTCTTTACACCTTTGTGATCTTCGGCCTGATTGCGGTTATCGGAATGGTACTCAGCGGTGAAAAGTTAAAGAAATATCTGACAGGATTTCTTTCGTTGTTTCTTCTTGCCATCCTGGCACAGTTCATATCGTCATATGCAGGCTTTAAAAACCTCGGTCTGGAGACTGTACTGTTTTCACTTCTGCTTGGTCTGATCCTCGGAAATGCATTCAGGCTACCTGCATGGCTCCGCTCGGGAGTGCAAACGGAACTATACGTGAAGATCGGACTGGTGCTGCTGGGGGCTACTATCCTCTTTAAGGATATCCTGTCAGCGGGATCGTTCGGGCTGATACAGGCAGTAATCGTTGTCACCGTGGTGTGGTACTTCGCCTTCTGGCTCTCAAAAAAGATGAAGATTGACGACGAATTCTCAACCATGCTGGCCAGCGCCGTATCAATCTGCGGAGTCTCTGCTGCTATTGCCACGGCCGGTGCCATCAATGGCGACAAGAAGAAACTCTCATTCATAATCTCCCTTGTGTTGCTGGTTGCAATACCTATGATGATCTTCCTTCCCATCATTGCCAAATGGATGGGGCTCTCCGATGTTGTCACGGGCGCATGGCTCGGCGGCACAATCGACACAACCGGGGCCGTTGTGGCTGCCGGAACCATCGCAGGGGAGACCGGACTGAAATACGCAACAATCGTTAAATTCTCACAAAACGTGCTCCTTGGTCTGGCTGCATTTGCCATTTCAATCTTCTGGGCATACAGAAACCGTACCGCAGGAGAAAGGGGGCAGCATGTACCTGTAAGAATCATCTGGGACCGCTTCCCCAAGTTCGTCCTGGGCTTTATTCTTGCTTCGCTGGTCTTTTCCTTCATCCTCAGTCCGGAGACTGCACAGTCGTCCGGCAAAGTGATAAAGTCTTTCAGCACCTTCTGGTTCAACCTGGCATTTATAAGCATAGGCCTTGAGACCCGTTTCGCCGACTTCAGGCATATGGAGAGCAAAAAGCCCTTCTATAGCTTCCTGATTGCGCAGACCTTCAATATATTCTTTACACTGGGCGTCTCATACCTGCTGTTCCAGCTGATAGGCGGAAAGTAGAAACAGGATACCTCAACCAATTTCCTCAGTTATATTGATGCCGGCCTGTTCGACAGTACATGTTTCTACAGGGTCGTCAGACCTGATAACCAGCCGAAAGATTCCGTGTTTATAGAGGTTATCCAGGGTGGCCGGTACGAGGCAGAAGAGACAGGAGGGTTTCCCCCGATCCCACACGAAACAACTGAGATGACGGGAATCCGTCACCGTGAAGGGGTGATCTCAATGGCAAGATGGACGCCGGGGACGGCAACCTCGGAGTTCTTTATATGCGCGGGCGACCAGCCGGAGCTTGATTTCGGGGGCAGACGGAATCCTGACGGGCAGGGATATGCAGCTTTCGGGAAAGTCACTCGGGGAATGGATATAGTGAGAAAGATCCATGACATTGACGCTCCCGGCCAGTATCTTGAAAAGCCTGTAGTGATCCTTGGGATTAGCAGGAAAGGCAAATAAGTCTGGAAAATCAGTTGCTCCTCCTGCGAAAATATCGCGCCATAAGAACCGAGACAATTATCAGCTCTAACCAGGTGATTGATATTACGGCAACCTCGAACCGGTACTCCCTCATAATACCGTGAACGGCCGAAATAGCGATAAAGGCAGCCACCGTCAGGCAGAAGCTGATAATGAATGTCAGCCTCAGGCTCTTCTCCAGCCTGGTCGGTCCGGCAAATGCAGGTACAAGGAACAGAAACGATATTCCCATAGTTACGAAGCCCAACTCCTCAAGTATAATGAAAATTCCGTGAGGATTGAACTGACTCATCATTGCCACACCATCCGTTTCCCCCGCCAGCAGGCTCGGCTGAATAAAAGAGACCTGTATGAAATAATCTGCAGAAAGTACAAGGCTGCTGATAATCGCAAATCCTGAAGCCACGGCACTGAAGAGATTCCTTTCAGCCGGCATCGATCTGTGAACGGTAATCATCATCACCAGGTATAAAAAGGAGAGCAGTATGGCAGGATACATCCAGTAATAATCACGCGGAAACCGGCTGAGTATGTCATGATACGGATACTGAAAGCAATCTCCCCTGCAAAAGGGTCCGGACAGCGGCGGGGTGCATACTGCAATGCCGAAGGTAACAACAGTCAGGACGGCAGTAAAGACCGAGACATAATAACCAAATCTGTTGGCGTCTGTGTTTTTCATTTATTGGTGATTATTGGCGGACAGTCATAATACTGTCTTGTTGTTTATTAAATTCCTGATAAAGCCCCAAATTAATGAAAAACCTTCCTGACCTGGTATGAAATGAATATGCTCTTTAGCAGGTTGCCATAAACGTCTTGCGACTGGTGATCCGGGAGTGGAGGATGTGCTACAAATCCATTGTAACAGCCTTTTTATCGACACCCAGACCTGCCAGCAGGTCAGTCACTGTCCTCATCATGAGCGGCGGACCGCACAGATAAAAATTGACACCTAAATCGCTGACATGGGTCCTCAGGAATTCCTCGCTTATAAAACCACCGAAATAACCCTCCTGCTCTTCATCAGACAGTATATTAACAAATGCCCCGTCAAGCATATCGCGAAGCTCCTTCTCAAGAATGATGTCAGCCCTGGTTTTGTTGGCAAAAAGCAACATGTTGCCGGATAGCTCATTACGTGCCTGCAGATCTCTGAAGATAGAAATGAACGGGGTGATTCCGGCACCGCCGGCAATGAAAACCCCTTTCCCCTTGTATGTTATTGCGCCCCAGGGTGATCCGATCAGCAGCTCTGTCCCCGGCACCGCTGCATCAAGATCCTTCGTGAGACCGTTGTGTTCCGGATAGATCTTTATCGTGAACTCAAGGTGAGTATCCTCATTCAACCCGGTGAATGTAAATGATCTCCTTCTCTTTTTGAGTTCAGGTGTATTTATTGCCACACCCGTTGCCTGCCCGGGCTTGAATATATAACCCTCCGGCTTTTCAACGCGGAATCTCTTAACATCATGGGTAAGCTGCTTAACATCCAGTATTTTAACAATATATTCGGCCATTTCCTTCCTGTATGACCTAATAACAAGCCGGGCAACAATTTGTTTGACTGACTTTAAATAGAAGTGCTACTGGCGAGAGTAATGCCAGGTCCGCACTTGCGGCTTCATTCTTTTTTTTGTAATTTGCTCCTGCTGATTCAAATGCGCTGATATGAGCAAGATACTATCAATTCTGTTCGCAATGGCAGTTATCCTGGCGGCCGTATTGTTCGTCTCTGCCGGGGGAAAGAACCCATTGGGGACAAAACAGACTGCAACTGAAAACTACGGTAAATACTGCTCCGGCTGTCACGGGGCCAACCTCGAAAAGTTTGCCGCAAAAGCATGGATGGATGAAAAAGGAACTGAATCTGCATTCCGGAGCATCAAATTCGGGATAGAGAATATCGGAATGCCTGCTTTCCGGGAATCATTCACAAACAGGGAGATCAGAGACCTTGCCGCATTTGTGAAGAAGGAGCTGCCAGCCGACAGGGGATTGCTGCAGCCGGCACTGACCCTGGAGGAAATGGTGGCCTCAGAGGTGCAAAAATTTACAATCGATACGGTGGTGAAGGGATTAAACGTACCGTGGGGTATGGCATTTCTGCCAAACGGGGATATGCTTATCTCGGAGCGGTCAGGTACTCTGCACCGCTTCTCGGGAGGGAAAATCATTGAACCCGTCACCGGCTTGCCTGAAATAATGGCAATAGGACAGGGAGGACTTCTTGATATCGCCCTCCACCCGGATTATCCGGCCAACGGCTGGATTTACTTTTCATATTCGGCCCTAAGCAGCGGTGGTTCCCGTCCGACCGGAAACACTGCAATAATGAGGGCCAGGCTTGACGGTACAACGCTTTTAGACCGCGAAGTATTATTCACAGGTGAACCGGCAACAGACCGTAACTATCATTTTGGCAGCAAAATAGCTTTTGACGGAAAGGGACACATCTTCTTCGGGATAGGCGACAGAGGGCAGCACTTCGACTTCCCCCAGAAGCTTGACAACCATAATGGCAAGATCCACAGGCTGAATGACGACGGCTCCATCCCGGATGACAATCCGTTCGTCAATACACCGGGAGCGATGGCTTCCATCTGGAGCTACGGCCACCGTAACCCCCAGGGTACATGCTTCGATCCCCTTACCGGAGAGCTCTGGGTTTCAGAACACGGACCCCGGGGCGGAGATGAACTTAACCTGATTAAGCCAGGAGTGAACTATGGCTGGCCGGTAATTTCGTACGGTATAAATTATGACGGAACCGTTCTAACCCCGGACACTGAAAAAGCAGGTTTGGAACAACCTGTCTTCCAGTGGACACCGTCAATCGGACCCTGTGGTATGACATTCGTGACCGGTGACCGTTACCCGAACTGGAAAAACAATATATTACTTGGCTCACTGCCATTAAAGCATCTGGAAAGGGTTGTTCTTGAAAACAACAAGGTAACCCACCGTGAGGAACTGCTTAAGGGCATCGGGCGTGTGCGCAATGTTGTCATGGGACCTGATGAATATATCTACTTCGCAATTGAAACACCCGGATACATATTGCGCCTGATGCCGGTAGAATAACCCAGAGCAGACAGGTAACCAGATATCATGAGCAGAGGTTTTATCAAAGAAGGCGATCAGGAAGAGGTTCCGATGGTGCCAAAGAGAGCATATCTGCCTGAGGGTATGACAAACTTCGTTACCAGGGCAGGAATGGAACAGCTGCTGGCAGAGAAAGAGGCACTGATCAGGGAAAGAGAAGACCTGAACGTTACCAACGAGAACGAACAACGCATTGCAGTGAATTATGTCAATGCCAGACTGCAACTGCTCAACAACAGGATTGCCGAAGCGCGGGTGGTTGATACTAAAGACCAGCCACAGGATGAAATAACCTTCGGCGCTATCGTGACGCTTAAAAATATTGCCTCAGGCAAAATTCAGGATTTTCAGATCGTGGGAGTTGATGAGGCTGAAATTGCCAAAGGCAAGATCTCCTTCATATCACCGTTAGCCAGGGCATTGATAAATAAAAAACCTGGAGACAGGATTACCTTGAAAAGAGAAAGGGATGAAATCGTCTTTGAAGTTCTGAAGATTGCCTACCTGTAAGGACTGAATTTCTATATTCGATCCTGATTTTCCTTTTCTTCCAGTAAGGTTCTCGACAGCTTCGCCGAAATTGCGCCTGTGAAGAGTAGCTCCGCCTTTACCCGACGATCCAGTCAAACCCAGGGCAAACCGATCTTCAAAAGTAAGCGTGACAAGAGCAGCCTTACCATATCGTGAGACTCCCTCAATACCAACATGTTTTGCATCCACAGCAGGATCAGGTTGTGCGGATGCAGGCAGAACTGCCCTCCCGAACATCATCAGAACTGGTACCGGTCCTGTGACATTCGCCGGGGTAACCAGAACCATCGATATTTTTACATCAATAAGAGGGTATTCCGAATTATGACACAAACAAATTCAAAACCGTTGGAATTGGGAAATCATATTACGTAGGTAATAGCAGAGACAAAGGCACATTATGGGTTTTATTGCGTTTTCCTTAAAGAGGCGGTATGCGGCGATTTGAAATATGGGTGTAATTATTACGATTACCAGGAAGGGACACTTGTGTTTACTGCTCCCGGGCAGATAGTCGGGATAGGAAGCAAACCTGAGGCTGCCATGCCCAAAGGCTGGGGACTACTTTTTCATCCTGATCTGATCCGGGGAACTTCGCTGGGGCAGAATATTAAAAAGTATACTTTCTTCTCATACGAAGCCAACGAAGCACTTCACCTTTCGGAAAAGGAAAGGCAAACTGTAGTGGACTGCCTGAATAACATAGTTCATGAGTTAAGTCTGTCAATTGACAAACACAGTAATATATTGATCGCAGATAATATCGAGTTACTTCTCAATTATTGCATGAGATACTACGACAGGCAGTTCATTACCCGAAGTCTTGTTAACAAAGATATATTGGGAAGATTCGAGACATTGCTCAACAATTATTTTCATTCCGAAGCCGTTCACACAGAAGGTTTGCCAACAGTTAAGTATTGTGCTGACCAGTTGCATTTATCGCCCAATTATTTTGGAGATCTGATTAAGAAAGAAACAGGAAAATCCGCTCAGGAGAATATCAAGTTAAAGGTCATGTCGCTTGCAAGGAAGAGAATCTTTGACAGGAGTAAAACCCTGAGTGAAATAGCGTACGAATTAGGCTTTAAAAGTCCTCAGCACTTCAGCCGCATGTTCAAAAAGGAAACGGGACAGACTCCCAATGAATATCGATCATTGAATTAAACAACCAATCTCAAATGTTTCTTTTTTAAGGAATTAGTAGGGTTTTGGGAAGTCGCAAAACAGCACAAGAGGTCAATTCTGACCTCGTGTTTCGTTTGGTACTCCGAACGGACGAAAGTTGCAACCGATTAGCCTGTAATGTAAGAACTGTATGGTTATAGTGTTTCTAATACTTCAAGTATTTGTTTGTGCAATACAGGTATCTTATTTTTTAGCACATCCCATACGATTGAGTAGTTAACTCCCATATAATCACGAATTAACCTGTCGCGCATTCCAGCCATATCCTTCCATCTTACCGTCTTCCACTTCACCTTGAAATCTGCAGGAATCTTTTTAGTTGCCTCACCAATGATCTCCAGGCTTCTGACAACGGCCCTCTTCAGGGTTTAATCCTCGAGAAATTGTTCCCGTGTAAGACCTCGTTCCATCAATGATAGCAGATAATTACTCTCATCCTGGATATGCTTAAGATATTATATCGGATCTTTAGACATATTGGACTTCCTTTAGGATCTGCGGTCCAATAAGAAGACGTAACCGGCAAGGCGGAGACGCTCAGTGGTAATAGGAGCTGGCGCAGACAGTTACGGCGACTTACTTGAGACAGCCTCCGGAAAACTCACGATAGGATCAGCAAATGAGGCGCTCACTTTTCTGAAAGCTGCGATCAGTTCGGGGCGTCCGGTGGTTTTGCCTCCCGCAAAAACACATCTCAGATTGTTGAGCTGCACAAGGATTTGTCAAAGAACGTCTCAAGCGATATCGACAAGAATGCGAATGCCGATTTTTCGGTTACTGACTGGTACAAAATTGGCGCTGTCAAGCGGTTGTTTGGTGATTATCTGATAACATACGGCTATTTGGAGGCTGGTCAGCTCTACCGGTTGTTGGCCTCCGAGTACGAAAGCTGTGAGAGCATGTCTGTTCAGGAGAAACGTAATATGCTGACCGGCTCAATCAGGCAGCACGAGATTGATGCCCGCTCAAAGTTATAGGCCGATCCAGACCGCGTGCCCGACCAGCGCGTAGCTGAAAGTAATATCAGAATATTCTCAGAGCGAGAATAAGAGCGAGGAAATAGAGACGGGAGTGCTCCTCCAAATCAAGTCAATTCGCTATATGTTGAAGTCATATACTGCCAAATTACGGAATAAATTACTGCCAATACACGGAATAAAATACTGCCAAAATACGGAACTAATAAGCAATTTGATTTAAAATCAATATCTTTGTGGCTATTTATTTTATATTAATGAAAACTTTCAATTATATATCCCGTATTAGTGACAGGCTTCTTAAAAGTTTGCTTGAATCGGCTGGAGCAGTTCTTGTGGAAGGCGCAAAATGGTGCGGCAAAACACGATCTTCATTACAAATAGCCAATAGTACCGTGTTTATGCAAGATCCTGATGAGGGACCCGGTTATTTGGCGATGGCAGATACAAAACCATCACTTCTGCTGGAAGGGGAACCTCCACTGCTTCTGGATGAATGGCAAATGGCTCCTGTTATTTGGGATGCTGTACGATTTGCAGTTGATAAACGAGGTCTGATGGGTCAATTTATCCTTACTGGCTCAGCAACGCCAAGTGACAATAAAACGATCCATTCGGGTACTGGCAGAATTGCCCGGATGCTCATGCGGCCTATGAGCCTGTTTGAATCTAATGAATCTAATGGTAAAGTGTCCCTTAAAGATCTTTTCGCAGGAAATACAGATATTGGTGCAAAAAGTACTTTGACCATTGAACAGATCGCACATGCAGTCTGCAGAGGAGGATGGCCGGCTGCGGTAATATCCGGGAAACAGTCCCCGCAAATAGCGATGAACTATGTTGATGCTGTTATTAATTTAGATGTTCAACGTGTCGATGGTGTTGAAAAGGACCCTGAAAGAGTTCGCTTATTGCTACAATCATTGGCTCGCAATATTTCTACACAGGCAACATCCAAAACAATAATGGATGATATGCAGGTTAATGAGGTTTCTATTACAGATAAGACATTGAGCTCCTATCTTAATGCACTTCGCCGACTATTTGTTGTTGAAGATGTTCCAGCCTGGCAACCTTCTCTTCGTTCAAAAACTGCCATACGTACAGCAAACAAACGCCAATTTGTTGATCCCTCAATAGCAGCAGCTGCCTTACGCACAAATGCAAAAGGGATCTTACGTGATTTCAAGACATTTGGTTTCTTATTTGAATCATTGTGCACACGTGATTTGAGAGTATATTCTCAAGCTATTGACGGAGTAGTATTTCACTATCGGGATAAAACAGAACTTGAATCCGATCTGATCATTAAACTTAATGATGGACGGTGGGCTCCTGTTGAGGTAAAACTGGGAAATAAAGAGATTGAAGAAGCTGCAGCCAACCTGATCAAACTCAGTCAAAAGGTTGATGCTGAGAAGATGAACCAGCCATCTTTTCTTATGGTACTAACAGGAGGCCAGGTTGCTTACAGGCGACCGGATGGGGTGCTGGTAGTTCCAATAGGCTGCCTGAGAGACTAAGTTTGCTTCGAATTGCAGAATTTAAAAGTTGCAACCCCTGTCAAAAAGTGTGAGTGTGAGTGCGAGTCTTGAGGAAAAAGATCGAGAGTGTTCGTTCGAGCCTACTCACTCTCGCTCTTTTTCAGTACCCGGAGCGGGACTTGAACCCGCACAGGCATTACTGCCCACTGGATTTTAAGTCCAGCGTGTCTACCATTCCACCATCCGGGCAGACAACAGTGCAAAAATATCACTTTTCTGCTCCGGATGGTGAAATTGTATTTTATTTTACCTCAACCGGCTCACCAAACCCGGCTGCCTTCAATCCCTTCATCTGTGTTGCAGCGTCACCGGCCACAACATAATACATCTTCATCGGATCAATGTACTTCTGAACGGTCTCGCTCACCTGTTCAATCGTCAGGCCTCTCAGGTAATCCTCTTCCTGCTTTATGTAGTCAAACGGCAGACCGAAGAATGTCATCGTGTTCAGCATGCCCAGCTTGGCATCAATCGTTTCAAACCGCAATGCATTGGACTTGAGCAATGAGCTCTTCGTGAAATCCACCATCTCCTGGGTGATCCCGGTCCTGTACTCGTTCATAATGTCACGAAATATCTGCACAGACTCAAGTGTCGCATCCGAACGGACAGAGGCATAGGCCTGGAATACACCGAAATGTTTCTGACCCATGAAATTCGAGTAGGCTCCGTATGTGAACCCTTTTTCTTCCCGAAGCACCATGAACAGCTTTGCGCTGGCTCCGCCGCCAAGCAGATAGTTTGACACAACTGCCTTGTAATAGTCGGGGTGCGTCCGGGGTATTGAGAGTGTTCCGATATTTATCACTGACTGTTTTGCGCCAGGCACATCAACAAAATATACTCCTGATTTTTCAGGCAGCGGAGGGAACGTGAGCGAAGGCATTACAACCTCTTTTGCAGCCCACTTCTCACTCAGCCCTGCCAGTGCCTTTTCCACCCTGGCCTGGTCAATGTCGCCCACGACAAGGAAGTTGGCAACCGACGGTGAAATATTCTTCTCATAGAAGGCTTTCAGATCATCCATGGTTATTGCCTCAACACTCTCCACGGTGCCGCTAAGGTCTACCGACAAGATATTGTCTGCACCCAGTACGAGCTTGTCAAATGCTGCTCCCGCAACATAATTTGGATCAGCAAGACTCCTCTTCAGGTTATTGACCGTGCGTGTCTTGTTCAGTGAGAACTGCTCCTCATCCCAGCGGGGCTCGAGCAGCATCTCCTGCACCAGAGCCAGCGTCTTCTCAAAGTTGCGGGCCAGGGTGTTTACGGAGACTGTTATTCTCTCGTCGCTGCATCCGATATTGATAATAGATCCCAGAAGCTGTATCTCCTCCTCCAGTTGCTCCGGGGTCCGGTTCTTCGTACCCTCGTTAAGCATCGAGGCCGTGAAGCGGGCCACACCCGGTTTTGCAGGATCATCAAGCATATGTCCGCCCTCAATAACTATTGAGTACACAACAAGCGGTAATTCATGCTGCCCTATACCGTAGATCTTCATACCGTTTGCAGCCTCTGACTTCCAGACCTCCGGGATATTGATTGAAGGATCGGGACCCGGTACGGGAGCAACCGAACGGTCGAAGCTGCTCGGGGTCTTTTCTATAACCTCTTCACCGCCTGCAACTACCTCCACCTGGGTGGCCATTGTAATATCCTCTTCAACGATGCCTGCATTGACTGAACCCTCCGCAACCAGCTCAGGCTGGCCTTTTGGAACAAAGCTGGTGGCAACGTAATTCTGTCCCTTGATGTACCTGTTGTACACATCCCATACATCATCCATTGACACATTCTGCATCATCTCCAGCTCCTCGAGCATGAAATCAGGTGATCCGGCAAGCTCATTGTACATTGCAAGCATGAAGCCCTTGTACATCACACTGCTCATCATCAGGTAATAATTCCTCTCAAGGCCTGCCTTGATACGCTCCAGATCACGCTCGGTGAACTTCTCCGTCTCAAACCTTTCGAATGCCTCGAAAATAGCCTTCTCAACATCATTCAGGCTTGTCGAGGGATTGGCTGTCACACTGATCTGCATCTGACCTGCAAGCTCCTGCGACTGGTTGTATGCCGATACATTTGAGGTAAGCTTCTTCTCCTTGACAAGCACCTTGTAAAGAGGCGAGTTCTTTCCAACTCCCAGGAGCTGAGCCAGTACGTCCAGCGAATAGGAATCCTTCGTGAACTGCTGGGCTACCGGGTAGACCATTGTGTACTGCGGCGCTCTCGCGAAGCCGTCCTCATGATAGAGCTTCTTCGTCTCTGACAGGGTCACAGTCATCGGCTCCGGATCAGCCAGCTCCTCCCCTGCGGGAATCTCGCCGAAGTACTTTTCAATCAGAGCCTTGACCTCTTCAAGCTCAAAATCTCCTGACACAACAAGTGTTGCGTTGTTGGGTATGTAGAACTTCTTGTGAAACTCCTTCACATCATCCACGGTGGCATTTGCCAGGTCCGCCATCTCCCCGATCACATCCCAGCTGTAGGGATGTCCCTGCGGGTACAGACTCTTGAGAATAACATAATCAGTATGTCCGTAGGGCCTGTTATCAACACCCTGACGCTTCTCATTCTGCACCACGTTCTGTTGCAGGGCAAACGACTGCGGGGTGACTGTGTTGCGAAGGAATCCCATTCTGTCTGACTCAAGCCACATTGCCAGTTCGAGAGCATTCTTGGGCACCACTTCGAAGTATATAGTCTGGTCAAAGCTGGTTCCGCCGTTCAGATCACCTCCTGCTCCCTCGATGTACTTGAAGAACTGATCCTCTTCTACATTCTCTGAACGCTGAAACATCATGTGTTCAAACAGGTGAGCAAATCCGGTTTTGCCGGGAACCTCCCTGGCTGAACCCACATGGTAGAGTATCACCAGTGACGCAATGGGGTCCGATTTGTCCTCGTTGAGAATGACAGTCAGGCCGTTGTCAAGCTTGTATGTCTCGTAAGGGACAGAAAGCTTCGTTGTTTTGTTTCCGCCGCAACCTGCCATAAGAAGCAGGGCCGCAATCATTGAAGATGTCAGGAATCTTTTCATCTGTTTAGTATTATTGTATCAGTACGGGCTCTCCGAAACCAAGTTTCTTAAGCTCCTTCATCTGCGTTGCAGCATCACCTGCCACAACATAGTACATCTTCATCGGATCGATATACTTGTTTACCATCTCGTTAACCTCTTCCACGGTAAGCTGCCTTACATAATTCTCCTCCCGGGCTATATAGTCATCCGGCAATCCGTAGGCACTCATCGTGTTCAGCATCCCGAGGAGCGCACGCTGTGTTTCAAACTGCAGTGCATTGCCCTTGAGCAGGGCGTTCTTCGTGAAATCGACATCGCTCTGCGAAACCCCTGTCCTGTATTTGGCCATCAGGTCCCTGAAAATCTCCACCGACTCCAGGGTGGCTGTGGATCTTACTGCCGAGCTGGCCGCAAAGGTGCCGTAATTCTTCATTCCAACCATGTTGGTGCGGGCGCCGTAGGTGTAGCCTTTCTCCTCCCTGAGAACCAGGTTAACGTACCCGTTGAACGAGCCGCCAAGCTTGTAGTTGGCAACAAATGCCGGGTAGAAGTCGGGATGACCCCGCGGAATTGCCGGGGCTCCGATAAATATGTTTGACTGTTTGGCATCGGGAATATTGACGAAGTAAATTCCGGGTTTCTCCGGCGCAGGGGCGAAGGCCACTTCAGGCATCTGAACTTCCCTGGCGCTCCAGTTGGCGCTGAGCGAAGCAAGGGCCTTTTCAACCCTTGGCTGATCTACAGAACCCACGATGAGGAAACGCGAAACCGAAGGAGAGATATTCTTCTCATAAAACTCCTGCAGCTGCTCCATTGTCATTGCCTTTACACTCTCAGCCGTTCCCGAAACATCGGTGGCGAAGATGTTATCCTTGCCCAGTACCAGCTCATTCAGAGCTCTTAAACCAAGATAGGTAGGATCAATTGAGCTTCTCCTCAGGCCGTTCAGGGTGCGGGTTTTTGCCAGCTCAAACGCTGCTGAGTCCCAGCGGGGCTCAAGAAGCATCTCCTCTACAATGGCGAGAGTCTTCTCAAAATTACGCGCCAGCGTATTGACGCTCACGGTAATATCCTCCGGACCAGCACCGATCCTGATCATGGCTCCGAGAAGATCAATCTCCTCCTCGAGCTCTTCCGGGGTCTTGTTCTTCGTTCCCTCGTTGAGCATCACTGCCAGCATGCCGGCCACACCCGGAGCAGTGATGTCATCAAGCATATGCCCGCCTTCGATGACAATATTATACTGAACGAGAGGTACTTCGGTATGCTGTATGCCGTAAAGCTTCATCCCGTTGGAAAGTGAAGATTTCCATACCGCCGGAACGGTTACAGATACATCGGGACCCAGCGGGGGCTGCACCGAACGGTCAAAGGAGGCCGGGGTCTTCTGTATCTCTTCGGCAACGCCGCCTTCAATCTTAACCTCTGTGGCAGCAAGGATATTTTCTTCTTCAATGCCCGCATTGACGGAACCGCTGGCAGCAAGGTCTGCCTTACCCTTCGGTACGAAGCTGGTTGCAACGTAATTCTTACCCTTGATATATTTCTCATACACATTCTTTACATCGTCAGCAGTGACTGCCAGCATGTTATCCATGTCCTGTTTGTAGAAGCCGGGATCACCTGCAAAGATGTCATACTCGGCAAGCCGGAAGGCCTTGCCCTGGACACCGCTGATCATATTGTAGAAGCCGGTCTCTTCCCCTGCCTTGATCCTCTGAAGGTCTTTCTCTGTGAACCCTTCGGATTCAAACCTCGCGAATGCCTCAAAGACTGCATCCTCAACCTCTGAAAGAGAGACCCC
The DNA here is from genome assembly GCA_002383485.1 of Bacteroidales bacterium UBA4070. Taxonomy (GTDB): domain Bacteria; phylum Bacteroidota; class Bacteroidia; order Bacteroidales; family VadinHA17; genus SR-FBR-E99. The sequence continues at coordinate 18,071 of DFYY01000013.1, read as the reverse complement.
GGGGTTGGCATTAACGGAGATCACAAAGCTGCCGGCAAGCTCCTGCGACATGTTCCTGGCCATGACGTTCGAGGTGAGCTTCTTCTCCTTCACAAGTACGTTATACATTGGCGATTTCTTGCCGCCGGACAGGATTTCCGATAGAGCCGACAGCGCGTATGAGTCCTTCGAGTATCTCTCGGGAGTCGGGAAGGCCATTGTAAACTGCGCGGTGTTGGCGAAGTTATCTTCGTGGAAAAGCTTCTTTGTCTCAGGCAGTGTCACAGGCATTGGGGTAAGCTTTGCGACCTCGGGACCCTTGGGTATTTCACCGAAGTATTTCTGAACAAGGGCTTTAGCCTCTTCGGTCTCAAAATCACCTGCAATTGCTAGCGTTGCGTTGTTGGGGATATAGAAACGGCCATGGAACTCCTTCACATCTTCAACAGTGGCATTGAAGAGATCCTTCATCTCACCGATTGTGGTCCAGCTGTAGGGATGATCGGCAGGGTACATTGCCCGTGCCATGACAGTTGATGAATGGCCGTAGGGCCTGTTATCATAGTTCTGGCGCTTTTCATTCTGAACCACGTTCTGCTGAATTGCAAAAGCCTGCTTCGTAATCGTATTTGTAAGATAACCCATCCGGTCTGACTCCATCCACAGAACCATTTCGAGGGCATTCTTCGGAACTGTCTCGTAGTAGTTTGTGCGGTCCTGGTTGGTGGAGCCGTTCAGCGTTCCTCCTGCGTTCTGTATCAGGCTGAAGTACTGGTCTTCAGGCACGTTTTCGCTCTGCTGGAACATCATATGCTCAAACAGGTGTGCAAACCCTGTGCGACCGGGGACCTCGCGGCTGGAGCCAACGTGATAATAAATTGCAACTGATACAATCGGGTCTGACTTATCCTGGTGAAGGATTACATTCAGCCCATTGTCAAGCTGATACTTCTCAAACGGAAGTGAGAGCTCATCGCCTGCCTTCTGCTGACAGGAGGCAGCGGCAAGGAGAGCCAGGATCAAAAGTGCATTGAACAGATGTTTCATGATTTCGAAGATTGGGTTAACTGATTGCATAATAATCAGCTAATTTAAACAGAAATCCCGTTACCTCCGGCCTCCGTTAACATTTCTTCACATTCAGGGCTGTAGCTCCTGTTGTTGAACAAATTCGTAACTTATTTGTCTTTTATGCAAGAAACGTTAAACAAAATAAAATATGTTCGACCAGTTTGACCCTGCAGATAACAAGATGCTGCAGGTAATCGATAACAACGGAAAGGTCATCAGCAAGGAGCTGATGCCCAAGCTCTCCGATGACGAGATGCTTAAGCTGTATAAAGACATGCTCTTTGTCAGGACACTTGATCACATGATTGTCTCATACCAGCGACAGGGCCGTGTATACACTTACCCTCCCAACTACGGTCAGGAGGCTATCGGTGTGGCAGCCGGTGCGGTGCTGAGGCATGACGACTGGCTGGTACCGGCTTTCCGTGAGCTGGGCGCCTGGCTGGCCAAAGGCGCTACAATGAAAGATGTTTTCATGTTCAACATGGGGTTCGAAGAGGGGACTAAGTTCGCCGGAGCGAATCATATGCTTCCATCCTCAGTGCCGATAGCATCACAGTTGCTTCATGCAGCCGGGATAGGATACGCTGTTAAATATGAAAAAAAGGATGAGGTTGTAATGGCTTTCGTGGGAGACGGAGGAACGTCGGAAGGTGATTTCCACGAAGCGCTCAACTTTGCAGGAGTCTGGAAAGTGCCTGTGATCTTCGTGGTGCAGAACAACCAGTACGCTATTTCAGTGCCGGTGAAGATGCAGACCGCAAGTATAAATATGGCAATAAAATCAAAGGCATACGGCATTAAGGGTATCAAGGTAGACGGCAATGACATCTTCGCTATGCTTGCCGCCTTCAGGTATGCCCACGAGTATGCCCGCAAGGAGAGCCAGGCTGTTCTGATCGAGGCAATAACGTACCGCAAGGGTGCACATACAACCTCGGATGACCCGACCAAGTACCGCACAACCGATGAGGAGAAGGAGTGGGACCTGAAGGACCCGCTGCGCCGCATGAAGCTCTTCCTGGAGAAAAAGAAACTGTGGTCAGACGCTGAAGAGGAGAAGCTTGTGGAAGAGTATAATAAGGAGATTGACAGGCAGTTCATTGAGACCGAGCAGACGGTAAGCTACCCGCTCGAGGATGTATTCAAATACACCTATGCCGAGATGCCACAGGACCTTCGCGATCAGCAGATTGAACATGAAAAATTCTTACAATGGAAAAACGCACGCAAATGAAAGCAATGAATATAGTCAATGCCGTCAATGACGCGCTGGACATCAAACTCACTGAGGACAAGAGTGTTGTAGTCTATGGTGAGGACGTCGGCTATGAGGGCGGCGTCTTCAGGGTCACCGAGGGATTACAGCAGAAACACGGTGTGGAGAGAGTCTTCGACTCACCGCTGGCCGAGTCAGGTATCGCCGGTACGGCGGTAGGGATGGCTGCTGCCGGTCTGCGCCCCGTCGTAGAGATGCAGTTCTGCGGGTTCATCTACCCGGCATTCAACCAGATAATCTCACATGTAACGCGAATGCACAACAGGTCGCGCGGCAAATATAAGATGCCGATAGTGATCCGCCTTCCCTACGGTGGCGGGATCAACGCCCTGGAGCACCACTCCGAGAGTATGGAAGCAATATTCGCACACATACCGGGACTGAAGGTGGTTGTCCCCTCAACACCCCATGATGCAAAGGGACTTCTCATCTCTGCAATTGAGAGTGATGACCCGGTATTATTCCTTGAGCCCAAGCGCATATACCGCGCAATAAAGCAGGAAGTAAGTGAAGAAAAATTCTCAGTTCCTATCGGCAAAGCCAAGGTCCTGTCTCAGGGCACCGATGTTACCGTGGTTGCTTACGGCGCCATGATACGCGAGGTGCAGAAGGCAATGGTGATGGCGAAAGAGGCAGGATACTCGGTGGAGCTGATAGACCTGAGAACTATATATCCCCTTGACAAGGAGACAATTACTGCTTCGGTGAAGAAAACCGGAAGGATTATTTTCGTAGGAGAGGAACCCCGCAGCTTCGGCGTGGGTTCGGAGATCATTGCCCTCGCCAATGAGGAGGCATTCCTCCACCTCGAGGCCCCGCCGAAGAGAGTGGCTGCCTTTGATGTGATCGTACCCTATCCCAGGGGCGAGCACCATTACATGATAACCCCGGAAAAGATCTTCTACGAGATTGAAAGAACAATAAAATTCTGAAGCAATGAGATATATATTCAAATTCCCGGATATAGGCGAAGGCCTCACCGAGGGTATCATCATCGAGTGGTACGTTGACAAGGGTACTGCCGTGAAGGTTGGCCAGCCGCTGGTGAAGATGGAGACCGATAAGGTGGTTACGGATATCCCTTCGCCCCGGGAAGGTGTCATCGCTGCCCGTTACGGAAAGGTTGGTGAAACCATTCACGTGGGAGAAATCCTTGTTGAGATTGAGATTGCAGGCGAAGCCGCAGCAGAAGCCCCGGCAACTCAGCCTGAGCAGGTTGAGGAGAAGGGTGCCGGTGTCGTGGGAACCATCGAGGTGGCCTCAGGCAATGCACTTCTTCCTGCAAGTGAGGAAGGCACAGAGTCGAAACCGGCAGCAGCTTCCGCAGAGCGACGTAAGGTACTGTCTACACCGGTGGCACGGGCAATGGCCAGGGAGATGAACATCGATATCAACCAGGTGACCGGCACCGGGCCAGCAGGCAGGGTGATGAAGAGCGACATACAGAACTTCCACGCTCCTGCAGCAGCGTACACTACCGCTGCCACGAAGGCGCCGGCAGCACAGGTTGCCCCGGGTGAACTCATCGAGATCAGGCCGATGACCCAGATCAGGAAGTCAATAGCACGCAATATGCTGCGCTCGAAGCAGAGCACGGCACATATGACCCTCTTCGAGGAACCTGAAGTGTCAAAGCTTGTCGATGCCCGTGCCCGTTATAAGGAAGAGTATAAGAAGGAGAACCTCAGCCTCACATACCTGCCATTCATTATAAAGGCAGTGGTGGCAGCGCTGAAGCGCCATCCCGAACTCAACTCCGAGATGGACTTTGAAAAGGGAAATATCATATACAAAAACTACTACAACATAGGCATAGCCGTGAGCACCGAGGATGGCCTGGTGGTGCCGGTGATACGTGACGCTGACAAACTGAGCATTAAGGATCTGAGCCGTGCTGTGGCAGAGATAGCCGTGAAAGCGCGCGACAGGAAGCTGACTCTTGATGACATGAAGGACGGTACATTCACAATCACCAACTATGGTGCCCTGGGCGGCTGGTTCGGAGTGCCGGTGATTAACTATCCGCAGGTTGGCATCCTCGGCATTGGCCGTATAAACCAGCAGCCGGTGGTGGCTGACGGTGAGATAAAGGTAGGAAACGTCATGCCCCTCTCCCTCTCGGTTGACCACAGGATGGTTGACGGAGCAGAGGCAACGGAGTTCCTCAACGATGTGGCAGCAGGTGTTTCAGATCCGCTGGCACTTATAATGCGATAAAAAGAAAGGAGACCGGAGATGGATTATGATCTTATAATTATCGGAGCAGGGCCGGCAGGTTACGTTGCCGCCATAAGGGCAGGACAGGCAGGTCTGAAGACAGCTGTGATAGAGAAGAAGCATGTGGGCGGTATGTGCCTCAACTGGGGCTGTATCCCTTCCAAGGCTATGCTCGAGAGCGCGAAGTATTTTTCAAGGCTGGGTATGGCTGCGGACTTCGGTGTCGAAGGACTTGACCCGAAATTGCTTAAATTCAGCTGGGAGAAGGCAGTGAAACGGTCTGACCGCATTGTGCGGCGCCTTACCAAGGGTGTTGAATATCTGCTGAAGAAGAACAACGTGGAGACCATTTCCGGGACTGCCTCCATTGAGGCAGCTGACACCGTGGTGGTTGACAACCGGATGCTCAGGGCAAAAAACATAATCATTGCAACAGGTTCATATCCAAGGCCTCTGCCCTTCAAGGTTGGCGACGAAAGCCGGATAATCAATCTCGAGAACATGTTCTCACAAAAGGAGATACCGCAGAAACTCCTGGTAGTTGGAGAGGGTCCTGTAGCTGCCGAGGTTTCCCAGATGCTTGCCCTGATAGGCAGGGACGTGACGCTGCTGAAGTCTTCCGAAAAGGTGTTCCCTGCTCTGGATGATTACCTGAATGCCTACATAAACAAGAGGCTTGACTCAATGAAGATCAAGACTATTGAAGGTTCTGCGGGTTATGATTCGCTGAACCTGGATGATTACGAAGGGATTGTCAACTGCATGCCCCGCAGGGGGATCAAGCCCACAGGGGCACTGAACCCGGAGGAAAAGGAAAGCTTCTATGTTGTTGATGAGCATTTCCAGACCAGCGTCAGTGGCGTCTATGCCGTTGGCGATGTAAACGGAAGGAGCATATATGCACACGCTGCCTCAGCACAGGCGCTGGCAGCAGTGAACCATATCCTTGGCATCACTGAGACCATGGAGACGGAGCGCGTACCGCTGACTCTCTACACTGACCCCGAGATTGCACAGATAGGCAGGACCGAGCAGCAGCTTACTGCAGAGGGAACAGAATACAAGGTAAATGAGTTCCCCCTCTCGGCCAATGGCAAGGCGCTCACGGAGGGACAACCCGAAGGAATCCTCCGTATCATCTCCGAGCTAAAATACGGCGAGGTTCTGGGCGTACAGATCATTTCTCACAATGCCACTGACCTGATAAGCGAGGCAGCAGCCTACATGGCGGTTGAGAGCACGGTATGGGATGTGGCTCATACAATGCATGCCCACCCGACTATCTCAGAGGTCTTCCTCGAGGCAGGTGCCGATGCCGTTGGCAAACCTGTCCACAAAGCCTGAAACGGTTCAGACCTGATACCGGAAAATCCGGTTGGTGTCGCTACAGGAAAAAACCCGGCAAGAGTCTGAGTCAACAAAAATAATTAAGGTGTATCGCGAGCTTTTAATGAGCAGCAGCGGTACACCTTCGCTTTTTTATTCATAATTTTATGGTCATACGCAATAATAAGCTGCCACTCCATGATCAGGCCATTCATTTTCATGCTGGCCCTGCTGATCTCCGGCACACTGGGATCACAGGATCTGACCAGAAGCCGTACCAACAGCCCTTACACCTACATCTTCTCCATAACGGAAAAACAGGCTCTGGACCTGATCCGCAAGGGTTCAACCGGCAAGGATGAGACACTCTTCAGGCAGGTGGTTGACTCCTTCCCTACAGGAACAACCTATAAAGGAAAACTTCAGCCGGGAAATTATGTCACCGCCTATGTTGACAACGACAAGGTAAAGGTGCTGTATAGCTCAGTACCAAACGTTCACCTGGCAGTTGTTGACAATAAAACTGACCTTGTAATACAGGTTCGCGATGCCTCCGGACTCATAATTGAAGATGCGGTTCTTAAGAGGGGGATGAGGACTCTTCGCTACGATCCCTCCATAAATGCATACATCCATGTAAAGAGCAACAGCAAAGGCATCCTTAATGTCACCCATGACGGAATAACCACTCTTTTCATGCTTGAAAGGACCCTTGACAATTCCTCGCTGCGCCGTAACTCCAGGAAACTGGCATATGGCACCCCCGTGCGGTATGTATGGGTTCCTGTCAAAACCGTGGTCATGCTTCCATACGATGCAGTCCGCTCGGCAATAAGGGGCTACGGGTTCGGCACGGCACGAGGTGTCTGGTGGAGTATCAAAAGGGCGATTGAGCCCGGACCTTACTCCGGATTCATGCTGTTCAATAAACCGAAATACATGCCCGGAGATACCGTGATGCTTAAGGCATATGTGCTCACCGGGAAAAACAAAAAGCCATTTCAGGGAGAAACAGACCTGAATATCTACCTCACCGATCCATACAGGAGAATTAAGCTTGCCACCCTGTCGCCCTATACACCCGGAGGATACACACACTCCTTCGTTCTTTCAGACACCCTCGGTCTACGGCTCGACAATGATTACAGGATCACCATGACCCCTGCAAACAGGAGTCGTGCACTGTTATCCGGATCCTTCATGTATGAGTATTATGATCTCCGGAGTCTGAAGCTCGTTGTCAGGACACCTGACAGCGTGCAGTACAGGGGCCGGCCGTTTATAATCGGGCTGAAAGCCCTGAATGAAAATGACATGATTTTGCCTGATGTCAGGGTAACCCTGCATATCCTTCGCGAAAGAGTCAATGAGATCCCTGGGCCGTTTCTTCCGGTAAAGGACACTATTGCAGTGATCCGTGAGAACCTCCGGCCATCAGGCGAGACGGTGGTGATGATTCCTGACAGCTTATTCCCGGATGCAAATATGACCTGTAAAATTGTTGCTGTTGCCAACACCTCGGACAATGAATCGGTCACTGAAACCAGAACAATGACCTTCATTGACAGGAAGGAGGAGATATGCTACAGCACCATCGGAGACTCAATAAGGTTTTACCTGAAAGTCAATGGTACCGAAACAGCAAGGGAGGCTGAACTGATTGCCTCGGATGCGTTCGGCAACAAACAACCGGCTCAAAAAATCAGCCTCCCCTGGCAGATGAAGATTGATCCGTTCATCACCGGCTATACAGTCACCTCAGGAAATGCCCGGCGCACGGTGGAAACCATGGAACTTCCGAACGGTATCGCACCCCGGACACACAGGACAGCCGACTCAGTCTTTATTAGTGCAACAAGCAATACCGGACTGGCCTTCAGCTACTTCATATATGACCTTAATCGCGAGGTAGCCCGCGGAACAGCCCAAACCCTTGATTTCAGGGAGAAAGTCACCTCTGACCGGAAATGGTATCTCTCTCTCAGCTACCTGTGGGGAGGAGAAATGAACAACAGTATCTATGAGATCTCAAGGGACAAAAGCAGGTTGAATATTTCGGCGGAGCAGCCTGACAAAATTATACCGGGAAAGGAGACTGCAATTACACTTACTGTAACGGATATTGACGGAAGACCTGCCCGGAATACAGATATAACAGCCTTTTCTCTTACCCGCAAGTTCGGGTATAACCTGCCGGCACTTCCGTATCTTGCGAAACCCGGAAAAAACAAGGAGCATATCAACTCTTTCAGTACTGCCACACCCAATTCACCTTATCGTACCCATCGACTGGAATATGACTGGTGGAATGCCAAAGCCGGCCTTGATACAGTAGCATATTTCAGGTTCCGTTACCACCCGGAAGAGATAGCCCTGTTTAGATGTGACATGGGCGACAACATCACCCAGTTCGCCCCCTTCATCTTCAGTGACGGCATGCCGGTACGGATCAACCAGGTTTTCGTTGATCACAGACCGGGTTACATTGATTTTGCATCGGCCAATCAGCCATACTCCTTCAGGGTTGACACCGGCTATCATTTCATCAGCATCAGGACCCCCGGGGCAGTTTACGAGGCTGACAGCATCAGGTTTGTGAGCGGTAAAAAGACTGTCCTTTCAATCAGGGACAGCGAAAAGCCTGCCGGCTACACAAGAAAAGATGCGCCTGATAAGATGACTGATAAAGAGCAACGCCAGATTGCCAATTACGTCATGCCATATAAAACATTGTTTGAGAACAGTGTGGCTTACCTGCAGCAGGACGGCAATATCCGCCTGATGAGTGATGTCAGGCAGCAGCTTGCAAATCCCGACAGGCAATTTTCTTCACGGGGTACACGTATTGTCGGACCGGTGATGCCGGCCAATGCACTGTTCGTGCTGCCCGGAAAATTTACAACCAGTTTCAGGTTCGAGCCCCTCTATGAATATGATTTCGAGAAAGGACTACTGAGAATGAGGTCTTTCGACCCTGTCAAAAGGATTCCTCAGTACTATGCGAAGGGTAATGCGATGGAGGACTGGCGCAGCAGTGTCCTTACAACTGCTTATCTCGAAAAGGTCAGCAGGGAGATAACCGAAAAGAGAACTGCCCCGCGTTACAGGTATTCCCCCATTGAAAGAACACTTCCCTGCAACGGAACAGTACAGATCATGAACAGCAGGCAGGAAAAGACCCCCGGGCCGGCAGTGAACTTCCTTGTTTCAGTTGCCGGAAGAGCAATCTATGACAGGCAGGGATACGACAGGGTTTTAACCAATATCCGACCGGGGATTTACAGGTTCATATCCTTCCTGCCGGGCGGGCAACATCTGATTGTTGACTCCGTCGAAGTCAGGAGTAACAGCGCTACCTTCATCGACCTGGCATGCGCGGAAACGTCAGATGATCCGGAACTGTACAGGAAGATAATTGAGATGATCAATGCCCCCGGAAGCCGGCCCGGGACTCCAACCTCGCTGGAGAGGCAGCTGATGCAGGAGTTCACCAGGCAGGATGCGAACGCCTATGACGGACCGGGATTCACAGTCTCCGGGGTGGTTACAAGTCTCTCGGACAATGAGCGGCTGCCGGGAGTGACCGTTTATTGCCAGGAGAACGGATTTGGCACAATAACAGATCATGACGGCAGATATTCAATCAGGCTTCCCTTCGGAAATCACAAGCTTAAATTCATGTTCATAGGAATGAAGCCTTTTGAGACCGAAGTATACTATGAAAATCAGTTGGATGTGACCCTCGAGGAGGAGCTTCTGGCCATGGACGAAGTTGTGGTCATAGGGTACGGCGTCTCACGAAAGGAAAGCCTCTCCGCATCTGTTACCACCGTAAATGCACTTCAGGGCAGGATGGCCGGCGTGCAGGTGTCAGATGACCGGGTTTTTATGATAAGAGGAGTTTCATCGGCTGATGTCCAGGCGCCTCTGATAATAATTGACGGTGTTCCTTACAGCGGTGATATGAGCCTGATCGACCCTGAGCTGCTGAAGAACATGACGATTGTTAAGGATCCTGCCATGACCGCCCTCTACGGATCACGGGCCGCAGGCGGAGTCATCATGCTTACAATGAAGCCCGGAGGAGTAATCGCGGCTGCTGCGGAGAGTGACGCTTTGGTGGATGAACAGTTCCTTGCGGAGGCAATGGCCGGGGGTACACTGCGGAGGAACTTCCGTGACTACGGCTACTGGAAACCGGACCTTCGCACTGACGATTCAGGTAAAGTCACATTCACTGTAAAGTTTCCGGATGACATCACATCATGGGAGACATTTGCAGTTGCAATCAACGGAAACCGCCAGGCAGGATCAGCAAAAGGTAACATAAGGGCATTCATGCCTGTAACAGGACTGCTGTCGGCACCCCATTATGTGGTTGATGGTGACTCCCTGAACCTTATCGGCCGCATAATGAACCATACCGGTGCTCCCATGTCGCTGACGGAAAGGTTTATAAGCAATGCAGACACACTCGTAAACAGGCAGCGTGACCTAGCAGAAGCGATAGTTGACACACTGCCGGTTATTGCTCACGGATCAGACAGCCTGCGGCTTGAATATTCATTCACCACCGGGACCGGACTGAAGGACGGCGAGTTCCGTCCGCTGCCGGTTCTGAGGGCGGGGATCGAGGTCGATTCCGGGATGGTGGCCTTTATTGAGAAAGACTCGGTCTTATCGGTTGACCTCGCCGGCTGGCCCGGTGAGGTGACCCTGACGGCAGTGGCCGGGTTGGCAGACATAAGAAATGCTGCAAGCCACAGTCTCATAGGATATGTCTATGGCTGTAATGAACAGATGGCATCGCGGCTTGCGGGTTATCTCTCCGCAGTTGAGACTGAAAGGCACCTCGGCAAAGTAAGCCGGAGTGATGAGAGAGAAATAAAGAGCCTTATCGGGAAACTCCTCGATAACCGCAATGAGGACGGTCTATGGGGCTGGTGGGGTAAGTCACCTACCGAGGACTGGATCTCACAGCACATAATCAGAACCCTCCTGAGGGCTGGCAAGCTGGGCTACACAGTCAACATCGGTTTATCCGGGATCACCGACTTCGCCGTCCTTGCCCTGGAAAAGAATCCTGCTCCATCCGCCGCACTGTCACTTCTTGAGATACTCTCTGATATCGGGGCAAAAGCTGACTATAACCGTTACCTGAACATAATTTCAGACAGCGCCCGTCTCTCGCTGACCGACAGCATCCGGATTGCCGGCCTGAGACAAAGGCATAAAATGCCTGCGGATCTCTCCTTCCTTGAAAAAGCAAGGCGGGAGACAGTCCTCGGAGGAGTCTACTTCACTACCGAATCAGGCAGATGGAATATCATGAAAACAGATATGCAGACGACTCTCCTCGCCTATGACCTCCTCTGCCGCGACACACTTCAGAAAATCGCCAGGCCTGAACTGATCCGGAGATATTTTTATGAATACCTCTCCATGAAGAGTCCTCTGAATACCTATCAGACGGCTTCGGTACTGAATGCGCTTGCCTTTTACCCTGAGCCGGAACGCAAGAACGAAGACAGGGCCAGGATGAGAATCAGCGGAGCGATGGAGATGGTAGTTGATTCCTTCCCGTATAAGGCTGCCATTCCTGTAGGGGCCCGGCCGGTGACAATCCGCAACGACAGCGATATGCCTCTCTTCCTCAGTCTTGGCAGCAAGCTCTTTATTGCAGACCCCGAGGAAGACACCACCGATTTCAGGGTAACCACCATGCTGTCTGCTCCGGGTCATGAGGGGTGGTCAGGCACCACAGGTAAACCGGCAGTCGGAGAGGCTAAATCGGGAATTCCTGTGACTCCGTACACAGAAGAGGTGAAGTCGGGAAAACCGGTGACACTGATCACACATGTTGATTTCTTCAAAAGCGCAGAATATGTTGTGATAGAAATCCCGGTACCTTCAGGATTCGCATATAATGACAAGAAGGGTTACCGGCCCGGAGAGGTTCATCGTGAGTTTTACCGTGACCATGTGGCAATATTTATTCGTCATGCATCCCCTGGCAGGAGAATATTTGAAATCAGCCTTATGCCCCGCTTCACCGGCCGGTTTGTAATGAACCCGGCCAAAGTGTCACTTATGTATTTCCCGGTGATTTACTCTAATAATGAACTGAAAAAGATTACGATAAACTGAGTTCCGGAGAGAATTTGCATGATATATTTGATTGAGCAAATATTTTTGACTTTTTTTGTCAAAATGATTTTATTAAAGCATGGAGACCTTCGCCGGGAGAATACGGGAATTGAGGCTGCAAAAAGGTGATCCCTTAAGAAAAGTTGCCGCCTTCCTCGATATTGATCAGGCCATTCTTAGCAAGATTGAAAACGGGAAACGCACTGCAACGAGGGAAAATGTTCTGAAACTTGAGGAGTACTTCAGGTTGGTCTCCGGAACACTCCTTTTACTCTGGCTCTCTGATAAGATAGTTTCTGAGCTGGGTGAAGAGGAACTGGCGATGGAAGCAATCAGGCTTGCCGAAAAGAAGATCGGGCATAGATCGGCTGTGCCGTTCACAAGAGAACAGGTAATTAAAAAACTGAAGGAATACCTCAGGAATCAAGATAAGGTAAAAAGAGCATGGTTGTTTGGTGCGTATGCACGAGATGATCATGACACCGAAAGTGATGTTGATTTACTTGTTCAGTTATCTGGAAAGAAGTCACTCTCCCTGTTCGACCTTGCAGAGATCAAATATCAGCTCGAGAAGCTGATCCACCTGAAAGTTGATATTGTCATGAAGAGTGTCGTAAAGCCCGAAATTCTTAAGCGCATTACCAAGGAACTGATCCTGATATATGAAAGATAACTAATAAACATGCAAATGGCGAGATCTGAATTTTACCATATATCAACCGGAGGTGATCTTGAAAAGATAACCACCCTGGAAGAGGCAGCGAGTGCAATGAATAACGACGGTTATGTCTGGTTCAACTACACAAAAGCTTCGCGTGAGGAACTGGCAGAACTGACCACACCGCTCGGGTTGCACCCACTTTCAATAGAAGACTGCACCGACGAGACACAGGTTCCCAAGATGGATGAGTTCCCGAACTATACATTCATAGTATTCAATGCACTTCGGTACGATCCTGAAGAGCTCATCTCAGATGAGGTGGATTTCTTCATTGGAAGCAATTTTCTGGTCACGGTGAGCGGTTATGCCGATTATACACAATTTCCGATAAACGGGATAATGCCAGTGGTTGAGAGGAATAATTCTGCAGTAAAGAAAGGGCCGGCCTGGCTTATGCACCTGATAATGGACTACATGGTTGACAATATGGCGAATGTAGTGGAACAGGCAGAAGTAGATATTGACAAAGCCGAGGAGAAGATACTGGACTCTCCTTCGGGCTTTGATCCGTCACGGCTCACCTACCTGCGCCGCAACCTGCTGAGCCTTCGTAAAAGTCTCTTCTATGAACGTGAGATACTGATCAAGATCAGCCGCAACGACTGCGAATGGGTTCCTGAAAAGGCTACAGTGCACTACCGTGACATCTTCGACCATATCTCCAACTTCCTGGAGATGACTGAAAGCAACCGCGACAATGTCACCAGCCTCATGGAACTCTATGCCTCGATGCTGAACAACAAGATGGCGCGTGACTCAAACCAGACCAATGCCACCGTGAGAAGGCTGACACTCATTACTACTATATTCATGCCGCTGACACTTATTGCCGGTATATTTGGCATGAGCGAGTGGACAGTCATGACAGGCGGTGAGGCTAACATACCCCACTCATACCCTTTATTTGCAGCAATTGTAGCAGTAATAGGGCTGGCAAGTTTCCTGTTTATCAGGTGGCTGGAATGGCGTGACCGCAAACGGTCAGACTGACACTCAATCTCTCAGCAAATGGCTGGATCCTTTTGATATCACTGACTCCGGACTCACTGACTCATGTCCGGGATCTCCCTACCGGAGACATGCACCGGTTAACCCGAGAAGCCGGTTTCGTTCATAATCTAACGGACCATCCTTGTAACAGTCCTGAAATCGATCTTGCCGGTACCCATCATCGGCAGGTTTTTAATGACGACAAACTGCCTCGGCAGAGCAATGCTCGGCAAGTCAGCCATCATCCTTCTGAGTATCTCGGTCTTGTTGACCCCGGCAGACACTGCAGCCACAATATATGAACCTTTCTTATCGTCAGGAACCTCAACCACACAGCATGATACTCCCTGATGCAGATACTTTTCCATAACATTCTCCACTTTCACAAGAGAGACCATCTCACCTCCAACCTTCGTGAACCTCTTGAACCTGCCGGCATGCCAGAGATAGCCATCCGCATCCAGATAGCCCATATCACCTGTGTTGTACCATCCGTCAGAAAGTACTTCGGCCGTCTGCTGCGGATCATCATGGTATCCATTCATGACAGAAGGTCCATTAACAAGTATCTTTCCTGTCTCACCAACCTTGCACTCCTCTCCTGTCTCCAGGTTTTCAATCCTCAACTTTATGCCCGGAATCACTTTGCCGGTACTGCCCGGCCTGTTGAATTCCGGCGAATTGACAGATATCACCGGCGAGGTCTCCGTGGCACCGTACCCCTCCAGAAGGGGGACACCGTGCTTTTTCATGTAACCGTCACACAACGCATCCGGACAATTGTCGGCACCTGCTACCATCAGACGGAGCGATTTGAAATCGCCCGGCTCCGATTTGTTGAGATAACCCCAGAGAAAGCTCGGGGGGCCAACCATGATAGTCGGCTTCTCCTCGCGGGCGATTGTGCTGATCTTCCGGAAGTCAAGCGGATTCGCATACGTCACCATTGTCATCCCGTGCCAGAACGCCACCCAGAGGTTGACCGTAAGGCCAAATATGTGATAGAAGACAAGATTGGCAAGTATCTTATCTTCACCCGAGATACCTACATAATTGCTGAAGCTCTCGATATTCGCAATCAGGTTTCTGTGAGTCAGCGGTACTGCCTTGGGACCTTTCTCGCTCCCGCTGAAGTGGGAATCATAATCCCTATGAACCCCTTGTCATACCAGCTGAATTTTGAACTCAGAATGAGTGCTCCGATCAGTGCCCTTGAATAGGTAACGCTCTTACCGGTGGTCTTGTCGATAATTGCCGTCTTAGAGGCATTCTTCTTTGCCATCCTGACAAACTGCTGATGTAACAACATAATTGCGCTCCGTGTTAGGTTATTATTCCGAAAACAAGAGGGCTTTATAATTCCGGGGAATAACTACATCCCCTTCAACTTCTGGTTGGCCCTGAAGAGATCCATCTCGACCTTCTCCCGCGCAAGCCTCGACGATTGCTTGTAGGCGGCAAACTCCTCCTTGAGTTCCTTCAGGTCTTTCTCAGTGCGGAGAAGGACGACAAGATTTCTTTTGAAGATCAGGAATCCTATAGCCATCAGCAGAATCAGTCCGCCGACCAGGACCCACATGATAGTGTTATATGCCGGTTTATTTATCTCCAGACCGAGTACCCGGATTTTGTTTTTCGTGGCTGTAACCTCATCCAGTTGCTGCCTGGTGGATGCCAAAAGTACTTTCAGCGAGTCGGTACTGCCATTAAGGGCTGCTGTACTGCCTTTCAGTTGCTCCACCCTGGTCTTTTCAGCTGCAAGCGAATCGAGTATATTTTTATTGAGCTTCTGGTATATGTCCTCCCTGATAGCCCTGAAATTATCATAGATCCTGGTATGACCCTCCACATACTCAATCTGTCCACGGATGGTGGCTGTGGTGAGTTCATCAGGCATTTTTGTCTGGCCTGATGCAATTGTGACTGAAAATACAAACACAGAAAGCAGCAGCGCATTTTTGAAACTTTGATTCTTCATTGTCTCCAGGTTTTGGATTTTAATTAACAAAAGCATGGCTTATAGTTTAACGCAGAAATGAATTGAAAATTTTGCCTGAAGACATTTCAATTCCTGAAATTTGCATATTTGTCCGGGTGATTGTAGTTTTAAATGAGCAGAAGGGAGTATAGGTAGTATGAATACATTCGGCAGACAATTCAGGATCAGCATCTTCGGTGAATCACACGGAGAATGCGCAGGCATAACTATTGACGGCTGCCCGGCAGGGTTGCCATTAACTGCGACCGATTTCCATGATGATCTGAACAGGCGCAGCAGCGGAGCAACAGGCACTACTCCACGTAAAGAGCCGGATGTTCCGGTTATTAAGACCGGCGTTTTCAATGATCATACCACCGGAGCGCCACTGACAATTGAGTTCAATAATACAAACACTCTTTCACGTGATTACCTGAAGTTGCGTGAAACTCCCAGACCGGGGCATGCTGACTTCACCGCCATGAAGAAATACGGAGGATTTGAGGACTATCGTGGCGGAGGCCATTTCTCCGGACGACTTACCCTCGGCCTGGTAGCAGCGGGTGTGATCGCAAAAAAACTAATCAAACCGGTAGTGGTTACAGCAACGCTCCTGGAGGCCGGAGGATCCTCTGACATTGACATCGCAATTGAAGAAGCAGTAAAAAAGCGTGATTCAATCGGAGGTGTTGTCGGATGTACGGTAAGCGGAGTACCTGTCGGGCTGGGCGAGCCATTTTTTGATTCGGTTGAATCATTGATTGGCCATATGATGTTTTCAATACCGGCGGTAAAGGGACTGGAGTTCGGGTCAGGGTTTGCGGGAACGCGCATGACAGGCAGCGAAAACAATGATGTATTTATCTCTGCTGACGGCAAAACTCTTACAAATAATGCCGGAGGTATAAATGGCGGCATAACCAACGGCAATGATATTGTTTTTAGTGTGGCCGTGAAACCTACTTCAAGCACACATCAGATACAGCATACAATAAACCTGACCACCGGCCGGATGACTGACCTGGAAATAGAGGGCAGGCATGACACCTGCATCGCCCTTCGTGTCCCTCCAGTGGTGGAGGCAGCAACGGCAGTTGTACTTGCTGACCTGATGATGCAGGAAGGACTGATTAAAAGAAGTTACAGCGGTTCTTAACAACTGACTGACCGGATAATTGACTTAAACAGCCAGCCTGCTCTCCCTGTATTCCTTTAATAATGACCGAAAAACCTCTTTGACGGAAATTATCTTCGTAGCCCTGAATGCGTTGCTCCCTGCAAAGGCAAATCCATTCTGGAAATTTCCCTTCAGCGCATTGACAAGCGCAATTATGATGCAGTAAGGACT
Source organism: Bacteroidales bacterium UBA4070 (assembly GCA_002383485.1). Taxonomy (GTDB): domain Bacteria; phylum Bacteroidota; class Bacteroidia; order Bacteroidales; family VadinHA17; genus SR-FBR-E99. Next base: position 1,015 of record DFYY01000013.1, on the reverse strand, counting down.
TTTTGAAATGTCACAGGTTTTGATGCATTTGAAAGGACACGACAGTGGCTGCTTTTTCCCGTCTTTCACTTTCTGGATAAAACCGGACAGAATAGCCCTTCCAGGCATGCCTACAGGGCTCTTGATAATCACTATATCCTTCTCGGCAGCATTGATATATGCCTGCTTGAATCCGGTTGATGCATCGCACTCGTCGGTTGTAACAAACCTTGTTCCCATCTGCACCCCTGAGGCTCCAAGCTTCATTATGTTATTGATATCCTCCCCGGTATAAATGCCTCCTGCAGCAATCAGAGGAATGCGTGTGTTGTATTTCTCCTCAAAAGTCTTCAGCTCGCCAACAATCTCCGGTACCAGCTTCTCAAGTGCGTAGCTTTCGTCTCCTATCTGCTCCTCCCTGAAGCCAAGATGGCCGCCTGCCTTCGGGCCTTCGACAATAACGGCATCAGGCAGATAGTCATAGTTGGCCTTCCACTTCTCACAGATAATCCTGGCAGCCCTCGCCGATGAAACGATGGGTACAAGCCTGGTAACGCTGTCCTTTTTCAGAAACGATGGCAGATCAAGCGGCAGCCCGGCGCCGGCAATAATGATATCGACCTTTTCGGCTATCGAGGTCTTGATCATATCCACAAAGTTCGTCATGGCAACCATCACGTTGACGCCTATGACTCCCCTGGTTTTTTCCCTCGCTTTGCGTATCTCCTCCTTTAGCCCGTGAATACTGGCTTCAAACAGGTTGCCTGAATAGTTTTTATATAGAAGTCCCAACCCGGCACTTGAAATAACACCTACTCCGCCTTCGTTTGCCACTGCTGCAGCAAGTCCCGACAGCGAAATCCCCACTCCCATTCCTCCCTGGAAAATCGGAACAGCAACTGTCAAATTGCCAATTCTTAATTCATTCATCTCTTCTCCCCTTCGTTTATAATTGAGGTCAAAGGTAAACTAATATTCGAACACAGGTGACTAAAAGTGATATATATAACCGATGGAAAATTCAAGAGGCAAGTGC
>DFYY01000023.1 GCA_002383485.1 Bacteroidales bacterium UBA4070 | reverse complement strand
AATTCCTGATCCTCTACGAGGATCCGTTTGTTTTTCTGTACCGCTGTTACAATTCCTGATTCTCTACGAGGATCTTTTTTTGCCCGTTCTGTTGTCCCGCCACCCAGAGGATGACTGTAGGCCATCAGGAATTGTAAAAGGAAAGGATCACTCCTCCTTACCACCCCCCTCTCCCAAAAACCGCAAAAGCTTTGGAAGCGTTATGCAAAAAATGTAAATTTGCCGGACACATAAAAAATCTGACATGATAGAGGTAAACGAGTATTTCGACGGCAATGTAAAATCGATGGCACTCGAAAACGAGGATGGCAAAGCCACCGTTGGCGTGATGGCTGCCGGGGAGTTCGAGTTCGGCACCACCACTGTTGAATACATGACAGTCGTCTCAGGCTCAATGACCGTACTCCTTCCCGGCGATACAGAGTGGAAAACCTATTCACCATTCCAGACTTTCGTAGTGCCTGCCAACACGCGCTTCAAGCTGAAACTGGAAAAACCTGCAGCCTACAGGTGCCTTTACAAATAAACCGCAGTACCAATGGCCGGACACAAGGGGCAACCCTACTATGATATTTTTCTCAGGTATGAGATGTGGCTTGAGACGGTCGAAAAGGCTCGTATACTCGATGGTGAAGGGTTTGAGCTGCTGCTTGACCTGGAGCAGACAGGGTCACTCACAGCCTCGGCGCGCAACTTGGGGATGAGCTACCGCAAAGCGTGGGGGCTGCTGCACGATGTGGAGCTGCACCTCGGATTCAATCTGACGGAGAAGCGACGCGGAGGTGCATCGGGAGGCCGCACACTTCTCTCTGAAAAGGGAAGACAGCTGGTGAGAGCTTACAACAGTCTGCGCCATGAGACCGATATAGCCATGAAGAGCATAGCGAAGGTCTTCTTCAACCGGATAAACGAAATCAACAGCCTGTGATGAGAAGGGCATCTGATAAGCCAGTGGCCATACTGCTGGCTTCTGCCACAAGGAAGATGATATCCCTGCTCCGGCCGTCAGCTGCAGTGCTGCTGCTGGCTTCGGCAATCTTCCTGGCAGGCTGCCAGGGTGCCGGTGGCGGTAAGAAACTTGTAATCTTCCATGCAGGAAGCCTGTCCGTGCCTGTCAGGGAGCTGTCTGACGCTTTCATGAAGGAAAACCCCGGTGTGACGGTCCTGACCGAGGCTGCGGGCAGCCTTCACTCTGCCCGCAAGATCACAGACCTCGGTAGAACGTGTGACATAATGCTCTCAGCTGATCACTTCGTAATAAGCAGTATGCTTATACCTGAGTATGCATCTTGGAATATCAGGTTTGCAACCAATGAGATCGTGATAGCCTACAGACGGGAGTCAGCATACTCCTCCATCTTCCGCGAGGATAACTGGGCTGACATACTCCTGAAGGAGGATGTAATCATCGGCCGTGCCGATCCTGATGCTGATCCGTGCGGTTACCGGACCGTCTTCGCCGCAAGGCTGGCTGAAGAGTATTACGGCAGGCCCGGGCTGGCCGACTCCCTGTTGGGGAAGGATACGGAATACATCCGGCCCAAGGAGGTTGACCTGGTGGCGCTTATTTCCTCGGGGGTGATTGATTACATGTTCCAGTACAGGTCCGTTGCCGTACAGCACGGATTCCCGTTCCTGGAACTCCCTGCAGAAATCAACCTTTCATCGCCGGAGATGACAGAGCATTACACAGGTGTCAGTTACATGATCCCGGGCGAAGAACCGGGGATGCGCACCGAGGTTCACGGCGACTATATCAGTTACTCCGGCACCGTCCTGGACCGGGCCCCTCAGAAGGAGCTTGCGATGAGCTTCTTTGAATTCATGCTGAGCGAGGATGGCAGGCAGATATTCAGGGAATGCGGACAGTATCCGCTCACGCCGGCGGTGGCCGATGATCCTGATGCAGTGCCATCATCACTGAGGAAATTCATAGCTGCCGGGTCAGAGCAGTAATCTGTGAGATGAAAGGCCAGACGCTCTTCAACTGGATATTCGCCATACTGGCCTCGCTGGTGCTTCTTTTCATCATAGCACCTCTGGCAGGGATGTTTCTCGACTCTTCCTTAAGCGAGATGAGGAGCACAGTCACCGACCCTGCTGTACGACGAAGTGTTTGGTTCACCCTGGCCATAGCCTTTGCCTCCACATTACTCTTCGCCATCGGCGCAGTGCCGCTGGCATGGATCATGGCCCGCAGAACCTTTCCGCTTAAGAACATAGTGCAGGGGATAATAGACCTGCCGGTAGTTTTGCCGCATACTGCTGCAGGCATAGCGTTGCTGGGTTTTCTCTCGCGTGACGGACTCCTGGGAGGAGCTGCGCAGAAGGCCGGCATCATGCTGGTTAACAACGGTGCAGGCATCGCGATGGCCATGGCTTTCGTCAGCCTCCCGTTCCTCATCAACGCAGCCCGTGACGGCTTCGCGGCCGTTCCCGAACGTACTGAAAAGGCGGCTCTGATGCTGGGCGCCTCACCCTCACGCATATTCTTCACTGTCTCCCTTCCCCAGGCTTGGAGATCAGTAGTCTCCGGCTTCATTATGATGTTCGCCCGGGGCATGAGCGAGTTCGGAGCGGTAGTCATAATCGCATACCATCCCATGATAGCACCCGTGCTCATCTATGACCGGTTTAATACCTACGGCCTCACAGCCGCCAGACCCGCATCAATACTGTTTATCCTGGTGGCCCTGGTCTTCTTTGTGCTGTTCAGGATACTTGCAACGGAACGAAGGCAAATTTTCAGGAGGGAGGACGATGCTGCGGACTGAAAAACTCTGCAAAAGGCTCGATTCCTTCTGCCTGAGGGACATCTCCCTGGAGGTGGCGCAAGGCGAATACTATGTCCTGCTCGGACGGTCAGGGGCAGGCAAGACGCAGCTCCTCGAGGTCATCTGCGGCCTGACTCCGCCTGACTCCGGCAAGGTCTTCTTCGGAGGGGAGGACATAACCCGCAAGAAGGTGCAGGACAGGGGTATAGGGCTTGTCTTCCAGGACCTGGCACTCTTTCCCCACTACTCGGTGCAGGACAACATAATGTACCCCCTCAGGCTCCGGAAAATGTCGCTTAAGGAAAGGATTGACAGGGTCCGGCACGCTGCTGAGGAGATGAATATCACCGACCTCCTCCAGCGTAAGCCGGGGAACCTTTCAGGAGGAGAGAAGCAGCGGGTGGCGCTGGCGCGTACGCTGGTCACGGAACCGAAGATACTGCTCCTTGATGAGCCGATGGCATCGGTTGACGCCAGCCTGAAAGACAGTATCAGAAGGATGTTGCGCAGGCTTAACCGTAGCGGACAGACAATAGTACATGTTACGCACGACTTCGGCGAAGCTGTCAGCCTCGCGAGCAGGGTAGGGGTTATGCATAACGGGAGAATAATCCAGGACGGCACCCCGGCAGAGGTATTTAACCACCCGGTGAACAGGTTCGTTGCACGGTATGCCGGCTTCAAGAACTTTTTCCGCGTCACTTTTGTAGAATCATACAATAACTGGTCATGTGTCACTGACAACAGGACGAAGTTCAGGCTGACGAAGGGGGTCTATCCCTCTTCCGGGTTACTGATCATAGCTTCCGAGGAGGTGCTTGTATCCAGACAGGGAGCTGCGGGAGCAGGGATAAACAACATTCACGGCGTAATCGATGATATCGTGCCGTCTCCCCTGGGGTACGAGATCACCGTTGATGCCGGGGATATATTTTATGCAGATATCACCCACCGGGAGATGGTGGAACAGAAGTTTGTCACCGGAGAGCCGGTGATCATCTCATTCCGTTCCGGTTCGCTCAGGCTGGTGGGTGAAGGAGAAGAGAAAAAGGAATACTGAAAGGATATGATAACATTTGAGGAAGCATTCAGGATTGTTACGGAAAACTTTTTCCGTACGGGAAAGGAAGTGGTTGGAATTTCAGAGGCTTCAGGGCGTGCACTGACGGTGCCTGTCAGAAGTGACATGGACATGCCTCCGTGGAACAAGAGTGCCGTTGACGGATATGCATGCCGTCATGAGGAGCTGGGCAGGGAACTCGCGGTAAACGAAACAATCGCTGCAGGCGTCATGCCCTCGAAGCAGGTTGTGCCGGGTACATGTTCGCGCATCATGACTGGCGCTGCCGTTCCTGCAGGTGCTGATTATGTCTTTATGCTGGAGGATTCGGAGGAGTTGCCTGACGGAAGGGTACGGTTCACCGGCAAGCACGGCAGTGACAACATCGCGAAGGCGGGAGAGGATATCATGAAGGACCAGACGGTTTTGCGCCCCGGCCATTTCATCAGGCCTCAGGATATAGCTGTTCTGGCTGCCGTGGGTGTTACAGAGGTCACTGTCAGTTGCCGGCCGAAGGTGGGCGTTATCAGTACGGGCAATGAACTTGTTGAGCCTGACTGCGTGCCGGCCGGGGCGCAGATACGCAACAGCAATGCATTGCAGCTTATGGCACAGGTGACCCGTGCAGGGGCTATCGGCAGATATTACGGCATCGCCCGCGATGAGGAGGCTTCGATCACCGCGCTGCTTAAAAAGGCCCTTGATGAGAATGATGTAGTGCTTATCTCCGGCGGTGTCTCATTTGGTGACTTTGACCTGGTCCCCGCTGTGATGCGCTCCCTGGGACTCACCATCCATTTTGACCAGGTAGCCATGCAGCCGGGCAAGCCGCTTACCTTCTGTACCGGAGAGCGCAAGGCAGTATTCGGGTTGCCCGGAAACCCGGTCTCAACATATGTGCAGTTCGAGGTGATGGTAAGGGCTTATCTGAGCAGGATGACAGGGGTGACTGAGACGGCGCCTGTGCTGCAACTGCCACTGGCGACAGACTACTCGCGGAAGAGGGCAGAAAGGCTCTCCTGGATACCTTGTACAATAACTCCGTCCGGTGAGGCCATGCCTGTGGAGTATCACGGTTCGGCACATATTTCGGCACTGACCGGAGCATGGGGGATGATAGTTGTACCACGTGGACAGAGCTGGATTCAGAAAGGAGAGACAGTAAGTGTTAGACAGATTTAACCGTACTATAAACTACCTGCGGATCTCGGTGACCGACAGGTGTAACTTGCGATGCCGTTACTGCATGCCGGAGGAGGGGGTGAAACTCATCAGCCACAGTGATATTCTTACCTATGATGAGATAGTTGCCTTTACCCGTGTTGCAGTGGCCGCAGGTATAAACAAGGTGCGCCTCACCGGTGGCGAGCCGCTGGTAAGGAAGGGGGTGACAGAACTGGTGAGGATGCTTTCGGACATCGAAGGCATAACTGACCTCTCGATGACCACCAACGGAATCTTCCTCTCTGACTATGCGGTGAGACTGGCGGAATCCGGACTTATGAGGGTTAATGTCAGCCTGGACACCCTTGATCCGGAGAAGTTCCGGTATGTGACCCGCGGCGGCGAGCTGCAGGCTGTTCTGAACGGTATCGGGGCGGCACAGCAGGCAGGGCTGAGGCCCGTTAAGATCAATTGCGTCATCAAAGATACACCTGGTGAGGAAGATGCCCGATCAGTGGCAGAGTTCTGCATGCAGGAGGGACTGGAGGTGCGTTTCATCAGGCAGATGGATCTTGCATCGGGAACATTCTCGGTGGTCCACGGCGGCAGCGGAGGCCATTGCGCAAAGTGCAACAGGCTGCGTCTCACCCCGGAAGGGATGTTGCGTCCCTGCCTCTTCAGCGACAAGGGATTCAGCATACGAGAGATGGGAGCAGAGGAGGCGCTGCGCAGGGCAGTGGCTGAGAAACCTGAAAAAGGAACGGCAAACCATGTAAATGGCTTTTATAATATAGGAGGATAAAATATGAACAGGCTTACACATACCGACGAGAGCGGAAGAGCTCATATGGTATATACCGGAGACAAACCGGTGCAGCATCGCACAGCCACAGCCATGGGCAGGATTGAGATGCAGCAGGAAACGCTCAGACTGGTGGCAGAAAACATGATGAAGAAAGGTGAGGTGCTTACCGTGGCGGAAATTGCCGGTATACAGGCAGCCAAACAGTGCGGCACACTGATACCGCTGTGCCACAATATCGCTCTTGACCAGGTAAGGGTGTCTCTGGAAGCCGATGAAAGGGGGATAGCAGCCACAGCCACTGCCAGGTGTTCAGGCAGGACCGGGGTGGAGATGGAAGCCCTGACAGCCGTAAGTGTGGCGCTTCTGACAGTATATGACATGTGCAAGGCCGTGGATAAGACAATGGTTATCAATGATGTCAAACTGATAAAGAAGGAGAAGCATGACATTGCCTGAAGAATTGCGTATCCGGGTGATAACCCTGAGCGACAGGGCACACCGGGGAAACTATGCCGACCTGAGCGGGCCGGCGGTGGTCAAGTACGTCAGGTACGCCATGGCGGCAGCAGGATGGAAATACGAGATACGGAACGACATCCTGCCGGACGACGCCGGGGCATTGCTGGCTGCCCTGACTGAGTCGCCCTCAGTTGATCTCATCATCACCACGGGAGGCACAGGCATCGGTCCGCGCGATATCACTCCCGATGTTGTAAGGCCATTGCTGACGAAGGAGATACCCGGTATCATGGAACAGATCAGAGTCAAATACGGCACGAAGAATCCCAAAGCGCTGCTTAGTCGCGGAGTTGCAGGCACCATCGGCAACACCCTGATCTACACCCTTCCCGGTTCAGTGAAGGCGGTGCATGAGTATATGGCGGAGATAGTGAAGACGCTCGAGCATACTTTCTATATGCTATATGGTATAGATACTCATGGCAAATCCTCCGGGTTTTAGCGTGAGGAGCGTGTATTGGCTAATGTAATGCCTGTGAGCCTGTCATACCTTGTGGCGGGATCGCGGAAATAGGTGAGTATCAGGTAATCATTCTCCGTCTCCCAGTGACTGCCTTCGAAGGCAAATCCCTCCGGGGTGCCGGAGCCTGAGGGGATAACCACATACTCGTAATTGTACCACCCCTGTTTCAGAAGCAGCATCGCTTCATAGCATCCCTTAGTGGCATTCCATGTCATGAGGTTGTCAGAAGTGTACTGCCAGCCGCAGAAATCGCCTGCCACATATACCGACGCATCCCTGAGCTCATTGTATGCCGGGAGTGTGAACCATACCCATATATAATCAGCCTCGCGGTCAGGCTCGTTACTCTCTTCCATCGCCACAACATATTTGCCGTTGAAGTCCTCATTGAAGAAGTAAGGTTTGAACTCCCTGTCATCAGAAGGGAGGAGGAAAGCGTGATAGTAACCGTTGACAAATTCGAGGGCTCTCACGTTCTGCCTGGTCTGGCGGATTGTCTTTATGTCAAAGTACCTGAATTCGTTGCCTCCGGGCATCAGAGTCTTGTCTGACAGGGTGTTGTATTCCAGTTTGCCGTTTGCAACGAAGTCGGGTACCAGCCCTGCACTGGTTCTGTCGGCACGTCCGTTCTGCATCACCGTCAGAGTGATCTGCCGGTAAGGATCAGTGGCTCGCAGGCTGCCTGTTGACAGGGTGATCTCCGCCTGCTGATGGGTATCGGTAGCGCCGGGTTTCATCGGACGACGGAAGTTCACGGCGGCTGAGGTGCTCCCCTCGCTGATGAAGAATCGCCTCACCAGTATCGCCTTCTCAGGATCACCTGCCTCCCAGAATGTTATAACATAATTGCCGGAGATCAGAAACCTTATGTCATCATTAGGCAGTGGGAGACGGTAATGAGTATAATTTGTTTTAGTATTGAACGAGGGGTGAAAATCAGTTACCTGGTTTTCCTCATAGCCTTCGAGGTAATCACTTGTAAAGAGATCACTCCGGTTCCATTCACGGTCACAGTGTGTTATGTTGTACCAGAGGGTCCCGCCTTCACCGTCGATGACGTCGAAGCTGAGGATCATCTCATCGCCTGATCCCGGCTGCAGGAAGGGATATGCAAGTTTCCATCCATCCTTTTCAAACTGTATGCTTCTTACATTGCCGTCTGCATATTCAGCGGAAGAAAATTCAGGTGCCGAATAAGAAAAGAGAGGCTGAAACAGGAAGAATATCGATAAACTTAATAATTTTATCCGCGGAAAAATTTTTGCCATTATCAAAATTTTAGGACGAAAGTACAAATATCCTGCCGCAGACTGAGATACCATATGTAAAAAGTGTTATGTGATAAAAATCAACTTTTCTGTGAATCTGTTAACAATGAGTTATTATTGCATCTAAATTAGGAATCAAGATTCGGTTTGAATATGCCAACAGTGATTAAATTACGTAAAGGATTGAACATCAAGCTTGCCGGAAAGGCGGAGAAGATACTCCTGCCGGAGGTGGCCGTGACCCGTTTTGGTGTCAGGTTTACTGATTTTCCGGGTCTCGTTGCGCGGCTTGAGGTTCAGGAAGGTGACAGGGTCATGGCCGGCAGTGTGCTGTTTCATGACAAGGCCTTCCCTGAGGTAAAGTATGTATCGCCTGTCAGCGGTGTGGTCAGGGAGATCATTCGGGGAGAGAAACGTGTTCTTGTTGAGGTTGTTATTGAACAGGAGGGGAGCGAGAAGATCGATTTTGGCGCGGCTGATCCCCTAAAGCTGACCCGTGAGGAGCTTATGGCGAAGCTGCTGCAGTCAGGATTGTGGCCCGTGCTGAGGCAGAGGCCCTACCACATTGTTGCCAGTCCGGGGGCAGTGCCGAGGGATATCTTCATCTCGGCTTTTGACACCGCTCCGCTGGCGCCCGATATTGATTTTGCGCTTACCAACATTCACGGAGGGCACCTTCAGACCGGTATAAATGTACTCTCAGGGCTTACCACCGGCAAGATCCATATTTCTGAAGAGGCTGGAGGATCGCGGGCAACAGAGATGATGAACCTGAAGAACGTTGTCTTCCACCAATTCTCAGGTCCTCATCCTGCAGGCAATACAGGAATACAGATACATCATATAGCACCGGTTTCAAAAGGTGAGGTGGTGTGGACTGTTGACCTGCAGGATGTTGTAGCAATAGGCAGACTGTTTGACACCGGCTTCCATGACCGTGAGCGTATCATTGCCCTGGCCGGCCCGGGAGTTCTGCACCGCAAATATCACCGCATCAAACCCGGCGCATCGGTCAGCGGTATCCTGAAAGGTAACCTGGCAGAGGGTAACTTGAGGATTATCAGCGGTAATGTACTGACAGGCAAAAAGATATCTCCTGACGGCTCATTCGGCTTCTATGACAATATGGTGACTGTCATTCCCGAAGGTGATTACAGCGAGTTCCTTGGCTGGGCTGAACCTGGTCTGAAGAAATTCAGCTACTGGAGGACCTTCGTATCGAAGCTGATCCCCCGGAAGGAGTATGTGATGGATACCAACCTGCATGGCGGCCACAGGGCGTTTGTCGTTTCGGGTCATTATGAAAATGTCCTTCCTATGGATATTTATCCGGTGCACCTGCTGAAGGCGATCATCGCCGGTGACGTTGAGCTGATGGAGAACCTCGGAATCTATGAGGTGGCAGAGGAGGACTTCGCCCTGTGCGAATACATTGATCCTTCAAAGACTGAGATACAGGAGATCATCCGCAGCGGGATCAACCTGATGATAAAAGAGATGAACTAATTAAAGGAATGAGCCTGCTATGAATTTCCTGCTTAAGAGAATGAAAAAGATAGAGCCTCTCTTTGAAAAGGGAGGCCGCTTTGAGAAGCTGCATTCCGTCTATGACGGCTTTGCCACCTTCCTTTTTGTCCCTGACAAGGTTACCTACCGCGGGTCGCATATCAGGGATCATATGGACATGAAGCGTACGATGACCGTTGTCATTATTGCGCTGATACCTGCCCTGCTGTTTGGCAGTTACAACATCGGCCTTCAGCATACAAGGGCTTTCGGCATCAACGACTGGACCCTGATGAATATGTTCTGGTTCGGTTTCCTGAAGCTGCTGCCGCTGATAATTGTCAGCTACGTAGTGGGGCTGGGCATTGAGTTTATTGCTGCCCAGATACGGGGACATGAGATCAACGAGGGCTATCTTGTCACCGGGATGCTGATCCCGCTGATAATGCCGATTGACGTTCCCCTTTGGATGCTGGCCGTATCGGTTGCCTTTTCCGTGATAATAGGCAAGGAGATCTTCGGCGGCACGGGAATGAATATCCTTAACCCGGCGCTTACTGCCCGCGCATTCCTCTTTTTCAGTTATCCGGGGTGGATGACGGGTGATGCTGTCTGGATCGAGGGGCTGACAAAAGGCGGTGGCCTTGACGGTTTCTCCGGAGCAACACCGCTGGCTCTGGCCAAGCTCGACGGCTTTTCACAGATGCCTTCAGCGATGGAGATGTTCATCGGGACCATTCCCGGGTCAGTGGGCGAGACTTCAACAGTTGCGATACTGATAGGAGCCTTTATCCTGCTGGTAACAGGTGTTGGCAGCTGGCGGATCATGCTCAGCATGACCCTCGGGGCACTGGGGATGGGATTGCTGCTCAACGCTACAGGAGGGAACGAGTATACGCAGATACCTGCATACTACCATCTTATTATGGGCGGGTTTGCCTTCGGAGCTGTCTTTATGGCCACTGATCCGGTGACAGCGGCACAGACAAACACCGGGAAGTATATCTACGGAGCACTGACGGGGATAATGGTGGTCATCATCAGGGTCTTCAACCCGGCATATCCGGAGGGAACGATGCTGGCGATCCTTCTCATGAACGTCTTCGCCCCGTTGATAGACCACTTTGTGGTTAATGCAAATATCAACAGAAGGTTAAAAAGAGTAAAGACAGCTTAACAACAGACGGGATGAAAGATTTCAGTAACAAGTATATCATGGTATTCTCGGTGGTGATGGTTGTCTCCGTCGCCATCCTCCTGTCGCTGACGGCGATGCTGCTGCAGCCCATGCAGGAGAAGAACGTGGAGGTGGAAAAAAAGATGAACATCCTCGCCTCGATAAATGTGGTATCTGACAAGTCGGATGCCGTGCAGCTGTATGACAGGCATATCAGGGAGAGCTTCGTGATAAATACCGAAGGGAAAAAGTTCGAGGGCGTAGATGCCTTCACTGTAACACTTCGCGCCGAGCAAAAGAAACCGCTGGCAGAACAGTACCTGCCGGTATTCATCGCGGTAGCTGACAACGGTGACACACTGCATATCCTTCCCCTCGAGGGAAAGGGATTATGGGGACCGATATGGGGTTATGTGTCTCTTAAGCAAGACCTCTCCACCATCGCCGGGGCCACCTTCGATCACAAGGGAGAGACGCCGGGCTTGGGAGCGGAGATAAATACCACCCAGTTTGAGAGCCAGTTTCACGACAAGAGCATCTATGAGAACGGCAGTTTCGTCTCGGTGAAGGTTGTGAAAGGCGGTGCCAGGCCGGGAAATCCGCATGAAGTGGACGGTATCTCCGGAGGAACCATTACCAGCAAGGGACTGGAAGCAATGGTGCGTGACGGCCTTGTCAAATATGAAAAATACCTCAGCCAAAACAGGAAGTAGATATGGAAAATGTAGAAAAGGAGCCGCTCTGGACGGCAAAGACCAAAAAACTGCTGACAAACCCGCTGGGGATGGAAAACCCGATCACCGTGCAGGTGCTTGGTATATGCTCGGCACTGGCAGTGACGGTGAAGATGAAACCGGCGATTGTGATGGCTATCTCAGTCACGGTAGTGGTGGCGCTTTCAAACCTGATCATCGCGCTGATGCGCAAATCGATACCGGGAAGAATAAGGATCATAGTTCAGCTGGTTGTGATTGCCACCCTGGTGATCATCGTTGACCAGTTCCTGAAAGCCTTCGCCTTTGATGTGAGCAAACAGCTCTCTGTCTTCGTGGGACTGATCATCACGAACTGTATTATTATGGGCCGCCTGGAGGCCTTCGCAATGGCGAACAAGCCCTGGCCGTCATTCCTTGACGGCATCGGTAACGGAGCCGGATACGGACTGATACTCATCATTGTTTCCTTCTTCCGCGAGTTCCTTGGAAGCGGCAGCATAATGGGGTATCCCGTGATGGAGAAGCTCGGGGTATACAAATTCGGGTACGAGGATAACGGAATGATGATATTGCCGCCAATGGCTCTCATCACTTTGGGACTGATCATCTGGGTGCAGCGTGCACGCAACAAGTCACTGATCGAGAACAAGTAAAAGCAGGATCATGGAAAACCTTGTTAACATATTCGTAAAGTCGATCTTCATCGACAACATGATCTTCGCATACTTTCTGGGTATGTGCTCATACCTGGCAGTTTCGAAGACAGTTAAGACATCCATGGGGCTTGGCATTGCCGTCACCTTTGTGCTGGTGATAACAGTGCCGGTTAACTTCCTGCTGGAACAGTATGTGCTGAAAAAGGGCGCTCTTGTCTGGCTTAATGAGAGTTTTGCAACGCTGGATCTCAGCTTCCTCTCGTTTATCATGTTCATTGCGGTGATTGCGTCCATAGTGCAGCTGGTGGAGATGGTGATTGAGAAATCGAGCCCCGCGCTCTATAACTCTCTTGGCATATTCCTGCCACTTATAGCTGTCAACTGTGCCATTCTTGGTGCATCGCTCTTCATGCAGGAGAGGGAGTATGCGAACATTGCCGAGGCTACTGTCTTCGGTCTTGGCTCCGGGATCGGCTGGCTGCTGGCCATCGTGGCACTGGCCGCAATACGGGAGAAACTGCGCTACTCAAACGTCCCGGCTCCGCTGCGCGGACTGGGTATCACCTTCATCCTTACCGGACTGATGGGCATTGCCTTTATGAGCTTCCTGGGTATCACACTTTAAAGTAACTATTACAGAAATGATATTAGGTCTATCTATTGCAGGCACCGTTCTTATGAGCATAGCGGTATTCGTGCTGGTGATGATACTGCTTGTGGTGGTGCTTCTATACGCCAGGCAAAAGCTGACACCGCAGGGCGATGTCACCCTCAAGATCAATGAACGCGAGATGGTTGTCGCACCGGGCTCGAGTCTGCTATCCACACTGTCGAACAACGGGATCTTCCTGCCGTCAGCATGCGGCGGCGGAGGGACATGCGGCATGTGCAAGTGCCAGATCACCGAGGGCGGAGGATCAATTCTTCCAACCGAGACAGGATTCTTTACCCGCCGCGAACAGCACGATCACTGGCGCCTGGGGTGCCAGGTGAAGGTACGCGAGAATATGACCATCCATGTGCCGGAGGCAATCCTCGGCATCAGAAAATGGGAGTGCGAAGTGGTCTCAAACAGGAACGTTGCAACATTCATCAAGGAGTTTGTGGTTAAGCTCCCCGAGGGCGAAGATCTTCATTTCAAGAGTGGTGACTATATCCAGATCGATGTGCCGAAGTACGATGTGGAGTTCGGAAGGGATATCGATGTTGACGAGGAGTACAGAAGCGACTGGGACAAATTCAGGATGTGGGATCTGAAGCACAAGAACACGGAAGAGACCTACAGGGCTTATTCGATGGCCAACTTCCCGGCAGAAAAGAACCTTATAATACTCAATATCCGTATTGCGACCCCGCCGTTTGACAATGCCAGAAAACAGTTTATGAATGTCCCGCCGGGGATCTGCTCTACATATATTTTCTCGCGCAAGCCGGGTGATAAGGTTTCAATCAGCGGCCCTTACGGGGAGTTTCATATAAAGCACACTGATAATGAGATGGTGTATGTGGGTGGAGGCGCCGGCATGGCTCCCCTGAGATCGCACATATTCCATATGCTCAAAACGGAGAACTCGGGCCGCAAGATATCTTACTGGTACGGTGCCCGTTCGAAGAGGGAGATCTTTTACGAGGAGGAGTTCAGGGAGCTGGAGAAGAAGTTCCCCAACTTTACCTTTAATATTGCCCTCTCAGAGCCGCTGCCTGAAGATAACTGGACAGGATACACGGGATTCATACATAAAGTGTTGTTTGATAATTACCTGAGCAAGCACAAGCTGCCCGAGGAGATTGAATACTATCTCTGTGGGCCTCCTGTGATGAATGCTGCTGTGCTGAACATGCTTGATAACCTGGGTGTCCCGAATGAGAATATTGCGTTTGATGATTTCGGGGGGTGATCAGGCAATAGGCAGTAGGCAGTAGTGTTGGCAATGATTTCCCGTAGGGCATAAAGCATTGTATAAGAAAGGCATCATTGACCAGATCCTCGCAGGGGATCGAGAATTGTGTAAGAAAGGCATCATTGACCAGATCCTCGCAGGGGATCGAGAATTGTATAAGTCATGAACCACTTAATCGCTATCTTTTCCGCCGTTGCGCTAACCGCCATATCCTGTTCCCCGCAGCCGGAATATGCCGAAATCAACGGCCTGACCCAGGGGACTACCTATCATATTGTGGTTGAGAAAACGCCAGGACTTGATCTACTGGCACTGCGGCAGGATATCGAACGGCTTTTTACGGAGATAGACAACTCACTTTCCATCTATAATGATTCATCTGTCATCTCTGCTATAAATTCCAATCGCAGCAGCCTGACCGACACGCTGTTCCGCGAGGTTTTCCGTGCTTCTGCTGAAATTTCTGAGCAGAGCGGCGGGCTCTTTGACATTACCATCGGGCCCCTGGTGAAATCGTGGGGATTTGGTCCGGATGCCATGAAGCGGTTCAATCCGTCGATGCTGGATTCACTTCTTGCACTGGTTGGGATGGAGAAGGTTCGGGTGGAAGGTGACAGCATCATCAAGGCTGATCCTGACATGTTCATCGATGTGAATGCCATTGCACAGGGTTATACTGTTGATCTCGTGGCTGACCTGCTCTCCCGTTCCGGTATTTCCCAGTGCCTGGTGGAGGTAGGCGGTGAGATCAGGACGATGGGGGACAACAACGGTATCGGTTGGCGGATTGGTATTGATAAGCCGGCTGACGGCAATTATACGCCGGGTGCAGATTTACAGGTAAAGATCAGGCTTGATGACCTTGCACTGGCCACCTCGGGCAATTACAGGAAGTTTTTTGTGGATGAGGGTATTAAATACTCGCATACGATTGACCCACGGACGGGTTATCCCGTCAGACATACACTTCTCAGCGCCACCATAATAGCCCCCACGGGTGCCGTGGCCGACGCCTGGGCTACAGCCTGCCTGGTGGGAGGTAAGGATGAGGCAATTGCCTTCATTGAGAGGTATGATTTTCTCGAAGGGTACCTGGTTTACTCTGATGAAAAGGGAGATATGAAGAGCTGGGTCTCGGAGGGGATCAGTAAGATGATTATTGATGAGAAATAGGGTCTGTAGAATTGCAGAACAATAAATTAGGAAAACAAAGGATCCTCGCAGAGGATCAGGAATTGTATATGCATGTGGTCCCCGGGACAAAAGGGGCGAGAGGGGGAGGGCTTGCCTTATACAATTCTTGATGTCCTGCGGCCATCGCCACTGTTACCTATTGCCTGTCCTAAGGCCATCGCCATTGTTACCTATTGCCTGTCCTAAGGCCATCGCCACTGTTGACTATTGCCTGTACTGACTGAGGCATATCTATTCGTGATTCATTGCGCAGCCGCAGCAGCCGGCACTGTCAACGGGACTGCACCCTGTGTCGGTATTCTGGGCACAGGTGATTCCTCTCTTGCGCATCTCCTTGTTATGACCAACATGTGTGTCTGGGAATCGCCCATTCGGTTTCAGGATTATGGTTATGGCCATCCCTGCCAGGGCCAGGCCGACAAGTAAGGCTGATATTATGAGAAGTTTGAGAAGCATTGTTTAACTGTTTCGTTGCAAAGATAATCAATTATAAAACAGCTGCGGCCTTTTATTGTTCGTGCGGGCAGAACCTGTCAGGCCTCTTCCTCCTTATAAAGTTCTCTGTCCTCAGCATCGGCTTCCTCAAGCACCCTGGCATGTTCCTCAGGGGTGTAACGGCGGATCTTGTATCCAACAGATGCAATGAATACGCTCATCAGGGGGCTGATGATATTGAAGAAGCAATAGGGGGCATATGCCCATGTTGAGACGCCCAGTACACTCGACTGCGTGGCACCGCAAGTGTTCCATGGGACCAGCACCGAGGTGACCGTTCCGGAGTCTTCGAGCGAGCGGCTTAACAGCTCCGGCTTGAAACCCATGTCGCGGAACTTCTTGGCATACATCCTTCCCGGGATGACTATCGAGAGATACTGGTCAGAAGCCGTCACATTGAAGAAGAGGCAGGTTGCCACCGTTGAACCGACCAGGGTGCCGGCATTGTGAACAAACTTCATCAGCCTGCCGGTAATTGTCTTCAGCATCCCGCACGCCTCCATGATGCCTCCGAAGACCATCGCACATATGATCAGCCAGACGGTGTTGAGCATCCCGGCCATGCCGCGTGTCCTCAGGAGCTCATCCACTGAGGAATCACCGGTGGTCACCGCAACGCTTCCGAACATGGTCCTGGTGATGGCAATGTAGGCCTGCTTCACAAATGAACCACTCGTAGCAGCCACCTCCTCCAGGATGTGAGGCTGGAAGATGACGGCAAAAACGGCCGCCAGCAGCGTTCCTGCAAGGAGCGACGGGAGTGGCGGCACCTTCTTTACAATAATATAGATAAGCATGGCCGGAACCAGCAGCAGTATCGGGGTTATGTTGAATTTTGACTTTATGGCTGCCTGCACTGCCTCAATGCTGCTGGGCCCTGTCTCGAGATCAATTGTGAACCCTATTATAAGGAATATGATCAGGGATATAGTCAGGGATGGTACCGTTGTTACAACCATATACCTGATGTGGGTGAAGAGGTCTGTTCCTGCCACTGCAGGCGCCAGGTTGGTAGTGTCTGACAGTGGTGACATCTTGTCACCGAAATAGGCCCCGGAGATTATGGCACCTGCGATCATGGCTTCGCTGAAGCCTAGAGTTTTGCCAATACCCAGGAGTGCTACACCAATTGTTGCAACAGTGGACCATGAACTACCTGTGGATATTGAAACAACAGCACAGATTATCACTGCAGCAAAGAGGAAAATTTTGGGGTGCAGTATCTCCAGACCGTAGTAAATCAGCATTGGCACCACACCGCTGACCATCCATGTGCCTGCCAGTGAACCTATCAGAAAGAGAATCAGAATGGCAGGCATCGCTGTGCCAATACCTTTGATTGCCCGGTCGCGGATGAAGAGCCATCTGTATCCGAGGCTGACAGCAATGACTCCGGCCACCGCTGCAGCAAGTATAAGCGCTATCTGGTTTGCGCCCGACAGGGTGTCGTCGCGAAAGAACTTAACGTTCAGAGTCAGCAGAAGGATCAGGACCGCGATCGGCAGCAATGACTGCAGCATCGACGGTGTTTTGTACTGTTTTAAAGACATGAATATATTATGGAGATGAATCGTGCAATTTACTATTTTCCGCGATTTTTCTTGATTTTGACATCAAAAGATGTTAATTTGTATCTGTATTTTTACCGGTATATGGGCCATTATCCTGATATTTTCAGCATCAATCCTGAGGACAAGATCCCGGGGAAAGGCAGGGTCCTCATCTCAGAACCCTTTCTGACAGACCGTTTTTTCAACCGGACTATAGTTTTCATTACAGAGCACACTGCAGAAGGTACGGTAGGTTTCATACTGAACAGGGTGATCGACCTGATGGTCAGCAGCGCCGTGGAGGGCTTTGACGGATGGGATGAGCATCTCTCCGTGGGTGGGCCTGTGGCTCCTGACACGCTTCATTACCTGCATACCCTGGGTAGCAAGGTGCCGGGAAGCGTTCCCGTGATACCTGGAATATGGTGGGGCGGAGAGATCGATGCTCTCAGGAACCTCATCGCCACCGGAACAGTCGGGCGTGACCAGGTGAGGTTCTTCCTGGGGTATTCCGGTTGGGAGAAGGGGCAGCTGAAGCGTGAACTCGGTGAGAACTCATGGATGACAGCAAAGGTACCCGGTGAGGTTATCATGAAGAGCCGGGGCAATGTATGGCGTGACGTACTAAGGTCACTTAACAATAAATACCGCATCTGGGCTGAGTTCCCCGAATCACCGGAGATGAACTGATAACCGGACATCCGAATGTGCGGAGATGAACCGACCGGCCTGTATGATTGAACCGCCGCCGCACCGGTAATTGACCAGGTTCGCCTGATTCAGTGCATTATCTTGAAAACCAGCTCCCGCAGAAGATCACCCGCATCGCTGCCGGAATCTCCGAATCCCTTAGCCTTCAGGTCATATGACCGTATCAGGCTGATGATGTTCATGCATGCTCCTACATTGTAAATAGCAGCTGCAGCCTTGAAATCACGCACATAACCAGGGTATGTCTTCAGCATTGCTATGACGTTCTGATCGCTCTTGTCCTTCAGGCTGTGATAGATGAGCACCCGGCTGAAGCTCGAGAAAAGAACAGGGAAGATGAGCGGAATTATCTCCTTCTTCGAGTGACCGGCGTAGTAATTCACCACCCTCGCCGCCTTGAGCGGATCACGGTAGACAATCGCCCTCCAGAGCTCGTTGGGGGTGTAATCCTTGCTCATCCCGATGCTCTTCTCTATCAGTTCCGTTGTGATGCGAGGGTTCTCCTTCGGAAGCGAAATGATCAGCTTCTCGAGCTCATTTGCAATTTTACCGAGATCATTACCGAGAAACTCCGAGAGAAGCCTCGAGGCGTCACTGCCGGCCATGATCCCCCTGTCCGTCAGAAACCTGTCAATCCAGCCCGGAATCTGGTACTCGGGTACCTTGTCCGACTCAATGTACCATCCTTTTTTGGTAAGCGACTTGTAGAGCGATTTCCTCTTGTCGAGGTCTTCATACTTGTAGGCGATTACGAGGACTGTGGAGTTAAGCGGATTCTCAATATAGACGAGGAGATCATCTATCTTTTTTAGTTTTTGCGCTTCGCGAACAATGACCACCTGCTGATTGGCCATCATCGGGAAGCGACGGCAGGTCTCGATGACCTGCGTCACTGATACATCGGGGCCGTATAGCACTGTCTGGTTAAAGGCCTTTTCGGATTCGTCAAGAACCTTGTCCTCAATGAAGTCAGTAATAAGATCAATGTAGTAAGGCTCCTTCCCGGCAAGGAAATAGACCGGTTTGTAGATCTTGTTGCGCAGATCCCTGATTATTTCCCTGTAGTCAGATGCCATCAGAAACGGAGGTGTTTAACTGATATACCATTGTCCTTGATCTCTGTAAGCGCCTCTATACCAATGCGCAGGTGCGTTTCAGTAAACTGGCTGGTGACTTTCTGGTCACTCTCACCTGTCTTGATGCCCGTGGAGATCATAGGCTGGTCTGAGACGAGGAGAAGAGCCCCTGTGGGTATCTCGTTGGCAAAGCCTACCGTAAAGATGGTAGCAGTCTCCATGTCAATAGCCATAGCCCTGGTTTTGACGAGGTATTTCTTGAAGCGGTCATCATATTCCCAGACACGCCTGTTGGTTGTATAGACCGTGCCGGTATAGTACTCGAGATTGTTTCTTACGATTGCGGCAGAGACGGCGCTCTGAAGCTTAAATGCCGGCAGGGCCGGGATCTCCAGCGGGAGGTAGTCGTTAGAGGTACCGTCGCTTCTGATTGCAGCGATGGGCAGGATAAGGTCCCCGAGCTTGTTCTTCTTTTTCAGCCCGCCGCACTTGCCAAGGAAAAGAACCGCCTTAGGCTGTATTGCACTGAGGAGGTCCATGACGGTTGCGGCATTGGGACTCCCCATGCCAAAGTTGATCATGGTGATCCCCCCGGCCGTGGCACTGGGCCAGTTTTTGTCCTTGCCCTCCACCGGCACATCATTCCAGCGCGCAAAAGTCTCGACATACAGGGTGAAGTTGGTGAGGAGAATAAACTCGCCGAAAGAGCTGAGCTCCTTCCCCGTGTAACGGGGCAGCCAGTTGTTCACTATATCTTCCTTGGTTCTCATGTTCTGAAAAGCTGTTTGTTTATATTTGCCCTGCCTAAGGGTAACCAAAAATACAATAAAAGTTGAAACCGCTGAAACTGCCTCCCTGTTCACTCAGGATAAAAGAGGGGCCCGGCAACAGGCTTATCTATGATACCCTGAGGAAGAAGTACGTGGCACTCACACCCGAGGAGTGGGTGAGGCAGCACTTTGTCAATTACCTGACCGGCTGGCTTGGCTACCCGCCGGGGCTGATACGGGTTGAAGCAGCCTTCCGCCTGAATTCGATGCTGCGACGGGCTGATATCCTGGTACACGACAGGGCCGGTGAACCCGTCCTGATTGTGGAGTGCAAGGCTCCGGAAGTGAAGATAACCCAGGAGGTCTTCGACCAGATCATCAACTACAACTTCAGCTACGAGGTCAGGTACCTGGTGGTTACCAATGGCATAACACACTTTGCAGCAAGGATCGATTCTGCAGGGCGAAGTTTTATTCTGCTGGATCATATTCCGGATTATGAAACCATTACCCGGACTGAGCCATGATTGAAGTGACATGCGCGGTGATACGCAACGATGAGGGACTGGTACTGGCTGTCCGGCGTGGTCCTCAGATGGACAATGCCGGCAAGTGGGAATTTCCCGGCGGAAAGACCAGGGCAGGGGAGGATCATGAGGAGTGCATACTCCGGGAGATCGATGAGGAACTGGGTATGGATATAGTTATCTGCGGAAGGCTTGATGAGGTTGTCCACGATTACGGAGACAAAAAAATCAGGCTTATACCGTTCATATGCGATACCCTTTCCTCAAAACCGGTACTGCGGGAGCATGATGCCTTCAGGTGGATGGGACCCGAAAGCCTGGTGACACTCGACATGACTGCAGCAGACATACCTGTTGCAATTCAGTATGCATCGCGACATAACGCCGTACCTGCAGATGAGAAGGAGGCGGAGGAGGCTGTCATCACAACCGAGGCGGGGGAGGAACTGGCCCGTATGATGGGCAGGGTCTCTAGCGTTGAGGATATAACAATGGTGGCACAATCGGCCGTCAATGACACCGTGTTGCTGTCACAACTTGTCACTCTCTCCTCAAGCACTGAACCGAGGGTAGGGTTCATGTCCTCATGGGCTCTCTCGAAGGTGGTTGATTTGGATCCGAAGGCGCTAGCTCCTTATCTGGCACTGATGATTGATGCCCTGCCCTCTGTCCCGAACGAGAGCGTTCAGAGGTCATTTATGAGGGTGCTTACGAAAAGCGACCTGAATGACATTCCCGTGTCACATCATGCTCCGTTGATTGACTATTGCATGGCGGCCATGCGGGGGTCGGGCCAGCCTGTGGCACCGAAAGCATACGGAATGGAGATACTGGCCTCTTTTTGTTCACTTTATCCCGAGATGGTCAACGAGGTTATCGGCGCCGTGCAGCTGATCGTCAATGATTCATCGGGAGGGATGAAGGCGGCAGGCAGGAAGTTGATTCATAAATTAGGCAACAGGCAGTAGTAGGATTTGCGATGTGCGATTTTCGATTTAAAAGAATTCGCAACTCGAAATTCGGAATTCGCAACTCCTATCTTGTTTTCCTGATCCAGCCTGTAATCATTTCCAGTGCCGCAGGGGAGAAGGTCTCTTCAATTGAACTGTACTCACCGGGTGCTCCTGTTTCAGAAGTCTGGAAGAGATGATTCAGTCCAGGCATTATGACGGTCTTGATCTTCCTGTTGCCGCCCTTGCGCACAGCCGCTTTTATAGCCGGCAGGTTCATCTCATGGTTCACCTGCAGATCCTTTTCACCGTTGAGTGCCAGTACGGGACATTTCACCCCGGACCAGAACTGTGCCGGGTCAGTATCGAGGAAGTATCTCATCCACGGATTGTTGACTGAGATCAGCCCCTGTGTAAAGGCAGCCATCTTCTCCTTGCGCTCCTCCTGTGTCAACCCCTTGCTGTCGAGCTCCTTGCCGTACCACTCCATGGCATTCTTTGCAAACTTGCGCTGGTCAGGTTCGGCAATCGCCATCCTGAAAAGCTGTCCGTTGACGGCAACCGTCTCGGTAATTTCTGCCTCAGACACACCTGAGGCTCTCATGATATCCTCCGATTGCCTGATTATCAGATCATATCCCCTTACCCCCGGACCAGCCAGAGACACGATAAAGGCAATATTCGGATTGCGCGATGCGACGATGGGAGCAATAAGTCCGCCCTCGCT
Organism: Bacteroidales bacterium UBA4070; assembly: GCA_002383485.1. Taxonomy (GTDB): domain Bacteria; phylum Bacteroidota; class Bacteroidia; order Bacteroidales; family VadinHA17; genus SR-FBR-E99. The sequence continues at coordinate 64,173 of DFYY01000023.1, read as the reverse complement.
GTGGCCGGCAAGACCGATTTTCTTTTTATTGATCTCAGGCCGCTGCATGAGATAATTCACTGCAGCCTCGGCGTCATCGGCATTGGTGAACGATGTTGCATTGTTGGTCTTCCCCTTGGAGCTGCCAACGCCACGGTCGTCATATCGAAGCACGGCGATACCGTTCCTTGTCAGGTAGTCCGCGATGACCTTGAAAGGCTTATGATTATAGATAGTCTCGTCGCGGTCCTGCTGTCCCGAGCCTGATATCAGCACCACGGCAGGAAAGGGTCCTTCGCCCTGCGGGAGTGTGAGCGTACCTGCCAGGCTGAAATTCTCTATTGTGTTCATGAAGGTGACCTCCTCCTCGCTGTAGGGGTATGGAGGCTTCGGCTCCTGAGGCCTCTTCTGCTCCACCGGTTTGGCTCCCTTCTTCAGTTCGAGATCATATCTGCCTCCCAGCTGGGTCCAGACTCCGGTTATGACAGAGTCACTGCTGAGTCCGCCGCGATACCAGCCTTTGACCATGGGTATATCAACGAACAGGGTATCATTCGCGAGGGTGACCCTCCCGCAGGGGATACCCTTAGCACCCTGGTCCGGCGCATCAGCCGTGGCCTTGATTGTATCGGCATCCGTCACCGTGAAATGGAGCACCATCTGCAGCTGCCCTGCCGGAGTTTTCATCTTCCCGGCCCACGAACCTTCTATATCGTTAAAGGTGCGCTGACCGTAAGCTGTTAAGGTCATCAGNNAATCTCCAAAAATAACCATTTCTGGCTATATTTGGAGCTATTTTGCAGCATATGAAAACAGTAGATACAAGGGGTCTCACCTGCCCGGCCCCGCTCATCAGGACAAGGCAGGGCCTGAACGAGGCGGCGCCGGACGAGGCTGTTCAGATTCTAATTGACAACCCGACATCTCTCAGCAATGTGAAGAGGTACCTGACCGATAACAAGCTGGGATTTACTGTCCGGGAGGAGGGGACCCTGGCAACGGTGACTGTAAGCAGGGGTACCGGGGGTGAGCTCAGTGCAAACGAGGCGGAGTACTGTACATCGGAAAGCCTTCAGGAGCCATCCGGCAGCCGGCGAACGGTGGTGGCCGTTACCTCTGACAGGATGGGCAGCGGCGACGATGAGCTCGGGCTGAAGCTGATGATCTCATTCTTCAGAACACTGGTGATGATGGAACCGCTGCCCTCGGCCGTTGTCTTTTATAACGCCGGGGTGAAGATGGCGCTTGACGACTCGCCTGTCCTTGACCATATAAAGGAACTGGCTGACAGGGGTACTTCAATCTACCTGTGCAGTACATGCATAAATCATTTCGGGATACGTGGCCGCCTGCCGGTGGGAAGCTTCAGCGACATGTACCAGATATTGAATGTGCTGAAGGATGCTGACCATATTATAAGGCCTTAACACATGCCATTCGATCTTCTGTCAACCGTAGAGACCGGGGGATGCTCGGCAAAGATACCTCCGCGGGCACTTGAGGAACTGCTGAAGGATTTTCCCGTTCCCTCTGACCCGCGAATCCTGGTCGACATCTCTTCACACGATGATGCAGGTGTCTATAAAATCAACGATGAGACGGCGCTGGTATTCACCACCGACTTTTTCCCGCCGATGGTGAGCGACGGATATGAGTTTGGTCTTGTGGCCGCAACAAACTCGATAAGTGATGTTTATGCTATGGGAGGAACACCGCTTGTAGCACTTAACATAATGATGTTTCCCTCTGCCAGTATCCCGATGGAAGTCTACAGGGATATACTAAGGGGCGGCAATGACAAGGCGAGAGAGGCCGGTGTCAGCATCATCGGCGGGCACACTATTGATGATTATCCCCCGAAGTATGGCCTGGCCGTTATCGGCACGGTGCACCCCGGCAGGATCATCACCAATGGCGGGCTCAGGGCGGGTGATGAACTGATTCTGACCAAACCGCTTGGGACAGGCATCATCCTGGCGGGTCACCGTCTGAAGATGACTTCTCCCGGTCAGCTCGATGCAGCCGTCAGTGCCATGAAACAGCTTAACAGGGAGGGGGCTGTCCTGATGCAGAAGTATGGCGTGTGCGGGGCCACCGATATCACAGGTTTTGGCCTTGCCGGTCACGTACTTAAGATGGCAAGGGCATCAGGTGTAACTGTCCTTATCGACCTGAAGCAGGCTCCCCTGCTCGACGGTGTGTACGACCTGGCAGAGCAGGGGTGCATCCCGGGAGCTGCATTCCGCAACCTTGACTATACCGAGGGGGAGACACGCTTTGCCGGGGATATTGATTACAGTCTGAAGATGATAGCCCATGATGCCCAGACGTCCGGAGGACTGCTGATGGCGGCGGCGCCGGAGAAGGTGCCTGATCTGCTCCGTGAGCTGCGTTCATCAGGCCATCCTGAGGCTGCTGTCATTGGCAAAGCCGTAAACAGGGAAGAGGTGGCGCTGGTACTTGCCTGAGCCGCCGTACCCGATACTCAGACACGATCTTTGTTCCGGTAGGGAGAAGATGAATTCAGCGCCGTCACCGGGCCCTATCCCCGGACAGTTGCCCTAAGCAGGCAAAGCGAAGATGAATTCTGTTCCGCCAGACTCAATCCCCGGACAGTTGCCCTAAGCAGGCAGTGAGAAGATGAACTCAGCCCCGCCGCCGGGCCGGTTACGCACAGAGATATCCCCTTTGTGCAGCAGTATGGCATTCTTCACTATAGCCAGCCCGAGGCCTGTACCGCCGCTCTTTCGCGAACGCCCGTCATCAATCCTGTAAAACCGTTCGAAGATACGTTCCTGGTGTTCCTCCGGGATACCGATTCCGTTATCGGCAAAAGAGAACGTACGGAATCCCGGCTCACCGGGCAGCGTCCTTACGGTGACCGTCACATTCTCCCCGGCATAGTTAATGGCATTTTCAAGCAGGTTCTGGAAGACTGACACGATCAGTGACCTGTTGCAGTTGACCGTGGTCCCCTCCGTGAGGGCAATATCCAGTGTCATCTGTTTCCGCTTCATATCCGCCATGAGGTTATCGCGTACCTCCTTCACCACAGCCGGGATGTCAACCTCCTCAAATGGGAAGTAGCTCCCTGTCTCGTCAAGTTTGTTCAGGGTAACGATATCATTGATGAGATCCGTCAGACGGGTTGACTGTGCCAGAGCCTTCTCAAGAAAATGGTTCCTCTTTTCTTCATCGAGGTCCCTGTTCACGATAAGCGTCTCAAGATATCCCCTGACGGAGGCAATGGGAGTCTTAAGCTCGTGGGCAATGTTCGAGGTCATCTGCTGGCGCATCGCCTTGTTCTGCTCTGACCGGGTGATGTCGGTAATTACTATCTCGTAGCTGTCGTCATTGAAAAGAATGCATCTGATGGCGAAATGCCTTCCGGCTCTCTCAAGCTTCAGCTCAGTGGAGGGGTTGTCCTGTTTCCGGAAGGATTTGCCCTGGTTGCCGTCGAGGAACGCTTTGATCCCGCTGAATAGCGGATGATCAAGGAATCCTTCGGTGGTGAGGGAATGTTCGCCGGTAATGGCATTGAGGAAGACCGTGAAATGACTGTTGGATAGCTCTGCTTCCCGGCTGGCGGAGAAGAATGCCGCGCCCTCATTCAGCACGTTCAGGTGCCTGATCAGCTTTTCCTTCTGCAGGCTCAGTTCTGCCGTGTTGCGGGCAAGGTTATTGTAAATCCTGATAATCTCCTTGCCTGTCTCACCTATTTCATTCTTCGGGAAAACGATTGTCGGATCATTTCCTTCGCCACGGCGCATCCTTGCTGCAAAATCGCGAAGCATTGTGATGCTCTTGCCCATTTTCCTGGTGACGGCGGCCAGCAGCGCCCAGATTCCAGCAAAGACAATCGCCATGAATACCAGAAAAATCTGTTCCCGCCTGAGGAACCCACGGATGTTGATGTTGTACTCCTCTGCGATCCTTACATAGTGCGTATTGAAGTACCTGGAAAAATAGTAGTAGTCCTTGCCTGTGGATTTGGAATGACGGATGGCAGTGCCGTACGGGGAGTAGAGCGATTTGCCCACCTCGGGCCTGCTAAGATGGTTCTCCATCGTGGCCAGGTCGTCTACCGAGCTGTCATATAATACTTTGCCATCGATTGCCAGGATTGTGATACGCAGATCAGGTACGGGGATCAGGTTGAAAATTGAGTCTACCAGCGGGTAGTTGCCCGTTTCGCTGAGCGAATTGACCCTGATATAGTTGTTGACAAGCTGTGCCATATCGTTCAGCCTGGAGTCAAGGGCAGCTATTTTTATATCTTTCTCACGGTGGTACTGGAATGTCAGGATGAGTACCGTGAAAAGCAGAAAGATGCCGAAGTAGTATAGGAACAATTTACGCCTGAAGCTCATTTGTTTTATCATGGGACTCATTTTTCATTCACCTAGATAGTAACCGTAACCCGATTTGTTCTTAATCATATTACCGCTGTCGCCCAGCTTCTTACGTATGCGGGCAATAGTCACGTCAACTGTGCGGTCAGTAACAATCACATCATTTCCCCAAACCCTAGAAAGGATCTCATGCCGCGGAAAAATACGGCCCTCATTGCGTATCAGGAGTGAGAGGATTTCGTACTCCTTGCGGGTCAGTTCAAGGGGCTTGCCGTCAGAGAGGATAAGGCTGCTTTCAGTGTCAATCGTAAAGGAACCGGCCACGGTCTCCGTTGTAATCCTGGATGGTGCCGAGCGGCGCAGTACAGCCTTCACCCTGGCCATCAGCTCCCTGACACTAAAGGGTTTGGCCAGGTAGTCATCAGCGCCCAGGTTGAAACCGGTTATCCTGTCGTTTTCGGTATCCCTGGCTGTGAGGAAGATGATAGGGGTAGATAGCGCCATCTCTTTCCTGATTTTTTCCGCAAGGCGAAAACCGGATACCTGCCCCATCATCACATCAAGGATGAAGAGGTCATAGGTGTGGAGGTTTTTGCGCATGGCCTCCTCGGCTGACAGGCAGGTGTCAACGGAGTAACCGTCGCCCTCGAGGTTGAAGGAGAGGATTTCAAGGATGGGTTCCTCGTCATCAACAGCCAGTATCTTCCTTTTCTCGTTCATTTACAATTCTTTATGGACTACGGCCATCCTGCAATTCCTGATGGTCTGCGACCATCTCCTCTATTGTCTGATCTCTGAATCATCCTTGCCAATTCCCGTATGCCGAATATCCGTTCCCTGCAGAGAGTAGATAGAGGCCTCTGCAATATTTGTGGCATGATCAGCTATTCTCTCTATGTTCGTGATTATCTCTTTCAGCTCGATATAACTCTGCACCATTGACATCGTTCGTTCGTCGATGTTTTCCTTCCGCAGATGTCCCAGGAGCAGCTTATGGTTCATCTCATCCACAACGGCATCGTTCTTGATGGTCCAGATGGCGTAATCCGGATCTGAGTTGCTGAATGAAAGGAGTGACTTCTCCACCATGATCGTACCGGAGGTGAGCATATTGTTGATAAGCGATGATACCGATACATATTCGGGACTTTTCCTTATGTCGTGTATTATCCAGACCAGATTGTGTATACGGTCACCTATCCGCTCCAGGTTGATGGACATCCTGTATATGGCCACCAGCCTCCTCACGTCTGACGCCACTGGCTGGTAGAGGACGATTGTGCTGGTGAACTGCTCTCCGATGACAACCTCGAGATTGTCAATACGGCTCTCTGTCTTCTCCATTTCGGAGGCCAGGCTGTCAAAGACATCGTCTTCCTTTGTGGCCATCAGCTTCTCGAGAAGGGTGAGCTGATGCAGTACCAGGTTGGCCATCTCGCTGAAGGTGGCCTGTATCTCATTCAGCGCCTGTTCTTTCTTCTCACTCATATTCAGGTGTTTTATCAAATATATGAAATTCGCGCATAATCAACCGAATTTGCCTGTCAAATATGCCTCCGTGCGCGGGTCCTTCGGTGTTGTAAACAGCGTACCCGTGGGTCCGGACTCAACCAGTTCGCCGAGGTACATGAACATCGATTCGTCGGAGATCCTGGCTGCCTGCGACATATTGTGGGTCACAAGCACCAGCGTGTACTTCTTCTTCAGCTCGCCCAGCAGGTCCTCGATCTTCGAGGTAGCTACAGGGTCCAGCGCCGAGGTTGGCTCGTCAAGCAGCAGGACATCGGGATTGAAGGCGATTGCCCTGGCCACGCAAAGGCGCTGCTGCTGTCCGCCTGAAAGGAATGTTCCCTTGCGGAAGAGCGACTCCTTGACCTCGTCCCACAGGGCCACGTTGCGGAGTGCGTTCTCAACTATCTCGTCGCGCTGGTTCTTTTTCAGCCGTATATCATTGAGACTGAAACCGGCCACCACGTTCTCGTAAATCGTCATGTTCGGGAAAGGGTTGGGCCTCTGGAAGACCATGCCCACCCTCCGGCGAAGCTCTATTACTGACATTGAGAAGATACTCTGTCCCTCCAGGAGTATGTCGCCTTTTGTCTGAATGTTTGGATAGAGCTCGTGCAGCCGGTTCATGGCTCGCAGCAGGGTGCTCTTGCCGCAGCCTGAGGGTCCCATTATCGCGGTGATCCTGTTTCGTTTTACAGAGGCGCTCACATCCTTGACGGCATAGCGCTCCGGTTCATAGGCGATGAACAGGTTCCTGATGTCAAGTACGGGATCGCTTTGCGGGGTGTTATTCATCTTGTCAGATATATTTGTGTTTAGACGCCACACTGCGGGCCATAAGGTTCATGGATAGCACGAAGACCATCAGGAAGAGGGAGGCGCTCCATACCAGGCTGACCATGTTGGGGTCATTGTAAAAATCCCATATCAGCAGAGGCACTGCACTGACCGGCCGGGTGACATCAAAGCTTATGGCCGGGCTGCCGAGGGCGGTAAGCATAAGAGGAGCCGTCTCGCCAAGTATCCTGGAGAGGGCCAGAAGCACGCCTGTGGCCAGGCCGCTGAAGCTCACCGGAATGAGTATCTTGTAGATCATCTTGTAATATGGTGTGCCCAGCGCAAACGCTGCTTCCCTGATTGAGATGGGTATCATGCGCATCGTCTCCTCGGTGGAGCGGATGATGAGGGGCAGCATCATGATTGTGAGCGAGACGCTTCCGGCCAGGGCCGAATAGCCTCTGGTAATGTTCTTTACTATCCAGAGATAGGCGATGATACCCAGGATGATCGACGGCACCCCCTGCAGTATCTCGGTGAGGCTCCTGATGAATTGTGCGTATTTTTTCGTTGAGTTTTCATAGATGTAGATGCCGGTCATCAGCCCAAGGGGTATAGCAAAAAGTGATGCCAGCAGTACCATCAGCAAAGAGCCTGTGAGGCCGTTGGCGATGCCTCCGGGGATGATCTCGCCGGCTGATGCTGCCATCATTGCCTGGAAGGTGTCCGGCGCCGGCTGGGTGAAGAAGGCGAGGTTGATCTGGCGGTAACCCTTCACTGCCAAATTCCCCACTATGAGGAAGATGGGGATGACGGTGATGACAGAGCCTGCGATCACCAGGTACCGGAATCGGCCGTTGGTGCGGGTACGTCTTTTTATATTGTCAGTCAGCTCTGTATGCATCTCTCTCTGTTAAGCGAAGCGTTTGATGATCAGCTTTCCCAGGTAGTTGACAAGTGCCGTGATCAGGAAGAGCAGCAGTCCCACCGCAATCAGGGCGCTCATCTTCAGTCCCGATGCCTCTCCGAACTGGTTTGCGATGACCGAGGCCATTGTGTTGCCGGGGGCGAAGAGCCCTTTGGGTATGACATTGGCGTTGCCGATGAGCATCGTTACTGCCATTGTCTCACCCAGTGCCCTGCCCAGTGCCAGGATGAAGCTGGCGATGATGCCCGAGCGGGCAGACGGGATAACTACGCTGAAGATCACCTCGCGACGGGTGGCGCCGAGCGAATAGGCAGCTTCCTTCAGCTCTGCAGGCACCATTGAGATGATCTCAGCGCTGAGCGATGTGGCATAGGGAACAATCATGATTGCCAGCACAAGAGAGGCGGTGAAGACGCCGAAGCCCTGGTCTGACAATCCGGTGCTTACAAGCAGCGGGCGCAGTGCATAAAAACCCCAGAAACCGTATACAATGGAGGGTATACCGGCCAGCAGGTCAATCAGGCTGCGAAGGATCCCCGATGTACGAGTTCCCCTGTAGTATTCGGCAATAAACAGTGATGTGGTGAACGCCATCGGGATGCAGATGATCAGTGCAAGCAGCGATGTGATGACCGTTCCCGCAATGAAGGACATGGCACCGTATTCCTCATTGCCTGCGGTAGGATTCCACGCTGATGAGAAGATGAATCCCAGGCCGAACTCCCTGAATGCCGGGATAGCTCCCCCGAAAAGGGAGATAACTATCCCGGTACTGAGAAGCAGTATCGTCAGTGACGAGATGAAAAGCAGAGCCTTTGTGATCCTGTCGCCTGACATCGGGTTACTTCAGAACCGGTGTGCCTTCGTAGGTTATGCCTTTAAGCAGGGTGGCAGCCTGAAGAGATGCGTTCTGCGGCAGCGCGGCGTAGTGAACACTGGTGGCAATGGCCTGGGCCTCATCGCCGGTGAGCCATTTTACAGTTTCCACCGCAGCCTTCGCGGCTTCACTGCTATGCTTGCCGTAGGCCAGTTCCTTGTACATGATAATCCACGTAAAGCTGGTGATGGGATAGGCGGCAGGGTTGGGTGAGTTGGTGATCATGATCCTGGTGTCGGCAGGCATCTCAGCTGCAGCCGCAGCAGTGAATGAGTCAAGCGTGGGCTCTATATAGAAGCCGGCGCTGTTCATCACCTTCGCCATGGGTATCTTCTGCGCAAAGGCATACTCAAANNCCGATGTAACCTATGGACCCTTCGCTCTGGCTGATTGTACCGGCAACACCTGGATTACCTTTTGCCCCGATGCCTGCAGGCCAGTTAAGGGCTTTGCCGGTACCGAGCTGTTCGTTCCATACGGGACTAACCTTGGACATATAGTCGCTGAAGATGTATGTGGTGCCGCTGCCGTCAGAACGGTAGACCACCGTTATCTCCATGTCGGGAACTATAAGGCCGGGGTTTACAGAGAGGATCTTCGGGTCATTCCACATTTTGATTGTACCCAGGAAGATACCCTCGAGAAGTTCGGGGGTGAGCTTTAGCTCAGTGACACCGGGCAGGTTGTAGGCGATCACCACCGCACCTATGCAGGTGGGGATGTGAACCACCTCGCCGGGCATCTCAGCCAGTTCGGCGTCAGAGAGGTAAGCGTCGGTTGCTGCAAACGCTACTACCTGGTCACGGAGACTCTTGATGCCGCCGCCGGAACCTATGCCGCCGTAATTGATAAGCGGGCCCCCGGCTTCATTGTATTTCTTAAAGGCCAGGTTGTAGAAAGGCTGCGGGAAGGTTGCCCCGGCTGCAGAGAGCATAACCTGCTTCTGTTTGCCGGCCGTTGAGCCGCCACCGCCACATGATATGGCTGTCAGCGCTACGACTGCCATCAGGATGATGATACTGTTTTTCATTTTTGTATTGTTGATTATTAAGTAAATATCAGAATTTCGCTTCAATATTAAGGCCTATTGTGCTGACATTGTCATTGCCGCCGGCTGTTGGCAGGTACCCTGTAAAGTTAGGCGAGATCCTGACGTTGCGCACCGGCGAAAAATCTATCCCGGCGAAGATGTAGGAGCCGTCCCTGTTCTGGTTCCAGGGATCCTCATCGCCGTCCATTATAACCGAACTGATATGGTCATACCTGGCAAAGAGACTGACTTTTTCAGCGAGCGGTATCTTTGCAAACAGGCTTATGCCCGAGTAATCGCGCCCGTCAGTCATCGAGGCATTGTCCTGCCTGAAGTACTCAGCCCCGGCGTTGAACTTCGGACCCATCCATGCTGCAGTGATGCTTGCTGTGCGCTGCATACTGCCCGAGGGACCCATCATGTCATAGAATCCCCTTACGAGGATGTTGTCCACAGGGGTGAGGGTGAAGCCGGCGGACAGTCTGTAGGTTCCGTTAGCGGCAATATCCTTAAAACCTCGTCCGTTGGTGATTGAAAGATCAAGCTCGAGGAGCTCACCGGCATATATTTTAGTCATTACTCCCAGGTCTGCAACCTGGATCATTCCTGAGTAATCAATCGGAGGCTTGGTAATGAAACGGTAACCCCAGATTTTATCCATCATAGATATCTGTTCTGCACCGATAAGTCCACCCCGGATCATGAATTTCCTGTTGTCATACTGAAGGTATGCGTTACGCAGATAGCCGGAATAGATAGTTTTACCATTGATAACCTCGGTGGTTCCGTCATACATGATGCGGCTTGATATCTCCTTTGAAAAGCTGTAGTCATAACCGAAATAGGAGCGGGTCACTTCAAAGGCAGAGTTGTTTTCCCCTCCTGTAAAGGAGGTGTGGTAATTGGAGAAGAGCAACCCGAAAAATTTGCCTGACGGCTTGAAATCATCACTCTCCTGTGCTGCGGCGGATACTGTCGTCAGCATCAGAATACTGAGCGCGACAGGTAAAAGATTCATTTTCATTTAATTAATAGTTGAAGGTTTGACAATACAAAAATCCTGCACTTTTGTTACATTGAGATTACACAAATGTGACAAAGTTGTTACAAACATACTAATCCGCCCGTTAGCCAGCGTGAGTAAAAAGACTGAAAATGCAACTGTTTTAAATCACTAACTTTGCGGTATGATAATTGCAAGTCAGGCAAATGGAATGAAACAGGTATTAATTATTGTATTGCTTGCGGCTTTTTCCGGAGCCGTTTCGGGGCAGAGCGTTGAGAGTCCGAACTACGGGCTCAAGTCGCCTCTGACTGCCGAGATTGTAAGGGTTGATTTCAATGCTGATGCCACTGTGGTCTGGATGACCGTGATGAGTGACATCAACAATGCGTGGTTCTGCATTGACAGGAACACCTTTCTCGTCAGACCTGACGGGATGAAGATAAAGCTCACCGGCCTTAAGGGACTGCCTTACTGCCCGGCCACGCACAAGTTTAAAAGACCCGGGGAGAAGGCTGCTTTCTCGCTTACTTTTCCGCCCACGGGGATGCTGCCATGGTTTTCCATTGTGGAGGAGTGTATGGGCGGGTGCCTCTCATTCAGGGGCATCGTCACGGATGCTTCGCTTAACAACCGGCTCAACGAAGCCTTTGCGCTTTCGGGTTCCGGGAACAATATGGCTGCCTATCACATTTACGAGGAGATCATTGCGGAGACTGACAGTTTGAATCTCGGTATTGAAGGGTCTGTATACACCTCTCTGATCATGCTTGACCGCAGCATGGGGAGGCATGAGACTGCCAGGCAGTGGTACAACAGGATGATGACATCCGATACTCCTGACCTGAAGCTCTACCTGGAGAACCTGAAAAGGCAGGGAGCAGAATACTAGAAAAAAAAGAGCCCTTCGCGGGGCTCTTTTTTTTCAATAGGTTTGGTTAGTTTAAAAATGGAAGTCGAGTCCGATGGCTGCAATCCAGGTATTCTTGTTGTAGATATCAGTTGCCTGACCGGCGCCGCCGTTATAGGATTTTGATCCTTCCTCGTAAATCGTATAAGAACCTCCAAGGTTGATGTCCAGCATATCATTGACCCTGAATCCCAGTCCGCCGCCGAAGGTATTGGTGTTAAGGCTGAATTTCAGGTCGCTCTGATAATTGTCGTTCACTCCTGTAACTGTGGTGAGCCAGCCGGCGCTGAGGAACAGGTTGTCGGTAAGTCCGACCTGGAGACCAAGTGCTGCCTCGATGAAGTTCTTGTCAATCTTGTTAAGTTCAACATTATCCTGTCCGTCATAATCAACACTCTTGTCGAAGTAGTAGTTGAAGCTGCCGGTGATGAGGAATCTTTCTGAAGGCTTGACATCAACACCGAGAGCAAGCATGGCGGGCATGTCAGCTATTGCTACTGAATCCTGGATGAACATTCCTTCTGCATCCTTACCGTCGTTCACGGTTGTGGTGATATTCATCTTTGTCTTGAATTCGTATTTCAGACCGATGTTGATGAGGTCACCCACGGGTGCGAAGTTCACTGAAAGGATGGGGGTGATACCGTTGCCCTTCATGACGGCGTCTGCTTCAACGGAGGTTGCATCGTCAAGATAGGCTGCGGTACCATTGAGAGTAGCTACGTTTGGTGCAGGAAGACCCGGAGTAGTCGCAACTTTCCTGAGATAGTCACCGGGCGTCTGTACGCCGCCGTAGGCCTGGGGTGCTGTGATTGTCACATCCTGTATGTAGCCTTCGTACTTGTTGTTGGCCATGACATAGCGGCCGCCGAGTGCCACTGAGAGCATCTCATTGATCTCGTATGAGACGTTGGCCTGGAGGCCGAAGTAGATTGAAGAACCCTTGAAATATATGGTTGAGTTGTAACCAGTGATGCCATTGAAGTTAGGATCATTCCCTGTGACAGAAAAGATATATTGGTCAAGGGGTGTGAGCTGGGCCACAAGAGTGGGAACCATATTGGCAACCTGCATCTCGAATGAAGGAAGTCCGGTGTCATAGGTTGCTCCGCCGCCGCCGCCAATCGGGTTAAAACCAAGTGAGAGGGCCAGTTTGCCAGTTTTGTAGGCTGCGTAAACGCCCGGATAGATGGGGGCGCTGATCTTGCCGACATACTCTTTCGGGCTGCCGTTAATGGGTTCGTAGGCAGTCTTGATCTTAGGTGTCTGGCCGATTGTCTGGTTGTTCAGGGAGAAGTGAAATCCGTCTGACAGTTTTGTCAGACCTGCCGGGTTGTAGTAGACAGCGTCAATGCTGGTAGAGGCATTGCGGCTCTGCAGCCTGGTGTATAGAGCACTCTGGTTGTTGTTGGTTACAAGGCCGCCAGCAAAGAGAGAGCCTGTTACAACGAGTGCGGAAATTACTGAAATGATTTTTTTCATGAGCTTCTGTTTTAATTACACATTCTTGGTTTAACTGTGCATTATGCGTGAAAGCGGCGTAAAAGTATGGAAAAAAATGAAATATGCTAATTCAGGGAAGACTAAATAGTGTTCCGGTTTACCATTAGGTCTGATTTTTCAGTCAATAACAGTTTCTCTCCTGGTCGAATCACGGATGATAAGGTCTGTTTTAATCACCACTGTCTCGGAAGCGATGTTGATATCTCGTTCCTCAATCTGTCTGATCAGCATGCGGGCGGCGGTTTTTCCCATTTCCACAGCCCTGTCGTCAATGGTTGTCAGGGCGGGTTCGATGATTGTGGATACCGGGTAGTTGCTGAATCCGGCAACGGCAATATCTTCCGGGATTTTAAGGTTTGCCTTTTTAATAACCTGGATTGCCCCGATGGCTGTATAATCGTTTGCACAAAAGAGACCGTCAGGCATCTCTGAGAGTTTCATCAGTTTCTTTGCGCATCTGGCACCCTCCTCGTAGCTGAGGTCATTTGCACAGCATACCAGGTTGGCGTCGAATGGCAGCCCGTTCTTCAGCAGGGCAGCCTTGTATCCCTCCAGCCTGGCAGAGAAGATTGAGGTTGTCTGGCATCCTGCTATATGAGCGATCCGCATGCAGCCAATATTAATAAGGTGTTGCGTTACCCTCGAGGCTGCCTCGAAGTCATCAATTATTACCTTGCTGGCTTCCAGGTCATTGCTTACCCTGTCATAAAAAACCAATGGCACTTTCAGGCTGTTGAACCTTGCGAAGTGGCTGCAGTTGATTGTCTCAAGGGCAAGACAGGCAATAATTCCGGCCACCATATTGGTCTGAAGAATTCCCGTTATGGCCACTTCACGTTCATATGAGTCACGGCTCTGGTATATGGTTACATTATACCCCATCTTGTATGCTACCTCTTCCACGCCGCTGATGACGTGAGAGTGGAAGGCAATGTCAATCCTGGGTACAATGACACCTATCATGTTGGTCTTTCTCCGCCTGAGATTGGATGCCACGGTGTTCGGGAAATAGCCCATCTGCTTTGCCAGTTTCCATACTTCGGCAGTGGTCTTTTCCCCTATGCTGGGGTGATTATGCAGTGCCCTGGAGATTGTAGACACTGACAGATTCATCCTCTTCGCCAGATCCTTTATGGTAACTCTTGTGCCGGGCATGGTATAAAGATAATTAAAAGCAATGAGTGCAAACGTTTGATTCAATGGCTAAAGTAAACAAAATTGATTTACCAGGAACTAATATCTGCAATAAAACTCAGCAGAAGAGCAAAATATGTATGACATCTTATCACCAGGGTTCCGTTTATGAAGTGCCGGCAGGTCACTCAAATGTTAAAAATATTATCAAAATGATAAATTTTTACGCAAACGTTTGTTTTATTTGTTTTATTGTCATAATTTTGATCATTGAGCTTGGCCATTATTAGTTAAAACATTGTAAATTAATGCTATATGCTTAACAAAACTGCCCCCGGATGTACTTTACGGACCGTACCCGGGAGCAGTGGCTTTCAGGATTTAATTTAAAACCCTAAACTCTCAAAATTATGAAAAAAAAGCTAGTGTACGCGCTCTCCGGCTCACAAATGAAATGGATGAGAAAGCTGCTGCTGACAGGGTTCATGATCATGATGTCTGCGCTGACAGTGGTGAGCGCTGCAACATCTACATCACTGAACGTGCAGCAGAAGAGAGTCACGGGGAAGGTCACCGATGCAACAACAGGTGAAGCGCTTCCCGGTGTGACTGTCGTTATTAAAGGTACCACAACAGGAGTGGCATCAGACCTTGACGGGTCATTTACTCTTGACGTACCGTCAGGCAGTGCAGTCTTGCAGTTTACATCCGTGGGCTATGCTTCCCAGGAAGTTATAGTCGGACAGCGGGAGATAATCAACGTTGCAATGCAAAGCGATGTGACCCTGATAGAGGAGCTTGTTGTAATCGGTTACGGTTTCAAGAAAAAGAGGGACCTGACAGGCTCCATCTCATCGATCAGCGCATCGAATATAGAAGACACACCGGTCAAGGATGTACTCTCCGCACTGCAGGGAAGGGCCCCGGGTGTTGTTGTCACAGCCAACTCGGGAGCTCCCGGTGCCGGCATCACAGTCAGGGTTCGTGGTTACTCGTCACTCAACTCCGGGAATGACCCTCTCTATGTAATTGACGGTGTCCCCGTCGAATCAAATGCCATGACATCACTCAATGGTTATGACATGCACGGGCTGAACCCGCTGGCTGACATTAATCCCGGCGACATCGAATCAATAGAAGTGCTTAAGGATGCAGCATCCACTGCCATTTACGGCTCCAGGGCCGCCAACGGTGTCGTCCTCATCACTACCAAGCGTGGAAAGGAGGGTAAGGCAAAGGTCACCCTTAACTATTTCAGCGGTATCAGTGAGATCACCAGGCATCTCGGCGTACTCAACGCCCAGCAGTGGCGCGAGATAATCATCGATTCATATGCAAACCTTGACAGGTACAACAACGCCACAACACCCACTGAACCTCACTGGACGGCAATCGACTCACTCAACCCGATGAATAACGGGGATGTCGACTGGCAGAGCGTGATGTATCGCAAAGCCTGGCAGCACCAGGTTGACCTCGGAGTGCAGGGCGGGTCAGATGCTGCAAAATATGCATTCAGTACATCCTATCTTGACCAGGACGGAATTTTCCTCGCTTCGAACTACAAGAGAATCACCTCAAGGCTGAACACAGACTTCAAAGTTTCCGACAAGGTTACAATAGGTCAGAACGTCTCATTTACAAACGGGAAAAACAACAGGATAAATGCCGGCGGTACCGGAAACCTCAGCCTGGTGCAGTCGATTCTTGTCAGGCCTCCCGTATATTCACTTACTTATCCTGACGGATCACCAATAAACTATTTCAACGGCAAGAGAAACCCGGTGGGCATGGCCGAAGAGTGTACCCACCTGAATGTAACAAACAGGATTATCGGCAACCAGTATCTTGAATACAACATACTGGAGAACCTCATGTTCCGTACCAGTGTAAGCATTGACTTCATCTCAATGAAGGAGGATGAATTCTATCCCACCACGGTTGATTACCGGGCCGGATACAACTGGGGGGCAGTCAGGGCCAGGACCAATATGACATGGGCCAATGAGAACTATCTTACATACAACACAACCATTGGCGAGGGGCATGATTTGTCAGCCATGGCCGGTTTCAGCATGCAGGACTGGAAGATGGAGACCACAGGTCTTGACGGTCTCTATTTTGCCAGTGACAATATCCGTACCCTTAATGGAGCGGGAACCATCTCCAACCAGGCAGTGAACAGGACTGACGAGCACTCTATGCTCTCCTATTTCGGAAGGCTTTCATACAATTACAAGGGCAGGTACCTCGCCGAGGCAAACGTCAGGGCTGACGGTTCATCGAGATTCGGTGCCGACAACAGGTTTGGATACTTCCCCTCCGCATCAGCTGCATGGAGGTTCTCCGATGAAGCTTTCGCCGACGGGCTGAACTTCCTCACTGACGGAAAGCTCAGGATCAGCGTCGGTCAGACCGGCAATGAAGCCATTCCAAACTATGTTCAGGGCGGGGAGTTCTCAATAGGTACCAATTACCTTACATTCTCCGGTGCATCACCTACTGTCATGCCCAACCAGGCACTGAAATGGGAGGTGACAACCCAGTATAACCTGGGTCTTGACCTGGCAATGTTCAACAACCGTGTGAATTTCGTGGCCGACTTCTACATCAAGAATACCTCGGACCTGCTCTTCGCAGTGCCAATTCCCGAGACAACCGGATTCGGCTATATAACAAGGAATATCGGAGACATATCTAACAAGGGGATGGAATTTGCAATCAACACGCATAACATCAACCGTGAGTTCCAGTGGTCAAGCAGTTTCAACATCGGCTTCAATCGCAACTCAGTTGTTGATCTTCCCGATGAGGTGCTGACTAATGGTTACATCAAGAACGGAGATTATCACATACTGAAGGAGGGAGAACCTATCGGTACCTTTTACGGCTGGAAGTTCCTCGGCGTCTATGCACGTGATGAGGACAACGTGAACGGTGTTAAGTTCGGTTCAGCTACCGGAAAGCCATTTATCGGAGGCGACCCAATATGGGATGATCTGAACCATGACAACGTGATTAATGACGATGACAAACAGATCATTGGCGATGCACAGCCAATTTTTGCAGGAGGTTTCAGCAACGATTTTTCCTACAAGAACTTTTCACTGAACGTTTTCCTGCAGTTCTGTTACGGGAATGACATCTACAGCCACCTCAACAACATGAGAAACTGGGTGTTTGCCTACAACAACGTCTCCACCGATGCCCTTAACAGATGGAGGGAGCAGGGTGATGTGACCGACTATCCTGCGCCTGTGCGCAATGACCCGAAGAGGAATGAATATCTCAGGGTATCAGACAGGTGGATAGAAGATGGTTCATATATGAGGCTGAAGAATGTCACATTCTCCTACACAATCCCGAAGGCTATAACCAGCAGGGCCGGTATCAGCAGGCTGCGTGCTTATGTCACCGGCGAGAACCTTCTGACCTTTACTCACTACACCGGTTATGACCCGGAGGTGAACTCATACAGCGGACTGCAGGTAGGTGTTGACGAGGGTTCATATCCCCAGAGCCGTACCGTAGTATTTGGTCTCAATCTGGAATTTTAACAAACAGCGAGTTATGAAATTAAGATATTTAAAAACAGCAATAGCGGTTATCCTGCTGATGCAGGTGACTGCCTGTACCGATATCCTTGACAAGGATCCCGTGAGCAGCTTCTCCGCATCAGGTTTCTACAAAACCACTGCGGATGCCCAGGCCGGCATATACGGCATATATGATGCCGCACAGTCGGTATTCAGGCTCAATTTCTGCTACTGGGGCGAAGGCAGGGCTGACAATGTGCAGACAGCACAGACAGGCGAATCCCTGACCCTTCTCTCGAACAACCTTACCAACACTGCCTCCTCGGCTGACTGGACGGCCCTTTATACTATGGTAAGCCGTGCGAACTATGCTATAAAGTATATCCCCAATGTATACGAGGATGATAATGTAACCGGCAGGCAACTGATAGGACAGGCCCGCGCACTCAGGGCCCTGGCTTATTTCTACCTCGTACGGGTATGGGGCGATGTGCCATTCATCACTGAGCCATATACATCAATGGATCAGGATATTTTCATTGGCAAGACCGACAAGGAGACCATCCTTGACCAGGTTGAGGAGGATCTGAAATATGCAGTAGAGAACTGCATTGACAGGTACAACAGCAACAATGACAGGATAATGTTTACGAAGGGAGCTGCCAATGGCCTCCTCACCCATGTTTACATGTGGAGGCACAAGTATCCGGAGGCAGTTGCAACATCCTCACTAATAATGTCCAATACGCTCTACGGACTTGTCCCGATAGCTGACTGGGGAAAGATGTTTTCAAACAGCTACTCAAAGGAGAGCATCTTCGAGGTGGGATACAATGACACGGAGACAAACGGACTGAGAACACTCTATGCCGTCGGCTCCTATGCCATCTATACTCCCTCAAACAAATGGAAGGCATCCATTGAACAGGGTGACAAGAGGGAAGATTTTGTCTATGATACCATTCCGGCTGATCCGAAGGCCATATGGAAGTATCTCGGCCGCGGTGTAAGTGACGAGATATCGACACCCGCCAAGCAGAATATTATACTTATCAGGCTTGCTGATATCATGCTGCTCAGGGCTGAGGCACTGAATAAGATAGGAGGCACGGCAAATAAAGATGAGGCACTCTCGCTGCTGAATACTGTCAGAACCCGCGCAGGTCTGCCGGCATTTGATACTGAGGATGATGCAATAGCAATGTACGGAGACCTCGAGTCAGCCATTCTGCATGAAAGATCCGTTGAACTCTGCTTCGAAGGGCACCGCTGGTTTGATCTTGTACGGACCGGAAAAGCCATATCAACAATGGGTCCATTAAACGGGCTGAGCAGTGAGGCCAACCTCGTGTGGCCGATTCACCAGAACTCGTTGAACAAGAACCCTAACCTGTTGCAGAACCCGTTCTACCAATAGAAGCGAGGTGTTAATCATAAAAGATTACTCAGATGAAAAACAAAATAACAAGCAATAAAAAGATGCAGCTGATAAGAATGCTGCTTGCCCCGGTTGCCATTGCTGCAATACTCGTCTCGTGCGAGATACAGCCCGACTATGAATACGAATACGGCAACCCGGGAGGTAAAATTAATATGACGGCCTGGGAATTCATCCAGACAACTGACTCCCTCTCGCTGATGGAAGAAGCAATAACTGCTACGGGACTTCAGAGCCTATATTCCGGTACAATGGTCAGAACCTACATCCTTCCCAGGAACAGTGCCTTCAGGGCTTACATGAAGACCAACAGCTTTGCCAATATTGCGGCTATTCCCGTTGCCACGCTCGAGTCTGTGCTCAAGTATCATATAGTCAATGCAAAGGTCATCTTCACTGACCCGGAACTGCTCCCGAGCAATAACCCGATAGCCTACCCGACTGAGAGCGGATCGGTCATGTACCTTTCCCATAACACAAGTTACCAGGGAGTTATCAACCAGGGGACAAAGAAGAACTGGACGATTATCACATCCAATATCGAGCCTACAAACGGAGTAATTCATGTTACGGCGGATGTTGTATATCTGTCGATCTGAGGTTTGGTTTCATAGTAAAACAGGTTTGTTTTAAGGTTGAAGATCAGATGGGGATTTCAAAAGGGTGATTGGATAAAGGGAGAAATCACCCATCTGATTCTTTGAAAATTTTCCTGTTGGTAGTGAGTTTTTTTTGGCGTGGTCCGATGTCCAATGCCGGGCCGTGAACTAATGCTTAATCGCAATGAAGATTAACAGATATAAACACCTTAATGTCAATGTCTTTTCCACAAGGGACGAGATGGGCCGGGCTGCCGGAAGGGATGTCGAGGCCCGGGTGGCCGGCCTGCTGAAGATTAAGGATGAGGTGAGGATGGTCTTTGCAGCTGCTCCTTCACAGAATGAGATGCTCGATTACCTTGCAGAATCAGAAATGATTGACTGGGGAAGGGTCACCGCTTTTCATATGGATGAATATATCGGACTCAACGGAGGAGCAGAACAGCTCTTCTCAAAGTATTTGCAGCGAAGGCTCTTTGATAAAGTCAGGATAAAGAAGGTACACCTTATTAACGGAAATACCGATACGGTTACAGAAGCGTTGCGTTACGCCGCCCTTATCAGTGAGGCACCTCTCGATATAATCTGCCTGGGAATCGGTGAGAACGGTCATATTGCATTCAATGACCCGCCGGTGGCTGACTTCAACGATGAACTTGTTGTCAAGGAGGTATCCCTTGACCGTTCATGCCGCATGCAACAGGTTAATGAGGGTTGTTTTACAACACTCCAGGAGGTGCCTGAGAAGGCACTTACACTTACAATACCTGTCATTTTTAATGCCTCGCACCTCTTCTGCGTGGTGCCGGGCCGCAGCAAGAGAGAGGCTGTTTATAACACCCTCAACGGCCCTGTCACTCCTGCATGTCCCGCTTCAGTACTGCAGATGCACCCTGACTGCAGCTTTTATTTCGACAGGGATTCTTTTGGAGATCAGTAAAATAATTAAGTTTATGGGATGAGCGGAGGAAGACGAAGATTCATAAGAAATGTGTTTGTGGGCACTGCCGGTGCTGCACTGGGGGGACTGACCATAAACGCTGCTCCGGCAGATGCCTTCAGACAACTCTTCTTTGGTCTGCCCGGGGCTGACTCCCCGGTTTTCCCTTTTATGAAGTATGTTCCCCTGTACAACTTTGGCGATTACGTCCCGAAGGATCAGGGGGGTAAGTTTATTCAGATGGCTGTCCTTGGAACGGAGGAGGATGAGAAGATCGTGGCTGCAATCAGGAAAGGAGTACTGTCAGAGGTCTACGGTGATCCCGTCGACTGGAGGAGGTATGAAAGAAGTGAGCTGGAAAAGAGTGTATGGCTCAACAGGTTCTATTTCCTTCCTTCTTTTGCCAGGATGTATCGTCTGACCGGAGAAAGGTCATATCTTGATGACATGATGCGCATCATAAGGCAGTGGATAGCAGACAATCCGCGGCTGCCTGACTCGCACCGAACTACTTTTAACTGGCGTGACATGCAGGTGGCGTGGCGCTCAATCCATTACTCATGGTGTTATTACCTTGGGGAAAAGGGATTGACGGAGGAGGAAAAGGGACTTATAAAGGATACTCTTAAGGAGCATGCCCACATCCTGCTTACCGGCTTCGGGCAGGCGAAGCTGAATGAGTTCAACCACCAGTCGCACGGCGGGCTGGCGATGCTTTACCTGGGAGTCCTCTTCCCGCAACTGGAGGAGGCAGCAGAGCTTCGCCGCAAGGCAATGATAATTCTCAATCACCATCTGGCAAACGCATTTTATGCTGACGGCGGAAACGTTGAGCAGATGTTCGGATATTACCCGTTCCAGGCACATATTTTCCGGGACGCCTTCCTGCTGTGTACAGCCAATGGCCTGGAGCCGCCTGTGAATTCACTCCCTATGCTGAAAAAGATGGCAAATTACCTGGCCGCTGTGGAGAGACCTGACGGCACCGTGCCACAGGTGAATGATTCATACGAGATGCCGGTAAGGGCTATCCTGGATACAATAAATGAGATAACAGGCGTGATGGCAGTAGCTCCGGCCAGAGGTATTGCCGGTTTTCCGGACACTCAGGTGGCTGTAATGAGGGACGGAGGCCGGAAAGGATGGTATGTTCTTGCCAATCCCGCCTCGGTGATCGGAGCTCATGCCCATGCCGGCAGGCTGGGGTTTGAACTCTGGCATGGCGGGTCGCCACTGCTCATTGACAGCGGATGCTGCAACTATGATGAACCTGAACTGGTGACCTGGTACCGCACAACCGGTGCACACAACACAGTGATAATAGACGGAGTTACCGAGGCGGCAACTTCTTCGTCGCTGCTATGGGTCCCGAGAAGGGAGACTCCCAACAGGATCACCGGGTTGGTTCCCGGCAATGAAATATCAACGGTTTCAATGATATCACCGCCGGAAGAGCAAACAAATGCTTCTGTTCGCTGGAGCCGGAGAATCACTCTTGTCAAAGGCCTCTTTGCTGTTATAAGCGATAGTTTCGAGGCCGCAGGAGATCATAGCTATGAGATACTTTTACATTTCCCGCCGTCGGAGTTGACTGCAGACCCGTCAGGCAGGTTGCTGAGGATAAAAACAGACAGGGTGACAGAGCTTTTTGCTGCCGACACCATCGGAGAAGGCAGATTTTTTACCGGAACCGGCATGGTGAGCATAAAAGGCCGTACAACAGATGCGCCGGTTGCTTCACTGAACCTCCGCGCCACCGGAAACCTGGAGTCGCACCTCCTGGTCATACCGTCCGGTGGAGACGGGACCGGAGCAACGGTGAAGAGCAGGACGAGGAAGGGTGTCACGCGGATCACCGTCACTGACGGCTCCGGTGTCAGAACCCGCATCTCCTTATCAGCCGGAGCAGTCAGACTTATCTGAACCAGAAATACCCGGACGCATGAAGAACAGACAGATTATGAGTAATATCCAGGCTTCGCTCCTGGCGACCGTTGTCGTCCTTTCACTGCTGGCAGGATGCCGTAATGCAGAACCGCAGGCACAGCAGGTGAAGAGCATCCCGTTGATGGAGGACAATCAATTCAAGGTGAGGGGATTTCACGTCGATCTGAGGATACAGGTAATGACAATGGATGCACTGAAGGCACTGGCTGATGAACTGGCAGCCTTCGGGATGAATACCCTGGTGATGGAGTGGGAGGCATCCTATCCCTATCAGAATAATGCAACAGTCTCAAATGAGCTGGCTTACACCCGCGATGAGGTCAGAGCCTTCGTTGATTACTGCGAGGCCCTCGGTATTGATGTCATTCCCCTTCAGCAGTGCTTCGGACATGTGGAATACATACTGAGGCATGACAGGTACAGTGATCTCAGGGAGGACCGGAAGGAGATATCGCAGCTCTGTCCTCTGAAGGAAGAGGGTGACAGTCTTCTGTTTGCAGACCTGTTTGCAGATATGGCTGAAATGCACCGGTCAGACTATATCCACATCGGCGGTGATGAAACATACCTTCTCGGCCATTGCCCGGCCTGCTCACTGAAGGCCGCCACCGAGGGGAAGTCTAAACTCTTTGTTGACTACATGAAGATGATGTGTGACATCGTTATCAGCCTGGGCAAGAAACCGGTAATGTGGGCCGATATTCTCCTCAAATACCCGGAGGCAGCTTCTGAGATGCCTGAGGAGACTATCTTCATCGACTGGAACTACGGATGGAAGACAAATTATTTTGGCAATATTGCGGCACTGCAGGAACAGGGACTTGAATTCTGGGGCTCGCCCTCCATCCGAAGTCATCCTGACAACTACTATGTCACCTGCTGGGAGAAGCATCTCAACAACCAGCGCGACTTCATTCCCTACTCCCGTGAGGCAGGTTACACGGGGATAGTTATGACCTCATGGTCAACCTCGGGCCTTTACGGTTTTACCTGGGATGTGAACTACGAGGTAACTGACATGGAGCAGGTAAGGAACACCTGGCCCCTCTCGGGATTCAGGATACTGCTGGCCTCCTATGCAGAGGCGCTTAACACTCCGGAGCCATTGGATCCGCACGGTTTTGTCCTTCGCTATGCCGCAGAGCGATTTGGTCTTTCAGAATCTGACGGGGAGCTTTTCTGGGAGACACTCACAATCCCTCCGGAGCTGATTGTGAGCGGCAAACCGGCATCATCACCTTCAATAACCGCCATGCGGGAAACGGTGGAGGCCGCTGTCGAAAAGATGAAGAGACTTAATCTGGTAACAAACAGGGATGAGTTTGAACACTTCAGGCTGATGCTCGATATCAGGCTGCACTATCTTAAGTTCAAGGAGGCAGAGGCGCGTTTCAATGCACCTGATTTTTCGGCGGATGACAGAGCTGGCGTTGTTGCAGATCTTGAGACACTTATAGTGGAGACGAACGATCTTGACAGGCGCTTTGCGAAGCTGAACAGGGGCTACCTGCACGAGACGGAGATAGAGCAGCAGAACATGATCAGAAACCGGAAGCTGATGCTGCTGCACAGGAGGCTGACGGGAAACAGGACACTGTAGCATGAGGTCGCTGATCAGGATATTCATCTGTCTTGCGGTATTTGCTGCCGCTTCCAGGGGTATGGCGCAGGAGGGGCGAACCCTCTCGTTCCCGCGCACCACTGAATATGTTGAACAGATGCCACCGGCTGACAGGGTATGGCTCTTCGTGCTGGCGGGGCAGTCAAACATGGCCGGCAGGGGCCTGGTGGAACCCTCTGACACGATACCCCATCCTCGTATCTTTACTGTGACACCGGATAAACGGTGGGCTCTGGCAAAAGAACCGCTGCAGCTCTACCAGCCGGCACTCACGGGACTGGGACCCGGGCTGGCGTTTGCCAGGGCGCTGATAAAGGAGCTTGATGAAGATATTTATATCGGGCTGATACCCTGTGCCGTCGGAGGCAGCTCCACAGATGACTGGCTGAGTGATTCGGTCTGCAATGGTGTGAGGCTGAAAAGCAACCTGACCGACAAGATCAGGTGGGCGATGGAATACGGCACCGTTAAGGGTGTAATATGGCACCAGGGCGAGTCTGATGCTACTGCCGAAAAGCTGCCTCACTACAGGGAAAATACTGAAGCTCTCTTTGCATTCTTCCGCAAAGTTGCCGGAGATCCGGAATTGCCGATAATTGCAGGTGAACTGGGTCTTTTCCCCGGCGTTGAAAAGAACAGGCTGGAGTACCTTCAGATAAATGATATCATTTCAGCCATAACGGATGAGGACCCGGATGCAATGCTTGTACACTCCTTCGGCACTACCCCTAAGGAGGACAAGGTACATTTTGACGGCCCGTCTCAGAGAGCGATGGGACGCAGGTATGCACTGGCATGGCTTTCGCTCGTACGAAGCAGAAACAAATAAAAGGGAACAGATATGCAGCTTATTGACTGGATTGTCCTTACAGTATACTTCGTGTTGCTGATCTCGGTAGGCTTCTGGGCTTACATGAGGGTGAAGAATTCGGCTGACTTCTTCACTGCCGGCGGAAAACTGCCCTGGTGGCTCTCGGGAGTGTCACACCACGTCTCGGGATACAGCGGGGCGGTCTTCGTTGCATATGCGGGCATTGCCTACACCCACGGACTGACAATTTACGTCTGGTGGGCCTGTGCCGTGGCGGCAGCTACATTCCTTGGGGCTCATCTTATTGCACCCCGCTGGGCAAGGCTCAGAATAGCTATCGGGATACAGTCGCCCACGGAATATCTTGTGACACGATATAATCTTAATACACAGCAGCTTATTGCATGGGCTGGCGTGATAATAAAGATCTTTGACGTGGGTGCCAAATGGGCAGCGATAGCCATTCTGCTTAACATCTTTGCAGGTACGTCTTTCCTCACCGGGATACTCCTGGCCGGCTCGGTCTCGCTGATATATAGTACCCTTGGCGGCCTCTGGGCTGATGTGGTGAACGATTTTGCACAGTTCATGGTGCAACTGGTTGCGGGCATCACGATGTTCGTGATTGTCCTGATAAACCTCGGTGACGGCGCCGCCGGCTTCCTTACGATGTGGGAGCGGCTACCTGAAGGGCACACGGACCTCTTCAGCGATCCATACACGTGGCAGTTCCTGGTGGCCATGGTGATCATTGACTTTTTCAGTTACAGCGGCGGTACCTGGCATCTGGCTACCCGCTTCATAGCCTCCTCCTCCGGACAGGTGGCGAAGAAGGCTGCCACACTCTCGTCAGTACTCTATCTCTTCTGGCCGATAGTCCTCTTCTTCCCGATGTTCGCGGCACCCATATTCCTTCCGGGACTCGAGGACCCGACACGCTCTTACGGACTGCTTGCAATAAAGTTCCTGCCTGCCGGACTGGTGGGGTTGGTGATGGCTTCGCTCTTTACCAACACACTCTCAATGACCTCTTCTGATGCCAACACAATCTCAGCTGTCATAACACGTGATATTTTGCCACGATTCATTAAAGGGTTCACAGGTTACAGCCGAAAGAAAACATTGCTGATTGCCAGGATATCAACCTTCTCCTTTACTGTGCTTACAATACTTATCGCCATCAATGCCGAGAGTTTCGGGGGTGTGTTCGGGCTAATTGTCTCGTGGTTTGCTGCTCTTCTTGGCCCAATAGCAATACCGATGATACTGGGCCTGCTGCCGGCTTTTCGCAGGTGCGACAGCAGGGTCGCCATTCTGTCTATTCTTGCTGGCATTGCAGGCTTCATAATTGTCAAGCTTATCCCGGGCGCTTCACTTGCCCTTGAGGTGGGAGTGCCTCTGTTTACATCCTTGATATTGTATATTGCAACCGGGTTGCTAAGCCGGAGAGTGGTCCCTGAAAAGGTTGACACCCTGCTGAATTCAATCCGTAATTAAGTAGCAGGCATGACCAGGCACAATGATGACAACATAATTACCGGTCGTCTTTACCTGACAGGAGAGGCAGTAAGGATCACCCTGGCGGACGATCTGATTGCCAATATGGAGAAGGCACGGGAGGGTGACGATAAGAGTTTGGTTATTGCACCGGGACTGACAGACCTGCAGGTCAACGGTTATGGCGGACTTGATCTGAACACCGATCCTCTTCTTCCCGAAACGGTAAGGGATATATCAGTGAAGTTATGGAGTGAAGGAGTTACCACCTTTTTCCCTACAATCATCACAAACAGCAGTGAGCGCATACAAAATTACGTCAGTGTGATTGCAGATGCCTGCAGCCGTTTTCCTGAGGCAGCCGGGGCTGTGGGAGGCATTCATCTTGAGGGGCCCTTCATCTCCCCGGAGAACGGTGCCCGCGGAGCACACCCTGTTGAGCATGTCAGGCCGCCCGACTGGGACCTCTTCTGCGAATGGCAGGAGGCATGTGGCGGCATGATCCGCATCATTACACTCTCTCCCGAGTGGCCGGAATCGGCTGATTTCATCAGACGTGCTGCCGGAAGTGGTGTGACAGTTTCAATAGGCCATACTGCTGCCACTCCGGAGCAGATACGGGAGGCTGTGACTGCCGGAGCAACACTCTCAACGCACCTCGGCAACGGCTCTCACCAAATGCTCCCACGGCACAGAAACTATATATGGGAACAGCTGGCAGCTGATGAGCTATATGCTTCAATAATATCTGACGGCTTTCATCTCCCTGACGCGGTGATGAAGGTCTTCCTGAAAATGAAGCCGGGAAAGATAATACTGGTAAGTGATGCCACCGGACTGACCGGGATGCCGCCGGGTGACTACAACACTCACATCGGAGGTGCAGTGACTCTTACCGAAGCCGGGAAGCTTCATGTAAAGGGTAATCCGGATATGCTAGCCGGATCGGGCAAGTCGCTGCTTCACTGTGTGGAAACCCTTGTTTCGAAAGGACTGGCCACACTGTCGGAAGCCCTTGATATGGCTGGCAGAACTCCTTACAGGATGGCAGGCATGCCTGGCGACTGTCTGCCTGTACGAGGCGGGGTGGCAGACCTGGTTTTGCTGAGAGAGGAGAGCGGGGGTTTGCAGGTTGTCAGAACAATAAAGAAGGGCAAAACAGTTTACAGGCAGGAGACATAAGATGATCAGCGGGAAAAACCAGTTTTTGGTGGCGGCAGTCACCCTCGCCATACTTTTTGCCATTGCCTCTTGCTCGGCCAGGGAACCTGAATTCGTTATTCCCGACGGAGCCAGGGTTATCAGCTTCTCGGGTTATGACTGGGTTGTCTCTGCCTCAGGAGAGGAGAAGGCAGGTCCCGGGCCCAATTATTTCTCTGACTCTCATGAGAATGTTTGGGTTGATGATCAGGGCCGGTTTCATCTTAAGATCACATATCGCGATGGCAGGTGGAACTGCGCAAGGGTTGAGCTGGCAAAACACACAGGTTACGGCAAATATGCCTTTTATGTATCATCGAGGCCTGACAGCCTTGACCGCGTTGAAATATTCTGACCGATGAAAATGACATCTTCAAATACGAAGAGCTCTTCTGCTTCCAAAAATCCTTCCGGCAGGCTTTACAGCCTCGATGCCCTGAGGGGATTTGACATGTTCTGGATAACCGGGGGACAAAAACTTGTCTTTGCTCTGGCAACGGTAACCGGATGGCCCCTGTTTGAGTGGATGAACTCACAGATGCATCATGTGGCATGGAATGGATTCGCTTTCTACGATATGATCTTTCCGCTTTTCCTTTTCCTTGCCGGAGTTTCAATGCCATATTCCTTTGAGGCCCGCCGCAACAGGGGAGAAACCAGGCAGAAGATATATCTCCATGCGCTGAAGCGAATGCTGGTGCTGGTGGTGCTGGGTATGCTGGTAAACCGTATACTGGAGCTTAATCCTGATAACCTTCGCTTTGCCAGTGTGCTTGGCAGGATCGGGATTGCATGGTTCCTGGCCGCAATGATAGTTCTTAATGCCGGAATCAGGTGGCAGATAGCATGGTTCTGGGGCCTGTTGATTTTATATTGCCTGCTGATGCTGCTGGTACCGGTACCGGGATTTGGTGCCGGGGACCTCTCTCCTGAGGGCAACCTGGCCGGTTATATTGACAGGCTATTGTTGCCCGGAACCATGTATACTGAGTTCAATGAGCCTGAAGGGATCCTCAGCACCATCCCATCTGTCTCCACTGCACTGCTGGGGGTTTTTGCCGGTCACCTGCTCCGCCTTAAGACCGGAAGGCTGAACGGCATGAAGAAAGCCCTGGTGTTAATAGGTACAGGCATCCTCGGCCTCATTCTCGGCATGGCCTGGGGTACTTTCTTCCCGATAAACAAGAACCTGTGGACCAGCTCCTTCGTGCTTTATGCCGGCGGTTGGAGCCTGATGCTGCTGGGCCTCTTCTACCTGGTCATTGATGTATGGAAAATGAAGAGATGGGCCTTCTTCTTTGTTGTCATCGGGATGAACTCAATTACGATCTACGTCCTTCAGCACAGGATACTCAGGTTTGATATTATACGGGATTTCTTTCTTAAAGGGATCCACGACCTCTCCCCGGAAGCACTCCAGCCATTCATAAGCTCCCTGGGCTACATAGCAATGGTATGGCTCTTCCTCTGGTTCCTGTATCGTAACAGGATATTCCTAAAAGTCTGAACTGAAATGAAAATCAATACAACCATGCCGATTGCCGGAGCAGCAATCATTTTCCACATAGTAACCGTGTTTGTTTCATGCTCTCAGGGTGTAAGGCAGACAGATTATGAACCCCTTTCCCTGATACCGGCACCGGCCTCGGTTGAAGTAGCGGAAGGCGAGTTCCTGCTGAAGTCCGGGACAGTGCTATTCATTGACCCTGCCTTCGGATCTGCCGGCGAGGTTGCCGGTATGTTCAACGGATTCCTTGAAAATCATTACGGGAAAATCAGTGTTACCGAACAGCAGACGCCTGGGAATGATAATATAATCAGGGCGAAGTATGACAGCCTGATTGATAATGCGGAGGCATATACCCTGGAGATTTCTCCTGATGGCATTGCAATTGCAGCCGGTGATGATGCCGGACTGTTCTATGCTTTTCAGACTCTGATGCATCTCATCTTTCCATCGCAGAATGCTGAAAAAAGGGCTATAGCTGTTCCGTGTGTGAGAATATCGGATTCACCTCAATACAGGTGGAGGGGTATGCATCTTGACGTATCAAGGCATTTTTTCCCGAAGGAGTTTATCTTCAAGATGCTTGATGCTATGGCCATGCATAAGCTCAACACCTTTCACTGGCACCTTACCGATGACCAGGGATGGAGGATTGAGATTGAGAAGTACCCTGAACTGGCCACTGTGGCTGCATGGAGGGATGAGACGCTCATCGGCCACGGCAGCGAGACGCCATGGGTATATGATGGCATACGGTATGGCGGTTACTACACCCAGGAAGATGTCCGCGATGTGGTTGAGTATGCCAGCAGGCTACATATAAATGTGCTTCCCGAGATAGAGATGCCGGGTCATGCCGTGGCAGCATTGCAGGCCTATCCGCAGCTCTCCTGCAGCGGCGGGAAGGTTCCTCCCTTCAACAGATGGGGGGTATCGGAAGATGTCTTCTGCGCCGGCAAGGATGAGACCTATGCGTTCCTTGAAGGGGTTCTGAGTGAGGTCGCCGATCTTTTTCCCTATGAGTATATACATATCGGCGGTGATGAGTGTCCGAAAGTGAGATGGGAACAGTGCCCGGATTGTCAGAAGAGGATAGCCGACAACAACCTGAAGGATGAGCATGAGTTGCAGAGTTATCTCGTGAGACGTATGGAAGCCTTCCTGGCAACAAAGGGGAAGAAGATCATAGGGTGGGATGAGATACTTGAAGGAGGGATCGCCGACAATGCAGCGGTGATGTCATGGAGAGGCCACAGCGGCGGCATTCAGGCAGCAAACATGGGTCATGATGTGGTCATGACACCACACTCATTCGTCTACCTCGACTACTACCAGTCGAAGTACAATGAGCCTCTGTCAATAGGAGGGATGCTTCCGTTAGAGAAGGTCTATTCGATAGACATTATGCCCCCTGAGATCGCGGAGGACAAGAGGCATCACATAATAGGAGCCCAGACGAACCTGTGGACAGAATATATCGGTGATGAGAAGCATGTGGAGTATATGGCCTTTCCGCGCCTTGCCGCACTTGCAGAGGCGCTCTGGACACCGCGCGCGAGACTTGATTATGACGATTTTGCCCGCCGCATGTCAGCTCATTATGCCCGGTATGACGCCATGGACCTGAACTACAGGGTGCCATACCCGTCCGGATACGAGGCCATCAACCTCGTGACGGAGGGAAGCGTGACGGTGGAGCTGTCAAACGGCATTCCTGCCTCTTCAATATACTATACAACCGATGGCAGTGAGCCGGATGGAAAGGCAGAACTTTATACCGGCCCCCTGACACTGGAGCCGGAAGCTGATCTCATTCTCAAATCAGTTACGGTGATGTCTGGTGGCAGGAGCAGCGCCGTGATGACGGGTCTCTTCAGGAAAGCGGAGCTGAATGAGGCTTCTCCTGTTAAAACCCTTAATCAGGGCCTTCGATTCACCATGCACAGGGGCGAATTCAGTTCCGTGGCAGATATTTCGGAAGATGCAGATACTGCAGGGACCGTGACAACGGTAAGGATTCCCGGCGGAGTTCCTGCAGAGAACTTCGGGCTGCTGATGGAGGGTTACATAATGGTTCCTGCCGATGGCATTTACAGTTTCTTCACCGGGTCAGACGACGGTGTCAGGATTTATATCGACGGAGAACTTGTTGTTGACGGTGATGAGCTGCATCACGGTATAACCAATGAAGGCCGGGTTGCACTTAAGACCGGAAGGCACAGGATAACGGTCCGGTACTTCCAGAGGCTTTACAGGCAGAGTCTCAGCCTGAGCTGGGAGGGTCCCGGTGTCGCCAGGCAGATGGTGCCGCCGGAGGTATTGTTTCAGTAGATAAGCTGTTAAACAGGGCATACTGTCAGGGTATTAGCTGCGGCTGAAACAGCAGGGATACCGGAGGTCACTTTCCCTTTCCTTCAAAACTGCTCCAAACTTCCTCTGCTATACGCTTATTTTCAATCATTTCCCTGGCGACAAGAAGGTTGTGCTCCGCCTTCGAGGCCAGTGACGGTGATGAGGATTGCGTTAGCTCAGTAAGCGGTCCTATGGCCTCTTCGGGGTTGCCACTGGTGCCGTGAGGGCAACTGCAAGCGGCAGGGTTAATCTTTTCATAGTTGCTGACCGATTGGTTTATAGGTTGCCGGGAGTATTTCTGACCAACATGCCTGAGTCTTAATTGTTCATAAATACCGGCAAGGGCTATAATCTTTCCTCCACCAAAGTTATGCCAAACAAATATGTATTCAAAAAAAAGGGGCGCTCACCCCTGTGAACGCCCCTTTACAGAAACTAACCCCAAAATTATGGAATAACTATTTCAACCTTGATATCATCAATGAAGATTCGGTTCTTGCCAGCACCAACACCCACAAGGTAATAGTCGTAACCCAGGAACTTGATCTGGGTTTCCGCTGTTGCCCCCGTAATTGTGAAGGTTCTGGTTGCCTCAGGTGCATTCCACAACCCGATACAGTAATCGGTTACTGCACCGGCGTCTGCAGGCCATACAGGCCAGTTGTCAATGATAAACTGTCCCTGGCTCACTGTGCCGGGGCCTATGACGCTGACGTTAAGGATGTTGTCATCCATGGTGCCGGTAGCTGTCATATAGGGAATAGCCTTAAAGGTAACAGTAAGTGTCTGTGTGCCAACAAGCTTTGAAAGTGGAGGAGAGATAAGGTCACCGCCGTAACCCGTTTTTCCAACCTTCACAAAACCCTGACGTGCATAGAGAAGCGGAGTGGTACCGCTACCGGTTGTTGTATTGACACTGCTTGTCCATCCCCTGTCCTTCTGTTCCTGCGTCCAGTTGTCAATCCTTGTCTCACCGGTTGTTGTATAGAAGACCGGGCTGCCGTAGGCAAGCCAGCTGAAATCCTCCTCAAGCACAACTGTACCCGGTGACTGAGTCATTACCACCGATGCGGTGACATCCGGAAATTCAACTGCTGTCAGCGTGAGGGTGGTGCTTCGCTCATCGATACTGGTGTTCTCCTCTGCAACAAAGGTGATCTTCTGTGTTGTGACAGCCGTCTCCTGCAGCCAGGAGAAGTCGCTCAGAGCGGCTCCCCATGCAACGTTGGAGACTATATCCACTGAAAACTCACCTCCCGCTGCAGGAATGGAGATGGCGTCAGGCAGGNNCCGTCAACCACGAAGGCGAAGTTAGCCGTACGGGTGTCGAAAGTTTCGTTGGCGCTTACGATGATCTTGAAGATGCCGTCGGCATCGCCCTTTTCAGGGAAAGCCTTCACCCAGTCAGCGTTCTCCTTGTTGAGAATCTGCCAGGATCTGTTTGAGCGGACAACGTAAGCCTGCGTCTTTGTTGCCTTGCTTACTGTAAGTCCTGTCGGATCACCTTCTATTGTGAAGAAGGGATCTTCCTGGATCGGGTCTTCCTTGCACGATGAAAGCAGGAAGAGAGAGAGAAGGAACAGCGGAAGGATTAAGGCTGCCGTCCTCATCATGATTGTTATGCTTTTGTTTTTCATCTCTTGACTCTTTTGCTGTTTATTTACCTCCGGTGATAGCTTCCTTGCTCCACCATACCGGTGTCTTCATGTCATTCTCACCGCCCATTTCCTGGAGAGCGGCCTCAGCGTTAGCCCCGTTGGTAAGGATTGTGATGTTCGGGTAACCCAGGCGGGTAGGAAAGACATTATCATTATAGGTTGTACCCTCTCCGATTGTAAGGACAGGATAGCCTGTACGGCGGTACTCATGGTATGCCTCCATCCCCACCCAAAACAGGGCCAGCCATTTCTGGTTGCCAAGGAACTCTTCCTTGTTGGTAGCAAGATCCCAGGAACCGAGAGGAGATGCAAGGTATGCATCGACGTCGGTTGGTGTTATGCTGATTGCCGGTTCAGAGAATGCTCCCTGCTCGGACCACTTCTCCATTGAAGCCCTTACGCCTGACTCATAGTAGTTCTTTGCTGCAGCCTGACCGCCGGTGATCCAACCCTTGAGGGCAGCCTCGGCAAGGATAAACTGTACCTCGGCAAAGTCCATATAGGTTGCGGGAGCGTCTCTTCTACAGAAGACTTTGTAATTGAGCCACGATGTGCCCCTGTCAACCTCGCTTCTTTCGATATCGGTACAACCTGAAACAGTGCCTTTCCATACATTTGTCGGGTTTACCTGGGCATTGGGGTTCTTCTTCCCAATGATGGGCAGGCGCGGGTCAACGTAGACCTGGTTGCCGTTAATGTCAGTCTGGACGGTCAGCTTAATAAGCTGTTCGGTCAGTTTTCTTCCGCTGGAGGTGAACTCACTCTCGCTTGTTACCCCGAAGTTGCTGATATACGGGTCACTGCCGGTGAACTTCACGCTTGCGTTGTCAGCATTGGTGGCGAACACGGGATATTTGGCCTGGTTGTTCAGTATCTCGGTTATTTTGGTCCCCACATTCATTTCACTGCGCCCTCCGACCCTGCAAAGAAGCCTGAGATAGAGAGAGTTGTTGAACTTTCTCCAGGCTGCAATGTTGCCGTTGTATATGCCGTCCATAGCAGGATTAAGGAAGACAGGATTGGTTGCATAGATGTCATTGGCCTCCTCAAGCACAGCGAAGAGAAATTCATAAACCTCCTTCTGAGTGTTGAATTCAGGAGTCAGTGTTCCGCCCGGTTTTACGGCGGTCAATGCTTCTTCATAGGGAATGCTTCCGAACATGTCAGTCATGTTGGAGAAAAAGAGCGCTTTGAAAGTCAGAGCGATAGCCTCCAGTGACCTGTCGTTGTGTTCAATTGAAAGGTCATACATATGCTGTACGTTTTTGGCATATGTTGCATAATGATTCCAATAGCCGTACCAGTCTCTCGAATCCTCAAGGAAGTACTGGTGTTCCCTGCGTGTTACGCCACCGGTGTGAGCGGTGTACTGCATAAGTTCGTTATTGTAGTACCATGTACGGTTAAGCCACTGGTTGGCTGAGTTATAGAGCAGGGGTTCAAACATGCCCGAGGGCTGTATCATCCCCACGAGGGTCCTGTTCGGATTTGTATTTATCTCCTCGAAATTGCCGGTGCAGGAGTAGAGAGATCCGAGAACAAGCCCGCAGATGATTAATATCTTAAGTTTTTTCATTTGTTGCCTGTTTTTTAATTAGAATGAGAGTCTCAGGTTCACACCCATCGTACGGGTCATCGGATAGGCGCCTGCTTCAATTCCGCTGAACACATTGGTGCCGGTCATCATACCTCCTTCGGGATCGAACTGGGGCCACTTGTCAAGGCTGAAGATGTTCGTGGCGAAGACAGCGATGCTTGCACCCTGGAGTACCCTGGTCTTCTGGACAAGGGATGCAGGAAGCGCATATTCAAGACGTGCCTCCCTGAATTTCAGGAATGATGTCTCGAAGGTGTGGGCATCACCGGTGTAGCGGTCAAGCACTCTTGCCTGGTAGTAGGTGTAGATGCTGTTGGTAACCGTGTTGTTAGGCTGACAGACAGCTGAACCGTCCGGATTTGTGGAGAGCACGTTGACACCCTCGGCAACGATGCCGTCATAGCGTCCCTCAAGGGAGTTGGTGAGCTTGCCCTGGTAAGAGAGTATGCCGTGGGTGACTGAGAACCTGTGTCCTCCAACCTGGTACGAAAAGAGTGCACTGAACGAAAGGTTCTTGTACCTGAGTGAAGTGCCGAAGCCTCCCCTGAAGTCAGGATTAACTTTGCCAAGGAAGTTGTCAGCAGTTGAATTCACTGAAGGAAGACCGGTTGTTGCGTCAAGTATAACCTGCCCGGAGCAGTCAACCTGGTTGCCCTCGTCGTCAATGTAGTATGATCCTTCCGGTGCCCTGTTGAGAGCGAAGCCGTAAAGCTGATGCATCTCCTGCCCAACATATGAGTAGACGTGCAGCCTTCCGCCGATTGTGGTTCCCATATCGGTCTCGATCGGCTGTGACGGGTCTATCCTCTCATGCAGGCTGACAAGGGTGTTCTTGTTCTTTGCCCAGTTGAAGTGCAGATCCCATGTGAAATTGGTAGTTTTGACCGGAGTGCCGTTCAAGGCTATCTCTATACCCTTGTTATTAATCTCGCCGGTATTGATTGTCATCGTTGTTGCTCCTACAATCGGGTCTATCTCAAGCGGATAGATCTGGTCGGTGGTAGAGGAGCTATAGAGTGCGAGGTCAATACCAAGGCGGTTTTTGAAGAGCCTGGCATCAAGTCCGAGTTCCCAGCTCTCGACGTTTTCCGGCTTGATCATCGGGTCTACAATCACTGATGGAGTTGTGAAACCTCCGCTGATCGAGGATGAACTGTAATACTGATCAAGTGAATAGGGTCCTGTATCATTGCCCACATTTGCCCATGAGAGACGCAGCTTAGCCATGTTGACCGCCGGCAGGTTGCTGCGGAAGTCAAACATCTGATCAATAAGCATACTGAAAGCAACTGAAGGATAGAAGTATGACCAGTTCTTCGGTGCAAGTGTGCTCGACCAGTCGTTACGTCCCGTAATATCCAGGAAATAGGTGTCGTCCCACCCAAGGTTCACAAATCCGTAAAGGCTGTTTATCATCTTGTAACTCCTGTAGTTGGAGGGATCAGGATAGATGCCCTGGGGAACGTTGTCAATATGATAAACACCGTCTATGTTCAGCTCGTCAAGCTGTACAGTATTGCTTCTGTAGTGATAGCTCATGTTGTTGCCACCGAAGGCTGTCATGGTTGTCAGTCTTCCGTCGAGCAGGTTGAGCTGGTACTTGAGAAGGAAGTCGCTGTTGGCTTCGAAGTTGGTGAAGCCCTGTTCACGGTAGAATCCGTTCTCCCATCCAAAAGTCATCTTGGGTTTCCTCTGGGTACGGAACTCGTTGCTGAAGTCAATACCTGTTCTCAGATCCAGTGTAAGCCCTTTGGCCAGTTTTGCAGTGAGTCCCATTGTACCGAAGACCCTGTCCTTGTCTGTTGAGTTGAGTTCCTCATAAAGAACGCGGTAGGGGTTGTATGATCCCGTTCCTGCAAAGACGAGGCTGTTTCCGCCCTCGGAAATCGTTGCATTCCTGTTGATTGCATTGAACCTGCCCTCAAAGTACTCATTGCGCCAGTCGGCCATCGAGTTGGAGTTATAACCCCACATCAGGTTATACATAACCGTGGTCTGGTGATAACCGGCCATAGGCATGTTGTCACTGTCAGTGCGGTAGTAGTTGACTTTTGTCCTGAAATCAATCCATTTGTTTACCGGTGTCTCGAACGAGAAGGCATATGCCTGTTTCTGATAACCGGTGTTCGGCAGAATCCATTTGTTCCTGGTGTCAGTCACAGAGAAGCGGATATTCTGTCCTTCGCCGTTGCTGCCGCTGATGGCGACAGAGTTATTCAGAGTCACCCCATCCTGGAAAATACCCGTGAACCAGTCA
Organism: Bacteroidales bacterium UBA4070; assembly: GCA_002383485.1. Taxonomy (GTDB): domain Bacteria; phylum Bacteroidota; class Bacteroidia; order Bacteroidales; family VadinHA17; genus SR-FBR-E99. Next base: position 27,211 of record DFYY01000023.1, on the reverse strand, counting down.
TCCTTGTATACGAAAGGTGTCTTCACTATCTCGCCTGTCTCCCAGTTTTTACCTTCATACTGGTAACGGAGCTTGTCAGGGCTGAACTCCTCGCCCCACGCATAGCGGGAGAGGTTTCTCGGGGGATAGTCGGTAGTGCCGACAAGACTCGGGTCGAGTGTCCAGAAGTTGTATTCATTCAATCCCATATCGGAGCCTGATCCGTACTGTGTCTGGAAATCGGGCCAGTATCCTGCTCTTTCCATTACGACGGATGAGTTGACTGTTACGCCGATACCCTTGGATTTGCGTCCGGATTTGGTTGTGATAATAACGGCACCGTTGGCGGCACGCGATCCATAGAGTGCTGTTGCGGCCGGCCCCTTAAGCACGGAGACCGATTCAATATCCTCGGGGTTGAAATCACTTGCCCCGTTGCCGTAGTCAACCGGGAAATCGGATCCTGAGTTTGTATAACTGCTGCTTGATGAGGTTGCTGTTGTTCCTGACCTTACAGGTACACCGTCAATGACGAAGAGTGCTTCATTGCTGCCATACTTTAGAGACGCATCCCCGCGCAGAGTGACTCTCATTGAGCTGATGGGGCCTGAGCTGGCGCTGTTGAATGTAAGACCTGCAACCTTGCCGGCCATACCGCTGAGCCAGTTGGTGGACACAACATTTGTAAGTTCCTCGCTGCCAACCTTGCTGACTGCATATCCAAGTGATTTTTCCTCACGTGTAATGCCGAGTGCAGTGACAACCACCGCAGATACCTCAATCGCCTCCTCCTGCAGTGTAACATTGATGACACTCCTGTCACCAACAGTTATTTCCTGCTTCACGTATCCGAGGAACTGGAATTCCAGTACGGCACCTGCGCCTGTAACCCTTATGGAATATGCTCCACGGGAGTCAGTACTTGTGCCGGTAGTGGTTCCCTTGAGCACAACGGTAGCCCCGAATACAGGGGTTGCTCCGTCCGGCTCAAAGACCGTTCCTGTCACCTGCCTCTCCTGACCCATCACCGGTAACATTACCAGTGCCATCAGAAATGTGGCAAGAATAATCTTCAGATCTGGTTTGAATTTCATAGATTAGTGGTTTTAAGTTGTTTATATAGAGTTTATTGCATTGACCATGTAAATGTCTTTGGCCGGGTCATTGTCTCAGTGTAAATGTTCCCGAACCTGTCAGTNNTGGTAGGCACAGCCCCGGCATTCAGCCGTTTTGCCTCGTACGATATTATGTGAAGAGGATCCTTAACCGAAACCCTTTCAACTGTCAGCGGCGTACCACCCTCGGTGACCTCAACGGTCCACTGCGGATCATAGCCCCATACGTTAATGAGTACGTCATTCACCTTGTTTGGCGATGCATATTCACCTGCATATTCTGCCAGGGCTGCATCGGTTGAACCGGGAGCGAAGGCAGCAGCAGTAATGTGAACCTCATTGATGTCATAGCTGCGGAACTGGTAGCTCTTTGGCTTGCCCATGCTCTTGTAATACCATGTCAGATTGCGGCCATCGCTCTCCCAGACGCCGTAACCGCCGGGACTTCCGTCCTTGCAGATATGATTACCTGCATACCCGGTCTTGCCTGTCCACCACCATGTTGCACTGACGGCAGCTGTATTGTGCTCAATAACCGGGCCCGACTCTACAGTATAGTTGATATGGGTGTGACCGCTGACGAAATGAACCTCATCAAAATCCTGAATCAGCGTGAGAAGAGTACTGCCGTTGTTCAGTGCCACGCTGCTGACCTGTTCTCCTGATGAATTGAGCGTCGGGTTGTCGTATAGAGGAGCGTGGATGAAGATTACCAGCGGAGTGCTTTTGTCAGCTAAAGCTGCCAGGTCCTTCGCCAGCCAACTGGTCTGTGCGGTGACCACCACATCGTTATAGTTTCTGTCACCGATTACTCCCTGGGCTCCTCCCGAATTTATGTACTGTATGTCGTCAAGTACCACATAATGGACCTGCCCCAGGTTGAATGAATAGTATGTGGGACCGATGATCTCCCTGAATGGCGCCTCTGACGTGATATCACCCTGGATGTAGGGATCATTGTCATGGTTGCCTATTACATTGAACATCGGGCAGTTCAGTTTCTTCATCTCAACAAGGTAATTGTCAAGGCGAAAATTATTTTCATACCAGTAAGCGTCCCATGTCATGTCACCGAGTGGCACTCCGTAGACCTTCATGCCGGCCTGAGTGTATGAGTTAATGGTGGCGTTTATGTCTGGCACGAAACCATTGCTGAACTGNNAGCGAAAAGTCATGCTGCTCAACCGCAGTGCCCGGTGTCAGCCTCCTGAAGAACTGCGGGATATTGTCACTGGTGGCGATCTCGTAGTTTCCCGGAATTGATATGAATACAAATCCGTACTGCTTGTCGGACGGAAGGTAGTATATCCCGTTGCTGTCGGTAACAGTCACCTCAACGCCATCGCTCACTACGACTCCGGGAACACCTTCGCCGTCACAGTAGACCACTCCTTTCAGTGACATGCCCGGCTTGTCAGGAATGCCCGTATCAGCGATCACGTTTACAGTCAGTGTTCCAAGCAGGAGGCTGTCGGTGCCCCGCTTTACAGTCAGCTTGTAAGTCCCGGAGGTGATACCTGAGGGAAGCGTCAGTGTGGCACCCTGGTCAGTGGCTGATGTGATAACAGCAGTATAGTTCTTTCCTGCATCGGTGGTCAGAACAAAGATTACCTGGTCATTGACTGCAAATCCTTTGCCTGTGATTGTTATTTCACTGCCGACAGGCACACTGAGGCTTGAGGGTATCGAAATTCCTGTGATCTTAAGCCCTTCGTCAACGGGCGGTGGCGGATCTTCCTTGCAACCTGTGCAGGCTGCCGTCACCGCTACTATTAACAGTATGAGTATTCTTTTGATATCTGGCATCTAATTTTCTTGTATTACTGGTTATATCCAAGGTCTGCAAGGGTCTCCTGCGGACTCTTTTCGGTTCCGTAGCTGCGTACCTTGCGGGAATGGTAAAAATCAACCGTCAGGTCGGTACGGTTGGTGATCATCCCGTCAGTCAGGGGAGAGGCCTTCTTCCCTTCACCCGGTCCGAAATATTTCTCCATCTGCTCAACAGTGTTGAATGAGTAGACATTGGCCTTCAGTCCCGCAGCATGGATTTTCTCTGCAAATTCAGGTGAGAGACCGTCGTTCTCCGTGCCAAGGTTGGTGCCGATGAACTGAGCCCCGCACTCTTTCGCGAATGCGATAATTTCGTCAGTCACCTCAGGCTTTGCAAACTCGTTGGTCTTCGGGTTCCCGATGAGGAAGCTGGCAAGCACCTTTTCACCAAAAACGCGCTTGAAATTCATCATCCCCTGGCGCGAGAAGGTCTGCACCAGGATTTTGCCCCGGGTTCTTCCGACATTTACCCTGTCTCCCTTCCAGAACGGTTCATCATCAGCAGGTATCTCACCCTCCAGCGGATTCCAGCCGATCCGCGTCAGCTCTGCATAGACCTGTTCTTCCAGCCCAGGGTATTCATCAGGACTCTTTGTCTCGATATATATGCCGGGCCTGTGACCGTTATCGGCCGGGTCAGCTTCATATTCGAACTGATACACTCCGGCCTCGTCCCTGGTGAAGACGCGGGTGCCGTCAGGATTACGCTTTATGCGTTTGCCTTCGGCGATGCGAAAGACATCTTCAAAAACCAGAACGTTCTGCCCCACGAAACTTTGCAGCGCCTGGTCAGGATTCTTTTTATTGAATGAACTGCCGGCATCGAGCAGCATGATCTCCTCAAGTGTGAAGCTGCCAATAGGATCCGCTTCCCTTCCCGGGAACTTCTCTGCGACATCGGTGGTGCGTTTGAAACTCTTGTCATGCATGATGATCAGCACATTGTCCTTTGACCTGTGCACATCAAGTTCGAGGTAGTCGGTGCCTGTGTTGCGCGCCCAGCGGAATGCAGCCTCGGTAAGCTCCGGAGCCCAGTAGATGGTTCCACGGTGTGCTATGACGGCGTTGTCAGGCATATAGTCCTGTACACCACCCTGTGCCGGGGCGCCTGTCTGACCGCAGCCGCAAAGCAGCGAAGCCATTGTTGCTGTTATAAAGAGTCTGCCAATTTTCATTTCTGTCTGTCATTTGGGGTTAGCAATGTTCTGTCTGATCTTCCACTCTTCAGTGTGAAATTTAACCTTCGGGTCCCTCACGTCATTGCACCTGACTATCAGTGCACCTTCCTTTTCCCAGTATGTTTTTACAGTATGTCCGCTCATAGGGCCGTCTTCCGGACCGCGAACGGTAATGTCATCAGGATTGACAACAATCTTCAGGCCTGCCGACTCGTTCAGCATGTCCATGTCGCCGCGGCTGTTGCCTCCTACTATCAGCGGCCTTGCCTTGATGAAGGTCTCTATCGTATGTGCCTTGCCGTCATCCTGAGGGATGGGAGGGATGATCTCACCTGTGGTGATACCTTCCTTTACCACGCATTTGGCACCCACAATATTGGTGACCGGTATGCCGTACTCCTCGGAGACGAACTTCTGGTAGAGGAATTCAGGAGAGGCCGTAAGAATGTATACTTCGAAACCGTACTCCTTGAGGTTTGCCACGAGCTGCTTCATCTCGGGATAGGTCTTGTCCCTGTATGACTCCACATAGCAATCATAGCCAATATTGGCAATCTCATCCGGTGAGAGACCTGAGAGGAAATGGACCCTGTCCTCCACATATGGTTTGCCGACATTATCACCGTCCTTTACCATCCTCTCAAGTATCTTCAGCTTCTCTTTAGCCTCCCGGTCCTTTCTCTCTTTCAGAACCACGTCAGCATAGCGGTACAACGCTTCGTCAGCCAGGTAGTACGGCACCTGGCCAAAGGTGGTTCCGTCACTGTCAAACACAGCCACTTTTCTTATGTTCATGGTGACCGTGGTATTGAGGAATGCTTCGATCCGGTCATTTATCTCCTGCGACCAGCCGGAGATATGTCTGTATGTCTGTGCGTTGAGTGTAAGGGTTGCGCAAAATGCGGCTGCAAGAAAAGAAAGTGTTAGTCGTTTCATAATAATCACTTTGTGTTTCCGAGGTATGTTTCTTTTTCCTTTTTCCATGTGGTTGCAGAGAAGAGCGCCGCCAGGATACTGGCAACGATGAAGATCCAGAATGTGGCACTCCAGCCAAGGCTGACATTGTCAGCCACCGCGCCGATAAGCACCTTTGAGAGGAGCGCGTCGCCGATGAGGTAACCAAAGAGTCCGACAAATCCCGCGGCTGTGCCGGCCGCGTTTTTCGGTACCAGGTTGATTGCCTGCACACCGATGAGGGCCACGGGTCCGTAGATAAAGAAGCCGATTGCAATCAGGGCCGAATAGACGACTGTGACCCGTGTGGTATCAGGGTCGGTGCCCAGGGCGTTGGCAAAGAATGTGGCCACCGGTACTGCTTTCCAGTAGAGAATCACACTGAGCAGCACCAGCACCATGTACAATACGTTGGCGGGAGCGCAGCGGCCTTTGAATACCTTCGATGAGATCCATCCTATAAGCACCATGCCAGGCACACCGGCATAGTTATGAAGCGAGAATGCCATCTTGCTCTGTTCGCTGGTCAGAAGCCCTGCCTCCTCACAATAGGTGGGTGCCCAGTCGCCAATGCCGTATCTTATGAGATAGACAAAGACGTTTGCAAGGGCTATCAGCCACAGTATCCTGTTGGTGAAGATGTACTTGACGAAGAGTTCCTTTACGGGAATCTTTTTGTCGGAGCTCATTTCCTTCTGCGCGGGGAAATCGTTCCGGTACTTGTCAATGGAAGGAAGGCCGCATGACTGCGGTGTGTCTCGCAGCGCCCACCAGCAGAAGAGTGTCAGGAGGAGTGCCACTGCGCTGGGGAAGACGAAGACTGCCCTCCAGCTCTGTTCAACCATAACGCCTCCGCCGATGTCAACCAGGAAAAAGCCGCCCAGGAGAACCGTTCCCCATGCTGCCAGGTTGCCCATCAGGCCGCTGCCAACAGTGTGGGAGGTGTTCCAGATGCCCATCTTGAAGCTTCGCTCCTTGTGAGAAAACCAGTGTACCATGATGCGTCCGCATGGAGGCCATCCCATCCCTCCAAGCCATCCTATGAAAAGCATGAAGAGAAAAATGATCCATACAGCGCTGGTGGCAAAGGGGAAGAGCCCTACTGACATCATAAGCAATGATGAGAGTATGAGGCCTATCACCAGGAACTTCCTGGCATCTGACCTGTCTGAGAGAGCTCCCATGATGAACTTGCTGAAGGCATAGGCTATCGAGATTGCCGACAGAGCAATCCCGAGCTCGAGTTTGGTGTAGCCAAGACCGCCGTTCTCAACGGGCTGGATCATGCCGGGAATTGCGAGGGCCAGGTTCTTGCGGACAAGGTAATAGGCTGCATACCCGATGAAGGCCCCCATGAAGACCTGCAGACGCAGCCTCTTGTAGGTTTTGTCTACCTTCTCCTCCGGAAGTGGTTCTTTATAGGGCGGTGGTTTCAGAAAGTTTATCATAGGTGTTCTTTTGTCTGGTTAGGGCTTCACTTTTCCGTTGGTCAAATATTGTCTTTCTTTCTAACGTTCCTGTTTCTTTAACATTAATTAAATGTTACATATCAGCGCACCGGGTTTAAGCTTCCCCATAATTATTGTCTTACGGTTGTTGTCAAGCCATTACATAGCCCTTGGCCATTGCTGTGTATTCATCCACCTGTTGACGAACCCAGTTACTGTCCCTGCCCAGCTCTGCCGCCATGACCTCAGCCACTTTCGGTGCAAGTGCTATGGACTGTTTTGCATCCAGGTAAAGAACTCTCACCCTGCGTGCAAGGACGTCATCCACTGTGCGTGCCATCTCTTTCCTTACGGCCCATATGACTTCACCCGCAGTGAAATCTGTCTCCCCGTTAAGCGTTTCAGCCCATGAGGGGTTCTCATGCTGCATCTTCAGAAGCTCATCCAGATCACTTCCGTAGATGTACCGCCTGTCGCTCCTGTCTGGTTTCTCAAGATATCCGTGTATTTTAAGATTCATGGTCCTGCACTCCCTGAAGGGCAGTTTTCCTGTTTTAATGCCGGCGTTGACTGTATCCTCCGCCATTTTTCGGTAGGTGGTCCATTTGCCTCCTGTAATCGTAACCAGCCCGGAGGGGGCTACTACCAGCTTATGGCTGCGTGAGATCTCCTTGGTCTTTGCATCCTCACTGTCATGCTTTGGTGCCGCAAGGGGCCTCAGTCCTGCGAAAACGCAGAGAACGTCACTGCGCTGCGGTTTCTTATCGAGGTACCTGCCTGCAGTCTCAAGGATAAAGTCGACCTCCTCGTCGAGGGCTTTCGGTTCAAGAACGAAATCCTTAACGGGAACGTCGGTTGTGCCGAGTATGACGCGGTTATGCCATGGCACACCGAACATCACCCTTCCGTCGCTGGTCTTCGGTATCATGATGGCGTCATCACCGCCCAGGAAGCTTTTGTCCACCACGAGGTGAACACCCTGGCTGGGTCTTACAAGAGGTTTCTCTGCAGGGTTATCCATCCTGATTACCTCATCCACGAAGATGCCCGTGGCGTTGATGATGCAACTGCCTGTAGCTGTGAAATTGGTACCTTCCAGTTCATCGCGGGCTACAACTCCTGTTATCTTTCCGGCTGAACTCTTGAGCAACTGTGTCACCTTTGCATAGTTAACCATGGTAGCTCCATTTTCAACCGCTGTCTGCATCAGGTTTATGGCAAGGCGCGAGTCATCAAACTGGCCGTCGTGGTAGACAACTCCACCCTTGAGACCATTCTGTACTATCTGAGGGATTGATTTTATGACCCTGTCGCGGCTCATCGGCAGTGAACGTCCCAGGCTCATGCTGCCCGAGAGCAGATCATAGAATGTCAGTCCAATGGTGTAAAAGGGCTTTTCCCACCACTTATAGTTGCCGATGATGAAACGCTGATTCTTCACCAGGTGAGGCGCATTCCTGCGCAGATAACCCCTCTCGCGGAGAGCCTCCCTCACGAGAGCGACATCACCTTTCTGGAGATATCGTACTCCTCCGTGAACGAGTTTCGTACTTCGGGCCGAGGTGGCTTTGGCAAAATCCGACTGCTCAAGCAGGAGGGTGCTGTAGCCCCTGGTCACTGCATCAACGGCTATACCCAGACCGGTAGCGCCTCCTCCGATGATGATGAAGTCCCACTGCTTTTTTGAATCTTTCAAATTCTTTAGAAAATCTTCTCTTTCCAATGTTATAATGGCTTAATTGTGATTTATGTCAGAAAAACAAGGTAAAATTAGGACAAGCTTTCGTCAATTCAAAACAAAAAAGAAAGAAAAAATAACAAATCGAAATATTTTAATCTTTTTTAAGAGTTTATTTTTCTTGTTTTATTTTACTTTTGTTTTTATCTTTGAAAGGCAATCAACAAATCCGGTATACGGTCTGCAATCATGAGAAACATCGCTCAGCGCCACAAGATAATACTGGCCGAACTTGAAAAGGAGGGTTATGTGAGAGTACATGACCTGAGCTTACGGTTGGGAGTTTCGGAAGTTACGATTCGAAAGGATTTGAAAGATCTTGAGGAGAGAAGGATGCTTATCCGGAGTCACGGCAGTGCCGGGCAGGTAAGTGCGTTGACAATCGACAGGCATATAGACGAGAAGGAAAAGGTACAGGTTACTGAAAAGACAAGGATAGCCGAGGCGGCAAACAGGCTGCTGGTGAAGAATGACCGTATTATCATTGCTTCAGGCACTACTGTCCTGACCTTCGCGCAGCATATCACAATCACTGAACCCATCACGGTGATAACCCCTTCAGTCAAGGTGTCGCTCATACTCAGCTACAAGCCCAATATTGATATAATACAACTTGGCGGATCACTGCGCAAAAGCTCTGCCTCTGTAATCGGTCCGTATGCAGAGTCACTTCTGACGGAGATGATGTGCAGCAAGCTCTTTATCGGGATCGACGGCCTGGACCTGGATCACGGGCTGACTACCAGCAATATCGCCGAGGCACACCTTAACCAGTATATGATCAATGCTGCGCAGGAGGTGATAGTGCTTGCTGATTCAACCAAGTTCGGAAAGAGAGGTTTCGGAAAGATAGGCAACCTGAACAAGGTGCATCACATAATTACTGACAGGAACGCCCCTGGCAATTTCATCCAGATAATCCGCGAGAAGGGGATTGAGGTTACACTGGTGTAGTTTTGAATCTCTGATAATGTCATACATTGGATATTGCTCGTAGAGCATTAAGAATTGTATATGACATGCCCCCACCCACCCGAACCGGGCTGATTTTTGGTGTCAAGCCTTTACAATTCTTCACCATCTACGAGGGTGGAAATATTTCTCGTATCCACTGTACTACAATTCCTGATCCTCTACGAGGATCCTTTTTGATCTCTGCGAGCTTGTATTGACAAAACTATTGCCCCTTGAAATTTGTATGATATATGTTGTATAACTTCTGGTAATTTTTTGTGTCTGTTCCTATGCCGGCCGGGCAGGTTTTTTATATTTGTATCAGCCCACTATCAAAACCTTTATCACTATGGCAGGAAAATCATTATTCAGAGTTTTTACAGTGCTGACGGCTATTGTCATCACCGGATGTGCAACCTCCGAAAAAGCCGTGACGGGTGATCCGTCAGGCCGTACACCGGCAGCTGAGCGCGAGTTTCGTGCCGCATGGGTGGCAACCGTCGCCAACATCAACTGGCCCAGTAAGCCCGGTCTCTCCGTTGAGGAGCAGAAGAGCGAGGCCATTGCCCTGCTGGATCTGCTTGATAAAAACAACTTCAATGCAGTCGTCTTCCAGGTAAGGCCACATTGTGATGCAATGTATAAAAGCGACCTCGAGCCGTGGTCATACTACCTTACCGGTGAACAGGGTAAAGCCCCTGATCCCTTGTATGACCCGTTGCAGTTCTGGATAGATGAGGCGCATGCCAGGGGTATCGAGCTCCATGCATGGCTCAATCCTTACCGGGCAAACCATCCCGCCGGGGGACCGCCCACTGATGCCTCCATAGTCAGGAAACGCCCTGACCTTGTGCTGAAACTCGAGGTAGAGAACTACTGGTGGATGGATCCGGCCCTGAAGGGGACGCAGGATCACTCCTACAATGTGGTTATGGACCTGGTGCGCAGGTATGACCTCGACGGAATACATTTTGACGACTATTTTTATCCATATCCCGATTACAATAACTTCAAGGATTTTCCTGATGATCAGAGCTGGCAGGCCTATCAGGCTGCAGGTGGTAAATTGTCGCGCTCCGACTGGAGGCGTGATGCTGTTAATGTATTTATAGAGAGGCTATATGAAGGGATCAAGGCCGAGAAGCCATGGGTCAAGTTCGGGCTGAGTCCCTTTGGCATATGGCAGCCCTACAATCCTCCTGCCATCGGCGGTGGCTTCAACCAGCACGAGACGCTTTATGCCGATGCGAAGCGATGGCTCAATAAGGGGTGGATCGACTACTATTCACCGCAGCTTTACTGGCCCATCAACCAGATAGCCCAGAGTTTCCCGGTACTGCTTGGGTGGTGGAAGGATCAGAATCTGAAGGGTCGCCATCTGTGGCCGGGGATAAGCATAGGGCTCTCGCCTGCCTCCAGGGCCGCCGACGAGACTGTTAACCAGATCATGGTCACAAGGGGCCTTCTGCCTGCGAGTCCCGGAGTAATCCACTGGAGCATCGGGCCTCTGGTCAATACACCTGAGCTTGTGAAGGCAGTAGCCGAAGGACCCTATCGCAGGCCGGCCCTGGTGCCGCCAATGCCATGGCTTGACACCAAAGCACCTGCCCCACCGGTTGTGACAATGAAGGCAGAGGGTGGAAAGCTGAACATCTCATGGATCCATCCGGAGCCGGCAGATGTTGGCCGGACGGTGGTTTATTACAAGTACGGTACACAGTGGAACCAGAATATTCACGGGAATACGGTCGCCGGGGATGCAATTCCTGCCTTTACAGTCAACCGCACCTATCTGACCCGCACTCCGCGGGAGAATGTGAAGAGTGCCGGGCAGGCGCTGATTAAGCTTGACAGCATCGCCGTCTCAGCGGTTGACCGCTTCGGCAACGAGAGTCCGGTCCGCAGGATGGCGGTGACTGGATTCACCTTTGCCGATGCTCCGGTCCTGGACAAGGTTCTGGCGGAGTTCTATGACGGCATGAAGAGGCCGCCGGTACCGGTGCCTGTAGTGACTCCCGGAATAAATGTTCTTATCGCGGAACATCTTGATCTAATAAGAGGCAAGCGGGTAGGACTGATCACCAATCCTTCCGCTGTAGGGATTGATATGCGCAGCACAGTTGACATACTTGCCACCACCACGGGTGTCAACCTCGTGGCGCTGTTCGGTGCCGAGCACGGAGTGCGCGGAGCACAGCAGGGCCGGATCTTCACCGACGGCGAAAAGGACCCTGCAACAGGTGTGCCTGTTTACAGCCTCTACGGCACCTCCTGGGCTCCGAAGAAAGAGTGGCTCGACAGCATTGACGTGATGCTCTTCGACATACAGGGAGTGGGATCGGCGTGGTATACCTTCAAATTCTCGATGTCACATGCCATGGAAGCATGTGCAAAGGCAGGCATACCATTTATCGTCCTTGACAGGCCCAATCCGCTCGGAGGCAGGGTGGTTGAGGGTCCTATGCAGGATACTGTCAGTATTTATAACCACCGCCTGCCTCTCAGGCATGGCATGACCTACGGCGAGCTTGCAAAGATGTGGAACGAGACAGAGGGGTACGGAGTTGACCTCACAGTCATTAAGATGAAGGGATGGCGCAGGAACATGATGTGGAACGAGACAGGACTGCAGTGGGTGATGCCTTCACCTAATATTGACAACTGGGAGACGGCCGTGGTGTACCCGGGTCAGTGCCTCTTCGAGAGGACCAACATGTCGGAGGGAAGGGGTATGACCAAGCCCTTCATCGTCACCGGCGCTCCCTGGGTCAATGCCGAGAAGGCAGCAGGAGACCTGAATTCCCGCGGTATCAGGGGTGCATATTTCAGGCCTCTCTATTTTATTCCACGTTCGTCCGGCACTGGCAGTAACCGACGCGGAAAGCCATGGGACGAAATGTGCGGAGGCGTTGAGATCATGCTCACCGACCCGGCTGCATATCGCTCGGTTGAGGCAGCGCTTCATATAATTGACGCTTACAGGAAAACCAGTCCTGATTCTCTCCGTTGGTCTCCGCCGGTTATTATGAGGAAACTGAATGAACCGGATGTCACGGTTGAGGAGGTTGTCAAAGCCTGCCAGGATGATGTTGAGGAGTTCATGGATATAAGACAGAAATACCTGCTTTACAGATGAAAGGAAATACCTTAATTTTAGTTATTGCACTGGCCGTGCTGGCCGGATGCAGTATAACCAGGAAGTCTGCTGAAACTGCTGCAACGGACCCTGCTGTTGCGGCTGCCGATGTGGCAGCGGCAGCCGCTGCGGAAAAACTTGCAGCCATACCATGCCGCTGTGACAGCATTGAGAGCAATTCACCGTGGGTCAGGTTCCTCAGGCTTCCGGAGCAGGTGACGTACCAGCCACAGTTCGACGTCCTGTGCAAGAGTGAGTATCCTGCCACTGTAAGTATAAACAGGCAGGAAGTGAAACAGTACAAAACAGGGATATTCTTTGCTACCATACCATTTAATGAGGGAGTGAATAAGGTTACGGCTGAAGCGGTCTATCCGGACGGCCGGAAAGCTGTCTGCGAATATGCTCTCGTTTATGAAAAGCGTGATATGACCAGGCAGCCGTTCCCGTTATGGTTGGAAAGACGGTCATTTGAGCCGGCGTCTGACCTGGAACTGCTGCCGGATGATGTGGTCAGGGTCAGCTTCCGCGCCTCGAAGGGTCAGGAGGCCTGGATCAATATAAAGCCCGGAAGGAAGAGCCTGAAGTGCAGACGTGAGGACTTTGACGACTACAGCATTTATCGTGCTGAGATTCCGGTGCGTGGCTTCGCAAAAGGCGTTGAGCATACCCTCAGTGTCAGGTTGGCGCCGTCTGCCGGAGCACCGGTAAAGGCTGTCTACAGGCCGGATTTCACTAGGAGTGTCACCGTCAGGAATCCCGAGGATTATCCGCTGTTACATGTAAAAAATGACTATTCCAGGCTGGTTTACAATCTTGGAGCACCGCGACTGGGCGGACCGGTCAGGTCTGAGCTCGGTCCCGGGGTGATCCTCAAGGCAAGCGGTAAGATTGGCAGCAACTACAGGATCAGGCTGAACAACACCGAGACCGGATTCATCAGCGAGGATGATGTTGAGGTGATGGCAGGTGGTCGTGTGCAGCCCCTTTACAGTGTTACGAGCATGTCATGCGGCCCCTCGGCCAGGGCAGATGTGGTCTCTATACCTTACCTTGAGCCTGTTCCCTATGAGGTTAATCCCGATCCGGACGGCAAGAGGCTGGTGATCACACTGTTCGGAGTTGAATCGGCCGCCACCTGGGTGAGTCACAGGACAGGATGCCGTATGATTGACAAGCTCACGTGGGAGCAGAGCACGCCGGAGACGTTCAGGGTGTATGTGAATCTCAAAAGCGAAAAGATATGGGGTTATGACATCAGGCCGGCGGGAAGAAGCCTGGTGCTGAATGTCAGGTATGCACCAATGTTCGACCTGAACGGAGAGAAACCGCTGGCGGGACTGAAGATTGCAATCGAGGCAGGGCATGGTGGTTCCAATACGGGAGCCATAGGGTTATCAGGACTGGTTGAAAAGGATATCAATCTGGATCTCTCCTTCAGGTTGGGTGAACTCTGTGCCGGGATGGGCGCAGAGGTTGTGCTGGTCAGGGATACAGACAGGGACATGACGCTTATTGAGAAGCGTGACATCGCCATTAAGGCCGGTGCCGATATGCTTATAAGCATTCATGCAAATGCCGGCGGCAGGGGTTATCTCTCCGTGGCAGGCACCAGCACCTACTGGCACAATCCATTCTGGGCGCCGCTGGCACAGACAATCTATGACAGGTTGCTTGAGACAGGGCTCGGTGAGTTTGGGGTGGTAGGGTCATTCAACTATACGGTCACTAGGGCAACACAGATGCCTGCTGTACTGGTTGAACAGGCCTTCATGACCCATGCTGAAGACGAGGAGAAACTGGCTGATCCTGACTTCCGCCAGCAGATGGCGGTGAAAATATGTGAGGGGATTGTGGATTACCTTAAGTATGTCATCCAGTAAAGGCTGACACTACTAAGAGTCAATCCTTTTTATCATTGCCCCAAGACTGTTGAGCCTGCTGTCCAGATCCTGGTAGCCGCGGTCTATCTGATCAATATTGTGTATAAGGCTTTTGCCTTCAGCACTGAGCGAGGCAATAAGCAGTGCCATGCCGGCCCTTATGTCAGGACTTGACATTGTTATTCCCCTGAGCTGGTGACGGCGTTCAAGACCGATGACAGTTGCACGGTGCGGATCACACAGTACAATCCGCGCACCCATGTCAATGAGTTTGTCGACAAAAAACAACCGACTTTCAAACATCTTCTGATGAATGACTACACTCCCCCTGGCCTGTACGGCCACAACAAGCATTACACTTATCAGGTCTGGTGTCAGCCCGGGCCAGGGGTGATCATAAATTGTCAGTATGGAACCATCAAGATCATTTTGTATCTCGTAGGTCTCCTGTTCTGGCACAATGATATCATCTCCTTCAATATTAAAATTTATGCCTAGCTGTCTGAATCTGTCAGGAATTATTCCCAGGTGAGGTATGCCTGCATTATTTATTCTGATTGATGATCCGGTCATTGCCGCCAGGCCGAGGAAGGAACCGACCTCGATCATGTCAGGGAGAAGCGTGTGACGGCACCCGTTCAGTGATTTTACGCCATTGATGGTCAGCAGGTTGGACTTAATGCCGCTGATCCTGGCACCCATACTGTTCAGCATGGTGCACAGCTGCTGGATGTATGGCTCGCAGGCAGCATTGTAAATTGTTGTCTCACCCTCGGCCATGACGGCTGCCATCAGGATGTTTGCCGTACCGGTTACGGACGGCTCGTCAAGGAGGATGTCAGCGCCTCTGAGCTTCCCGGCGGACAAAACATAGTATCCCCTGGAGCTGTCGTAATCAGCTTCGACCCCCAGCTTCTGCAGGCCGACAATATGGGTGTCCATTCTTCTTCTGCCGATCTTGTCACCTCCGGGTCTCGGCAGTACCGTTCTTTTGAATCTCGAGAGCATCGGCCCGGCCAGCATGACTGATCCCCTGAGCATCCTCGCCTTATCCAGGAAAGAGACTTCATGCATTTTTTCGGTTTTAACCTCTTCAGCCTTGAAGCTGTAGGTATCGGCACTGATTCGTTTAACCTGCACTCCCAACTCCTCCAGCATCTCAATAAGCAGCCTTACATCACTTATATCGGGAATATTTGAGATGGTTATCTCTTCCCGGGTCAGCAGAACGGCACACAGCACCTGAAGGGCTTCGTTCTTGGCTCCCTGGGGGGTTATCTCACCGCTCAGCTTACGGCCTCCGGTAATTTCAAAGGATTTCATTTATACTTTTTTAAAAAGAGACTTCTTTGATCAGCAAATCTAAGAAATGATTTCCCTGGCCGGATAAAAATCTTTATTATTGCCTGCATGATCCGCCTTCATACAAATGTCAGTCTCCTGCCGTATAACACTTTTGGCGTTGATGTCAGCGCTTCTTATTTGTTTTATCTGAATCAACTGGCTGATCTGGATAACTTTATGGAAATTCCCGGTCTCAGGGAGATGTCAGGTAACCTGAAAAGGATCCTTGTGCTGGGTCAGGGCAGCAATATCCTTTTTACAGGCGATTATGAAGGTATTGTTATTAAGAATGAGATTGGAGGAATAAGGATCATTGAGGAGGATGATTCTTCTGTTATTGTTGAGGCGGGAGCCGGGGTGATATGGAATGACCTAGTTGATTATGCCGTCAGCAGGGGTTGGTGGGGCATTGAGAACCTGGCCCTTATCCCGGGAACTGCTGGTGCTGCTCCGGTACAGAATATCGGAGCCTATGGCGTTGAGGCTGCCGATGTGATTGTCAGGGTCACTGCATTTAACCTGGAGACGGGGCAGTGGTTGGTGCTGGAGAACAGCGATTGCGGGTTCGGATACCGGGACAGTATCTTCAAACGCAGCCTGAAAAATAAAGCCCTGATCTGTTCGGTGATATTCAGGCTTTCAAAAAGAGCAGAGCCCAGGCTTGAGTACAGCGGCGTCAGGGAGGAGCTGGATAAAAGGGGTATCAGTAATCCTTCAGCAAGCGACATAGCAGAGGCAGTGACAGCTATCCGGCGGTCGAAACTGCCCGATCCTGCATTGCTTGGAAATGCCGGGAGTTTCTTCAAGAATCCTACAGTCAGTGAGGCAGTCTGGCTGAGACTGAAGGGAGATCATCCCGGGATTCCGGCACACAGGCAGGGAGATCTTTACAAGATACCTGCCGGGTGGCTTATAGAGAAGGCCGGATGGAAAGGTTACAGGTCCGGCAACGTCGGGTGCTATGAGAGGCAATCGCTGATACTGGTCAATTATGGCAATGCTACAGGAAGGGAAATCCTTGACCTGTCAGACAGAATCACGGAATCAGTCTACTTAATGTTCGAAATCAATCTTGAGAAGGAGGTAAATGTTATCTGACCGTCGGGCTGTAGACCATTAGTTCTGCCAGCCTGTGCTCAACTATTTTCATCACTTCTTTGGCTGTGAAGCGGTAACCTTCGCCGGCCATTGAAGTAACAAACTCACGGTGGCTTCTGCCGGCACGGTAATCGGGCTCACGCCGGGGATGCCTCAGGTACCTGCCGAAGATTTCCGGATCCTCCCCAATGTTGAGCACCGCGTGGTACACCAGCTTGTCGTGAACCTTCCTCATTGATGACCCGAGAATCTTGCGGTCTCCAATGGTTATGTCCGAAATACCTCTTGAACCCAGGCGGTTTACGCCCAGCTCTTCCAGGCCGGCAACAACAGCACTGTTTACCATCCTGAAATAGTCCCTGAAAGGGATCATCACCGGAAACCTCTTCGCAACGGTGAAGGCGATAGTGGCAGGGGTCAGAATGACAGTCTCTCCTCCCGTCGGTCGCTTCGTGACACGCAGACCGTCCTTCGCTACGGCGTCTGAATAAAGAGATGATTCAATGCTGTTCGACTGGCCAAGCACGATTACTGGTTCTTCCGGCTGCCAGACGAGGTACCCTGTGGTACCTTCCCGGAAGAGGAAGGCATCGGGAAGGTCATATTCAGAGAGTGTCACCGCCATGTGGAGAGAGATCTTCTTACTATCTTTATCTCGCGTTCAGGAGAAAACTTCTCCAAATTAAACAAAATACTTCCAGCATTGTGACAATCGAGGATAATGGCACTGATTTCAGGCATCCCGAACTATGGGACACGCCGGACCGTATAGGGAGGGAACTGGCTCATTACATGGATCATATATACAGGCACGGGATGACGACCACCTCCGGTGGAAATTTGTCTGTAATTGACGGGCTTGGCAATATATGGATCACCCCCTCCGGCACTGACAAGGGATCGATGAAGCCCGATGATGCGGTATGCGTTGCTCCTGACGGAACAGTTGAGGGGCTGCTCAAACCATCGATGGAATATCCGCTGCACCGCGAGGTCTATAAAGCAAGGCCTGACATCAGGGCGCTCATCCATGCCCACCCGCCGGTACTTACCTCTTTCAGCATTGTGCACCGCGTGCCTGATACATCGGTGGTGAGCAGCTGGCGGGAGATATGCGGGTCGGTCGGGTATGCGAAGTATGCTATACCGGGTAGCCTGACCATGGGAGAGATGGTGGCTTCGGAGTTCAGGAAGGGCCATGATGCAGTAATAATGGAAAATCATGCTGTAGTAGCGGGAGGCAAGGACCTTGCAGAAACCCTGGCACGCCTGGAGGTTCTTGAATGCTGTGCCGGTGCGATTCATGCTGCAGGATTCCTGGGAGAGATTGTGATACCTGAATACATTCGTGAAAATCGATCCGGCCAGCCAGCGGGCAGTCATGCACACCTTACCGGTCTTGATATGATTTCAGGAGCAGGAGGTAATGCAATGACTCCCGGCGAGGAATACCAGGCTGACGAGATTTGCCGTTTGGCAGCGCGGGCATGCAGCAGGGGACTCATGTATGGCTGTTGCGGGACGCTTTCTGCGAGAAGCGGAGAAAACGGTTATCTGATAACTCCGAAGGATATTCTGAGGTGTGAGCTCACCAGTCTGGATGTTGAAATGGTCAGATACCGAGACACAACTGGCAACAGCACTATTGCTGGCGGCGAAACCGGGACAGGCAGGAACGGCTGCACGGAAAATGAATGGCTGATGTCTGAGATCTATCGCAGGTTTCCTTCCGTAAAAGCGGTGATCATGGCCCAGCCGCCTAACCTGATGGCCTTCGCGGTGACAGGAAGGGAGATTGACGTAAGGATAATTCCGGAGAGCTGGCTCTTGCTGCGGGAGATGCCGGTAGTTTCCTCAGCGGCACTTGCGCCGGACAATGAGGAGATCTTCGGAAAACTTGCTGCAGGCTCCCCGGCTGTACTGATAAGCAATGATTCGGTATTGGTGACCGGAGAAAGCCTTCTCCAGGCATTCGACCGCCTCGAGGTGGCAGAGATGACCGCCAGGTCACTGATCACCGGACAGTCTCTGGGCTCAGTCAAACCTGTCAGCGGCCAGGATATCAGTGAGCTTCGAAGGGTGTTCGGAATAACGGAATAACAGGTCTGCCGGCCAGATGCCGGCCATCATACACGTGAGAGGCAGCCGTGATGATGATGATCCTGTTATTCCTCAGCCGGGAACCCGACCGTCTGTGCAAGTATTATCACCTGCAGCGGCCTCAGTCCCATCTCCGGTGCCAGCGTGTTGCGTGGAACCATGGCTCTTATGACGCATGACATCCCTTCCGAGGCGCACCAGAGGTATACATTCTGTGCCATGAAGCCGGTGTTGGCCCATGAAGACAGCTGATCGGTGTCCGTGACCTGCTGCCCTTCCCTAAGGCCCCTTTTGGTTAGGTCTGCAACATAAATAAGATTGACCGGCGCCGTGGCGGGGAAATCCTGAGTGCCTGTCAGGGCTCGTATATCCCTGTCATGCACCTGTTTCAGAGTGTTTCCCGCAGCATCGTAAATGTAGAGCCCGCTCTTCAAGGTCACATAAACATCCATCTCCTGCCGGTTGTGCGATGACGGAGCGGTGCGCTTGCCGTCTGCCTCGCGATTGATGCCCCAGGCTGCCCAGAGAATATCTGAGAGCTGCTGATTGGTAAGATCCCTTTCCGAGAATTCCCTTGCTGAGCCCCTTGCATCAAGGGCCTCCATTAACGGTTTGCCGCCCTTTCTGGACGGTGCCGGCAATGCTATATCCTGTGCTTTGAGCATATTAGGTGTGATCATTAAATTAATAATCATTACTGCAGTCAGATTGAAGAATGCATTTCTCATAGCTTATCATATTTGCGGTTGAATATATGAATTCTGACCGGATAAAATTGATAATTTTACCAAATCGGCACCTGTTATGTCAATGTAGCACAGGTACCAGGAACAAAACAAATAAGACAGAACATGAGAATTGAGCTAAAGAAAGATTGTGCCATATCCCTGCTGGTTCCTACGAGCATGGGGGTAAGGATAACACCGGTGAACCACCAGCCTGTTCACGCGAGCGATACTTTTTTCATGCAGGCCACCAGCGCAGAGACAAACGTGGCAAGCATAGCCAGCTATCTCGGGTTGCCGGTAAAGGTGCTCACAACTTTTGTCAAGGGCAGCCCGATTGCACAGTTTATAAAAAGCAATCTCGCCAGCCGTTACATGACATACGAGGGCAGGGATGTTGCGCAGGGCGATCCGTGGGGTTACCGGCACCAGTTCAACATTGCGGACATGGGATACGGTTCCCGCGGCCCGAGGGTACACAACGACCGTGCGGGTGAGGTGGGACGCACCCTGAATGTCAAGGATTTTGATCTGGACCGTATCTTCGGGAAGGAGGGGGTACAGATTGTTCACCTCTCGGGACTCATAGGAGCCCTGTCGCACGAGACCAGCGCTTTCTGCCTGGAGCTTGCACGCGAGGCGAAGAAGCACGGCACACGGATATCCTTTGATCTCAACTACCGTGCCTCTTTCTGGAAGGGCCGGGAGAAGGAGCTCTCCGGCATCTTCCGCGAGATAGCTTCGGTGGCTGACATACTCGTAGGCAACGAGGAGGATTTCCAGCTATGCCTGGGCATCGAAGGTCCTGAAGCAGGAGGGAAGGATATCGGATCCAAGATGGAAAGCTTCAAGGGGATGATTGACAATGTCAGGAAAGAATATCCGGGAGCATCGGTCTTTGCCACTACGCTGCGGCAGGTGCTGAGTGTTGATGCACATCTCTGGGGAGCCATCATGTGGGAGAGCGGCAACTGGCACATGATTGAGCCCCGCGAGATCCACGTTCTTGACCGCATCGGTGGTGGCGACGGCTTTGTCGGCGGTCTGCTCTACGGTATACTTAAGGGATGGGAGCCTGCCAGGTGGGTTGAGTTTGGCTGGGCCAGCGGCGCCCTGGCAACAACATTCCTCACAGACTATGCCCAGCCTGCCGATGAGGAGATGGTCTGGAGCGTTTTTGAAGGAAACGCACGGGTCAAACGGTGAGAATAAACCCGCGTAAGGCTTCGCCTGGGCATTAGGAAACCGGCCCCGGTGCAATACCAGCCACTTTTTATTCTTAATTAACAACCCTTTTCCCGCTACGAGGGAAGAGTTTCCTATATTTGTGACTGGTAATACTTTTTTAGAAAATAGTAACACGATGCCTGTTATACGTTTTGGAGTTTCCCTTGAAAAGGAACTCCTTGAAATACTCGATCATTTTGCCGGGGAGAATCTCTTCTCCAACAGGTCGCAGGCTATCAGGCACCTGATAACCAACAGTCTTGCCGAGAAGAAGTGGCACTGCAGCAATGAGGTTGCAGGCTCGGTGACAATTCTCTATGATCAGCGCAGAAAGGGAGTGATTGATCAGCTTGCAGCAATACGTCATGAACATGGCTCGCTGATTATGTCTACTCTGCACCTGCCTGTTGATCATAACCAATGCCTTGAGCTTGTGGCTGTCAGGGGCAGGGCCAACGATCTGACCAACCTGACTGACAGACTGCGCAGTGTCAGGGGAGTACTTTTTGCGCGGGTGACTATGACCAGGTTAACACCGGAGGAGGAACATGTCGCGGGTAAATGACATGCCTTTCATAAGTGAGAGATCCGGAGGAGTTGCCGGCAGACCCCGGATACATGCTATCATGCACCGGATGATCAGATGCTTTTTGCCGCTGTTTCTTTCAGCGTTAATGTCATGTGGCTCACACGGGCAGGCCAGTGAAGGACGCATCATTACCGACAGTGCCGGGCGTCGCATCACCATTCCTGATACAGTTAGAACTGTTATAGCCTTAAAGTCAGGTACCATGAGGCTTCTCAGCTATATGAAGGTCACAGACCTCGTCAGCCACATAGAAGGGAGCGAACAGCGGCGCAATGTACTCTATCTCTTTGCAAACCCGCACCTCAGGGATCTCCCGGTGATTGGGGCTGGTAACAACTATGATACAGAGCTGCTTACAGTTGCAGCTCCTGACCTGATACTGGCAACCTTCATGTCACCGGCTGAGGCTGACAGGCTCCAGCGCCTGACGCGGCGTCCGGTAATGCTCCTTGAATACGGTGATTTTGGGGAGCGGAAGGAAAAACTGTACGAGACCCTTACTCTGCTGGGTGAGGTATTTCACAGGAAAGAGAGGGCCGATACACTTAGAAAATATATAAATACAACCCTGTAAGAGTGGTATACTTTGCTCCGGAACAGGTGGTACAGTTTGTCCGGAATAATCAAAATACTTCCATGGTTGAAGGTCTCCTATATGATACAGCCCGTTTGGCTCACTTATTTTACATCTGGATCACCAATCAAAGCAGAAATCACAGGTTGAATTATTGCTTAATCTGATTTTCTCAGCAAACCCCAAATTAGGCAGGATGACTTTGCCATGTTAAATATAAGCAACAAATGTCGGTACGGACTTGCGAGCCGGTTTTCCTGAGCTAATAATCGGCAGGACAAAGGTTTCTCCAACTATGGTCTATATTGATGCCTTTGCAAACTTCTCTAGTAAAACGGCGCTAGGATGATTTGAGAGTGAAACAAGCTTATTCACAACGGCAATTGGTAACAGAGAATTATCATACATATCGCATCGCAACTTTTCAACATTGAAAAGGATTTGATTAATATTATGAAAGTCCTTTGGTTTTGGATCCATTACAACCCGCTTGTCAAGTGTTGGAATAGTTATTACATAGATTTTTTCATCTTTAGATTTGAAAATCATTTTGCTGCTATAATAAGATGAACTTGCATAAGGTTCTGGGTTATCAGGGTCACCAGGCAGAATATATTTATAAATATGTTTATTGCTTAATAATAGAACTTGACCTGGTTTTAATTTCCCTCTAATCTCATCTGCATGTTCCACAAATGCACCGCTTTTTTCAAGTCCCACCAGATTGATATCATGTTTTGATACCAAGAATCGAATCAATTCTCTCATTGGATCATGCATATTTGCTGTCTGACCAAAAAAAGCAAGTGGTCCATCTTTGATAAATAGGGTTTGCTTTATTAAATCCGGTTTATGTTTTAGAATAACTTTTATTGTGTGAATGATAATGAATTGCTCAACAAGGTTTGTGAGGTAACCAAGCATTCCTCCAGCCCCAATCTCATCATCAACAACTTCATGAAATCTGAATGCATCAGTTAAGTAGAGTTTAGCATAGCATTTTGGACAGCGAAATGTGTAATCTTCTTTAACTTCAGATTGTTTTATTTTGAGGTTTGGATTTTTGCAAATTGGACAATTTGCAAGATAGTACTCGGTTTTTTCTGCCCCATATTTTTGAAAAAGGAACCAGTGAAGAGTTTCTATCATTTTCTCTCCTTTATCTTCCTCATGTTGGAAGAAATTATAAATTGTTAATCTTACTGATTCTGTCAATGATGCAGAATTTTTAACAGATACATTCTTTGTTGGCAAAACAAGCTTAAGCCTCTGCAATTCTTTCAGTCTTGCAATTGCTTCGGGTGAAATAAATGGAGATTCAGACATTTCCTCCAGATCACTTATCTTTAATAGGAGAGCACCATACTGAAAAAATGCAATTGTAGAAGATGGGAATGACTTATTTACTGGTACTTCCGTATACCCGCCATCAACTGCAATAATTATATTAATTCTATTTTCTTTGGGAGGTTCAAGTTCTAAAATATACTTGGTATCTATTAAAATTTGATCCTCAGATTTTGGAAGATTACAGCTATTTAAAAAGACCTTCACATTTTCATCGTTTATGATATGAATATGTGATGACTTGCTTGCCTGTTCCTGGGGTTTTCGCCCATATCTGCTTACATAACCCATCTTTTACTCTTTTTTTGCTAGGAATCTTTTGATTTGTACAGGAACGACAAAAGGATTAGAATATGTTTTCATTCTTACAAACCCCTTATCGTTCTTAGCACTAAAACGTATTAATGCATCTGCAAAATCGCTGAAATCGTAATACTTACGAAGCTCCTTTATCTCATCATCATTATTCAGGTGAGCAATGAACCAGTTTTGAGTATTTTTCAGAATATTGCCACTTATTGAACTTACTTCTTGAGTTGCATAAATCATTCCCAGATTGAGTTTCGCTCCCTCTTTTGCTATTCTGTTATAAATTTGACTTAAATCTTTGTCGTCTTTTTTGGGAAAGAGGTTGTGAGCCTCTTCGAAATAGAATTGTATGAAGTTATTCGATTCATTTGCAATAAACCTCGCCATTGAATCACTAAAAATCTTTCGACATATCCTTTCGGAGTAGAGATTCTGAACTATTGGATCCCCCTGAGACAAGTCTACAATGATTATGCGACCTAATCTCAACTGGTTGATTATTTCAACTTCAAATGATTGATCGGTGGCATTAGTATGTAAATTAAGAATTCCTCGAAGCTTTCTGTATCCACTTACATTTGCTGCTCCGCCTGGAGTCTTCTTTCTTGTTAGAAAAGCAAGAATTGACTTCAAATCTTCATCTGCCCATTCATGCCCGTGCCCTCTTTGATAACGGGTAAAATAGTCATCATTATAGTTATCCCAGATCGCTGTCCACCAAGTGACTGCATTTTGAAGAGAAATGCCTCTGGCCGGATCAATAGAGCCATTTTCAGTAACCATTGCATTTAGTTCTGCATTCCCTTGGAAACGAACCGTAAAACCTTCAGGTGGCACAAAACCTGCAGCAAAAAGACAACATAGATAGGCCGCTTTTTTTCTCTCCCATCTCGTCCTGGCACTTCTGTCTTCTGGATCTTCTGGTTCAATAATATCAACAGCAGTAAAACTTCTGATATAATCACCTGGCATTTCATTCAAGAAACTACACATCAATTCAAAGCCAGCTTCAACTTGTGCATAAAAGTTCACTTTCATTACCTGAAAACCTTCTTTTTCAAGTACACTGTACCTTGTAACCTGGTCAGAAAAGAGTTCGTAAATAGCTGTGCCTTCATCTTGCATATTTGGATTTGCATATTCTCCATTTATGTCAAAGATAATTTGGCCTACCGGAAATTTTGGAGAACCCACCTTGGTGAAAGGTTCCAGTTTTTCTTGAATGTTTGCAAATTTGTGATCAAGTTTAAATGGTGCTTTCCCAGAAATTTGAACAGTCGCTTCAATTATTTTCTTAACTGTATTAGATTTTCCTGTTCTGGTCATCCCAAATAGTGCAGTCCTTTTTCCAAGTAAATCTTTTGGATTAATATATACAGGAACGTTCTCACTTATAGCATCCTGGAACCTTCGGCTGGAGCTATAACGGACATTTCCTAACTCAAATTCATTCTCATTACCGGCTGGAATTTCAGAATCTCGCTGATTTGAAATATACATTAACACATCTGAGGTAGCTTTATATACTTTGTAGTTATGGGCAGAATAGAAATTTTCCACGTCAGCCCCATATTCGATCTTGGATTTTCCATCAGCATCTTTTGTTCTATAAAACGTACCAAGAATACGGCACTCCAATCCAGAAAAACTGAATTCGTATCTTGTAAATTGATCAAGTTGATTACTTACTCCGGAAGTTTTAAGGTCATCCTTATAATATTCAATCATTGAACTTATTACATCAGTATCTGTTGGAAGTTTGGTAGGTCCAAGTGCTCGTAACAAAAGAGCTTCCTCAACATTTTCTTCGTTATCATAAAAAGCTAAAAGGAATGCTCCTTGGGGTATACCTCCAACTCTGTTTTTCCAAAAATCTGAAATCAGAATGTTTGTCTTATCATAAGCCATACTAAATGGCCTGCCAATAAAGAGTTCTTCTTTTGGTCCTTTCTTAAGTATATCAATACTTGCTAATTCTTTAATTTGAGATTCGATTGACATGGTAATATCGGTTTATTTTTTTGAATTTACTTTAATGTCTTGGGCTTCAAACCTGATTATGGCTTGTTTCCCATACTCCTCTTCTGCTTCAACACTTAACCAATTACGTCCCATTAACTCACTCACATAACCAGTTGTATTTGTCCCGGCGAATGGATCAAACACAAGATCACCGGGATTGGTCAGGAACTCAATGAAAAAGGCTACAAGACCTGGATTCATCCTTGCTGGATGGGGAGTAATCTTCTTTTCCCTACATATCCTCAGAAATGAGTCATTTGAGTTTGTATTTGAAAGGCGAATAACATTCTCTGGCAGTCTCCATTCCTTATTCTCCTCCATCTTATCCAGTTCGATGAAATTTGGCATAATACTTCCATGGTGATCAGTAAGAAAAGATTCTTTACTCACAACATGATCAGAAGGTCTCCTACCAGAATTGTATTTCCCCCGTTTAAGGAGAGCCAGCATGCTTTTACTATAAGGTCTTTGTACTTTTGAGTTATCAGCCTTAGGATTAATTGATTTTGCCATCCACCAAACATGTGTATAGCTGTCAATTGTTCTTGACCTTTCAATTGTAACCCATTGTGCAGGAGAAGGTAACCTTGAAGGATTATAACAAATAAGTTCCTGGCAAAGATTTAAATCAGCTTCTGGGTGTTTAAGAAAGCCAAGTAAAGATTCTAAGTGAAGTACTGATTGAATAGGTTTCCCCGCTTCCCATGCATTTCCAAGTTCAATTACAATAGAGCCGTCAGGTGTGAGAAGCTCAGAGAAGAGAGGTGCCAGCTTGATGAACCATTCTTTATACTCTTCTCCATTTTTATTGCCATATCGTTTCTTCTGATTTAACGGAAATGGAGGAGAGGTAATAATCAAGTTCACCTTATTCATATGTGATTTAATCAGTTTCTTATTGATCAGTTCAACAGAATCTCCGATTAAGTATTTACCAAGCTTTGTTTTATATAAAGTATTCTTACCCATAATTACCTTTAGTTCGCTGGTTCCCAATAATTAGGAACCTTATCATCTACTGTTCGATAGTCTATCCCAATTGCCTTGAAGTGTTTGTTAGCACAATCGATCTTCCGTTTTTCATTCCTGAATTGTAGAAGGTTCGTATCAATATTACCTTTAGTTTCTCGTACCAATTCAAGTTTTACATTTTTATTCTCATCTAATCTTATTATTCCCCAATCGGGATTATAGTTTTGGATTATTTTGGGCATATTAATTCTACTTTGACAGATTAGATTTCATCTTGTAATGGCGGTTAATATCCTCTTGTCTGATGGCATGCCGCCGGTTAATTCTATCCATCATCTGATCCTGTGTCATTTGTTGATACAACTCACGAACTACCATTTCTTTGACATCTCTTGCTGAAAGTAAGGGCATTTCCTCAAATAACTCAAGCTTCTCCTTCAGGATGAATGACGAAACTAAAAAGTTCAAAGCAATCTGGTGCTGCCAGGCCAACCATTTTCTTGTCTGGTACTGATCCAGTCCAAGGATATGTTTGGATTCTTTTATGCTGTGCTCTATAAAATAGCTCTCAGCTTGCATGTATGCCAAACCTTCCGGTTCATACTGATCCAGATTTGCATTTGTAAATGAATACTTTATGTCAACAGCTTCTTTACCTGATGTCGTTTTGCGTATAACAAGAAGTCTCC
>DFYY01000022.1 GCA_002383485.1 Bacteroidales bacterium UBA4070 | reverse complement strand
ACCCACCCACCCTTTTGTTCCCGGTCACCGTGTATATACAATTCTTTATGCGCTACGCGCAAATTTTCCCTTTCAGGTACACAACAACCAGACAAAGCATATGACCAGAATCACCCGCATATTAATCGCAAACCGCGGCGAGATAGCCGTCAGGATCATGCGCACGGCACGGACAATGGGAATCGAATGCGTCGCCGTCCGGACCCAGGTTGAACCCGATGCCATGTATCACACCTTTGCAGACATCATCCATGAGGAGGATGACGAGTTGGCAGAGATCCCTGTCTTCCTAGACATCGAGAAGCTGATTGGCATTGCACTTAAGACGAAGTGCGATGCACTCCATCCCGGCTACGGATTCCTGGCTGAAAACGCATATTTCGCCGAGAAGTGCCGTGATCACGGCATCACCTTTATCGGCCCCTCTCCTGACGCCATCTACAAGATGGGTAACAAGCCCGTCGCCCGCCAGATCGCTCTGCGCCATAAAATACCCATGGCCATGGGTTCAGCCGGCAGTGTCGCCAATGAGGACGAAGCTGTCAGGCAGGCAGCCAGGATTGGTTACCCGGTCATCATCAAGGCAGTCTCCGGCGGAGGCGGCCGCGGCATGCGCATCGTGAGACAGGAGTCAGAGATGGAAAAAATGTTCATTCTCGCCAGCAGGGAGGCCGAGAAGGCCTTTAACGACCCCAGCGTCTTCATCGAGAAGTATATCGAGAACCCCAAACATATTGAGTTCCAGATTCTGGGTGATACGCGTGGCAACATCATCCACCTCGGAGAGAGGGAGTGCTCCATACAGCGCAAGCACCAGAAGCTGCTGGAGGAGGCCCCCTCCCCTGCACTCGATGAAAAGCTCAGGGCAACCATGGGTGAGACTGCCGTCAGGATAGCCATGGCAGTGGGTTATTACTCAGCAGGCACCGTGGAGTTCCTGCTTGACTCTGACAGTAATTTCTATTTCATGGAGATGAACACCCGGATACAGGTGGAGCATCCGGTGACGGAGATGATCACCGGCATTGATCTTATCGAACAGCAGATACGCATCGCATCTGGCGAAGAGCTGACAATCAGACAGGAAGATGTCAGGCTGAACGGCTGGGCCATCGAGTGCCGAATCAATGCCGAGGATGTGCAGGCCGGCTTCGCCCCTGCGCCGGGAAGAATTGAAAAAATCAACTTTCCTGAAGGGCCGGGCATCAGGGTTGACACAGGCGTGAGACCCGGATCATCAATAGTGGCATCATATGATTCAATGATTGCCAAACTGATAGTGACGGGCAGCAACCGCCATGAGGCGGTCATAAATACCAAGCTCGCCCTGGATAAGATATGGATCAAGGGGACAAAGACAACCCTCCCCTTCTTCAGGATGCTGATGCGCAACCCTCTCTTCCAGGCCGGTACCTTCACCACCGCCTTCATCGAAAAGGACCTGGACAAGTTCCACACCAACAGCGAATACGAAGAAACCATAGCGGCATGGATAGCCACCAAGCTCTTCGCGGAGGAGAATTTAACCGAAAAGAAGGTGGAAATCAGCTTTGATCAGAGCAGGGAACTCACCCCCTGGCTGCTTAGAAAGAGACTTACACAGTTTTAAGACCGGGATATGACACCTGAAAGACCAGCAATAAAAAAATTATACGCTCTCTCCGGCGAGGGACACAAATTTTCATTCAGCCTGCCCCTGAAGAACGTAATCAGGGTGAACGGAAGAAATTATACTGTTGAACTGCGCGAGGATGAAAAGTACGGGGTGCACATCCTGTGGAAGAACAGACGCTACCCCGTGGAGATTGTGCGCACAAAGCAAAACAGGTACGAGATACTCTTCAATGATATAAGCCACACCTTCACTGTAGAGACACCTGTCTCCATGCAGCGCAAAAAGGTTCTCGGAACAGGAAAATCGGGAAAAACGACCCTGGTGGTGGGTGCACCCATGCCTGGGAAGATTGTTGATGTGCTTGTGCGCGAGGGGGCTGAAGTGGTTCGGGGTGAGGCCCTCGTGATCCTGGAGGCGATGAAGATGCAGAACGAGATACAGTCGGTTGTCAGCGGCACCGTTGCCCGGATAGGGGTGAAAGCCGGACAGAATGTAATGAAGGATGATATCCTGGCAGAGATAACCGTCAGATAACCTTACCGGTCCGTAATGAAACAGAGGAGACCCCGGTCAGGGATCCCCTCCTTGTTCTATAACCTGCATGGCAGGCTCAGCTTCCCCTACGCCTTAGGGGCGTTCTTCAGCGTGGCTGTCAGGAAGTTCCAGAACTTGCCTACTGATTCAATCTCAACCTTCTCATCCGGACTGTGCGGGTAGCGGATTGTCGGGCCGAAGCTTATCGCGTCCAGCTTTGGATAGGGTCCCATGATAATACCGCACTCAAGGCCGGCATGAATGGCCTTTATCTCGGGCACCTTGCCGTAGAGCTTGTTATAGGTATCCTTCATCGTCACCAGGATGGCGCTATCCATGTTGGGCTTCCATCCCGGATAGCTCCCTGACAGCTCCACCTCGCAGCCTGCCAGCTGAAATCCGGCGGCAATCTTCCAAGCAGTGGCTTCCTTCGCTGTCTCAACCGAGCTCCTGCACAGACAGAAGGATTCAAACTTACCGTTGCCGATCCTGACAATGGAGAGGTTATTGGATGTCTCAACAACACCCGGCATGCTGGCACTCATCCTCTGAACACCATTGGGACAGACGTATACACCACGTATAATGCGGTACTGGTCAGCCTCATTCATAACCCTGGCAGGAGCCTCGGTTTCCCTGAACATGAGCTTGATATCCGGGTCAACCTCCTTGAACTCGGCCCTGTACATCTTCTCATAACCCTTCATGAACTTCTCAAACTGAGCTTTCTTTATCGTGGGAACAATTATCGTAGCGAAGGATTCTCGAGGGATGGCATTGCGGAGGTCACCGCCGGCGTACTCGGCGATACGCATTCCGAAGTCGTGCTCAGCCTGCTGGAAGAACCTGAACATCAGTTTATTGGCATTAGCCTTTCCAAGATGAATATCGAGTCCTGAATGGCCTCCCCTGAGACCCTTGAGGCTCAGTTTGTATGCCGTCACTCCTGCCGGAGTCTTCTCCTGCTTGTAGCTGCGGGTAGCACCTACGTCTATGCCGCCGGCACATCCTACATACAGTTCACCTTCGTCCTCCGAGTCCATATTTACCAATATTTCACCCTTGAGCAATCCCTTCTTCAGGTTCTTGGCGCCGGTCATGCCGGTCTCCTCATCAACGGTAAAGAGGGCCTCGATGGGACCGTGAGCCACTTTGGGATCGGTAAGAACTGCCATGGCAGCAGCTACACCCATGCCGTTATCGGCACCAAGGGTGGTTCCTTTTGCCTTTACCCATCCCTGGTCAATCCAGGTCTCGATAGGATCCTTCTCGAAGTCAAACTTCCTGTCAGAGTTTTTTTGGGGAACCATGTCAAGATGACCCTGAAGGATAATGCCCTTGCGGTTCTCCATGCCCTTGGTGGCAGGCTTGCGGATGATCACGTTGCCGGTTTTGTCGACTATGGTCTCAAGACCATGCTCTTTACCGAACTTTTGCATGTACTCCGTCATCCTGTGCTCCTTCTTGGAGGGACGCGGGATCTGTGTTATTTCATAGAAATACTTCCACAGAAGCTTCGGTTCAAGTTTTGTTATCTCACTCATAACTATCTGGTATTGATTATTCTTTTACAATGTTTGGCATCTCAAGGCCATAACCCTTCTTTTTATCTTCTGCCTTCAGAAGGAACCCGAAGAGCAATGCTACGACTCCGAGGGCAGTGAATATCATCATGGGATACTTGTAATCATAACTTGGTACCGGTACACCTTCAAGCATGTAAGTACCGGTGATGCAATACTTGTCAAGGACGTATCCGATAAGGTACGGAACACCCATAAGGCCCCAGTTCTGCACCCAAAAAATAAGCGCATAGGCTGTTCCCAGCTGCTTGTCAGGTATGATCTTGGGAACAGATGGCCACATGGCCGAAGGCACAAGGGAAAATCCAATACCAAGAATAATTGTAAGGAAGAATGCCATCCATGGTTTATCGAGCGCCGGGATAGCAAACATGGCATGGACAAAAATCAGGAGCAGAGCTCCGATTATCATTATGGTCGCCCCCTTCCCTTTTCTGTCGTAAAGGTTTCCGAAAAGCGGGGTGAGCAGGATGGTTCCGAAAGGCAGTACAGAAGGGATCAGTCCCGCCGTTGCGGGATCAATTCCGAACTTATTGACCATAAGGTCCGAAGCATATTTCAGGAACGGGAAGACGGCTGAATAGAATAGCACGCAGAGGATTGCGATGTACCACCAGCCCTTGTTTTTAATAATAAACAATATATCCTTCAATCTGAAACTCTCTTCCACCTCCTGTGGAAGACCTTCTTTGGACAGTGCAATAGAGGCATCAAGCTTTTTGTCCATGCCGCAGTAGATAAAAAAGGCTATCAGGCCAATGCAGAGTAATATGAGCGCAACCAGGATGGGCATTGATACGTGGCCCAGGGCCTTGGCCAGCGGAGCTGATCCGGCAAGGGCAAGAGTGGTGCCAAGCCTTGCTGTTGCCATCTCGAGTCCCATTGCCAGGGCAAGTTCCTTGCCCCTGAACCACTTGACGATGATCTTGGAGACGGTGATTCCGGCGGTTTCAACCCCGACCCCGAATATCGCATAACCGAGACCGGCAATGAAGACCTGGGGGTTGGCATCCCAGAACAGGAAGTGCCACGACTGGCCAGCAAACATATCTGTTGAAACAGCCCAGAACTTGATGGCGGTACCGGCAACCATCAGCATGGTTGCCATCTTCCCGGTGAAACGGACACCCATCTTATCAAGGATAATCCCTCCGATTATCAGCATAAGGAGGAATACGTTGAACCAGCCATAAGCGCTGGTGAACAGACCGTAATCTTCGCTGCTCCATCCAAGCTGTTGCTCCAGCATGGGTTTCAAAGGTGCCATGGCATCGGTCAGGAAGTAACCGCATAACATGGTGAACGCTACAACTCCCAGGGCAGTCCATCTTGCAGTCTTGGAGTCAGCAAGGGTCTTTCTTAATTTTTCCATCGGCAGTGAATGAGTTAGTTAATTACAAGGTGTGTAAATGTATAAAAAAATCATTCCAATATCTGAGTCAAAAAACATGCGACCTGAACTTTGTGGCATAATTTTGGTTATTGATGTTAATCATTAAATTTGTGCACCAATTATTAAACCGTTGAACCGTTTATAATTAAAAACTGATATGAAGAGACTGATAATTATATTGTTGCTTGCAATTCCGGCACTGCTGGCATCGGCCCAGAGTGCCCCGGTGAAATGGCATTCAATTGAGGAGGCTGTCGCCCTGGCGCAGAAAAGCCCCAGACCCATATTTGTAGATGCATATACCGACTGGTGCGGATGGTGCAAAAAACTCGACAAGGACACCTTTTCCCATCCCGTTATTGCAGAGATACTCAACACAAAATACTATGCCGTCAAATTCGATGCTGAAGGCAAGGAGCCGGTAACCTTCCAGGGAAGGAAATTCGTTAATGACGGAAGCCTCGGGAAAACTCATCAGCTGGCATACGCACTGCTGCAGGGGAAGCTCGGATACCCCACGGTGGTCTTTCTTACCGCCGGCAGCGAACTGATTACTCCGGTATCAGGATACAAGACCCCGGCCCAGATAGAACCCATGCTGAACTATTTCGCCGGAACCAGCTGGCAGAAACAGAGTTACGAGGATTTTCTTAAAACCTTCACGGGTAAAGCCCAGTAAACATTTCCTACTGCCTGTTGCCTATTGCCTACTGTCTGAAAAAGAATGGAAACCCGCGAAGAGATAGGTACCTGGTACGACGGATTTGCCGGTCAGCAGGAAAAAACCAGCGTTAATCTACGGCACTACAGAATAATGGGATTCCTGGCAGAGGCAGGACTAACCCGGCGCAGCCGCGTCCTTGAGATTGGATGCGGCATAGGCACACTTACGGGATTGCTTGCAAAATACCTCCGCAAGGGTGAGGTTATTGCTGTTGATATCAGTCCCCGTTCGGTTGAAATAGCCAGAAAAAGGCTGGCAAATGCTCACAACGTCATGTTCATGGTATCAGACATGACCGATTTTGACCACCCCGGCCTCTTCGACTTCATTATTCTCCCCGATGTCCTTGAACACATCCCTGAAAGTCAGCACAGGGGCCTTTTCCGCATGCTGTCAGACCACATGCATGACAATTCGCTGATATTTATTCACATTCCCCACCCGAGAGCTATTGATTACCTGAGGAAAAACTCGCCGGACCAGCTTCAGATAATAGATCAGGCAGTGGAGGCAGACACTCTTCTGAGTGATGCTGCAGCCAGCGGACTTGTACTGGTGAACTATGTCTCCTACCCTCTATTTGACAGGGAAAATGACTATGCCGTGATCACCCTCAGAAAGAAGAAAGACGTCACACTGTCTCCCCTTCCAAAAAGGGTGATTATCACACGAAAGCTGATAGCCCGGACTCGCTTTATGCTCTCCGGGATTTAACAATAACGGATGAACGGGAAGATACTCTACATTTACCCTGAGAGATCGGCCTTTATTGAAAAAGACCTCACGTTTCTATCCCGAAGCTATACCGTGGTGACCCCTTGCCACGACTGGAAGTCAAAGGGGATGACACCGTTGAACTTCCTGAAGCAGTTAATCTTCCTTTACCGGAACCTGCGCGGAACCAGGGCCATTTTCGTCATGTTCGGAGGCTACTGGTCACTCCTTCCGGCAATAGCAGGAAAAATCACCCGTACACCTGTTTATATTATACCCGGAGGAACCGACTGCGTCTCTTTTCCCTCCCTCAGCTACGGCAGCCTCAGGAAACCGGTAATGCGAACCTTTATCAGATGGTCGTTTCAGCTCTGCACAGAATTGCTGCCCGTGGATCAGTCCCTGATTCTGGCAGACTACACCTACCTGGCGAATCCTGACTATCCGAAGCAGGGTATCAAATACTTCTTCCCCCGTCTTAAAACCCCATGGAGAGTCATACACAACGGATTCGATCCGGATTTCTTCAGGGTTGACCCCGGCCTGAGCAAGGAAAACAGTTTCATAGCCGTAGCCCCTGTCAATAATATGATGCGGGTACGTGTCAAGGGAGTAGACCTGGTTATTGATCTCGCAAGGCGATTCGGTAACTGCAGCTTCACTATTGTTGGTGTATCAGGAGCCGTGGCGGAGCAGCTCTCTCCGCTTCCTCCCAACCTGGCAGTTTATCCATTCCACCCGAGGGAAGAGTTTATAGGCCTTCTCGCCGAAAGCAGGTTTGTCCTTCAGCTCTCTGTATCTGAAGGATTCCCCAATGCCCTGTGCGAGGCTATGCTCTGCCACTGTGTACCCGTGGGGTCTGCTGTGGGTGCTATCCCTGAAATCATCGGCGATTCAGGATTTATTGCCGTAAGCGCGGACAGGGATTATTTGTACGGGAGGGTTGAAGAGATCCTTTCCACCTCACCGGAGAAGCTGCAGCAGATGGCTCTCAGGGCGCGGGAAAGGATAGCCGGGAAATACCATATCTCAAGGAGGGAAAAGGCATTCCTTGATCTGATCAGTGAAAAATGAATGTCAGGGGAGGTCACTCCCCACCGGCACATCTATTTTCCAATTATGAAGTTTGCAGGTAATGCGAGCTTGCTGCCAAACTGGTAAATCAGCTTACGCGCCTTGCAGAGCTCCTCCCCATTCATTGAGAAAGTTATCTCCGCCACATCCGGGATGCGGTAAAAAAGCCTGTCTCCTGTTGCCTTACCCTTCTGCCCGCTGACCGGCCTTTCCACCATGTTTAAGTTACCGGTCTTGCCGGAAGGGATAATTTCCATCTGTACCGGCGCTCCGGCACCTTCTGCCGATGTACTTATTCCGGTTAACTCTGAAAAGGTGAAGATTGTTGTCATCCTGTTGGCCATTTCAGGCTCAGGAGTTATCCAGATGCGATAGTGGCGCCTCTCCGTCCATGACTTACCGGCAAAGAGAGCAGTATATTCCCTCTCCAGCCTGTTGATTTCATTGATGGCGGCGCCATCCTGCGGAAAGATATTCGTCTCACCGGTCAGGATCATATGCCTCCCTTCACGGAGTTCAAGCAGCCTGTCGGCGGCCTCCCTGGCTTCCTCTTCCACTGTCATACCCTCTTGTTTCTGAACCAGGTAAGGCACCCTGATGAAAGCTGTGTCAGCCCTGACAATACGGTAAGCCGTGTCAGTCTTTGCTGATGCATACTCATGTGCTCCCCTGTCAGGAAACAGCGGGCCTGTCAGGGCGGCATCCTCATGTATATTGCTTGACACGGTGCGGTCATACCGGTCCGGGTTGATATCAAGCACCAGTCCGCTTTTCCTGAGAGCAAACATATTCGTCTGCATAAGCGTGGTCCCCTGAATGACATATAACTGAGAAGGATCAAGCTCCTCCACAGTGTTCAGGCTCACGTCCGCCAGCCGCCACGACTCCTTCT
Organism: Bacteroidales bacterium UBA4070; assembly: GCA_002383485.1. Taxonomy (GTDB): domain Bacteria; phylum Bacteroidota; class Bacteroidia; order Bacteroidales; family VadinHA17; genus SR-FBR-E99. Next base: position 238,141 of record DFYY01000022.1, on the reverse strand, counting down.
CAGAGACAACGACATTGTCAAGCCCGATCATCTCATCGGCATAACGGGCATACGGTCCGGGTATATCGACACGTTTTTCAGCGATAATATCTATCTCGAAAACCGTTAACGGGAGGGCATAGACCAGGCTTCCATCCGTTACCCTCACCTCGTCACCCAGAGGCATTACGGTAATATCTCCGGGGCTTTTCCCCCCTATAACCGAACAGCCTGCTGCCAGGACGGCAAGAGCAGGCAATATGAAAGCAATCCTTTTTCCCATTTCAACCATTAAAGATAAACACTGAAATTATTAAAGTGCGTCTCACGGAACGCACGTCCGATATTCATGAGTATATCTCCCGCGATAACCGATTCCTCAGAATGGATACGCAGGGCGATGTCGCCGGAGAGACCGTGCAGGTATACTCCGGTTATGGCTGCATCTGCCGGGTCATATCCCTGTGCAAGCAGTGATGTTATCATTCCTGTAAGCACGTCCCCGCTGCCTCCTGTTGCCATTCCCGGGTTACCCGTGCTGTTGAAGTAGACCGTCCCGTCTGGCAGTGCAACGGAAGTATGGGCGCCTTTAAGCACTACTACACACCTGTGTCTTGCTGCGAAGGTCCGTTGTTCCTCCAGCAGGCGGAAGTCGCTGCTGTCCGTTCCCGTCAGCCTGCGGAACTCTCCGGGATGAGGAGTAAGGATTGTGCGCGGAGAGAGCAGGTCAAGCCATTCCCTGTGCTGTGACAGTATATTCAGTGCGTCGGCGTCAAGCACCACCGGCACAGTCGATCTATCGAGAAGGTTCTTCAGGACCGAGGCAGTGTCAGGATCAGTACCCAGTCCGGGTCCTGCCCCGATGGCGTCATACAGTGCCAGGTCCGGAAGGGTTGTCACATTGCTGCTGCCCGGATCAGGGGATACCATTGCCTCCGGGAGGGCAGCCTGAAGGGCCAGTACTGCGGATGATGGCGTATGGACCGTGACAAGACCTGCGCCGGTACGAAGTGCAGCGCCGGCAGAAAGGGTTGCGGCGCCAGCCTTCCCGTAGCTGCCGGCAACGAGCAGAGCATGGCCGAAGGTGCCCTTGTGGTCAAATTTGCCCCTGATCTTCAGCAATGGCCTGATACTCTCCCGAACAATATAATGATAGGGTGTATCCGTTTCCGATATGGTGCCCGAATGAAGCCCGATATCGACAACCTCCCAGTTGCCCGTGAAAATTCCGTTGCCGGCAAACATGAATGCCAGCTTCGGAAACTGGAAGGTGATTGTCCTTGTCGCCTTTACGATGGCATCACAGTCCGCGGATGAATTATCCTCGCAGAAGAGCCCCGACGGCACATCCACTGACAGGATAAAGGCACCGGTTCCGTTGATTCGCCTTATAACCTCTGCAGCCACTCCTGAAGGAGGTCTCCTGAGGCCGGAGCCAAAGATTGCATCAATGATTACTTCATCCCTGCCTATTACCGGAAACTGGCCGGCATCAGCGAGGAAAAACGGCCTGATGCCACAGCTCTCGAGACGGCTTGCATTGAGGGTAAACTCACTGCTTCGGGCAGACCCCGTCTCAACAACATAAACCTTTACAGCATATCCGTCCTCACGCATCAGCCTGGCAAGAACCAGCCCGTCGCCGCCGTTGTTTCCCGGTCCTGCAAACACGCTTATCTTCCTCTCCGGCGCCACCAGATCCTTTACTCGCTGGAAGAGAACTGTGGCTGCCCGCTCCATGAGCCCTGCCGGCGTCACAGGCTCCAGACGAACGGTGGCAGCATCAATCTCCCGTATCCCGGCGGATGTGAATATCTTCATACTATACAGCTTAAACTGAGTATACAAATGTAAAAATTCAGTCAATGCAAAATTATCTGGCCAAAGATATAATGCATGTCTGCAAATTAAAAAGATTAATATATTTGTCACCATCAGAACAAATTAAACCAACTAATACAGAAAACTATGCTCAAAAATCATCCAAAGGGCCTCATTGTTGCCTTCTTCGCCAACATGGGAGAAAGGTTCGGCTTTTACACCATGATGGCAATACTGGTCCTTTTTCTGCAGGCGAGATACGGCCTGTCTGCCGAAAATTCCTCCGAGATATACAGCTGGTTTTATTTTGCCATTTATGCCCTCGCACTGTTCGGGGGTATCCTGGCAGATGCCACAAGCAAATACAAGACTGTGATACTTGCCGGCATTATAATTATGTTCGGCGGCTACGTCTTCATGGCTGTTCCCGGCATGTCACTGACTCTCACAGTGATAGCCCTGTTCACTATCGCATTCGGAAATGGCCTTTTCAAGGGGAACCTGCAGGCTGTTGTAGGACAGATGTATGATGACCCCAAGTATTCAAAACTGAGGGATTCGGCCTTCATGATTTTCTACATGGGGATAAACATAGGTGCAGTTTTTGCTCCATATGCAGCAACTGGTATCAGGAACTGGTGGCTGAAGACAAACGGATTTCTGCATGACGGAAGCCTGCCTTCGCTGTGTCACCAGTATATCAACAATACATTGACAGACACTTCCACCTTCCAGCAACTGGCTGACAAGGCAAGTATTGCAGGACCCGTAACGGATCTTGGAGCATTTGCAAGCAGCTACCTGGAAGTCTTTTCAAAGGGTTACAACTATGCCTTTGCAATTGCTGCCGGGGCAATGGTAATTTCGCTGATTGTATTCGTCACCTTCAAGAAACTGCTTCCGAATAAGGAGAAAGTTGCAAAGGAATCTGCCGGCCCGAAAATGGAATTCAAGCCATGGGCGCTCATTGGCGCAGCTCTGGCAATGGGTCTTACCGCATTTGCTCTTTCCTTCCTGGTAAATTACAAGGATGCCCTCGCCTACGGACTCTTTGCAGGTTTTGTGGTATGGATACTTGTGAGTGCAAAGAGAGAAGAAATGAGCAGGGTTTCTGCTCTTATAATGGTTTTCTTCGTTGTAATCTTCTTCTGGATGTCATTCCATCAGAACGGCCTTACACTCACCTGGTTCGCACGTGATTACACTGTAAAGGAAGTTGGCCGTCTGACTTACATCTTCTTCACCCTGCCTTCATTGCTGGCTGTGGTATTTTCAGTGCTGGGCCTGGTGCTTCTGGTCAAAAAAACAAGCCCTGTAAGGACAAGACTCATTGGTGGTGCCCTGTTTGCATCTGCCCTGATTTTTGGCTATTTCTGGCTTACAAGGATAAACGATATGAATCCGATAGCTCCGGAGGTCTTCCAGAGCTTCAACCCCCTGTTTGTTGTTTCGCTGACCTTTCCTGTAATGGGATTATTCGCATGGCTCAATAAAAAGAATATCGAACCCTCCACCCCTAAAAAGATCGGATTCGGGATGATAATTGCAGCTGTCGGTTTTATAGTGATGTTCCTTTCGTCTCTTTCACTTCCGTCACAGCCGGAACTGGCAGGTTCACCTGTTTCTGACACCATGAGGGTTACTCCCTACTGGCTGATAGGTACATACCTTATACTGACAGTGGCCGAACTCTTTCTAAGCCCGATGGGGTTATCATTTGTATCAAAGGTGGCACCATCAAGGTTCCAGGGACTTATGCAGGGCGGCTGGCTGCTCGCCACCGCGGTCGGAAACAAACTTCTCAGCGTACCCGGAAAACTCTATGACAAAATAGAACTGTGGCAGTTATGGCTTGTTTTCATTGCCTGCTGCCTTGTAGCCGCAACCTTTATCTTCACTCTCATGAAGAGACTCGAAAACGCAACAAAATAACCGGAACTCATTCCGGAATAAGGGAGAGCCGCTAAAACGGCTCTCTTTTTTTTGACAATAATTAAAATATTTCAGTAACAAAAAAAGATATAAATAATATATTTGTCCGGTTAACCTGATTACAATGAACAGCAATAAAATGTATGACAAGGTCTTTGCGATCTTCGGAACAGTAATGGTTTTCTTTTATTTCGGCCTGGCACTCTTTCTCCTGACAACAGATCTTTTTGATATTGACAAGGCTCTGAGAATCGTGCTGGCCGTTCCGCTGTTCATATATGCCCTCTACAGGGTGTTCCTCTCCTATGAAAAAATCAGGGACAGTTTTTTCGGTAAAGAGAAGGATGAATAATTATCCTGCACCAGACCGGGGTACAGGAACTACCCGACGGTCATATATGTTTGGCACATGCTTTGAAACATCTCTTTTGAAAGAAATGGAAATTTTACCGTGATTTCAAAAACAAGATAAAGAGATAATGATTAATATTGTGGCTCATAGCTAGTTGAAAAGCACAAAGACGATGAAGAAGGTAAAATATCTGATTACAGCCGTTCCGGGAATTTTCCTGGTCTTATTTTTCGTTGCCAGTGCAGGATGCAGGAACAAGGGAACCGCAACCCTGAAGGAAACACCAACCTCAGGCAATATCAGAATTGCTGCGGATGAATCTTTCGAACCAATAATAGAGGCGGAAATTGATACTTTCACCGCCCTCTACAACTATGCAAAGATTACTCCGATATATCAACCTGAAAACGAGCTTATTGCATTTTTCCTGAATGATTCGGTAAAAACAATCGCATCTTCCTGGATACCTACCGATGAGCAGAGACAGGTTTTGCTTGACCTGCAGACAGTGGTACGCAGCACCGTGGTGGCATATGACGCAATCGCCCTGGTGCTCCACAAGAGCAATGCCGATTCGCTTCTGACATATGAGAACGTGAAGAATATTTTCACCGGGACGGTAACCGACTGGAAACAGATAAACCCTGCCTCAAGGCTGGGCCAGATCAATATCGTATTCGATAATGTCCGGTCAGGAAACATCAGGTACTTCAGGGAACTCTTCGATCTGCCTGATGAACTCAGTTCAAACTTCTATGCCGTCAAAAGCAATCCGGAGGTGATCAGTTACGTATCACAGAGCCCCGGAGCAATAGGAATAGTCAGTGTCAACTGGATCAGCGACGAAGATGACCCACTCACCTTTAAAATGTTAAACCAGATTAAAGTGGCAGCTGTATCACAACCCTACCTTGACCGATCCTCCTACTTCCTGCCATTGCAGGGACACATCTATGATAAATCATATCCCTTTGTGCGCGAAGTATATATGCATTCAAGAGAGTCTTTTTCAGGGCTTGGCTCGGGATTTGTAAGTTTCGTAGCAGGAGAAAAGGGACAAAGGATTATACTGAAATCGGGTCTTGTTCCGGCAACAATGCCGATCAGAATTATACAGACAAAAAATGAGTAACTAAACTTGATAACGATGATTAATAGAAGCTTTAAACTCGCGTTGCTGCCCGCAGCGGTATTTTGCATGGTCTTAGGCACGGGGCTCAAGGCTCAGACCCTCGATGAGGCGAGGACCTTCACAAAAAATGAACAGTATGATAAGGCAGAGGCACTGTTCCAGCAACTTATTCAGAAAGAGCCTGCCAACAGCGCTATCTATTTCCACTATGGAGAGAACACGCTGCTGAACTATTTTGCAGACACCATCTCCAACTCGCTGAATATTGCGACAAAGGAGGCAGCCGATATTTTCAACAAGGGAGTTTCCGCAAATGCAGCTGATCCTCTCAACTATATCGGTCTTGCAAAGGTTGCTTCGCTGAACGCCGAGGAAGCAAAGGCGGAAGAGATGAGGGTCAAGGCCAAAAGCCTTCTTCCCCCATACAAGAAGGTTACAAAGATCAAGGAGCCCAAGCCATACGCATATGCACTGGCCAAGATTGCCGAGTCATATATCCGTTTTGAGCAGGTTGACACCAGCAAGGCACTTCCCTTCATCAGGGAAGCCCTTACGATAGACCCGAGGAACAGTGAGGTCTATATCATTGCCGGTGACATTTACATCCTTGTGAATGACGGTTCAAAAGCCATCAAGAACTACAACCTTGCACAGGACTGGGACCTCCAGTCACCTGCTGCCAACATGAAGATCGGAAGCATCTATGTCAAGGGCCGCAACCTGATGGCTGCCATCCCCTACTATGAGCAGGCAATTGCACTTGACCAGAACTATGCTCCCGCCTACAGGGAACTGGGACAGCTTTACTCCATGGCCGGACGGTTCAATGATTCCAAGAAATATTTCGAGAAATACCTCGAGCTGACGCAGGGCAACATCCCGGCCAAGATCAGGTATGTCAACGCACTCTTCTATGCCAAGGAGTATGACGAAGTAATCAAGAATGTTGAGGAGATCTTCGCTGTTGACAACTCCAGGACCTATATGAACCGTATTGCAGGTTACTCTGCATACGAAGAGGGTAATTTTGAACTTGCCAAACAGTACATGGACAGGCTTTTTGCCAACCTTGATGCTGACCGTATAATCAAGAAAGACTGGGTATACTATGCAAGGATTCTTGCAAGGAAGAACCAGAACTTCGCGAAGCTGGTCATCGAAGCCGACAATGATGCCGGCGAACTGAGCACCCTCAAGGCAAAATACCCGGCACTCAAGAGTCCGGCAAAAGAAAAAGCCAAGGCAGACATTGACGCACTTCAGGCCAAAGTTGAAGCAGCCCGTGCACAGATCGAACAGGCCGAGACCGAACTTGCCGCAGCCTTCAAGGCTTATGACAACGCAATCAGTTTCGGAGAAGAGGAAGACCTTAACCTCGTCTATGAGAAAGGAACTGTCCAGTATGGTGCTCATTTCTATGCCGATGCTGCCTCAACCTGGTCTCATCTTCTTGAGAAGGGAAGAGACAGTGAGAATGACTATATACAGGTGGGACGTGCCTTCTATCAGGATAAGGCATTTGACAAGGCCGATGCAGTCTTCACGAAAATGATTGCCAAATACCCCGACAATCTCCAGGGATATCTGTGGATGGCCAACATTGCCTCCGCAAAAGATCCCGACTCCGAACTGGGGCTTGCCAAGCCGAGATTCCAGGCGCTGTTGAATAAGGCAGCAGTTGACTCTGTTAAGAACGTCAGGGAAATCTATGATGCCCTCCGTTACCTGGGTTACGAAGCCCTGCAGAGCAAAAAATATGAAGAAGCAAAAGCCTACTATAACAGGATGATGAATCTCTCTCCCGATTACCGGATCAGGGCTCACAGCTCGCTCAGTACCATGTACATGACCATGGGTGACTATGCCAAGGCAACTGAGGAAAACAATAAGATCCTGGCAATTGATCCGGGCAATGAAGCTGCCAAGTCAGCCATACAATACATTGCACAGCTTCAGAGAAGCGCTCTGCCCAAGGCACATCCGAATGAGATCACCGGCGTCATTTCCGATTCATCGGGTGAACCTATCCCCGGCGCATCAGTCAGGGTAAAGGACACCGCGGCTGAAGCATGGACCAACGCCAGGGGTGAATATAAGTTTGTTATGCCGGAGGCATCCGAGACACTTGTCATCAGCGCCAAGGGATACAGATCAATTGAAGTACCCGTTTCTAAAAGAAGGACTTACAACGCCACACTGGAGAAGTAACTCACTCAGATTCAAGAAGAGTTAAATTGAGGTATTTCGTTTTTACTATTGTAAAAGAACTTGAGAATAATTATTTTTGCCAACTGTTTACTTTAACCAACTAAAGAATACTAAAATGAGTAAAACAACCAAGTCGTCCAGCGGTGTATGGCAGTCGCTTTTTGCACCTCTAGCAATCATTCTTGCATTTATTGTTGCATATTTGATTTTTACCAATGTTCTGGGGAACCCGGTTAACTTTGAAGGCGGAAACCCAAAGGGCCATCCTCTGCAGGGTAACCTCCTCGGCCTTATGTATAAGGGTGGTGTTATTGTGCCTATCCTTATCACGATTGTTATCACACTGCTTATCTACACAGTCGAAAGATGGATCACTCTTTCAAGAGTGCAGGGCAAACAGAGGCTCAATGCATTTGTTTCCAATATTCAGGAAATGCTTTACCAGGACAGGATTGAAGATGCTATCGTTGCATGCGACAAGCAAAAGGGTTCACTTGCCAACGTTATGAAGGCAGGGCTGTCACGCTACCGTGTTCTTGAAAATGACAAGGAACTGGAGAAAGATCAGAAGATCACATCGATGAAGCAGGCTATTGAAGAGGCAACAGCACTTGAGCTTCCGACTCTCTCAAGAAACATGGTCATGCTCTCAACAATTGCTTCCATCTCAGTGCTTATCGGTCTTATCGGAACAGTTATCGGTATGATCCGTGCATTCGCCGCCCTGGCTCAGTCAGGTGCACCTGATGCCCTCGCACTCTCAACCGGTATCTCAGAAGCTCTTGTAAATACCGCATTCGGTATCACAGGCTCAACCCTGGCTATTATCTTCTTTAACATGTTCTCATCCAGGATCGACGGTTACGTCTCCAAAATCGATGAGGCAGGCTTCAGTCTGACTCAGACCTTCGCCGCATCAATAAGAAAATAGTCCACCGAATTTATTCTTTTGGTCAAAAAAAGAAAGGATTTAAAAGATGCCAAAGATTAAATTAGGAACCAAGTCTCCACGAATCGACATGACGCCGATGGTGGACCTGTTTACACTGCTGCTCACATTCTTTATTCTGACAGCAACATTCAGGCCCCAGGAATCGGCTCCTGTTGATACACCTTTTTCTGTATCGGAAAAACCTATGATGGATGCCAACGTAATGACAGTTCTCATAGCGAAAGACAACCGCATATTCTTCAATGTTGACAATGGTCCGGACACAATTCTTAAATTCCGTCCCAAGATTCTTGCCGAAATGGGCAAGCGCTACAACATCGAGTTTACGGAAGATGAACTTCGCCTTTTTGAGAGAACAGGAACATCCGTCGGTGTGCCGATTCAGGATATGAAAGCTTACCTTGCCCTTAAGGACACAGATGAAAAGATCGCACTCGAAAAAGGTGTCCCTATTGACTCTGTAGACAACCAGCTCGCACTATGGATTCTCTTTGCCCGCCAGATCAACCCTGCAGTCCAGACACTGATAAAGGGTGATGCTGACGTTGAATTCCCTGTCGTTAAGGAAGTACTTGATATACTGCAGGATAAGAATGTGAGCAGGTTTAACCTGATCACAAACCTCAGGGCAGTTGAAGTTGTTGACGAAGAAATAACTGAATAGAGATGGCAGAGATACAAGTAGAGGAAAAAAGCAGGGGCGGTAAGAAAAAACCAAAAAAAGGTGACGCCCATGTGGATATGACGCCGATGGTGGACCTCATGAGTCTGCTCATCACGTTCTTTATGCTCACAGCAGCTTTCAGTAAACCGAAGGTCATGGAAATCGTTCTTCCTGAGAAAATCAAGAAGGATGAAAAAGTTGAACCTCCGAAAATTGCTGACAGCCGTACTCTCAATATCATCCTCGGTCCCGATGACAAGGTCTACTGGTACCCCGGCAAAGCCGACCCGGAAGTGACCCAGTTGCAGGAAACCGATTTCAGCGCCCAAGGCATACGCCAGGTGCTGCTTGAAAGGAACAGGGCTCTGTTCCGCAAGATTGACCAGTTTGAGAAAGATGTTATCTCAGGCAAGATCAATATCAGGCAGGACTCCATGCGGAACGCCATCAGCCAGCTGAAAAAAGATGATGATACAGGGCCTATCGTTCTTATAAAAGCCTACAAGACATCAAAATACAAGAACTTTGTTGATATTATTGATGAGATGTCTATTGTGGGTATTGCCCGTTATATAGTCACTGACATAGACTGGGTTGAAGAGAAACTGGTTGTTGACGCCATCAACAGGGCGGCAGCTTCCGGTACCGGTTCAGCCCAATAGGAGGATACGCCATGGCAAATGCAAAAAAACGTTACCCAAGCTTCGATGACATAGTATTCGAAGGCAGGAATAAGGAATACGGCGCCTACGAGATCCGCAGGAAATATTCCAGGACTATGGTCTTGTCAATGATAGTTGGCATTCTGATAGTTCTGACAGCCGCAATAGTTCCTTATATCAAGGCCAAGAATATTGCGCAGGTAAAGCAGAGGGACGCCAACGAGGTTATAGCCGAGATGGCCAATGACATCAACCAGGAAGAAGCCGCTCCTCCTCCACCACCGCCACCCCCACCCCCGTCCGAACAGCAGACAGTGGTGAAATATGTGGCTCCTGTGATTGTTGATTCAATCAAACCTGAAGAAGCAACCCAGTTTATGACCGCTGACGACGTGGCCGAGACTGTTATTGACGAAGAGGTTGTGGAGGTGATCGAACAGGTACAGGAAGAAGTGCAGGAAGAGGCCCCGCAGGAAGTGTTCGTTGTTGTAGAGGAGATGCCTTCATTCCCTGGAGGGGATGTTGAGCTCTTCAAATTTATCTATGACAACATCAAGTATCCCGAGCTTGCCAAGGAAAACAACATCCAGGGCAAGGTGATTCTCCGCTTCTGCGTGACCTACAAGGGAACCGTTGACCAGGTTTCAATCGTCAGGGGCGTTGACCCGTCCCTCGATGAGGAGGCCATCAGGGTCATCAAGATGCTTCCGCTGTGGAAACCGGGCAAACAGGGTGGTAAACCCGTGAACGTCTGGTACAGCGTACCCATCAGCTTCCAGCTTAAATAAGCGGACCACACAGAATAAAAAAGAGGTGTCTCTCAGGGACACCTCTTTTTTATATGATTCTGATTACCGGCTGCTGTCAACGTTCCAGCATCCGCGTAATATAACTCTTCGCAAGCGCGGTCTTGTCCAGTCCCGGCCCGCTGATTACTATCAGCATTCCTCCCTTCCCGGCCACGTGGATCACGCCGTTGAATCCATCCTCAAACGCATACTTGAAGACCGCTTCGTCAGCTGACCATGCATCACCTATTCGGGACAGGCCAGTTACTCAATCCTTAAGCCGGCAACTATTATATCATCTGTCTGCGGTGAATTGCCCATCCAGCTTTCCAGTCGCTCAGTAAGGATCTCCTTCTGCCTTGACATCGGATAATTACGGATATCGAGTATCAGCCTTCGCATATTCTTTTTCATGAACTTCCTGCCGGTGACACCGTTAAACTGGTCAGCATATCCGTCAGTGAAGAGATAGTAGAATGACTCTCTTTCGAGTTTCCATGTGTGCTGTGTAAACTCATGCTCTGATCCCGGATGTGCGTCGAGCGGTATCCTGTCGCCGTAGACAGTCTCCAGAAGGTGTTTGCCACTGACCATGGTACCTGCATTGGGCTTGAATTCCCCGTTTTCCCACCTGGCAAGCTCCTGGTCACTCATCTCCCGTACCCTGAAGCACTGTGATGCAACACCTGAAAACTGCACGGTCTTGCTTGTGCGGTCAATAGCCAGCATCGATATTTCAATACCCTCCTGCTGAATCTCTGATTCCGGCAGTGCCCGAAAAGCGTCATTCAGCTTTTTACGGAACTCCCTGATAATGGCCGAAGTACTCATGCCATCACTCCTGAGGCCCGTTTCATCCAGGAAGGAGAGAGCCAACGCCGTTCTGAGTGATGAGGGGACCCCATGCCCTGTGCAATCGCCTACTGCTATCAGCGTCCTGTCGCCCCTGTTCATTACCCAGATGAAGTCACCGCTGACACTCCTCATGGGACGGTTCAGCACGAAGCTGTTGGGAAACGCCCGGGCAAGTCTCGCAGCAGAAGGCTGCATAGACTGCTGAATCAGCCCCGCATACTTCTCCAGCCCTGCCATCTCATTCCTGCCTCGTGCCGTGGCTGCATTCCTCTGACTGAGAAGACTCTCCAACCTCTGGTTCTTAAGCCTGAGGCGTCTGGCAAAATACCTTATGAGTATAAACAGTATCCAGGAAGTCAGAATAAGGTATACAAGCTTTGCCACAGCAGACAAATACCAGGGTTTCCACACTGTAAATGAATATCTCTGGTCCTCGCCTTCAGGACCGGTTATTGTCCTGGTCTTTAAAGTAAAAACATAATCACCGGCCGGCAGGTTAGTGTAATCTCTTCCGCGCCTGCGCTCCCAGCCAGACCACTCATTATCAAAACCCTCAAGCCTGTACCTGTACTCAGTCTGCCATTCCTCAACGGTAGCAGTGGTTGTCCACGCAAAAGAAATGCTGTTGTCCCTGTGTCTGAGCCGTACTACCGGCTCTTCCGGCTGTATTGATGAAGGAATCCTGTTGCCTTCCGGAGTCTCCGTGTAAAAGATTCCGTCCATCAGTATCTTATTGTTTCCGGAGATGATTCTTGTAAAGACCGTATTGAAATTTCCGTACCTGAAAGCGAGTTTCGATTTGTCCATGACGTACACGCTTCGCCCCTTGGCAAGCCACACCGATCCGTCAATCCAGGCAATGTCTGTCGTTGCGACGTCAGGAAGAAAGTTAAACTGGCGCCTGAATACCACATGCCCCTGCCTGGTAGTAGTCACCAGGGCGTCAAAGTTACGGGTGTCATAACCAGACACTACCGTCTCTCCTTCCGGTGTCCTGAACAGCATGGTTATGCTTGCATTGTCAAAGTTTTCACCGGCCAGATCCCGGTCCTTCTCAAAGGCGTCATCCTGCCAGTTGTAACGATAGATGCCCTGACCCGTGCAAAGGTAGAGCCTGTTGTCAATCAGTGTGATGCTGCTGATTGTATCACTCTCAATACCATTATTCCGTCCGTAATTAATTAAGGTAGTATCATTTTGTTCACAGTGCATGCGTACGATTGACACAGGGGCTGCCGTCAAAAACCACCATTCACCGGGGGCAGACTGTTCAACCCCGGTAATCCTGCCCTTTAAAGCGCTGCCAGATGTGTGGGTGACTCTCCATGCATCGTCGTCATAACGGAGAATTCTGATCGTTCCATCATCAGATCCTGCAACTATCCTGGTTGGGTCATCATTGTCAGCCCTGAGTTTTGTAAGTGACACGCGGCTGAGAAAGCGTGTAGCATCCCCCTCCCCGTCAATCTGAAGAAGGCCGTTGGGTGTTGCACACAGAAGCACTGTCCCGTCACCAGGGTCAACAGTAACCAGGTCCCTTACCTGCGAACCCTGACTTCTGATCCGCCTGAACCGTCTCACGCCCGTCCGGTCTGTAAAGCTCTTGTAGAGTCCGTTCTCTGCTGCAACGAAAACGGAATCAGCAAACCCCGTAAGAGTGCCGGGCAACGATTCAATTCCCGCCGCACCCCCGAACTCGCCTGCAGGAAGGGAGACATAGGCCCTGTTTATATATCCGGAGGTGCAAAACCAGAGCTGTGCGTTAGATGTATGATCGCAGTATAAGGCTGTAACCGAAGCTTCCCTGACATCGGTGGTCTGTTCAGAGACATGCTGCAGAAGTTCTCCCTCATGGCTGAAGATGTAAATCCCGCCCCGTGCACCAAGACCTGCAGCAATCATATTACCCGGAAGAATAGCCAGGTCTGTAAGCAACCCGTTTCTGAGAGCCGGCACAGCACGTTTGTCGCCGAACTCTTCAGTGAGTGTCCCGGTTCTTATGTTAAACAGCATCAGACCTTTGCCTGCTGCAGCAATGATCAGGTTGTCCCTGTCATAAGGCAGCATCCTGACAAACCGGCTTCCTGCAGCCTTCTCACCTCCCGGTATCCTTTCAATTGTGACACCTTCGCTGACAAAAAGGCCCTTTCTGTTGTCCGCAATGAAGATTCTGTTATCAAAAAAAAACATGGCCGATACCGAACTGATGCCGAAATCCCTTTCCATGTCGGTCACAGAGACAGAGTCAGCAGCCGATGCAAGTCTGTATAGTCTCTTTCCATCTGTGAAAAAGACAGCATTGGAATCAGCAACAACTGAGGTTATCGGGTTCCTGACACCTGCAGAGGCAGTGTCAATGATCAATTCTGCGAGCGAGTACCAGACAAGCCTTCCGGGAGGATCTGGCCGGAGGAATCCAAAATCGGTTTCCCCACCTGCAAAAACAACCCCGCGTGTATCTGCAGTAATAGCATTAATCTTTCCGGTGCCGGGAGTGGCAATTATGTTCCATGAAGATCCGTCATAGGTTAATATGCCTTCGTTTTCGCTCCCGAAGTACATGACTCCCCTGCCGTCCATTGCAATACACTGGCTTTTAAGTCCTCCCCCGGTTTGGGCAGCATCAGCGACACTGATCAATGGAGTGCCATACCTGTTGATCTGCGAACTAATTGACAATGAATAAAACAAAAGGAAGACTGCAAGCTGAAGCCCCTTCTTCATACCCTGAACATTTCCCTGTATTATAGGTTAAATATACGAATTCAATTTATATAACGGCAGGAACGGGTCCAGGCATATAATTTGAGGTAATTTTAACTATCTTGGCTTCGCATATTCAGGTTATGAGGGTAAATCAGAGGGCATTTGCAATGCTTGCAGCAGCCTTGATGCTGTTAAACCTGCCCGAAGCAGAATCACAGCCGTATGCCGGAAGGTCATCAGGGGAACAGCCCGGAGGAAGATCGCTTCGTGCACCCTCTGAAATCAGCTACCGGTCAGGCAATCCACGCTTCCTGAACATCACTGATCCTTCCGGCCGCTATCTCAGAATGACCCTTCCGGGACACCACCTGACATCAGAAACCGGGAAACCTGAGCTGCCGGTTTACAGCTGGCTGGTAGAAATTCCGGAAGGTATGGAACTTACAGTCACTCTTTCGGATGTCACCTCGGAAAGGATAAGACTCGCGGATCACTCCTATCCTGATGCTGAGATTTTTCCGTCCCAGCCCGCCAGGACCAAGAATGAGCCTCAGGATGACAGGATAACCATCAAGGACAGGAAGGCATATAATTCAGCAGATATCCTCCGCCATGACACTGTTGCAGTGACACATGAAGGAACCTTCAGAGGCAGGAAACTGGCAGGCGTAGCGGTCTATTCTGCCTTCTATAACCCTCGCGGCAGATATGTTGACCTGATAACCTCCCTGAATATCTCAATTAGCTACAAACCTTCTTCCACAAAGGGAGAAGAGGAGAGCGACCCCGGATCAATCAAGGGCATTTTCTCCTCGGATACCTATGTACCGGGATATTCAGACCGGCCCGTACACATGATCGTGGTCACCGATTCTGTTTTCAGGAAGCAACTGGAACCCCTGACAAGGTGGAAAAGGCTGAAAGGCATTGAAACAACAATTATATACAAGGGTTCAGGCCCTGTCGATACGGTCTATAAGTATCTGAAAAAGAACATTTCAGAAATTTACTTTAACCTGGAGTCACAGGGAAT
Source organism: Bacteroidales bacterium UBA4070 (assembly GCA_002383485.1). Lineage (GTDB taxonomy): Bacteria > Bacteroidota > Bacteroidia > Bacteroidales > VadinHA17 > SR-FBR-E99. Next base: position 223,057 of record DFYY01000022.1, on the reverse strand, counting down.
ACCCGTGCATTACCTCCTTATTGCAGGTGATCCGTCTATTATTCCGACCTCCCGGGAGACAACAAATGTCTCTGATCTCTACTACGGTGAGTTTGACGGAGAGGGTGATTACATACCCGATCTCTTCATCGGGAGGCTGCCTGCCAGCGACACTGTCAAAATGAAGGGCATGATTGAGAAAATCATTGAATATGAGACATTCAGATACGATCCGGATAACAAATTCTGGTCCGGAGCCCTTGCAACGGCCGGAAATGCTCCCGGCTTCGAGCTGTACATGAATGGACAGGTCTCATACCTCTATAACAACTATCTAGGCCCGGATACATCGCTAAATGCCATTCGCTGGCTCTATCCCGACGCCCCCCTGAAGGATGACTCTCTTAAAACCGTTTTCAACAAGGGCCTCAGCTTCCTTAACTACACCGGGCACGGAGAAGCCTCGGGATTCAGTGATCCTGTGTTCACTACGTCAACTGTCAATGGGCTTACCAACGAGAACGGGTATCCGCTTGTAATCGCAAACGCATGCCGCACAGCACAGATAAATGTTGCTTCCTGTTTCGGCACAGCTATGGTTGCTACCCCGGACAAGGGTGCCATCGGCTTCATCGGGTGCACCAACGACTCCTTCTGGAGTGACGACTTCTTCTGGTCAGTGGGTCCCGGTACACCTGGCCCGGACATCACCTACGAAACATCCGGCATGGGTGCTTTTGACAGACTGTTTCACACCAGGGACGAGCCACCCGGAGAATGGTATCACACAATGGGCCAGATCAATTTCTCCGGCAACATGTCGGTATCGGCAAGCACCAGCCCGCGCAAGAAGTATTACTGGGAAACATATATTCTTCTTGGCGATCCATCACTCTCGCCCTTGATCGGAAGACCGGATACCTTTGATATTGATATTCCGGACAGGATACCGCAGGAACTGACGTCTCTCAGCTTCTTCGCCAAACCATTTGCATACGCGGCGCTATCCGACTTCGACACTCTATGGGATGCGCGCCACGTAAGCCCATCCAGAAACGTATCCCTGGCGATTCCGGCAGGAATCAAGGACTCATGCCTGCTTGTCATCACAGGACAGAACATGCTTCCCTATTATAAGACACTTCATTTCGGAGATGTGGCCGCTCCGTTCATTACTGCCGGCAATATAGTATTCGATGACTCAGCAGGCAACGGAGACGGCGTTCCTGAATACGGGGAACAGGTTAACCTGGTGGTAACAGTCAGAAATATTGGTAAGGTAAGCACTTCAAAACTGACAGCACGTCTGGCAGCAGCCTCCGGCATGATAACCGTTGAAGCCGATACGGCTGCCATTGGCATCCTTCTGCCTGGCGAATCACGGATCATCTCCGGCAAATTCAGTTTCACCGTCTCTGATATGGTAGAGGACGGTGAACTGGCGTCTCTTATGCTCACCCTTAAGGATAACGGCGAGGAATTCCGGTTCGGCATAGATATGACGCTCCACGCCCCTGTGCTTAAGATCGTATCAGTTATTCATGACGATTCATCTCCTGGCAACTCGAACTTCCTTCCTGATCCGGGAGAAACACTGCACCTTAAGGTAAGGGTCAGAAATGAAGGCTCTTCTGCTGCCAGCGGTACTGTGACTGTTACCCCGACCGGCACATGGCTCACCCTGAAGGAGCCACAGGCCACTACCGGTGTCATAATGCCGGGCGAGGAAAAGGACCTGCTGATTGAATCAACCATTTCACTCCTCTCCGGATCAGGAAGGGTGATCCCCTTTGATGTCAGCTTTGTCTGCGGAAACTACGAAGCAACAGGCAGATGGTCACTCAGCACCGGTATGACTCGCGAGACATTTGAATTTGGCAGGTTCGATGTCTTCCCCTGGATCAGAGGCGATGATTTCCCATGGATCATAACATCTGCATCCTCGTGGGAGAATGTAAGCTCCGCCAGATCCGCGCCTATCCCCGACAAGTCGGAATCAATCCTTTCCATATATGTCAACAACCCGGTGGCTGATACTCTCTCATTTTATGTAAGGGTCTCTTCCGAGCCTGTCTATGACCAGATCACCTTCAGGGTTGACAGCATGGTTGACATGCAGATTTCAGGTGACACACCCTGGGCACTCAGAAAGAAGGTTCTCAAGCCAGGCGTTCACCTGCTCGAATGGGTCTACTCCAAGGACGTTTCGCTTTCTGGTGGAATGGATGCCGCCTGGCTGGATCAGGTGACATTCCCGGATATTGCATTCCTGAATGCTGATTTGCACATAGATACCGTTTTTGCTCCAGAGCCCTCAGCCTTGCCGGGCAATGTAACAATCAGGGGCAGGGTGATCAATTTCGGCCGAACTGCAATCACCAGTTTCCCGATGGCATACAAAATCAATGACGGAGACCTGGTTAACGAGACCTTTTACAGGAAGATTGACCCGGGAGATACAATAGATGTCTCCTTTACGCAGAGAACAAGCCTGTTGAAGGATACCCCCTACCGCATCTATATCATCAACAGATTGCCTGAAGACGGTTATCCGGGTAATGATACGGCGATGGTCTCCTTCGTCCTTTCCGGCACCGGCCCTGAAATACCCGAAGGGAATGTGTCAGTTCATCCGAATCCATTCACTGAGAGTTTCACACTGGAGTTGGATTATGAGGGCAGGAACAGCGCTACCATCGAGATATTTGATCCGGCAGGCAGAATTGTTATGCGTACCAGTAGGGAACTGTCACCCGGAATGAACAGTATAACGCTTGACTGCCGCCACCTTGCTGCCGGGGTATATTCACTCAGGCTGGCCGCAGACGGGGAAAGCACCACAGTGAGAATTGTCAAACAATAACATTAAATATGAACACAGCCCCAACCCGGGAACAGGCACTTGCATTGTTCCATAAATACAATAAGTCCGAAAGTCTGTACAGACATGCACTGTCAGTGGAAGCTGTCATGAGATACATGGCACGCAAAAACGGCGAGGATGAGGAAAAATGGGGAGTTATAGGACTTATCCATGACCTGGATTACGAAATGTACCCCGAACAGCACTGCACAATGACGGAAAAGATACTTCATGAAGAAGGTTGGCCCGGGGAATATATCAGAGCCGTCATAAGCCATGGTTACGGGATCTGCTCCGACACCGAGCCTCAGACTCTCCTCGAAAAGACCCTGTTTGCCATTGATGAGCTCACCGGACTTGTAAACACCAGCGCCCTGGTACGTCCATCACGGAGTATCCTGGATATGGAAGCCAGATCCGTCAGGAAGAAATGGACTGACAAGCGTTTTGCAGCAGGAGTTGACCGAAGTGTCATCGAGAAGGGAGCTGCCATGCTCGGTACTGATCTGAATGACCTTATCACCGACACAATAATGGGCATGCGCGATGTTGCAGAGGAGATAGGCCTGAAAGGCACCCTCCCCCCCGGATAACAGGTACCCCCTGATCAATAACCACATAACATGCATATATGAACGTAACGGCAGGTCTCAGACCTGCCGCCACATCAAACATCTGCCGGATCTCCCGACATTATGTGAATATTACAATTCCCGTATCTGGATGTTCCTGTACCATACATCATCACCGTGATCCTGCAGGCCGATATAACCTTCAGCAGCCACATTTGCCCAGTTGGGATTGAGAGCGGGGAATTTGCTGGCTGCAACAAGAGCGTTCCACTCGGGAGTCCAGAGATGGTACTCGAGAACAGTCTCACCGTTCTGGATATGCCATACAGATCCCTTGTAGACCTTGATCTCTGCAGTGTTCCATTCGCCAGCCGGCTTCGCATTCTGAGGCACAGCCGGAATCAGGTCATATAGTGAACCTGCCTGACGGTTGCCGTCTTTCCCTGCCTGCGCATCGGGGTGTTTCTCATTGTCAAGGACCTGCATCTCAGGCGCTGTCCTCCAGATTGTTTCATATTCCGGACCCTCCTGTCCCAGGTAGAAGATACCGCTGTTGCCACCTTCCGATATCTTCCATTCAAGCTTGAGATGGAAGTTCGAAAACTTCTTGTCATAGATGATGTCACCGCCGCCACCGCCGGCCTCACCCTTGCCGGAGCCCTGGCAATGCAGCGTTCCGTCAACTATCTCCCATCCCTGCTCAGGGAATGTGGTCTTGTTGTAGTTGCGCCAACCCTGAGTAGAGGAACCGTCAAAAAGGAAAGTCCAGACCTCAGCCTCGGTAGATTTCTTTTCGGCACTCTTCTTCTCCTTTCCTGATCCGCAGGAGACAAACGAGACAGCCAGAAGAAGTACAAACAATGTTTTAATCAGTTTCATAATCTATTCTATTTTAGGTATTTGATTGATAATTAACAATTATGCGGGCATTTCGGGTAGCGACCAGCCGCTGCGATAGTTATGTTTGATCATCTCTGCAGCAAACTGCTTCGCATTTATAGGGTCAGTCCACTTCCTGTCAAAGGTAGGATGACCGTCGGTGATGCTGAAATTATCCTCAATGCAGATCTTCATCGTATCTGCATCACTGATATTTGTAAATTCCATATTTTCCCCGTCCCATTCAAGTGTCTTGTTCAGACCCTGCAGTCTGACTGCCAGCACTCCCATAACAACCATCTCATTGAATGGCCCGGCCTCGGAGAAGTCAGATTTTGTCATCACCCTGTTCTCAGGGCTCTCCTTGCAGGCTCGTACCCAATCCATCTCATGTCCTCCGCTGGTTGCATTTGCAACACGTCTTTCGGTTTCAGGTGCTTTTGGCACTCTGCCTGAAAGCAGCCAGGGATTAATCCCGTAGCAGCCGCAGATGAGCTTGTCCTTTGTACCGTGGAAGATAACTCCGCCGCCCTGGTCATTCATATCCCTTCCTGCCGGCCAGCCCTCCGGCTTCATTGGCTGCAGACCGCCGTCATACCATGTAACCTCTACCTCGGGAAGATCAATCTTGTAATGTGCCGGCGCCGTCCTCGCCGGATAGACATACTTCACAGTCTGTGCATTGGGTGCACAGTCGGTCAGAAGCAGTGTAGAACTGGCCTGTACTTTTGTCGGGTATGTAAGCTTGAGAGACTTGAATACGGGATGCAGGATATGACATGCCATATCGCCGAGAGCACCCGTTCCAAAATCCCACCAGCCTCTCCAGTTCCATGGATGATATATGGCATTGAATGGCCTGACGGGAGCAGGACCCAGGAACAGATCCCAGTCAAGAGTCTTTGGCACCTTATCTGCTTTTGACGGTCTGTTAAGACCCTGCGGCCAGATGGGACGGTCAGTGAAAGCCTCAACTTTGGTCACCTCACCAATTTCCCTGTTCTGTATCCACTCCTGAACCAGGTCCACACCAATGGCAGAGGAACCCTGGTTGCCCATCGAGGTGGCTACCTTGTGCTTCGCGGCCAGCTTTGTCAGAAGCCTCGATTCGTATACACTGTGCGTAAGTGGCTTCTGCAGGTAAACATGCTTGCCAAGGGTCATTGCCTGGGCGGCTGATAAAGCGTGAGTGTGGTCTGCAGTTGCAATGATCACGGCATCAATAGACTTGCCCATCTCATCGTACATCTTCCTGAAATCCCAGAATTTCTTCGCGGTGGGATAAGCGTCAAAGACCCTCTTTGAGTAACCCCAGTCAACATCACAGAGTGCAACAATATTTTCTGACGACGCCACATTCCTGAGGTTTGTGGCACCCACACCACCGATACCTATACCGGCTATGTTAAGCTTGTCGCTTGGAGCCCGGTGGCCTAGACCGCTTACAACATTTGATGGCAGAATTGTCAGACCGGCTATTGCGGCACCCGTAGTGCCTACAAATGACCGCCTTGTGATTGTTCTTTTGTCCTCTTTCATCTTACAGGTGGTTAATAGTTCTTTATAATCCTTAAAAGTAAATATTTCATCGGGAAAATAAAACCCGGTATATGATATAAATAGCACCCTCTATATGCAAAAATGAGTAAATTGGTTCTTTCGTAGAAAGAGATGAAAGAGACCAGGTATAACATTGACCTGCATGAGGAAAACAGGACAGGCAAGATTCTGAGAATATTTTTTGGCATTGCCTGCATCATTGTGGCAGGATGGTATATGTACAGCATAAGGGGAACGGCGGCCTCCACCGGATCAGCCTGGATAGGCATAGCCTTCATCCTCCTCTTCGGCTTATGGATGATTGGATCAGGACTTGGTTACACCCGCAGGTATATTACAATAGGTGATGACAGGATAATCCTCCGGCAGGAGTTTTACCGACCACCGGTGATATTTACACCCTCCTCCCTGAAGGCTGTGGAATTCAAACCGCTGACGATCGGCTTCATCACTGAAACCGGAAGGATTAACCTGAGGCTTGGCACTTACTATCCCGGACATACCGCATCCATCCTTGAGGCTGTAGAGGAATTCTGCAGGCAAAACAAAATCGAAGTAAAGGGTGACCACAAACCTGAAACCGGCGCTCAACCATGAAACTGAGGATGGGAATGACAGGCGGTGGCGAAGGAAGAGATAAGGATTCCATGCTTGACTACCCCTCCATACGTGAAGACGTCAGGGGAATGAGATTCCTCGAGGCAGTGGTTGCCTCGTCATCAAACGGATCAGCTGTTACAGCACTCTGACCTTACTTAAGCAGTTTATTCAGGTAATAATCGCGACTGATCCTGATGCTCTCCATCGGGGTGTGAGTGCGGCAGTGATCCTGTTCCAGGAACCAGTATTTCATTCCGGCTGTCCGGGCCTCGGCAAGTATTGGTTTGAAGTCGATGATGCCTTCGCCCAGTGTGGCATCCTGTTTCTCAGGAGTCAGATCCTTCATGTGCCATACCTCGAAACGTCCGGGATGGTTCCTGAAATAAGTTATCGGGTCCTTGCCGGCTGCCGTTATCCACGCCAGGTCCAGCTCGAAGGTGACAAGCTTCGGGTCTGTCAGGCTGAGCAGGATATCATAGGGTACCCTCCCGTTGATCTCCAGGAACTCCACCTGGTGGTTGTGAAACCCGAACCTAAGGCCTGCCTTCCGGCTGCGCTCCCCTGCCTTGTTAAAGAAATCAGCAGCCCGCTGGTATCCGTCGATGGAACTGCTCCATTCGCCGGGCAGCGAGGGAAGCATCAGGTATTTCATCCCGGCACTGGCTGCGTCGTCAATCATTCGCTCATAATTGTCGGGATTGATTCCGCTGTGTGAGCTTAACGCCACCATACCGTTCTTCTTTACCAGCTTTCCGAACTCCGTCGGCTGCATTCCGTAAAATTTGCCGTCACGGTGATCAGCTGCCTCCACCCAGTTATATCCGGTCTCCGCCGCAGCAGCCAGTGCACTCGCGGGATCATTGCCCATTGCATCACGGATCGTGTAAAGTGCCAGCCCGGTCTTCCCGGAAGTTTTGGGTGCAGCAAACACCTCGCTGTTGATCAGAGGAATGGCAGCAACAGCAATCGCTGATTTCCTGATAAAGTCTCTTCGTGTACTCATGTTGTCAGATACGGTTTTTAACGGTTAATAACGCAACCCCCGGTTAATACCGGTGCTGGCTGCATAACAAAATTAACACTAAATTTATAAGTTCAAAAGGCCGAATGAAATGAATCTGTGGGAAAAACATGATAACGAAGGCACCCTCAGGTGTCTGTTGTGTCCCCATCTCTGTCTGATCCGGCCAGGTAAACGGGGAATCTGCGGGGCAAGGGAGAACCGTAACGGTGAAGTGCAGCTTGTTACAGCCGGGGTAATTTCCGGATATGCTATTGATCCGATTGAAAAAAAACCGCTGTATCATTTTTATCCCGGATCTTCAATCCTCTCAGCGGGTTCTTACGGATGCAACCTCAGGTGTGATTTCTGCCAGAACTACCATATTTCACAAAATTCCGATCCGGGAGGCTCCCCCCGGCTTGAACCTGGAGAACTGGTCAGCAGGGCAGCATCAATCCCCGGCAATCTGGGCATTGCATACACCTACAACGAGCCGGTTATCTGGTATGAGTATGTTGCCTCAACCGCCCGGCTCGCTTCACGCAAGGGACTGAAGAACGTCCTGGTCTCAAACGGCTATATCATGCCTGAACCACTGAAGGAGATGACTGAATTCATTGATGCTTTCAACATCGACCTGAAGTCGGTCAGCAATGATTTCTACCGGAATTATACCGGTGCCACACTCAATCCGGTGCTTGAGGCTATAAGAATCATTGCTGCTTCAGGCAGGCACCTTGAAATTACAACACTGATTCTCCCCGGGCTGAACGACTCGGTTGAGGAGATGAAGTGGGAGGCTCAGTGGATTGCTGAAAATGCAGGCACAGGGGCACCTCTTCACCTGAGCCGCTATTTCCCGATGTACAGAAGACGTGATCCGGCAACACCGCCGGAAACGATAATTAAACTCCGTGAAATAGCTCAAGAGTACCTCGATTTTGTTTATACGGGAAACATGGCCGGAACGGACGGCGGCAGTGATACCTTCTGCCCTTCATGCGGGAAAATGGTGATCAGCCGGACAGGTTACAATGTGCGTATTATCGGGCTGACCGATGCCGGCCGGTGCAGTAATTGTGGCCAACAGATTATCTGATCCGTGGCATTTATTTACAATTCTTGATGGTCTACAACCAATCTTATCAAGGAAATTCGTGATCTACAATGCTTGATGGCCATATTTCACTACTGCCTGCCCTGTAATCCGGCTCCTTCGCTAAAATGACCCGGTGGGTCATTTTTTCACGCTCGGCCCTCTATTGCCTTACTGCCTGGAAATAGCACTTAACCTCTCAAAATACCCGTCAACCTTCTCAAAGAGTTCTTTTCTCAGTGTGGCATAATAGACTTTGACGATTGCCGGATTATCTTTTCCGTCCGGGTGATTAGCCCTGTCAATCATCTCATTACGGGCAGATACAGCTTCTTCGATGAGATCCTGTACTTCGGCTTTTTTGGGCCCTTCGTGAAGACTGGTGAACATGAAACAGTCAGAAATTACTTCGAAGAAAAGAAAATCGATATCCTTTTTAAGACTTTTTATACTGGCCATTGGTCTTGATTTTGATGCAAATATAAAGATTATTCTGCTTCGTTTCCATCAAGGTAAGCTCTGATACTGTTTTCAGCCAGGGCAGAGTATAACTCCCGCAGCCTGAGGGTAATCTGATTTGCCGGATTAAAGATCTGATTCTCAATGGATCTGACAGGAAGAACCATCGGTGAGGTACCTGTAAGAAATGCCGACCTGAAACGGCTGATCCCGTCTTGCTTCACAGCATCTGCCACAATCGGAATCCCTTCGCTCCTGATGATCTCCATAACATACCTTCGGGTGATCCCTGGCAGAACCATTCCGTCCGGTGCCGTATGAATGACCCCGTCTTCCGTGATAAAGAATATATTTGACCTGCTTCCCTCCGTAATGAATCCTTCGCGGTTGACAAGCAGTGCCTCATAAGCATTGCGCCGGGCAAGCTCCTCGTTCACCGTGAGTCGCAGCCTCTTATTTAGCATCTTTACCCCCGGGTTAAAGCGTTCGGCGTGAAAAAGTATGAGCGGCACCCCCTCCCTGACTGTTTCAGGAGACGGATAGAAAGAGGGCAGGTAACAAATGTGCATTGAATGATCCTGCCCGGTAAATGTCACCGTCACACGAACATTGATCTCCTCATAAAGCTCAGAGGCGATCAGCGCATTGAGTCCATATCGGACTTCATCGGCAATATCCCCGTGAAGCTCATATCTCGTGGAAATGCCATCCCTGAGACGACGCATGTGATCATGAAAAAAGAGAGGCACCCCTCTACGGGTCCTGATCACCTCGTAAAAGGCTACTTCCCCGGTACCCGGCTCATCACCGATGCCTGCCGGCAGAACTGCCCCGTCGAGAAAATAATATTTGCCAACACAATCCATGCATCCTCCTTCCTCTCAAAATTACAAATAATCATTCGCATCCTGAAAAGTAATTATCTTAGTGCTTTTCCGAAGGGATGTATGCTGTCATCGACATAGAGACAACGGGGGGAAGCGCAAGGCTTGAGAGGATTACAGAGATTGCCGTTTATATCCACGACGGTGAGAGAATTGTCGAAGAATACTCCACCCTGATCAATCCGGAACGCAACATTCCCTACTTCATCACCTCATTGACAGGTATCACCAACGAGATGGTTGAGGAAGCACCCAGGTTCTACGAAGTAGCCCGTAAGATCGTCGAACTTACTGAAGATCATGTCTTTGTAGCACATAACGCGAGATTCGACTACTCCTTCATCAGGCAGGAGTTCAGCAACCTGGGATTCAACTTTAAAAGGCCGATGCTGGACACAGTGTCACTTAGCAGGAAGCTTCTGCCGGGTCACAGATCTTACAGCCTGGGGAACCTGTGCAAAGATCTGGGAATTGAGATTAACGGCAGGCACAGGGCAGCCGGTGATGCTCTTGCCACGGTAAAGCTTCTGGAACTGCTGATAAAGAAAGACGGCAGCATCGGCAAAGGCAGCCTGCTGAAGAACCGCCACGCGGCGAAACTTCATCCGGCTCTTGAGATGGAAAGGCTTAAGGATATCCCCGAGGAGCCTGGTATATACTACTTCCACGATGAAAATGGTGACATTATCTACGTGGGAAAGAGCCGCAACCTGAGCCAGAGGATCAGCACGCACCTCTCTAACAACACATCAGCAAGGGAAATGGAGATGTGTTCAATCACAGCCGACATCACCTGGGAGCGATCAGGCAGCGAACTGATAGCACTGCTGATGGAGTCAGCAGAGATAAAAAGCAAAAAGCCGCGATTCAACAGGGCGCAAAGGCGAACGGGATTTCGCTGGGGAATTTACAGTCACACGGATGAGAAGGGATACATACGGTTCCTTTACAAAAATGTCAGTGACGATGAGGTCCCTCTCTCGGTCTTCACCTCACGCGACAGGGTGCGGGGAAAGCTGGAGCAGATCATCAGCGAATACGCTCTTTGCCAGAAACTTTGTGGCATGTACGAGACTGACGGCGCCTGCTTTCACCACCAGGTAGGTCTTTGCCGGGGTGCCTGCACAGGCGCCGAGGATCCAAAATCCTATAACGAGCGGGCTCTGAAGGCCCTCGATGAGTTCATCTTCAGGGAGCGTAATTTCTTTATTATCGACCGTGGCCGCGGAAAGGAGGAACGGTCAGCAGTAAAGATTGTCAACGGCAAGTATACCGGTTTCGGATTTTTCTCCGTCAATGATGTGGAATTCGGGCTGACGGCTATCCATGACTGCATCATACCCGCCGCCGACAATCGGGACATACAGGTAATCATAAAGAGCTACCTCAGGCAGCACAAAGTGGAAAGAATTATTGATTTCTGAACTGAAAGGTCACTGCGCATTTCTTAATATATTTGTCTTAACCAACAAAGACCGGCAGATGTCGCTATTCACCCGAACAACCAGGGAACTCACAGTCAGGATAGACGAATTCTTTGATACCATAGAGATAGGCATACTGATCTTCAAGGAGGGAATAAAGGCATACGTCAACGGTGACTACAATGCATTCCAGAATCATCTTGCAAAGATCGACGACCTCGAAGGCAAGGCAGACAGGCTTCAGCGAAGCATTGAAAATGACATGATTGTTCATTCCATACTGCCGCAGCAGAGAAGTGAAATAGTCAAACTGCTCTGGCAGCTTGATGAGATAATTGACACTGCGAAAAAATCACTCAATGAGTTTTATGTTGAAATGCCGCACATACCTTCATCGCTGACTCACGACTTCATCTCACTGGCTGAGGTCTCAGGCAACGCCGCGGAGGAGCTCATGCCCGCTGCCAGGGCTTTCTTCCGTGAACCCCACATGGTCAGGGAGAAGCTCATCAGGGTCTATTTCTTCGAGCGGGAGACTGACAAGGCTGCCTTCCAGATGAAGAAGAAGGTGTTTCACGAGATGAATGAACTCTCACTGGCCGAGAAGGCTCATATAAGATACATCACCCATCATATTGAGAACATATCCGACTCCGCCCAGGCAGCAGCTGATCTCCTTGCCTCGATGGCCATAAGGCAAATGCTCTGATCATGATTTTCCTGTTTATTACCAGCGGACTTTTCCTGGGATGGACACTCGGTGCCAACGATGCCTCCAACGTGTTCGGTTCTGCCGTTGGCTCCCGTATGGTCTCATTTACAAGGGCAGCGGTGATAGCTTCTGTATTCGTAATACTGGGAGCAGTACTGCAGGGCGGCGGCGCTGCCGACACCCTCGGACGCCTCGGTACGGTGAACGCCATGGGAGGCGCCTTCACAGTAGCGCTGGCCGCCGGACTGACAGTCTATTTCATGACAAGAGCCGGCCTCCCGGTCTCCACCACGCAGGCAATTGTAGGTGCAATCATTGGTTGGAACTTCTTTACGAATAACGCTGTAGACGGACACGCCCTGACCCAGATAGTAACAACATGGATCACAGGCCCTGTACTGGGCGCCCTCTTTGCCTACGGACTCTACCACCTGGTGAAGATCACGAGAAGAAAAATTACTGTTCACCTTATCACCTATGAGTCATGGCTCAGAAGAGGCCTGATGACAGTCGGAGCCTTCGGCGCCTATAGCCTTGGTGCAAACAATATTGCAAACGTAATGGGGGTTTTTGTCCCCAGTATTCCCCTTGAGCCGGTCGACTTTGGCATCTTTACCCTTAGCGGAGCGCAGCAACTCTTCTTTCTGGGAGCCATAGCCATCGCTGCGGGAGTGCTCACATACTCGAAAAAGGTGATGCAGACTGTCGGGACCAACCTCCTCGAACTTTCATCTGAAGCAGCCTTCGTGGTGGTACTGTCACAAGCGCTGGTGCTCTTTATCTTCTCATCTTCAGCACTCTCAGGATTCATGGTAAAAATAGGACTCCCTCCTATACCTCTCGTTCCTGTCTCAAGCACACAGGTGGTGGTGGGATCATTGCTGGGTATAGGCCTTTACAAAGGAGTCAGTAACATCAACATGAAGGTACTTGGGAGTATCGCCTCCGGATGGGTCACAACTCCCGTTGCAGCAGGAGTACTCGCATTTCTCCTCCTCTTCTTCGTCAAAAATATCTTTGGCATTGATGTCGGCCATTCGGTCAATCCGCCTGTCACCAACGGCAACGCGGTGAACCTGGCGGTTATAATCAGATACAGCATACCGGCACTGCTCGTGATAACTGCAGTTTACCTACTCTACCTCGTGCTTTCCGAAAACAAGAAAACAGAACTTATGAATAAGAAATACTACGAATAGGTATCTTTCACCAAAATCTTCACCATGCCGGCAGGAAGGAGTAATTCTTCCCGTACTCTATCATCTGCCCCAGGTAGTCAGAGCAGTATTCGATCTTCACGTCAGTGATCTTACCGTTACTGTCAGTAACAGGGGTCATAATCGGGTTGACAAATCCGCTGTATGGTGCAAGATTCAGCTTTGCATAACGCTCCAACATCTCCCTGTGCAGATCCTGGTCAATCTTTACACCATAGTTCTCTATTATGCTCTTCCCGGCGGCAAAGTCACCTTCGGACTTGATCCTCTGAACCTCCTTCAGCATCTCACCGAAAAGTGCGCGTAGCTTCTGGTAGTCATTGATTCTGATATATGTTTTCCCATCGCGACTGACCACTTCAATTACATTGTCTGCCTTCCCTTTTTCGTATACCCAGTGAGCAATGGCCGAACGGCATCTCATATGAGCCTGCTCAATATCCTTGCCGGGCTGTATCCTAACTATCTGTGTCAGAAAGCCGTTGCGTATGTAGTTTTCATACTGCGCTTTTGCCGGCTCATCAGAGGTCATGAGTCCGATCTCCGTCATCTTCGGATCCATCATGAAGTAGAGGGCAAAAAGGTCGGCTCTCATCTCCTCCAGCGGCGAAGCATAGTTTTTGAGGGCATTGGGATCAGTACCCGGAGCCAGCTTGCCGCTGGCATGACCGATGCACTCATGCATGTCAGTATGAAGTGCATCCGAAAGTGACCCCCATTGAACCGCCCTGTCAATCTCAGCCTGATCAAAGGCAAACTCCTGCAGGAATCCGCTTCCCCGTGCCACAATATCCTTTGCATCGGTGATGTTGGCAAGTGTAACCGACTTGGAACCTGCCTCAGCCCTGATCCAGTTGGAGTTGGGAAGATTGATCCCCAGCGGTGAGGCCGGGTAGCAGTCGCCACCGAGCATCGCCACATTGATGACGCTGGCAGCCACGCCGGTAACCTTTTCCTTCCTGTACTGCGAGTCCACAGGCGAGTGATCCTCAAACCACTGCGCATTCTCAGTAATCTTCCCTGTTCTTTTGGAAGCTTCCGTATCCTTGTAATCAACAACAGCCTCCCAGGTGGCCTTCATCCCCATCGGGTCACCGTAGGTCTCGATGAAACCATTGATATAATCTACAGAAAGACCGGTGTTGCCCGCCCAGAGAACATTGTAATCGTCCCATGTCTTAAGATCCCCGCTCCTGTAGTATTGAATCAGCAGCTCAAGTTCCTGCTTCTGCGTTTCGCTCAGCGCAACATCGCGTGCCTTTTCCAGCCAGTAGACTATCTTATCAATGGCCTGACCGTACATCCCTCCGCTCTTCCACGGAATCTCAGTCACCCTGCCATCCAACCTGACTACTTTCGTGTTCAGCCCCCAGGAAACCGGTCTGGGATCTGCCGGATCAGCAAGCGATGCGTAATACTTCTCCACCTCTGCCTGTGTCACTCCCTCATAGAAGTTGTTTGCCGAGGCGGTGATCATATCTGCTCCTTCCGTCTGGTCTACCTTTTTCGCATAAAGCGAAGGGTCAAACAGCACAGGGGTTAGCAGTGCGGTCAGATCAGCAGCGGTCTGTCCCTCTTTCAGCGGCAGTCTGGCTGCATCCGAACCGCTCACCAGCCGAGCGAAATAGTCCGCGGAAAATGCCGGCACAAATTTGTCATTCGAATAATGATGATGGATTCCGTTGGCGAAGAAAACCCTCTTGGCATAGGTTACGAACGCCTTATAGTCCGCACTCTCCCTGTCACCGGTATATGTATCGATAACAGCTTCAATGGTCTTGCGGATAGCCATATTATATCTGAAGTTCTGGTCCCACAGGATGTCACGTCCGCACAACGCGGCTTCAGAGAGGTAGTAGATGAACTCCTTCTCGGCGGCTGTGAGCTGTTCGAAGGCCGGCAGCCGGTATCTGAGCACGCTGATATCCCCGAACCTGTCAACCTCATAGGTGAATTCCTCCTCAGGGGCTGCCTTATTGCCGGTCTGCCCGCACGAGGTTAGTAATAGTGTTCCCATAAATACAATAGTTCCGATTAATAACTTTCTTTTCATGATTGGGTAATGTTGCATTGAAGAAACTAAAGTAGTAAAAAGCCATGTTAAAAACTGAACCTCCCTTATTTTTCATCATACCCGACCCGGATATATTAATATTGGTAAATTTGAATACATCAAGACAGTTAAAAATGAAAAACATTATGTTTTACACTCTGCTCCTGCCTGCCGTTCTTTCCATGACGGCTTCCGGCCAGGATATTAATGACCTGATAAAGAAAGAGGTTGAGTCATCAATTTCCACAGCTGAGGTGATGTACCGCGATCTTCATCAGAATCCCGAATTGTCGCTGATGGAGTTCAAGACTGCAGCAAAGATGGCTGATGCCCTTGGAAAGCTGGGATTTGAAGTGACCACAAGTGTAGGCGGAAACGGAGTGGTCGGTGTTCTTTGCAACGGCGAAGGTCCAGTGATAATGTTACGCACCGACATGGATGCGCTGCCTGTCAGGGAGACTACCGGTCTCCCATTCGCCAGCACTGTCACAGTCTCAACACCGCAGGGCCCTGAGACACCCGTTATGCATGCCTGCGGCCACGATCTGCACATGACCGTATGGCATGGTACACTTAAAACGATGGCAGCCCTCAGGGGCAGATGGAAAGGCACCCTGGTGGCTGTTGCCCAACCTGCCGAAGAGGTCAGCGGAGGATCGGAACAGATGATTGCCGACGGCCTATACAGCCGGTTCCCAAAGCCCGATTATGCTCTCTGTTACCATGTGAACCCCGATCTCCCGACAGGTACCGTCGGATATTTCCCGGGAGCCATCTTCGCAGGTGTAAACTCTGCTGACATTAAAGTATTTGGAGTAGGCGGACACGGGGCGATGCCTCATAAAACAATTGACCCGGTAGTGCTCTCGGCTAAGATCATACTCGATTACCAAACCATCGTCAGTCGCGAAATCAACCCGGTTTATCCTGCAGTGGTAACCGTTGGGGCGATCCATGGCGGCACGAAGCATAACATCATCCCCGGAGAGGTTGATATGAAGCTGACGCTGAGGTTTTTCTCCGACGATGTATACAAGCAGATCAAAGAGGCGCTGGTCAGGATTGCCAACGGTCATGCAATGGCTGCAGGTCTGCCACTGGAGATGATGCCGGTGATCACCTTTGCCAACGAGTTTACTCCTCCGGTGGAGAATGACCCGGGCCTGGTAGCCGCGGTTTCCGAATCAATGGAGGCAGTCCTCGGAAGTGAGAATGTAATAAGGGTTGATCCCTCTACCGTTGCAGAGGATTTTGGCAAGTACGGTCGTACCGGGGAAAAGGTGAAGATTGCTCTCTTCTGGCTTGGAGGTGCAAACAGGGCTAAGTATGAAGAGAGCATCGCCAACGGAACCAATCTCCCTGCACTTCACAGCAGCAACTTCGCGCCTGACTTCATTCCGGCATACACAACCGGTGTTTCAGCCATGAGCAGGACATTGACGGACCTGTTTAACAGGCATTAGGAATTGCGAATTGCGAGTTGCGAGTTGCGAGTTTTTACGAGTCCCGCGGGCAATCATTGTCACACTATTGCCTACTGCCTATTGCCTGAATTCTGTTGCCTGATCAGATGCCCAGCAGATCCATCACCCCGTTGATGAACGTCAGCGGATGGGCAGGATTGCCGGGAACGTAGAGATCAATATGGTGACTTTCAATGAAATCCCTCTTAAGAGCCGGACTGCCGGCAAAGAGCCCGCCACTGATTGCATCGGTGCCGACGAGGATGATGACTTTGGGTGCCGGAGTTGCATCGTAGCTGATCTCCAGCGCCCCCGCCATGTTTTCAGATACCGGGCCGGTGATGACAATGCCATCGGCATGACGAGGCGAAGCGACGAACTCTATACCGTACCTGCCCATATCAAAGTTCACATTTCCCGACGCCCCTAACTCCATCTCACAGGAGTTATCGCCCCCCGCCGACACCTGCCGAAGCTTAAGAGATCTTCTGAACAGCCTGCGGACCTCTTTTCGGACAGAGGCATCATCTATCCTGAGCGGGCCGTTCTGGCCGGGCTTGATAATGAGATTCTCCCTCCTTGCGGCAGCAATGCGGTAGTCATTTGTAAATCGGTAGACCTCCGGCATTGCAAGGGCACACTCATTGCAAAAGGCGCACCTGCCGAGATCGATGGCGCCGCTGCTGCTGTCAATGGCTCCGGTTGGACATAATGTCGCAGCACTCCGGACCTGAACAGATGTGATATCTGCGGATATGACCGGCCTGCCCCTGAATCGTTCTGAGACCGGCTGATTCCGGAGATCAGGCACAAACTGTTTGCCATGATCCGACAATATCTTTATTTCCTTCAACATTCCACCGTAAATTGGTTATATACAGATCGGTATCGTATTCCGAAACCTGGCGCAACGTCTTTATCCTGCCTGAAGAATCTCAAATTCTTTTCATTACAGATCATGTCCGCAATATGAAAGGTTGAAGCTCTTGTTGCACACCGGGAAATCAGATATCTCCTGGTTGCGTACTGCGAGGGCCAGCGCCATCCAGTTATGCATGGAGGGATCCTTGATTTTGTACACCATCAGCCTGCCTTTGTGGTCAGTGACAGCAACATGGCATATCTCCCCTCTCCACCCCTCGGTGACGGAGATGGCCAGGCTGTCCGGCCTGTAAGCCAGGTTATATCGTGGCTGGCCGCTTTCAACGCTTTGCTTCCGCCACTCATCGATCAGCCTGCGGATGATTTTTACAGATTCCTTTACTTCCAGCGCCCTCAGCCTGCCACGTGCAAGCACATCACCGCTCTCCTGCATCACGGCAGTAACAGGTGTCTGCCGGTACTGCTGAAAGGGATGGGTAGCACGAATATCCCTCGGGACACCGCAGGTGCGAGCTGCCATCCCCACTGCTCCAATGGATATTGCCTGGGCACGCGTGATAACCCCTATATCCTCAAACCGTCCCAGCACACTCGGCAGGGTGTAGACACAGTCAACTACATTACTATAGCGCCTGTCAACTTCCTCCAGCACCGTGAGTATCTCGCCCGCAATCAGTTCAGTCACGGGAAAATTGGTCCCGCCCGGACGGATCAGGCCTTTCCCGAACCTGTTACCACACCAGTATTGAGTAGTATTGATCACCATTGTTCTTAGAGCCTCGCAGGCAACCTGTCCAAGCTGGTAAGCCACGTCGCCGCACAATGCCGCAGTGTCACCAATATGCACTGCAATGCGTTCAAGCTCCAGCGCTATGCACCTTTCAGCCTGCAGTGAAGCAGGAGGTTCAAAGAGGGCCAGTGACTCAGTAAGCTGTGCGTGAGCAAGCCCGTGACTTACAGCGCTATCACCGGCAATATCTTCAGCAAGGAGGGCCCGCCGCATGCCGTCACCGGCCTCACTTTCTAAAAGCAGTGCATTGCGCAGGCCTGCTCTGTTATCAACGAACAGCCTCTCAATGCCCCTGTGCTGGTATCCCAGCTGAATCTCCAGGTGCAGCACCTTCTCTCCGTTGCAGATGAACCGGAAGTGACCGGGCTCAATAACCCCGGCATGCACCGGTCCCACTCCTACCTCGTGAAGCTCTTCGCCTTCAATTTCATAGAAGGGATAATTATCCATCACACTCTGCCGGTCAGCCCTGTAGTGCGGGTACCTCACCGGCTTGAGCCAAGGATGATCCTCGAACATCACCCCGTGATTCTCAGATATCTCCCGCTCAAAGATGTGCATTGAATAAACCTTCGCGGTCAGGGAGAGAAGAGGCGCTGACCCGGTCTGTTCATGGCTTAGAATCCTGAAAGTGCCCGAACCGTCATCGGCAATGCAGCAGATGAACTTCATAACCTCCCCGGCAGGGTAACAGAAATAAGAGAGGCAATGAAACCGCTCTTCAGTCAGCATAGTGCAAACCTCCTCAGAAAACCGGCCGTAGTCCAGCACCGGTATATCTGAAATGTTAACCGGTGAAGAGCCGTTCTTTACTTCGGTATATAGGTTACTTTTCATCATTTCTACCAGGGAAGCAGTGAAATGCTGCTGTTTATAAGATCAACGAGAAATGGCGGTTGCCAGAAACACGCCACGATCACCAGCCCCAGCAGTATATACTGGCTGACGGTCTCAAGAGGTGAGACATTGCCGGGCATCTTCAGTTCGTTTTCATTCCTTGGCGAGGAAAAACTTACATGCATTATCCTGGTGCTCATGGCGTATATGACAAAGCAGAGCAGGATAACAGAAGCCGTCAGTAAGAACCACTGGCCGTTGCTGACCATGGCTTTGAAGATCATAAACTCAGAGATGAACATGCCCGACGGGGGTATTGCAAGGATGCATATCATTCCTGTAATCAACACCATGGCTCCTGCAGGGTAGAGCTTCATGTACCTTCCGCTCTCGTCAAGCCTGAATGTATGAAGTATCCGGGAGAGCTGTCCCATCTGGTAAAAGAGGCTCGATTTGGCCAGGGAATGAAGCACAATAAGCAACAGTGCCGCATAGTATCCGTACTTCCCGGTGCCGAGGGCTATCGCCACCAATCCCATATTCTCGAGGCTCGAATAGGCCAGCATGCGCTTCAGGTGCTTCGCCTTGAGCATATACCCTGCAGAGACGAGAAGCGAAAGCAGTCCTGCCAGAACCAGCACGTGGTTCATGAATGGCAGAACCGGTGTGGAGGCAAAGAGAGTGTATACCCTGTAAATAGCAAGAAACCCGACATTCATAAGGGTTGTGGATATGAGGGCGCTCACCGGTGGCGGCGCAACAGAGTGAGCATCAATGGTGACGGTGTGCATCGGGAAGAGGCCCATCTTGGTACTGAATCCCACCAGCACAAATATAAATGCTATCCTGAGGTACATCGGATCGGCGTTGCTCAGGACCCTGGCGAAAGAAGAGAATGAGAGGTTGGAAGCATCCCCCCGGCCATAGATGAACCCCAGGAAGAGGATTCCCAGGTAGGCAAGTGCAATGCCTGTGGAGCAGATGAAGACATACTTCCATGTAGCCTCAAGCGCCATCTCTGTGCGGTCATGGTATATAAGCACCGCCACGGCCAGGGTGGTGGCTTCCACAAATATCCAGAGCACCGTCATCGTATTGGCCAGATAGGCTCCTGCCATGAATGTCATCAGCGCAATCAGCCCGGAATGGTATATGTTATTGCGCTTCACCGTGTCATCACGGGTATAGATGAATCCATGGTATACGGTAGGCAATGTAAGCAGTGCCAGGACAGAGAGCAGCAACACTGCTGTACTGTCATAGGTAAAATATGTCAGCTCGGTGCTGCCCCTGCTCAGCCATGCATGCAGAGTAACCGCCAGAAGCAGCGCAGAGAACGCCAGGGTGAGGACTCGCGTCAGCGCCCGGTTCCCGGAAAGGAGTGTTGCGCCGCTCAGCGCCAGTGACAGTATGAAGAAGATCAGAAGCATCATCTCTAGTCTTTTAGCATCGTCAGTTCATTGGTATGCGGCTTGAGGCGAAGCCCGAAGAAGCCAAGGATCAGGACACCCACAAAGATGTCGAGAAGTATTCCTATATTAATGAGCATCGGCATCTCGTTGCCTATGGCAAGCGAGAAGAGGAATACGGCATTCTCAACCACCAGGAATCCGATAAGATGAGAGATAATCAGTTTATGAGTCACAATCAGCAGCAACCCTGTGAAGAGCGTGAAGAGGGCAATGGCCAGGTAAATCGAGTTGATAAACGGGTTGACGAGGATCACCGCCAGGATGACGCTGACCAACAATCCCGCAATTGAAAACAGCAGAAGGTAAAACCCCGGTACCGCCTGCCGGTGCACCTTTGTCACGCCTGACTTGCGGATGATCCTGCTGAGCAGGTACGGCAGAAGCAAAGCCTTGAACAACAGGGTTTCTGCCACAATGAAAAGCAGGTTTGCCAGGTTAACCTCCTTCAGCTCAAACACCGCAATGCCGCACAGTAGTAGTCCCTGCAGCGCCACCAGCCTTACATATGTGGAAAGCCGCTCTGCCGAGCAGAAGTACATAAGCGTGACTGCAAACAGTACTATGAGATAGTTTACCATATTCCCCTTCAGGCCAGTTTATCAGTAAGTATCAGTATCACAGTGAACCCGATAAGCGCAATCGCTGACAGCGTCAGAATAAACTTCGGATTCTTGTTCATCTTGTTCCTTGCCCGGAATGACTCCGTAATGCCTATCACCACCGCCAGCAGCGCCTGCACGCCGAAGAAAAGCCCTATCTTCAGAAAGAGGTTCCATCCGGCAGGCACAACAAGGTTATAAATCAGCGAGCCATAGAGCGTAAACTTCAGCCATGTCCCTATGTGAATCAGAGCCTTGTCAAACCCGCTGTAATCAAGTATCATAACCTCGTGAATCATTGTCAGCTCCAGGTGGGTTTTCGGATCATCCACCGGGAACCTGCTGTTCTCCACCATGGCTATCTGAGCAAGCAGATAAGCACCTATAATGCTGTAAATCAACACATAATCATTTCCGGTTATAAAGAAATGATTGAATATCACTGAGAACGATGTATACCCCGTGAACATCGCGAATGTTGCCATCAGCACAAAGAATGCGGGTTCCACCAGCATTGAAAAGAACGCTTCGCGGCTTGCTCCCATCCCTTCAAAACTGCTTCCGGTGTCAAGTGCGGCAATGATTGTAAAAAACTTACCCAGTGCCAGCATGTAGGCAAAGAGGATGAAATCGCCCTCAAAGGAGAGCAGAGCCTTCTGTTCCGCGAAGGGCAACAGCATCATGGCGCAGGCTGCTGACACCAGGGTGACGGATGGCGCAATGCGAAAGATGAGACCAGTGGTACTGCTGAAGACACTTCCCTTTTTCAGGAGTACCGCCACATCCTGCAGTGGCTGGAAGAGCCCGGGACCCTTTCGCCCGGAGGCGATGCTTTTCGTCCTGAGAATAATTCCCGGGAAAAAGAAAGCTGCAACCGCTATCAGTATAAATCCTGCCATCGTCATAAAATATTAAGCATCGCCAGCAACAGCACAAGGAGCATAAACAGGAATGCATACAGTATATAATGCCGTATCTGCCCTGTTTGCATCATGGCTATTTTCTTTAGCACCGTTGCCATCCAGTCTGCCGGCCTGTCAATCAGAACCTTCCTGAAAAAGTCTTCGCTGTGCGAGACAAAACTGCGTTGGTGCGGGAATATCTCACCCTCGCCAATTTCATCCATCTCCTTGCGTGTCTGTAACAATGGTTTTGCCAGGTGGTTGTAGTTATAAGCAAATGATGTTGCCGTGTACTGATGTTTCGGTGTTGCGGCAGTATAGCCGCAACCCCATGTGGGGCCTGCGGTTACGCTTCTGCGTGCCAGGTGGTACCTGCGATAGAGCAGCAGGGCCGTCAGCAGAACGATGAAAATGCCACCTGCAAGACTGATCTGTGCCAGGTTGACAGTAAAGGCGCCGGTGACCATCGGAAGAGCCCCGAGGTTCCATGTCCGGGCCACGATCTCAAAAACCGGTTTCACCACCAGCGGTGAGCCCAGCCCAATAAGCATGATCAGCGCCACTGTGACAAACTGCGGGATGATCATCGTGCTTCTGACTTCGCGGGCGCCTGCTGCATTGTCTGTGCGCGGTTCGCCAAGAAACACGATGCCAAACGCTTTCGCGAAGCAAAAGATGGCAAGCCCTCCAATAAGGGCAAGCGCCGCAACAGATCCGACCAGCATAATTGAATGATACAGGGTTGCACCGGAAAGGTTGTTGAACATACCCATATAAATAAGGTATTCCGAGATAAAGCCGTTGAACGGAGGCAGCCCACAGATGGCCAGTGAGCCGATGAGGAACAGAACAGCGGTCCACGGCATCCTCTTCATCAAACCTCCCAGACGCTCCATGTTGCGGGTGTGTGTTGCCAGGTAGACTGATCCGGAATTGAAAAAGAGAAGTGACTTGAAGAGTGAGTGATTAAGGACATGAAGGAGTCCTCCGGAATAACCCAGAAGGGCCATTGCAGGATTTCCGACTGCCTGACCGGTTACCCCGATGCCAATCCCGATACCGATAATTCCTATGTTTTCAATGCTGTGGTATGCCAGCAGCCTCTTCAGGTCATGCTGTACTATAGCCATCATCACCCCCATAACTCCGGAGAGGAGCGAGACAAGTAAAATTATTACACCCGTAACCAGCAGGTCCGACTGCATAGATATAAGTACCCTCACAATCCCGTAAATACCCATCTTGATCATAACCCCTGACATTACACCCGATACATGAGACGGTGCTGCGGGATGTGCCTCGGGCAGCCAGGTGTGCAACGGGATGAAGCCTGCCTTGATGGCGAAACCTGCAAAGAAAAGCATGAAAAGCGGCAGATTGCGATGCCCTGCAAAGTATTCACCCAATGCATCAAAGCTCATCTTACCAGTCCCCTCCTGCACAAGCAGAAAAGCTACAAGGATGAAGAACATCCCGACATGCATCTGGATAAGATAGCTGATGCCAGTCTTCATAATGCTCCTCTCCTCGGCGTCAAAGATCACCAGGAAGAATGACGACAGCGCCATAATTTCCCAGACTATAAGAAAGGAGAGACCGTCACGGATCGTGACCACCATAAGCATCGACAGCCAGAGCCACAGATAGGAGAAATAATGTATCGAGAAGCGAAGACCGTTCATCCTGATCCTGTACGGCTCGAGATAGCCTCTCGCATAGAGGAAACCAATCAGAACTGTCAGGTTGATGACTAATATGAAGAATGCAGAGAGCTCATCAATAACCAGCACAAACCGGCTGCCGGC
Organism: Bacteroidales bacterium UBA4070; assembly: GCA_002383485.1. Lineage (GTDB taxonomy): Bacteria > Bacteroidota > Bacteroidia > Bacteroidales > VadinHA17 > SR-FBR-E99. The sequence goes on along the minus strand of DFYY01000022.1, from coordinate 199,006 downwards.
ATCGGGGGTGAACAGGGCAATCTCCTTCACCTGTTCCGCACCGGTGAGCACCGACAGGCTCCATGCTGTGGTCAGTGCAATGCCTGCAACCAGCAACGCAAGGGTGTAGTGATACTTCGCAGGTCTGAAGACCAGAAAGACCGGCAGTGTAAGCAGAAGAATGACCAAAAATGTTACTGAATTGAACATCCGGACTGAAAATTTGCCCGCAAATGTAAAAAATATATTACCCGGTTATATTGAATGATCAATCTTAGTATGAACAGCCCGTCTAAACCTCAAGCTGTGCTTCACTTCCCTGCGGCTTGAGCACCCTTGTGTTTCCTCCTGCCGGGAGATTCGGATCGAACGGGGTGTTGACCTTCCATGATCCGCATGTAAAGTCCGGCACATCTATCGAGCCTGACCTGTTTGACACAGTGCGAAGAAAATTCCTGCGATTGGTTTTCATGGTTACGGGTTGGTTTGATTCGGTATTATGTATGCAATATACAAACTTCCCCGATTACAAAATCACAGCAAAAGTCAGGAGGAATGCAACCTTCACTTCACCGGAACAAACGGAATCAGTTACTCTCCGGAATTTCAGGCTTCTTTCTCTTCCTGATGAAATCTCCTGCCACGGAGCCTGCAAGGAAACCAAGTACTGCAGCCCACGGCACCATAAGGTACCAGTTGGACTTTATTGTACATGTACCGGAGAGGCAGCCTATATATTTCCAGTAGAGAAAGCCTCCTGCTGCTCCCAGCAGGGTGCCGATAATCTCCGGCAGATATTTTCCGAAAAAAGCTTTGTTCATTTATTTGATTTTGACTTTATAACATTCCTGATCAATTCTTGTTCCCGAAGCTTTTCCTTTTCCCATGTCAGCTCCTGCCTTGCAGCCCGGGTCCTCTCTTTCAGAACCGGAAGCAATGACGGGTCATCGGCCAGCCTCTGAAGCTCCCTTGCAATAGCATCGGGAGTCACCGCTTCAAAAACAGTCCCGCACCCATAGTACTCAACCAGGGCGGAGACCTCGGGAAGGGGTGAGACCACTGCCGGGATCCCTGCTGCAATATAGTCAAAAAACTTGTTTGGCAGGCTGTAACGCTGGTTGGTGCAGGTATCAGTATCCGCTGAAAGACCTGCATCACAGCACATGGTATAACGAATCATCTCTTCCCATGGCATCCTGGGCAGGAAGGTGATGCGATCGCTGGCCGGACTCTCTGCCGCACTCCTTCGCAGAAGGTCCATGGCATCACCCGAGCCAATGAAAATCAACCTTACTCCCTCTGTCATGGCCATGGCGCTGACCAACTCTTCACCACCCCTGCCAGGATTGATCCCGGATCCCTGGAATACCACAAGAAACTCATCATCTTTAGCTCCAAGCTCACTTCTTCTGTGCGGCTCAAGGTGGCCTGTATCAGGTGCAACATTTCTCACAACCAGCGGATTGATACCGTATTCACGCCTGTAAAGATCTGCAATGGAATCACTTACGGTAATCATATGTTTTACCCGGGGCACCAGGAAACGCTCTGCACTCTTCCAGAGAAAGTGTTTGAACCGCCGCTCTTCCAGGCCGTACTGCCCGGTGAAATATTCATGAGAATCATAAATGAGTGCTCGCCTGAACAGCCATGATACCAGGTAACAGGGCGTAAGAGTATCCAGATCGCTTGCCACACACAACCTGTACCTCATAAATAGAAGCCTGAAAAACAAAAAGAGATTAAACATCAGGTACATCGCCGGTCCCTTCCTGAACGGCACCCATATCCTGGTGGCCTTAACACCCGGTATCTCCGGAGGCAACGGGCAGGCAGACAACCTTCCGATCAGAGTTACATCAATACCCTCTTCTGCCATCAGCAAAGCCAGCTTTCTGACCCTCATGTCTGTCGACAGGTCACTGATTACAGCAATTACTGCTTTCTTCATCTCGGTTGTGATAACTTTCTCAGGTATCTCTGCGGTCAGTCCGGATGAAAGATACGAAAGAATTATTTTAGCTATGTTTGTAGATCGTATTTGCACCTTATGGACAATACTTCCGGGAACAGGATAATACACCTTGTAAGCTTCAATGTACCATATCCGCCTGACTACGGCGGGATAATGGATGTGTTCTACAAGATCGCCGCACTGAAGAAACAGGGTATCGGGGTAATACTTCACTGTTTCAGTTATGGCCGGAGCCGTTCCCGCACACTTGAACGTGAATGCCTCCGTGTACATTATTACAGGCGTGAACTGAACCTCTTTTACCTCTTCAGCCGCGAACCATTCATAATTCTCTCCAGAAAGAACAAACTGCTGCTGAAGAACCTGCAGGCCGACGATCATCCTGTTCTCTTTGAAGGCCTGCACACCACTCATTTCCTCGGTCATCCGGCTCTGGCTGACAAGATTACAATGGTAAGAACTCACAACATAGAGCACATCTATTACCGTAATCTGGCAGCCAGTGAAAAGAATACATTCAGAAGGTATTACTTCAATACCGAAGCCAGAAAACTCGAGCGCTATGAACCGAGGCTTGCCGCGGCCAACCAATTGCTTTCCATCTCTCCCGGAGACACTGAATATTTCAGTGACAAATACGGCAATGCCCTCTTTGTCGGCCCCTTCCACCCGGGTGACGGCTGCTGCTCATCAACAGGGAGAGGCGACTATGTGCTGATGCACGGAGATTTTTCAACTGCAGAGAACAATGCCGCTGCATTGCAGATAGTGAGAGAGGTTGCCAAAGGGTGGAAACATAAGACCGTGCTTGCGGGAAAAAGGCCCTCCGCTGAACTTCAAAAGGCCGTCTCCGGTTACAGACATATCAGGATCATACCCAATCCCGGTCCGGAACTGATGAACGAGCTAATTACCAATGCACAGGTCTGCCTTCTTAATGCCTCTCAGCCTACCGGCATGAAACTGAAACTGATCAATGCCCTGTGCGTTGGCCGCCACGTTGTTGCCTCTCCGGCAGTTGTTGCAGGCACCAGCCTGGAAGAACTCTGTCACGTGGCCAACAGCACCGGCGAGTGGATCAGTCATACTGAATGGCTTATGAAAGAGCAATTTACTCAGGAGATGATGGAAAAACGCACCTTGGTTTTACAGCAGGTCGCAGACAACCAGATCAACGCCGGAAGAATCATCGGATGGATCAATAACTACAGCAATAAGGGCTGATTTACCTGTAAATCCTTCTTCTGTTGAGTTCACTCCGGTAGGAGGCAGCATACCTGTTATGCTCTGCAAGGGTTCGTGAGAAGTGATGATACCCGGAACCGTTAAACTTTGCAACAAAAAAGAGGTATTCATGTTTCTCGGGATTAAGTACCGATTCCAGGCCGGAACGGGAAGGACACCTTATGGGTCCGGGAGGCAATCCGGCATATTTGTATGTATTGTATGGCGAATCAACCTCAAGATGCCTGTTCAGTACACGGCGCAGCGAGAAATCATTTACTGCAAACTTGACCGTCGGATCGGCCTGCAGAGGCATACCAACACGGAGTCTGTTAAGATAAACGCCTGCAATTCGCGGTTTCTCATCAGCTTTGGAAACCTCCTCATCAACTATCGAAGCAAGGACCGACACCTCCACCGGGGTAAGACCCTTTTCCTCAGCCAGTGCCTTTCGCTCTGCGGTCCAGTAATCGCGATACTCCTTCAGCATCCTCCGGTAAAAACCCCGCGCATCAACTGACCAGTACAGTTGGTATGTATCTGGTATAAAGACAGATATCAAGGTCCGTCTGTCAAACCCGTCATCCATGTAATTGGCTTCATCAGCAAAGAAGGCTGATATATCAGCTGAATCGGCTTCAATCTGACCACCTATTCTGCCAGCGAGTTCCTCAAGAGTCCGGATGTTGTTGAAGGTGACATTCACCGGTGATTGCTGCCCTGACCGAAGCATATTGACCATCGCGTTATTGCTCATGCCGGGATTGAGGATGTAGGAGCCGGGTTTCACGGAACGTCCGAAGGATTTTAACCTGGATGTCAGCACGAAGCTTCCCCTGCTTCTCAGCACACCGGTGCTCTCAATGGTGTCCGTCAGGGCATTGAAGTCTGAACCGGTGGGGACGTAGATTCTGACCGGCTCATCAGCCCTGACATTCTGCCTCAGGACAATCATCCAAAGGAACAAAGTCAGAAGGGATCCTGCTGCAAGAATTATATAAAATAGTGTCCGTACAAGTTTTTTCATCGGGTGCGAAGTTAATAAAGCGGTCCGAAGATGCGCGCAATTGACTCCTTGTATCTCTCCCGCCTCGGCCTTTTTGTCCACGCATCCCGGCTGATCTCATCACAGTTCTTAAGATCCTCGGCAAAGAGCACACCCAGGCGAAGAGCAAAATCTTCATCATATATGAGAGCCGTTACCTCAAAATCAAGGTCGAAACTCCTGACGTCAACATTGGGCGAGCCGACAGATGAAAAGATATTGTCTACAAGCAGGTATTTGGAATGAATGAATCCTTTTCGGTAAAGGAATATTCTCACTCCTGCTTCGAGCAGTTCTGAGATATAAGAACGGGTGTTCCAGTTTGCTATGATTGAGTCCGTGCATTCAGGAAAGATCATTCTTACGTCAACCCCGCTGAGGGCTGCTGTCTTCAGTGCGGTCAGCAGGCTCTCGTCAGGACTGAAATATGGCGATGTGAGATAAATTGAGGACTTAGCTGTGGCAATGGCAGAGAAGTAGACCTGCATGATGGTTGCCCAGTCAGTATCGGGGCCGCTGGAGGCTACCTGGACAAGGCACCTGTTGCCGGTGTGTACCACATGTTCCAGTGCGGCATCAGGTGGCAGCTCCTCTCCGCTGACAAAATCCCAGTCTGCGATAAAGACCCTGTCCAGGGCGGCAACAGACTCCCCCTCCAGCCTGAGGTGGGTGTCAACCCAGGGACCAAGGTCAGGAAGACCATGCAGGTATTTGTCTGCAATATTCAGTCCCCCGACAAAGCCAACTTTGCCGTCTGCGACGAGTATCTTCCGGTGATTCCGGTAGTTGATCTTGCTGGAGAAGCTGGGAAATCGGACAGGCATGAAGGTGTGAATCTGAACACCGGCATCGCGCATCATCCTGATATAAGGTTTGCGGATGTTCCAGCTGCCGACATCGTCATAGATAACCCTTACCTTTACCCCCTCCTTCGCTTTGCGCTTCATCAGCTCACTGAATTCCATGCCCAGTGTATCAGGCTCGAAACGGTAAAATTCCAGGTGTATATAGTTCGTGGCCGAGGCGATGGCATCAAGCATTGCAGGGAAAGTCTGGCGCCCGTTGACCAGCAGGTCAATCCTGTTGTCAAGCGTGAGCAGTGACCTGTTATTCCTGAGCATCAGGTGTATAAGATGCTCCTTTGACCTGATCGCCGGACTCTCCCTCGAGAGATACGAAGAGAGGAGCCTGACCTGGTGGTCAGCATGATCCTCGAGTCTTGCCCTGTCAGCCAGGCTCTTGCGGCTGTAAATCTTCTGCTTGCGGTAATTGCGTCCGAAAAAGAAATAGACGATCATGCCGGCAACAGGAATAAGCAATATCACCAGCATCCATGAAAGGGTCTTTACCGGATTGCGGTTCTCAAAGACGATCATCAGGCAAATGGCAAAGACCGTGATGAGGTAGACGACCGCAAGGACGTTCCTTAATATAATTATACCATTCCCTGCAAGGATCATTCTGCTCCTTTAACTTGCTCCCGTAAATATAAAAAAAACTCTTCCGGAAACAGCGGAAGAGTTCTTATGGATAATGCCGTTATCAGAATATCAGACCCACGTGGATCAGTATGGCGCCAGTCCTGTCGTCAAGAGTGAATGTCTGGTCGGCTATCTCAATCTCGTCACCAAACTGATTTAGGTTGCCCTCGTACCTCAGATCTAAGGTAAGCCTTTTCAGCAGGTCAATTCCAACTCCGGCCTGATAGCCGAACGTTACCCTCTTGTAGGTGGCACCTTCTATAATCTCTTTCGGATCAGAGATCATTACTGAAGCTGCCGGGCCTGCGTTGATCCTCAGGGGACCGACTTCCAGTCCGAGGAGAACGGGTATGTTCAGTTTATTGAACTTCTGGTTGTATACCACCGGAGTGCCGCCTGCCTCGATATCTTCATAGGATACTGAGTTGGTTGCGGTTGCAAGTAAAAGTTCAGGCTGAATATAGAAACCTGCGATAGCTGCCCTCATGAAAACTCCCCCCTGGAAGCCCCATTCGGCATCCTTGGCATTCTGAAGTACCACATCTACATTGGTACCCTGAATCGTCTGGTCAGTGAAGGTGAAATCTGTGCTTGCCCCGGCCTTAATTCCAAATTTTAACTGTGAAAAAAGAGGTGCGGCAAGAACAAGTGCAAGAACAATAACAATAATCTTTTTCATTTCTCTTAGTTTTAGTTTAAAAGAACAGTAGTCGTTGTTCAGATAAACGCAACAAACAGGCCAAAGGTTGCACTAATCCTGAAAAAGAAGCCTTTTTTTCTATTTTATTGCCAGTTCGGTGAAGATTATCTTCTGCATCTCGTCAAATTCATCACGCTCGAAGAGGCGTGTCAGAAAAATAATTTTACCATTACGGTCTATTATCACGTTACGTGTCACCCCTGCCTGCTTCTCGGCAAAGAGTCCGAAAATTCCGGCGCCCGGATCGAGAGCCAGAGGGTAAGTGATCTTCATGTCCGAGGCAAATTTTCTTACCGTTTCCACTGGTTCGTCCCTGTCAATACCAATCACTGCCAGTCCTTGCTTCTTTCCCGGGATCCATATCTCTTCCTCGATGAATGGCATCTCCTTGCGGCAGACACCGCACCAGCTTGCGGTGAACTGGAGCATGACCACCTTTCCGCGGAGGTCTGAAAGTCTGTAGGTCTTGCCTCCTGCCTCATTAACGGTGAAATCAGGGGCGGTGTCACCCACCTTTACAAGGTAATTGTGTTCGTATATCGTCTGGCCCTCAGCCAGAGTTGTAATCCCAATGAGGGCTGCTGCCGCAATGAAAATGGTGAATCTCATCTCCCGTTTCTTTTGAGCTTCAAACATACAAAAAACAATTCACTGTAATGCGTTACCCATGGTTTGCCTGGGATGAGAAGCCGAAGCTTTCCCGTTCCCTGTCCGCATTGGCATTACTCTTCTTCCTCAGGCATCTCGAGGTAGGTGCTGCATCTCCTCAGACCCAGGTATCCATCCTCAGTCTCAGTGTAGCCATATTCGAAGCAGTAAGACCAGCGTTCGCCCTCTTTCGTCTCTACCAGGTGTGTGAAGAAGGTGAAGTTGTAACCCTGCGCCGTCAGGGCATCACGGTGAATACGGTGATGCCCGTCTTCATAAAGGTCCGCAAGGATCTTCCTGTTGCGCCGCAGCTGCGCATGTACGTTACGGACATAATTGTTCTGATCACGGTTAAGACGGTTGTTGTAATTGTTGCGGCACTGATCGGAACAGAATTTCTTATCAGACCGCCCAAGGAGCCGGGCTCCGCAGTCAAGACATACTCTTTCCACAGCGAATGTTTTGATAAAGATATGAAAATTTTATTCTTCATAATTCGCATATCAACCTGATTATTATTCTGTAACCCGTTTAAAAACGGATATAAACGACTTTTAAGCGGATAGAAATGATTAACAACCGAATCTTATGCGGAGCAGGGTGCAAATTTGTTTCGTTAACAGCATTATTAACTTAAAAACCAGAATCATGAATGCATTAAGAAACAAGGTACAGTTGATCGGTCGCCTGGGTCAGGACCCGGAGATCAGGACGCTTGAGAGCGGAAAGAAGGTTGCTCATTTCAATCTTGCGACGAATGAGAGTTACAGGAATGCCGAGGGATCAAAGATTGACGAGACCACATGGCACAGCATAGTTGCATGGAACGGTCTTGCCGAGCTCTCCTCGAAGTTCCTGGGCAAAGGGAGGGAAGTGTGCATTGAGGGGCGTATCAGCTACCGGAGCTACACTGACAAGAATGGTGTTCAGCGGAATGTCACTGAGATCGTGGCTACTGACCTGGTGTTGCTCAGCCAGGGGAACAAGTCACGGGAGATGATCACCGATGAACCAGAGACGGAGCATGAGGGAGAGGCAGAGCCCATGCCGGGCAGCGAAGCAGGCGGACGCAGCGGTAAGAGCCGGGGCAAATGATCCGGCAGTGTGGACACTCTAAGGCAATCCGCAATGACTGAGGGGTTGAAAATTGGAGGATGGATGTCTCGCGGACAGGCCCCGGCACAATGCCGGGGCCTGTTTATTACGGTATGTGTCTGTCACAGCACCATGACAGACAAAGTACATCCGTCACTGATTGCCACGCGACTCATAATGCGCTTCTACCTGCCGGCAGCATCCCTGCCGGCACGAAGAGCCTTAAGGTTAACCTCTGCAACCTCTTCTCCCTTACGTCGGAACATCTTCCTGACAGCATTCTCCAGTGCAGTGAACGGCATGGAGATAAAGGAAGAGGCAGCGCCCAGTATCACCATATTGCCTGAACGGGACGACCCCAGGTCTCTGGCAATACCGTCTGCATCAATTGCAATGGTATTTCCGGACCTGCCGAGTTCAGCGAGAACCTCTCCTGCCGCGGGATAATCAGGAATGTTGACAAACGGGACCGTGTTAGTCACAAGCCATCCGTCCGGAGAGAGCCACGGCAGATAGCGGAGGGCTTCCATAGGTTCGACACTGATGATCAGGTCAGCTCCTCCGTGCGGGATCAGATCAGACCATATCACCGAGTCGGAGAGCCTGAGATGCGACTGGACGTCACCGCCCCTCTGACTCATTCCGTGCACCTCTGCCTGCTTGAGGAAGAGGTTCTGCTCCACGGCTGCAAGGCCTATCGTGGCGGCAATGGAGAGTATACCCTGTCCGCCAACACCTGCAAGTATAATATCACATTTCATCTTATTCACTTTTTTTGTTTTTCCCTGCCGCTTCTGCCTTTTTGTTCCGTGAGGCAGTCTGGATGCATTCACGTCTTGCAAGTACCACTGACAGACCACGGTGATACAGCTCTGCGCGAATAATGGCCTTGTTCTCCTCATGATTCTTCTTCAGAGGCACAATTACCCTGAGATGCCCGGGATCAACCCCCAGGCCGAGGCAAATGCTCTCGATCCTGTCAGTGGCCTGTGACTTCTGCCCGCCGGTCATGCCGGTGGTGGAATTGTCAGAGATTATCAGGGTTATCGGAGAGTCCTTCAAAACTGCATCAAGCAACCCAGTCATGCCCGAGTGAGTGAAGGTAGAGTCGCCTATCACTGCCACAGCCGGGAACAGTCCGGCATCTGCAGCGCCCACAGCCATCGTGACGGAAGCACCCATGTCAACGCATGAATTCACCAAATTGTAAGGCGGCAGCGCTCCAAGGGTGTAGCAACCGATGTCTGAAAAAACCCTTCCGGGACCGGCCTCAGCCATCACATCTGCAAGTGCCGAGTAAAGATCTGCATGACCGCATCCCTTGCAGAACGATGGTGGCCGCTGGCGCACCAGTGACGGAACATCCTTTCCGTATGATACCCTCAGCCCGAGGGCGGCAGCCACTATTGCCGGATTCAGTTCTCCGTCACGCGGCACTGTGCCATCCATTCGCCCCAGTACGGTTACATCCCTGTCAAGCAACCCCCTAAGATGCTCCTCGATCATGGGATACCCTTCTTCCAGTACCAGGACCCTGTCACAACTTTTAACAAGGAGTTCAGCCTTCTCCTTGTTCAGAGGATAGGCACCAACAGTCAGCAGATGATAATCCTCTGCACTGTCACTGATGTTTTCCATCAGATAGTTGTAAGCAATCCCGCAGGCAATGACGCCTGTATCCCTGCCCTTCCCCACACTCAGTCTGTTGTAACTTTCAAGTACCGGATCCGTGCGCAGCTTCTCATAGGTGCCTGTGAGCACCCTGTACTGCTTCCGTGCTATCGCCGGTAAAAGCACAAACTGACGCGGATTGGATGGCAACGCCAGGATGTTCTGTACCCTCTTTTCTCTCCTGACCACCGCTGACCGCGAATGTGCCAGACGTGTCGTTATCCTGAAAAGTACCGGTAACCTGTATTTTTCCGAGAGCTCAAAGGCGTCAAAGATCATGTCATAAGCCTCCTGCTGGTTGCGGGGCTCCAGGACCGGCACCAGGGCAAATTTCCCGTAGAACCGTGAATCCTGCTCATTCTGTGAAGAATGCATCGACGGATCATCAGCAGAGACAACCACCAGACCGCCGTTAACACCGGTCACTGCCGAATTGATGAAGGCATCAGCAGCCACATTGAGGCCTACATGCTTCATGGCAACCATCACCCTCTTGCCGGCATAGGACATACCCAGTGCGGCTTCCATGGCAGTCTTCTCATTCGAGGACCACTCCCTGTGCACCCCGTCTTCAGCAGCCTGCCCTGAAGCCTGTATGTACTCCATAATCTCCGTTGACGGAGTTCCGGGATATGCATACATACCACTCAGACCGGAGTCCAGGGCCGCCTGTGCAATTGCCTCATCTCCAAGTAATAAGAGTTTTTGCATATTTTTTTAGCTTTTAGTTTTTTCTTTTGCGGTGACAGTAAAGATCATTAAAGTTAAGTTAAAATCAAGAAGTAAATGTCATTATTGTTTACTTTACAACGCAAAAATATCTGTCGTTGAAGAAGTTTTTGGTGATTTGTGTCATGCTGGTCCTGATGTTGTCGCAGCTGTTCGCCCAGGACGGTGAGAGAAGGTATATCCAGATAGACGGACTGACCGCTGACGAACTTGGGAACATTGTTCCTGACGTAAGCATCTTTTCAAAGCATCTGCGACGCGGAGCTGCCAGTGACCACAGGGGAATCTTCTCCATTATAAGTGTTCCGGGTGACACCATATTCTTCAGCGCCATCGGGTTCAAACCGACTCTCCTTACCGTTCCCGGCACTGCAGCAGGCAATCATTACATCACCGATGTTATCATGGTTACTGACACCATACTTATCGGCGAAGTAATCGTCCTGCCCTGGAAGACCTATTCTGAATTCAAACGGGCCGTCCTGGAGAACAAACCGGCAGACCCGCTGATAGAGAACATGGAATATAATCTTGCCATGATTCAGCAACAGATATGGAGCGACATGACTCCCACTCCCGGTCAGGCTTACCGTTACACAATGCAGCAGATGTCTGACAATCTGTACACCAGGGGACAGATGCCGGCCAATAACCTGCTGAATCCCTTTGCCTGGCAGAAATTCGTCAGGGGCGTAAAGGACGGAATGCTTAAGAATGAACCCTCAAAAACCACAAAGGTCAAAAAGATCAAGGTGCGCAAGAAAAAAAAGAGTGACTGATGGCATGGTCTTCAAGGATAAGACTTCTTCTTTTTCAGGTATTTATTATGTTCATTTTCTCCGGCCTTCTGCAGGGGCAGGAGAAGTTAATCACAGGTACAGTCACTGATACGGCAGGTGTTGCCGTCATCGGCGCCACAGTCTACATCCCTTCTCTAGGTACAGGTACAATATGCAGTGAAGACGGCTCTTTCCGGCTCCGGTTCGCCCCGGGAGGGATTGAGAAGATCAGCCTGAGGTTCTCAAGCGTCGGTTATGTTACCGATACGGTTACACTTGATCTGAACGGCACGCTGGAAGGCATCACGATCAGGCTTGTGCCTGTTGTCACCACCATTGATGGGGTGGAGATAAGGGCATCGCGGCCTGACAACATTACAGTCATCAACATCCCCACTGTAGCAGGGGCGGTGATACCTGCGGTAGCAGGCGGCATAGAGGCGGCAATAGCCACCCTGCCAGGCGTCTCCTCTTTCAGCGAACTGAGCTCAGGATATTCTGTCAGAGGCGGAAGCTATGACGAAAACCTCGTCTATATCAACGATGTGGAGGTGTATCGCCCTTTCCTTATCAGGACAGGTCAGCAGGAAGGGCTGAGCCGGATCAATCCTGATCTGACTGCCTCGGTGAATTTTTCCCCGGGAGGATTCAGCGCTGCCTATGGCGACCGGATGTCGTCAGTCCTTGACATCACTTACCGCGAGCCGGTAAAAAGGGAAGGCTCTCTTTCTCTCAGCATGCTCACCTCCTCGGCTCATGCCGGGGCCCGTAGCAGTGACGGACGACTATGGTTCATTGCCGGTGGACGGTACCGTTCCAACGCCATCCTGCTGGGAAGTCTTGACGAGCGTGGTGCTTACAGACCTCATTTTGCTGACATACAGGCTACAGGAGGATTCAAGGCAGACAACGGCGTCAGGCTGACTCTTTCACTCTGGGGCTCTACAAACCGGTATGCATTCATTCCGCAGAGCAGGACAACAACCTTCGGGACCGTTGAAAACGCCTACAGGCTCTACGCTTTCTTCGAAGGTGGGGAACAGGACCGGTACGACAGCGGCGGAGGCGCCATGGCTATCGAACTCAGACATAGCAATATCCTTGTTTCCAAGTTCATCTTCTCAGCAAATATTGCCGGTGAATATGAGAACTATGACATCAGGGGCGCTTACAATCTCTTCTCGCTGGATAAGTATGAAGGAACGGAGAATCAGCCTGATACGCTCCTCAATGCAGGCGTTGGCAGCTGGCTAGCCCACGCCCGCAATACATACAGAAGTGCAACGGCAACAGTAACTTATCGCGGATCAGCTTTCCCCGGAAGAAACGGGCTCGAGTGGGGCGCCACGGCAAGCTACCGCGGCTACAATGCCAGCCGTAACGAATGGCTGCGTGTTGATTCGGCAGGGTATACCCTCAGGGATGCAGATGAAGGCCTGGCCCTCTTTTCACGAACTGATCTGAGCGTCGATGCCGGGAGCCTCACTGCTGCAGGATGGATAATTGGCAAGACCGGGTTTCTCCTGGCCGGCATGCCCTCCGGTCTGAACGCTGGAATCAGGGCCACCTATGACACCTATAGCTCTGAGCTGCTTGTCTCTCCGCGTGTCTCAATCAGGACAGAACTGACCAGCCGGCTCTCTCTGTACGTTGCTGCCGGAGCATACCACCAGCCTCCCGGCGGCAGGGAACTGATGGCTGAAGAGACTACTGACCAGGGCCGCCTTAAGGCACAGAGGTCATACCACCTGACAGCAGGAGCACGCTTCGACTTCACTGCATGGAACAGACCGTTCAGGTTAACGGCAGAAGCCTGGGGCAAAAGGTTTGACCGGCTTATCCCTTATCAGGTTGACAATGTCAGGGTTGTCTATTACAACGGTAACACTGCAGATGGCTATTCGGCCGGACTGGACATGAGGATTAACGGTGAATTCGTGCCGGGAGTGGAGTCGTGGTTCAGCCTCTCTCTCATGAAATCGGAAATGCAGATCCCCTCCCTGTCCTCGGGTCGGTTCCCGGCACCCTTCGACCAGAGGGTGCATGCCAGCATCTTCTTCCAGGACTATCTTCCGTCTCATCCCGACTTCCGGGCGCATATCAACATCGCCTTCGGAACAGGAATACCGACATCGCCTCCCGGCAGGCAGCAGTGGGATGTATGGTTCAGGATGCCTCCCTACCGGAGAATTGACATAGGATTTTCAAAGGTGCTGATTAACGGAGAGAGACCAGGCAAAAAGTCTTTCATAAAAGAGATGGTAGCCGGGTTTGAGATATTCAATCTGGCTGATATCAGGAACACCATTTCTTACACATGGATCCGTACCATCAGAAACAGCCAGGGTGAAACCAGGGAATTCGCTGTGCCCAACTACCTGACAAGAAGAAGCCTCAACCTGAAACTGACTGCACAATTCTGACGTATAAATGGGTCAGAGTAACAATTATTTCTAATTTCGTACCCTGATGAACAGGTTTGAGATCACTTTCACCGCCATAATGGCCACAATCATAATTCACCTGACGGTGGCGGTGATCTTTGTGTCAGTTAAGATCTCCGCAATGCAGCGTGAGCTGGCTGCAGAGATCATCCTGGCCATCGAAGAGGAGATGCCTGATCCGGATATGGAGAAGGCGATAGAGCTTGCAAAAAGTGACCAGTTTGAAGGGCTCAGCCCCGAAGAGATGGTAAATGTCATCAAGAACCTCGCTGACAAGCCTCTTGATATCGACCCAAAGGAGTACGAGGAGATGGTCAAGGAGGAGATGGTGAAGAGCGGTCTCCTTAACGAAAAGAATTTTATCGATGACCGAAAGGTTGCCGAAGAGGCTGGAACGGAAGAGATAGTTATCCCCGAGGATAAAGTAGAGCCGCAGGTCACCGAAAAGAAGGAAAAGCCGCAGGAGAAGGGGACCTTCAGGGGTCCCACACGCATCTATTACGATCTGGGGAAACGTTATCACGTCTACCTGCCGATTCCCATCTACAAATGCCAGAGTGCTGGCCAGATAACGCTTGCCATCGTGGTTGACCGCAGCGGAACGGTGGTAAAGGCAGAGCCTGCCTCAAAGCTGTCAAACACCAAGGATCCCTGTCTCATTGAGACGGCAGTGGAACACGCCTTCAAGTCCAGGTTCAATGCAGACCAGAGCGCTCCCGAGAAACAGGCAGGCTACCTGACCTTCGTTTTTGTATCACAGAACTGAGATTATCAGAACAGCGAGCCCTGCACAGGATAGTTGTAGGGTTTGATCAGCTCCGGCCGGTTGCGGTCGGCGCGTGCATTTGTTATAAGCGGGCTTACTGTATGTGCCGCAAGCATCTCTGAGGCAACCGGTTCCATGAGTGCAGCCAGTGAATCCCGGGTCAGACCCTCCCTGAGCCATATCCCTTCTGCAGCCGATGGCAGTATCACCGGCATCCGCTTTTTGGTATTGTGTATCTCCTCCATCAACCCGTTTGCCCGGGTGGTTACCACCGAGAATGTATTAAGGGTAATGCCTCCCTGCATCACCCATGAATCCCATATGCCTGCCAGCGAGAAGATATCCTCTCCCCGGAGTGTGATGTACCAGGGAATCTTCCGGCCACCAAGGTGCTGCCACTCGAAAAAGCCCCGGACCGGGACCAGGCATCGCCGTGATGCAAACGACTCACGGAAGGCAGGCTTTGTTGAAAGGGTTTCAGACCGGGCATTGAAGGTCTTGAGCAGGATGTCATTGGCCTCATCCTCATCTCCGACCCATGAAGGGATCAGTCCCCATCTGAACAGCCGGATGCCAGAACCGCGGTCTGAACAGACCACAGGCATTGAAGGGAGACTGTAGGCATGGTAATAGAAACTCGGCCGGTACTTTTCGTGATCGATAAGTTCCCGTCCATAACGCGCCTCAAGCTCTTCCTTAATAATATTCAGGTTGACGGTAAAACACACAAGAGTGCTGTTCCAGGTTTATGTTCGCCGTGCGCCTCAGAATCTGAGTGGCACCGGCACCGAATAACTGAAAAGGTCTGTTTCCGGCCAATCATTGATCCTTTGCAGGAATCTGGCCATCATATGGTCAATGTCCGATGTCAGTTCGGGACCATTCCAGGCGCTGCTGTTCATCAGCACCACCCATGCCGTTCCGTCCGGCATCCTCTTTAACATGGCTGTGGTGCCGGAGAATGAACCGGTGCGCCACCATGTTCCGTTGGGCATTGTCGCCCTCCATCCTACCGGGGCAAATCCGTTATATACATCTGTCATGAACTCAATGCTCTCCGGCAGCAAGATATCCTTTGGCTCGTCAAAGCCATCAACCGCCAGCAGGAGTCTCATCAGGTCAGGTGCTGTTGCAACCCATCCTCCTGCCGCGCCAAGTGTTTCAATATCGTTTCCTCCCCTGCTTGCAGGCACCATATCACCGGTACCGTAAACAGACGGCTTCAGAGGAGCATTCTCAACCTCATAATACGAGACCTCAAGCGGAAGTGCATCTTCGGGCAGATTACGTCCCAGGGACATGTCAAAAATCCCGAGCGGCTCCAGTATCTTCCTGCGGCAGTAAGTCTCATAATCCATCCCTGAGGCCTCTTCAATGACCAGACCCAGTATGCTGTAGCCCAGGTTGCTGTATGACTGCCCGGTTCCAGGTGTAAAATGGAGATTCTTGCTGAGCGCAAACCTGATTATTGTCTTCAGGTCTACAGGCATAGGTACATCCATAGTCCTTGCAATCACATCGGGCATGAACATCTGATCGCCAAAACGCTGTGACCAGCCACCTTCGTGTGCGAGGAGATGAGCCACAGTAATGTCATATACACGGCGGTCCTTCGGATGGGCAAACAGGGTGTCATCAAGTATTGCACCCGGACCGAAAACCTTTTCACTGACCGAGAGCTTACCCTCCTCCTGAAGTTTCATTATTGCAACTGCCGTGATCAGCTTGGATACACTGGCAACACGAAAGCGGTGATACGGTTCAACGGGAATGGAATCAGGTACCGAAGCATAGCCGAAGCCACGTGCATAAAGAAGTTTTCCCTCCCTTGCAACTGCAACCGAAGCCCCCTTGATACTCCAGTTCCTCATAAACCACTCAATGCCTTTCTCTGCACTCTCGAACACCTCGCTATCAGTGAGCGAGTTGTCTATCCGCAGATGCGCAGGCACGTAGTTACCGCCAATAATGGAAACCTGCTCGGTTCCAACCCTGGGCACAAAGAGGAAAAGAACAAGAAATATTACTGCCGGAACTCGCATCGGTTTTGCAAAAAGATTCATAAGGTGCTTTAAAAAATAAACGACGGTAAAATTAGGATATTATCCACCACTTTGCCAATCTCAAATCCATTTTATTCAGCTGATGAAAAAAAATATCAACAAAATAGGCAGGTTCGCAAACAGAACATAATTTTGTATACATGACATCTGCATTTAAAAAATCTGTTCTCCTGTTGTGTCTTCTTTTCTCCCTGACATCCGTAAGGGGACAGACCGACTCTCTCTCAGTTGACTCAATAGCAGCAAGGATTAAGATCATACTTGAAGAATACAATGATAAGACGCTCTACGTTGATACATCCGATTACATTCAAAATGATTACACTGCGAACGACCGGAACCTGCAAATTGCATCATCACTCGGGGCATGCAACGAGATTATAAGGCTTTTTGTCAGGGGTGCAGATGTCAACAGCAGGGCTGGCGGTACAGCTGCACCGATACATTATGCAATAAACTCCGGGAGGTGGGAGGCAGTGGAAATCCTCCTCCTGCTGGGAGCAGACCCTGAGAAGACAGATTACTGGGGTAATACCCCTCTGGTTGTGGCTGTCAGGGCCAATTCACTCGTGATAGCCGAGAAACTGATTCGCTACGGCGCAAATCCTGACAAGACTGATAAACAGAGCTCCACACCGATGAATCATTCGGCAGCCTTGGGCAACTTCGACATAACTGACATGCTTCTTTATTATGATGCCAATACGGAAATACCTGACTCTGAGGGCAATACTCCTCTCATGACAGGTGTCTGCTTTGGTTACCATGATATTGTTGATCTCCTGCTGCAATCAGGGGCGGATCCCAACGCTGCCGACAAAAAGGGATTTACGCCTCTGATGGCGGCAAGTCAGAACGGAGACACGCTTATGATGCGGCTTCTTACAGATGCCGGCGTCAACCTCTACGCAGTCAACAATGAGGGTCTTGACGCACTGGGGTGCGCAGTCGCTTCCTTAAAGAGAGAGTCTGTGGCATACCTCCTGGGCAGGGGTGCCCGCTGGAGCCATAGTGCAGGAACGAAAACGGACCCTGTGGCAATAGCAGCCAACTCCGGCAACCGGGAGATACTTCAGATGTTGCTTGACAGCGGGTTGAAGGCAAAGAGGACACACTCATTCGATGTTCTGTCGTTTTCCCCTGGCGGACTCTTCACTTCGCATTATGCGATGGGCGGGGGTTCCCTGTCAGTATCCGATCCGGCGATACAAACTGGCATTACCCTGGGCGCTGCAGCAAATCCTCTCAACCAGAGGATGCTTGTCAGAGGCAACAACGAAATCATTTACCAGTACAAAGTCAAATCAACCCTGCTCTATGCCGGCATTTACAGGGAGTACCGGATCAACAGGCCACATTCTGCAGCCAGGTGGATGATAGCACCTTCACTATCTGCAGGATACAGGTTTCACTCGCTCTACCAGGGAACAGAAGAGAGGCCTGAAAATAGTGTAGTCATAATACCTGCCGCAGATATGAAGGTCAGTATACGCAATATAGGTGCAAGCGCCGGAATTATGTACCTGAAGATGCCGTTTCACAAAACCGGCCCGGTATGGTTTACCGTCAGGGCTTCTTACACTCTGACACGCACAACAGAAAGTTTCTCGTTCAAAAAAGTCAAACTCTACAATTATGAGCAGAATTAGCATCCTTGTGGCAGCTCTTTTCCTGCTCCTGTTCTCATGTGAAGAGGGGTACCGTACCGATTGCGATGAGTGCTACACCAGCGATGATTATGATGTTGTTGTTAAAATAAGATACCGGAATTCAGAATACGTTCCTGTCAACCCGGTAGTCACGCTGTTTGACGGCAATATCAATGACAGTCTGGTACTTGAGAAGCACGTCATTACAGACCCCTACTCGTACATAAGCTTTAACGCGATACTCTACAAGGATTATTCTGCCATGCTTGAGTTCACATATGATGGAAAGGAATATATTACAGTTGCGTCAGCGTGTCCCAAGGTCAGGTATGATGAGACGACCTGTGAGGAGCCCTGCTGGTATGTTTATGACAATGTCCTTGACCTGAGGCTCAGGTATGAATAAAGGAGCGTCACGGATCAGATCCGAAGTGTAAGAAGGATCTGCCGGAGCTCGTTGGGAGTCACATCCTCCTGAATCTTTCCCGCATCCGCGACTGATATTCTGCCTCTCTCTTCTGAAACAATCACAACAACTGCGTCAGTATGTTCCGTGAGGCCAATTCCTGCCCGGTGGCGCATCCCGAACCTCGCCGGAAGGCCTGACTGATCAGTCGACGGAAGAGGACAGCGTGCAGCAAATATCTTTCCGTTCTGTATCAGAACAGCACCGTCGTGCAGCGGCGAACCCTTGTAAAAAATCGTTTTCAGCAACTCGTCAGTCACCAGGGCATTCATCAGCTCCCCGCCGTCAGAATAGATATCCAGCAGGCTGGTGCGGCCAATTGCAATCAATGCACCGGTGCGTGACTGTGCCATTGATTCTACCGCATGCACTATCTCCTCAACAATCTGATTGGCGGTCTGGTCAACACCACCTGACGGAAAATACCTGTCAAATGAAAACCTGTTACGGCTCATATACCTGTTGCCAATGGCAAGAAGAAACCGGCGTAACTCCTGTTGAAACACAATTATGAGCGCAATGACACCCACCCCTATGACCTGACCTATGATGGCGCTTATCAACTCCATGTTAAGGGCTTTTACAACAAGCCAGAAGAGATAGACGAAAAAGATGCCGAGGAAGATGCTGAATGCCGCCGTGCCCCTGATAAGACGGTATAACTGGTAGAAAATGATTGCTACCATGAATATGTCTATGATATCGAGGACAGTAAATTCAAGCATATCTTTGCGTGCAGTGAATGGCAAATTTAAGCATAATGATCCAAAAGGCTGCCGGCCGGGTAAATCTTTTCATAAAGAGTTACCACCTCCTTTGCCTCACGGACGTCATGAACCCTTAAGATTGATGCGCCTTTAATCAGGGCCACCATGTTGAGCGCCGAAGTACCGTTCAGAGCCCCGTCAGGAGTGGTGCCCAGCGTCCTCCATACAATGGACTTGCGCGAGAGTCCTGCCATAAGAGGCATTCCCGCAATGCGAAACTCAGAAAACCTCCTCAGCATCTCGAAGTTGTGATCTGCATTCTTACCGAATCCGAAGCCCGGATCGAGGACGATGTCCTTCACTCCAGCCGCCCTGAGCAGCGCCAGCCGCTTCCCGAACCACTGAAGTATATCAGCCACAACATCGTCATAAACCGGATTGACCTGCATCGTGCGAGGGGTGCCCTTCATATGCATCATAATATAGGGCACATTGAGCCGGGCTACCAGCGGAAACATGCCGGCATCCATCTCCCCTCCCGAGATATCATTGATGATTGATGCACCGGCATCGGCTACCGCAGTCTCCGCAACCGAAGCACGGTATGTATCTACCGAGATGACAGCCTCCGGATACCGGTCCAGGATCAGACGTACCGCCCGGCATACCCGCTCCTTCTCAACCGGCTCAGACACTTCCTCAGAACCGGGTCGGGTTGAACAGCCTCCTATATCCAGAATATCCGCACCCTCATCAAGCATCCGCCCGGCAACAGCGAGGATATCTTCCATGCCGGTATGACGGCTGCCGGCATAAAAAGAGTCGTCAGTAATGTTGATTATACCCATTATCCGGGGCTTAGATAGATCCATAAGCCTCCCCTTGATACTGATGTCCATTCCTTTCAGTTTTCAATGGCAAAGATAGTTATTGGTGCGATCATGCCACCCTGAAGTGCTTTCCGTTGCACTCAAATTAAGTATATTTGCTTCCTGTAAAATAAAAAATGCAATATGGACGGCATCAACTGGGCGGAGGAACTGGGAGTGGCCATAACAGTTTCTGACAGTTCGGGAAAGATTGTTTACATGAACGGCAAATCGGCATCCACCTTCGCAAACGAGGGAGGGAAATCACTCCTGGAATCAAGCCTCAGGGAGTGTCACAAACCGGAATCATGGCAAAAAATATTACAAATACTGGATACAGGCCGGGCCAACTGCTATACGATCGAAAAAAACGGGATAAAAAAAATGATCTTCCAGGCCCCCTGGTATGAAAACGGTATTACAGCAGGCCTCGTTGAACTGTCAATGGAGATCCCGTTCGTCATGGAACATTTTATCCGAAGCTGAGACTCATCACAGTATCATGAAACTAATTGTAATAGAAGGACTTGACGGCGCAGGCAAATCAACACAGATATCCCTGCTGAAACAGTGGTTTGCCGATCGGAACCTGCAGTGCAGGTATATACACTTTCCGCGAACCGAAGCTCCATATTTCGGAGAGCTGATAGCCCGTTTCCTGAGAGGCGAATTCGGAGACCTTGATACCGTGGATCCGTACCTCGTGGCAATGCTCTATGCGGGCGACAGAAAAGATGCCGCCACAATCATAGAAACATGGCTTGAAGAGAAATACTTCGTCATACTCGATCGTTATACTTATTCCAATATCGCCTATCAGTGCGCAAAGGTGAGAACCGGGGAGGAGGCGTTGAGACTCCGGGAATGGATACTGAAACTTGAATTCGAACACTTCGGGATCCCTAAACCTGATATCAACATCTTCCTCGATGTCCCGTTCAGGTTCACCGAGGAGAAACTGAACTGCAGGCGGCACGGAGACGACAGAAATTACCTTATGGGCACCAGTGACATACACGAACAGAGCCTCGAATTCCAGAAGCGGGTCAGGGATATATATCTCTCAGTGGCCGTAACTGACGAAAAACTGCAGGTTATTAACTGCCGTGATGAGGATGGTATGATGCCCCCGCCGGAAGAAATATTCCGGATGATCCTTGAAAAACTTAAATCAGGAAGCATACTCAGATGAAACAACTGACCCGTACAGCCAGGACACTTACAGGACTACTCTTTATTTTTTCCGGCTTCGTCAAGGGAATTGATCCTATGGGCACAGCATTCAAGCTGGGCGACTATTTCACGGCATTCAACATGAGTTTCCTCGATGGACTGACCCTGCCACTATCACTCCTGCTCTGCATGGTTGAGTTCGTCACCGGGATGATGCTTCTCACCGGCGCTCTTGTGAAACCGGCATCATGGATGGCCGCTCTGTTCATGGCACTCTTCACACCGCTGACTCTGATCCTTGCATTCTTTAACCCCGTCTCCGACTGCGGATGCTTCGGCGATGCAATCATACTTACAAACTGGCAGACTTTCTTTAAGAATGTGTTTATAACCCTTCTGGTAGTTTTCGTCTTTATCCGCAGAAATGACGAAACCGGCGTTATGCCTGTCAAGGCAGGCCTGAACTTCACCATTGCCTACGTATTCTTCTTCCTCATCTTCATGAGGCTGAACCTGGCATATCTGCCAGCACTCGATTTCAGACCGTACAAGGTCGGGACAAATATTGCCGAAGCAATGTCAATTCCTGAAGGTGCCGAACCGGATAAATATGACATCAGGTTCATCTATGAAAAGGACGGCGTTCAGCAGGAATTCACCCTGAACGACTATCCCGCCAATGACACAACCTGGAAATTCATTGACCAGAAATCTGTGTTGATCTCCAGGGGATATATGCCGCCAATCCACGACTTCACCCTGATTAACAGTGAAGGGGTGGACATGACGGAACATATCATCCGGTATGAAGGCGATGTGGTTCTTATGGTGGCCCGCAGGCTTGAAAAATCCAACCGCGATGGTCTTATGAAGGGATTCATAGCAGGTATGGAACTGCAGAAACAGGGAAAGGAGTTCTATATAGTGACGGCTACAGTGCCTGCAGAGGCAGAGCCTTTGGTGAAAGGTTTCAACACCATGTACGCTGATGAAATCACGCTCAAGACGGTGATCAGGTCCGATCCCGGATTTCTCCTGCTGCATAACGGAACCATCGCGGCCAAATGGTCCTACCATAGCCTTCCTGATCCGGAGGAGTTCAGGGGTGACCTTAACACACTGGCAATCAAATCCATGAAGGAATTTACCGGAAGACTTATTGTGTTTATCACCATCCTTAGCATAATTATTGCCGTGATTCTGGCACTTCCGCATACGAAATACTCCTCTGAAGCAAACAAAAAACAATAACCTTAACAATAAACATTACAATGAGAAAGAAGATAGTTGCAGGGAACTGGAAAATGAACATGGACCTGAATGAGGGAGTTGCCCTGGCCACTGAAATAAACAGGCATTTTAATGACAATAAACTGAAAGACAAGGAGGTGATACTCTGCACACCCTTTATTCATCTCGGTATGGTATGTGGTTTGACTGATGCCCCTGGAGTCTCTGTTGGTGCCCAGAACTGTAATGACCACAGATCAGGCGCCTATACCGGTGAGATATCGGCTGCAATGATAAAAAGCACCGGAGCCGGCAACGTGATCATAGGACACTCGGAGCGTCGTACCCTGTACGGTGAAACTGACGAACTGCTGGCCGCCAAGACCGGTGAAGCCCTCAGAAACGGACTGAGAGTGATATTCTGCTGCGGCGAGGTGCTTGCCGAAAGAGAATCCGGCAACCACTTTGAAGTAGTTAAACGCCAGCTGGAAAAAGGTTTGTTCATACTGTCGGAACAGGACTTCAGAAACTGCATTATAGCCTATGAACCCGTGTGGGCAATAGGCACCGGAGTGACAGCCTCACCGGCACAGGCTCAGGAGATGCACAGGTTTATCCGTGACCTGGTGGCAGGCAGATACGGCAGGCAGGCCGCAGAAGATACCACAATACTCTACGGAGGCAGTTGCAAGGCTTCAAACGCTGCTGAACTCTTCGCAAACCCGGATGTCGACGGAGGACTTATCGGCGGGGCCTCACTTGTGAAGGAGGAGTTCTGCAGTATCGTCAGCGCGCTCTGAAACAGGCCATGAAAAAGATCATCCTCACACTTTTTGCTGCGGCAGCAATGGTTGCCGGTCTCCGGGGACAGACCCAGGCTCAGTTCTCAGGAGACACTGCAAAATATACTGCCGAACTGACCACCTTCATTGGAACTCTGGTCAGCAAACCGGAAAAGGAGGAGATTGATCTTTTTATCTCACTTTATGACAGCACTGTCTTTCCCATGCAGGTAAAAGACAAAATAATAAACATCTCCAGCCAGCTCAGGGGGAGACGTATCAGTCCGTCTCCCGGCTTCGTCTATTTTGCCAGGACACTGACCGACTTCATTGAAACAAAGCAGGACCAGGAGGAGATTGATGCCTGGCTCTCAGGGCTCAGCGAGATGGCATTTGATCCCCGCTTCTCAAACGCATCGGTAGAAAAGTTCATTGAGGTTACCGGTCTGCTGCTTGTTGACAACACCATCTACAAGGCCGGAACAGTGCGCTGGAAGACCAGGGACGGAAAGGTACAGTTCGTCCGTGATACAGTATTGAAAATCGATATTGAAGCGGTTACCCTTATAGCCTTCCTGGGAAAGGACAGCACCTCAGTGATGAATTTTACCGGCACCTATTTCCCTGACCTCTTCCTTCTTCATTGCGATGAGGGCACAGTAACCTGGGAAAAGGCAGGGTATGATCCATCAACCGTTTACGCCAAAGTCTCGGGATTCACAATAGACGTAACTAAAAGTGAATTCACCTGTGATTCAGCCCTTCTCACACACCCTACCTACTTTCAGCAGCCTGTAAAGGGAAAGCTGACTGACAGGGCAGTGGAGATACCCTCGCCGGAAAAGGCAACCATGCCTCGTTTTGAAACTTACGAGAACCGGTTTTTTATTGATGAAATTTATAAAGGTGTTGACTACGAGGGAGGGCTGGCGCTTGAGGGTGCCATCGTAAGAGGTACCGGGTCCGACTGGTTTCCGGCAAGCGTTAAACTCTACCGGGATGATACACTGGCAATTAAGATAGTATCAAGAAACTTCATACTATCGCAGAAAGCCATCACCAGCACGGAATCCTCCCCCACCTTATATCTCGGCGCAGATTCTGTTTATCACTCCAACCTGGGATTCTCATACAACACGGAAACACGCGAGGTCGGCATGTTCCGTACCTCCAGCCCGCTGTCGCGCAGTCCCTATTTCGACTCTTACCACAATATGGACCTCTACTTCGAGCACCTGTCGTGGGACATGAATAAGCCTACAATCACCATGTCAAGAACCAGGGGGTCATCCATCGGCGCAGCCAGGTTCGAATCAGTCTCTTTCTATAACGAGGCTAACTTCTTTAAACTGATGAGGATGGACGAGATACACCCCCTGTATCGCATCAGGGATTATGCCAAAGTGTACGGATTTGACGTCTTCCCGGTGGAAGGCTTTGCAAAGTGGGCCCGTATGCCAATTGAACAGGCCACAGCCCTCTGCATCGAACTTGCAAACAATGGTTTTCTCTTCTACGACCGGAACTTCAACGAAGTAGCAATCAAGCCACGTGTTGACGACTATATCGCTTCGTTCGCAAAGAAGAAGGACTATGATGCAATAACAATATACAGTGAAGCAAGGGATAATGAAGAGAATGCCGTGCTTAACCTCAGGGATTATTCCCTCGACCTGTGGGGAGTCAGGGGAGTCTCACTGAGCGACTCGCAGAGTGTTGCCATCAGACCATATGGCGGCCGCATTTCACTTGGTAAAAACAGGTCAATGCGGTTTGACGGAATAGTTCATGCCGGTTTATTCACCATCTACGGGAAAGGATTTTCATTCAGTTACGATACATTTAATATCAGGCTTGAAAAAATCGATTCGATCAAGATTGCAGTCGAAACCGGTGAGAAAGATGCTTACGGAAGACCCGTGATCAGGAGAATTGACAATATGCTTGAGATGGGTTCAGCCAAACTGCAGATTGATGACCCGGGGAACAAATCAGGTCTGAAAAGCCTGAAACAATACCCGATAATTAATTCCACCACTGACTCCTACATCTTCTATGATGAAATAACTGACCTTGACGGAATGTATGAAAAAGAGAAGTTTTATTTCCGTCTCGATCCGTTCACCTATACAAATATTGACCACTATACCAATGAGGACCTGGCACTGGCGGGTGAGTTTGTCGGAGGCGGA
This sequence comes from Bacteroidales bacterium UBA4070, assembly GCA_002383485.1. Classification (GTDB taxonomy): domain Bacteria; phylum Bacteroidota; class Bacteroidia; order Bacteroidales; family VadinHA17; genus SR-FBR-E99. The sequence continues at coordinate 173,339 of DFYY01000022.1, read as the reverse complement.
ATCATTGAGCCGATGCGTCAGACACTCACCGTTCAGCCGGACACCTCACTCGGGTTTAGCATGACTATTCCCCCTGAAGGGATCCCTATATACAATGGAAGAGGAAGGCTCTACAATCACTTAAGCATGAGCAATTCAGGGCTTATAGGCAGCGGGAAGGTTGAACACATGACAGCTACGGCGGTGGCTGACACATTCCGCTTCTTTCCTGAATACATGTATTCAAGGGCGAAAACCTTTGACATGAAACCGGATCCGAAGGGCCGGTTACCGGTTCTTAAATCACAGGATGTAGATATACAGTGGCTCACTGACAGGGATGAATGGTATGCCGTGAACAGCGAGGGTAAGGACTTCAGCATGTTCGGCAACGGCACCACCATGAATGGAACAGTCATCCTGACTCCTGAACGGATGAAGGGTCTGGGAGAGGTAAATACCGCTGACGCCCGGATCACATCGCAAACACTCTCGTTCGGTGCGATGACCTTTGATGCTGACACCTCCGACTACTATCTCAAGGCGCTAAAGGGAAGCGGATACGGGTTCGTTGCAAGCAATGCCCGGACACATGTTGATTTTGCCCGCCAGAAGGCCGCGTTTACCCTTAACACTGACTCATCATTCGTGGTCCTTCCGGAAGTGGAGTATATTTCGAAGATGACAAACTTCGAATATGACATGACCCGGAAAGTCATGGAGATGACCCAGAAAGGCAGGGAATCGGTGCCGCTCATGCCTCCGGAAGAGTTGCTCAGGGTACCTCCGGGCATGGAAGAGAAGCCCACATTCCTGTCTACAAATAATATGAAGGATACTGTCAAGTTCCAGGCAGGCTCCGCTTCATATTACCTGCAGGATGAATACATCATGGTTAAGGATGTAAATTATGTTCCTGTAGCTGATGCACTTATCCAGCCCGGCGGGGGAATCCTCTACATTGACCGCAGTGCCCGGATCAGGCAGACCGACAGTGCCATAGTTGCCGTCAACAACAGGCATCTCATCCATTCGGCGAAGCTGAACATTGAAAGCAGTGCAAACTATTACGGCTCCGGAAAATATGATTATATAAGCGAAGACGGCAACTGCCAGGTTATCGAATTCACAGAAATCAAGGTTGATACAAATGCGACCAAAGCATACGGATACATACCAGAGACGGACAAATTCACCCTCAGTCCGGCCTTTACATACAGAGGGGACGTCTCATTGAGGTCTGCAGAGGATCATCTCAGGTTCACCGGTGCGGCAGGTATTGTGACTGACTGCCCGAATATTAACAGTACCCCCGTCAAATTCACAGCGCTGATTGACCCGAACAACGTGCTTATTCCTGTTAGCGACAAACCGCGCGACATAAATGACAACATGCTCTTCTCCGGCACATTCGTGACCCTTGATTCAGCAGGCGTATACGGTACATTCCTGTCAGAAAGGAAATCATGGAGTGATAATCCGATACTGACTGCACAGGGATACCTTTTCCATGACAAAGGCTCAGGGAAATACCGCATAGCCTCACTGGAGAAGCTTTCAGATCTCCGGATGAATGGCAATATGGTCACCTTTGACAGGAATATGTGCCTGCTTGTCAGCGAAGGGAAGACTGATTTCGGAGTGAACTATGGTCTCCTGAGGATGAACAGCGCCGGCAACGTGGTGCATAATACCGACTCCGCGAAGCTGGAAGTGCGCGGAATATTTGGGTTTACTTTCCACTTCAATCCGCTCGCTCTGAAAGCTATGGCAGACGACATCAGGAGCAATCCGACACTCAGGACCGTCAACCTCTCTTCCGAGTTCAACCTTAAGGCTATGCGTGACCTGCTTGGCGAAGAAGCGGCCAAAACCCTAACAGAGGAACTCCAGCTCTTCGGCGTGGCACGTTCACTACCGAAAGAATACTCGGCACAGCTGCTGCTCAACGATGTCAAACTTAGATGGAATCCGAATACCATGTCGTTCATCTCTGACGGACAGATAGGTATCGGCTTCATTGGCGACCAGCCCATGAATGTCTATGTTGACGGTTGGGTGGAACTGCAGAGAAAGAGATCAGGTGACCTGCTTGACATCTACCTGAAAGCGAAAAACAACTCATGGTACTGGTTCTCCTACTTCAGGGGGATACTGATGAGCTACTCCTCTAATCTCACATATAACGACATTCTGACCAATACGAAGGAGAGAGACAGGAAGGATCCCAAATCCAATTCCAGACTTGAGTATGAGTATATGCCGGGCCTGCCTGACAGGCTTCAAAGGTTCTTAAGACGGATGGAGAGCGGCGGAACAGGTATTGAGGAGTATTGATTACATCTCACCGGCAGCCTTACCGCCACGGTTACCGAACTCAATAACCTCCATCCCGCTCAGGTTATCTCCCTCTATGCTGAAGCGCAACAGCGTCATTACTTTGTGAATACCTGTTCGGCCTGCTGCCCCCGGATTTATGCAGAGCATCCCGTTGGACCTGTCGTAAATAACCTTCGTGATATGTGAGTGACCACAGACGAAGATGTCCGGCTTGAGACTCCTGATCAGTTCCAGGGCACGCGGTGCATAATGGCCCGGATAGCCTCCGATGTGAATCAGAAGGACATCCTTTGACCCCGCCCTGAAAAAAAGGTACTCTTTTGTCGCCCTTCGGACCTCGAATCCGTCAATGTTACCCCATACGGCACGAAACGGTTTGAATGCCTCCAGCCTTGTGATGACATCGAGGTTGCCTGCGTCACCGGCATGCCAGATCTCATCAACCCCGGCAAAATGCTCATATACTGCCGGATCAATCCAGCCATGCGTGTCTGACATCACCCCTATCCTCATTCTGAGACAATTTCTTTTTTACACCGCTAAAATCAATAAATTTGTGCAAACAGAAGCTTCAATGCAGATATTTTATTCTGACAATATTATAGACGGTGAAGCCCGATTCGGCAGGGACGAGTCAGGACACTGCCTCAGGGTACTGCGAATGAGACGAGGTGACCGCCTCTCCTTTACTGACGGAAAAGGGACTCTTTATGAAGGTCTGATCTCCGGTGACGATCCCAAAGGAATGACTGTGACCGTCACCTCGGCAAAAATTGACCCAGGCCTGAGGCGCTACAGGCTGCACGTGGCCATCTCACCACTTAAAAATGACGACAGACTTGAGTGGTTCATTGAGAAGGCGGTTGAAATTGGAACAGATGTGATAACGCCACTAATCTGTACCCGATCGGAAAAGAAACGGATCAGAAGGGAGAGACTCGAAGGGATAATTCTATCGGCAATGAAGCAGTCAGCCCGCTCCCTCATCCCGTTGCTGGAAGATCCGCAAGAGATGAATTCATTTGTTCTCAGACAGGCCGAAGGAAAAAGAATAATCGCAACCTGCGACTCCTCAATTGAAAGAGTCGCCATAACTGAAACCTTCACCAGGGACGATGATGTTACGATCCTCATCGGGCCTGAGGGCGATTTCACGACGGAAGAGGTCGAGGCAGCCATCAATGCAGGTTATGTGCCTGTCCACCTCGGTACAGGCCGGCTGCGAACAGAAACAGCAGGTATAGCTGCCTGCTGCTCCGTCAGCCTGGCAAATATCTGAAATCAGGAGCTGGTAAAGAAATCAAACACGCTGGTTATCTTCCTTACCGGCACATTATAAAACTCCGTATAGCTGCATTTCTCACAGATCATGGCTGTATACTTCCTGGCCTGTATGTCAAACAGCTGGGTAAAAAGACTGTGTGCGACCCTTATCTCACTGAGCCTGTACTTCCTGCCGCCGCACTTGGGACAGGTGTACTTTATCATCCGCATTTCACTTTTCATCTTTTTTCTGATTTGGTTTTTCCCTGTTGTCACGAAGCCTGCCGGACTTGCGCAGTGCCTGGTCAAGGATCCATTCAATCTGACCGTTGGTGCTGCGAAACTCGTCAGAGGCCCATTTCTCAATGGCACTCAGCTTGTCCGGATCTATCCGTATGATGAACGACTTCTTCTGCATTGCTAGTGCTGCAGGGTTCCGGTGTTGATGATCTGGTTGGGATCCTTGTCACCGCACAGCACCACCATAAGGTTACTCACCATCGCTGCCTTCTTCTCCTCGTCAAGGTCAATGATGCCCTTCACGGAGAGCTGCTCAAGAGCCATCTCAACCATTGAGACTGCACCTTCAACAATCTTGAAGCGCGCTGCAACAACAGCCGTAGCCTGCTGACGGCGAAGCATGGCACCGGCAATCTCCTCCGAATAGGCAATGTAATTGATCCTTGCCTCAATGACATTGATACCCGCAATCATGAGCCTCTCCCGTATCTCCCTCTCAAGCTCGTCATTGACCTCCTCACCACCGCTGCGAAGCGTCATCTCATGCTCGTGACCTTCCCAGTTGTCATAGGGATAGAGCCCTGCAAGTTTGCGAAGCGCGGCATCACTCTGCACAAGCACGAAATGTTCGTAATTGTCTACATCAAATGCTGCCTTGAAAATTTTTTCTTCTTTTATGGTTTATGATATTATTTTGATATCACAAAGATATTACTTCAGCTAATACAAGCCAAGAAAAACAGAAAAAAAAATTACATTTGATCCATGCATGAACGGCATACCGACAGGGAACTTTATTTCAGGGAGCAGGCACACACCACCTCAAAGTATGTGATTCCCTTCATCTCAGGTGTCATGCAGGTCACTCCATCCCTTTCAGTCCTTGAGATCGGATGCGGCGAGGGCGGAAACCTCCTCCCCTTTCTTGAAGCCAGGTGTACCAAGGTTACGGGCATAGATATTTCTGAACACAAAATTGAGAATGCACGCAGCTTTTATTCAGCCATCCCGGGCGGCGACAGGGTAGAGTTCATTGCTGCAGACATCTATGACTGCGCAGATGCCGGGAAATATGACCTTATAATGATGCGTGACGTGCTTGAACACATCCATGACCAGGCTAGGTTCATAGGTTTTGTAAAAAGGCTTCTTGCCCGTGAAGGTGTACTTTTCATTGCCTTCCCGCCATGGACTAATCCCTTTGGCGGTCACCAGCAGGTGTGTGACAGCCGTATTCTCTCGAAGATGCCCTGGATACATCTGCTTCCGGGCGCAATGTACAGATGGCTTCTAAGGGCTGCGGGAGAAAGCAGTGCGAAGATCGAAGGCCTCCTGGAGATAAAGGAAACCGGGATCAACCTTGGCAGATTTGAGACTATAATAAAAAGAGAGGGATTCTCCGTACTGAAGAAATCCCTCTGGCTCATCAATCCAAACTTTGAAGTGAAGTTCGGACTTCGTCCCCGCATGTTGCCATCACTGGCCGGCAGGATTCCTTTCCTGCGCAATTTCGTGACAACTACGGGTTACTATATTATTTCAGTGCCTCATCAAGAGCCCTGAGTAACGGCTGAGGAGAAATTTTCATTCCCACCGCCTGGTTCATCCAGTGCTGGGGAGTAAGTCGTCCCAGGCTGTACATGCGGTCTATCTCATCGATCTCGCCGGCTGCCTCGTCCAGCACCTTTCTCAGATCGAGGGTTATCTCGTTCATGTTTCCGCTGAGCGATTCGAAATAGTTGCTGAGTTTCAGGAATATCCTGCTTCGCCTTGCGGGATCAGAGATATAATTGGCAGACACGAACTCAGTGAACTGCTCTGCAGATCCGTCCTTTTCGCGCCATAGCGAAGCTGCATGACGCACTCCCTTTTCAAGAAGAGATCTGTCAGCATTGGGTTGCTCAGCCATCACCCGGTCAACAGTTGCTGTCACCACCGGTTCTCCGATGAAGGCTGTGGCTGTCTCACCTCCATTTTTGACGGGGGGTTGAGCATGCCGTCATTACCATTGCCATAAGGATAATAATTTTTCTCATGTGTATCATCTTTTGATTATTTCACACCTACAACCTGGGCAGCATAATATTTTGCCGTAAGCTTTTCACCTGTGGCCTTCTCTATCATCTCATTCCACTCATACCGCATGCCGGGTATGAAGACTTTTGTTTTAAAGAATTCACCCATAGCCTTCATATCCTCCTCCCTGCTGCCTTTGACAACAGTCCCGGTAATGTACTCCGAGAACTGGGATGCCAGCAGCTCTCCCAGGAGATAATTATGATAATAGCAGGGATAGAGTGCAACGTGGATCTTTGTTGCCCAGTCAGGCATGCTACGACCTTCAGGCTTCTTCATCATCTGGTACTTCTCAACAATGTTCCACCACAGGTCATTCAGATCCTGATCAGGATTTTCGTACATCTCCTTCTCAAAGCGGTACATCACCTGGGCCCAGCGGCTGAAGACCAGTTGCTGCAGCCTGAAGGCGCTGAAGGCGTCATCCCCGATCTTCTCTGCCTCTTCCGCGGTGATGATTCCCATGTAGTTCATCCATGCCGGGTTGGTGGCCAGCCTGCCGAAATAGTTGGCCACCGCCTCGGTGGTGAAGGTATGTGCCGCATCCCTCAGTGCGAAGGGAAGTGACATGTCATTGTAGCAGGAATAGACGCCGTGGCCAAGCTCGTGAAGAATTGTGTTCATCCAGTAAGAGTCGGGCCTGATGTTGTCCAGGGTACGGACATCGCCGGAACGGTCAATATCTGTAGAAAAGGCGTGCTGGTTCTTGCCGGGTTTTTCATAGAGGTCACTCTTTGCCAGGATGGCGTCAACCGGCAGCCCTATCGAGGCATAATATTCAGATGCAATCTTCACCGGGTCCTTGTCGGCATAATAACTGTCGAAATCGACAGGATAGATCTCGGGAGCCTCCTGAAAGTACCTGTTCTGGTAGTGCCACGGCATCAGCCCTGCGGCAGGCACACCGTATCGCTTTGCGTAATAACTGTCAATCTCGCCCTTGAGGTTTGCAAAAGCACCCCGCGTAAGGCTGTCCAGTTCATCGAAAAGAGCTGTAACCTCATCGGGATTCTGACCGGAGAGTTCAAGGCTCATGCGGTGGTAATTGCTGAAACCGAGTTCCTGTGCTATCCTGTTCCTGTGCTTTACAAGTCTTAATACGTCATCAGCAACCAACGGGCCGATCAGCTTGTGACCCTCCCACGCAGCCTGGAGTTCGTCTGAGCGGGTTGAGTTGCGAAGGATATCTTCCACCTCATTGTCACTCAGTTTTTTCCCATTGACATCAGCCCTGAAGGAGTTGAATTTCTTTGTTATCTCCGTCTCCATCCTTATCTGTTCAGAAATAAGGGCGGTATCAACCTGTCCGGCGAGGAAGTAATTATAAATTATATCAAGCTGCCTGGCAAGCAGGGGTTCCTTCACCAGTCCCGATTCCCGGATCTCCTTCAGTTCGGCAAATGCCTGCCTGTCTGTAAAAAATGCAGAATATGCAAGTGAAGCTTTCTCGTTCCTTGCCCAGGCCTCGTCAGTGCCTGTGACATTTGCCTCCCACGATGAGAAGGCTGACTCCTTGTAGAGTGGAATTATCTCTTCTTCGTAGGACGAGATGAAACCGCGCATCCTGTTCTCCATTTTCTCCTGTTTTGATGTGCATGACCAGAGCATGGCTGCCAGTGCAAATGCACAGATGATTGTTCTTTTCATGACTGTATGGTTTGGTTGCGCTAAGGTAAAAAAATCGGTCAAAAATGATTATGACTACCAGCATATAATGGAAGAACCGGACAGGCACTGCCTGCCGGTTCCCCGACCAATGTATTAAGTATTTGAGGAAAGTCTCTCAGTGCACCCTGTCCTTCCTGATCTTTTCGAACAGGCTCTCAATCACCTTGTCAGACGGTGCATCATCCATGTCAGGAAGCAGTATGCTGAGGGCAGTGTCAATGCCGAAAGCGTCTGCTATGAGGTCTGACGGGGTGTTGGTGACTTCAAAGTATGATAGTAAGAGGGTAGAATTCTTATCCATAGGCGTTTCTGTTCTCATATCAGAAAAACGCCCTCTTACTCAAAAAATTGTATCAGCTTATTGAGAGTGTGATATTTTTTTCAGTCATAATCTTACGCATGTTGATGAGTGCGTATCTCATGCGGCCCAGGGCAGTATTGATGCTCACCCCTGTCATATCTGCAATCTCCTTGAAGCTCATGCCCGCATAGTGGCGCATGATAACCACCTCACGCTGATCCTCCGGCAGTCCGTTAATAAGCCGCCGTACATCGCGCATCACCTGGCGGCGTACAATCACATCCTCAACATTATCGTCCGTCAGCCTCTTTGAATTGAACAGGTCAGTCTCATAATCATCATTGAGAACAATACCCATCTGCTTCTCGTGCCTGAAGTGGTCAATTATAAGATTGTGAGCTATCCTCATCACCCAGGAGATGAATTTTCCGTCGTCCTGGTAGCGGCCTGCGCGTATCGACTGAACCACTTTCAGAAATGTGTCCTGAAAAATATCATCGGCGAGATCGCGGTTCCGGATGTAAAGGCTGATATAGGAGTAGACCTTGCTTTTGTGACGCAGGATGAGAATCTCTATGCTCTTCTCATTACCTTTCATGAAGCTTGTTATAAGCTCATAATCGGTCAGTTTGCTCTTCATAACTCTATTAAATTTGGTTTCGGGTAGAGTTATACGATAGGCGGTCCTCCTTTGTTACATTGTTGTTTTTACTGTTGACTTATACGGGGAGTATTCCCGGTTTGTTTCATTTCTGATGCAGACAAAGAAAACAAAAAATAGTAATTTCAAAATGATTAATTTTGCCAACTTATCAACGAAGGCCGGATGAATGGTAATATTGAGATAAAGGGTGCACGTGTACATAACCTCAAGGATATCACCCTCGATATACCCCGCAACAAGCTGATAGTCATCACCGGTGTATCCGGCTCAGGGAAGTCGTCGCTGGCTTTCGATACAATCTATGCAGAAGGACAGCGACGTTATGTTGAGAGCCTCTCATCATATGCACGGCAGTTTCTTGGCAGGATGAACAAACCCGAAGTGGATTTTATCAACGGTATCCCTCCTGCCATCGCCATCGAACAGAAGGTCAACACCCGCAATCCCAGGTCTACCGTTGGCACATCAACGGAGATACATGATTATCTTAGACTGCTCTGGGCCAGGGTGGGACGCACGGTTTCTCCCGTCTCGGGTCGTGAGGTTCGCAAGCACACGGTTGATGATGTGGTAAACTACCTGGCCACACTAACTGCCGGCACCCGGGTGGTCCTGACAGCCCCTCTGGCCGTGCCGGAAAATGTTGGACCGGCAGACTTCATCAAATTCCTGCTGCAGCAGGGCTATAACCGAATAAGTACTGAAAAGGGCCTTATACGCCTCGACGAGCAGGGAGCGGCAGAACTGGTTGGTGCCATGATCAGCGTTGACCTGATTATAGACCGCTTCGCCGCAGGCAGCAGTGATGAAGACCTGAGCCGTGCGGCCGACTCCGTGCAGACTGCCTTCATGACGGGCCGTGGACATATTACGCTTACCGTGACCGACGAGGAGACAACACAGACTGTGAAGTTCTCGGATAAGTTTGAGGAGGACGGCATCTCCTTTGAGGAGCCGACGGAGCACCTCTTCAGCTTTAACTCACCCCTTGGAGCCTGCCCGGTATGCGAAGGATACGGCAAGGTGCTGGGGATCGACGAAAACCTGGTAATACCGGATGAAAATCTTTCGGTGTATGAGGATGCAATCGCCTGCTGGCGAGGTGAGACGATGAAGCAATGGAAGGAACGGCTTATATACAGCGCCGACAAGTTTGGCTTCCCGATTCATAAACCCTGGTATAAGCTGACACCGGAGCAAAAGGCTGTTGTGTGGAACGGCAACAAATATTTCTTCGGCCTGAACCGCTTCTTCGAACACCTCGAGGAAAAAAAGTACAAAATACAGTACAGGGTCATGCTCAGCCGGTACAGGGGAAAACGCACCTGCCCGGAATGCAATGGTGAGCGGCTGCGGAAAGAGGCTACCTATGTAAAAGTGGGCGGCAGAGCCATAACAGAGATAACATCCATGCCCGTCATCGAAGCTTACAGGTTCTTTGAGACTATTGTGCTGAACGGCGAGGAGAAGGAGATTGCCGGACGTCTGCTGAAGGAGATACAGCAAAGACTTGGCTTCCTGGTCAACGTGGGCCTCTCCTACCTCACTCTCGACAGGCTTTCCAATACTCTCTCCGGCGGAGAGGCTCAGCGCATTAACCTTGCCACCTCACTGGGCAGCAGCCTTGTCGGCTCTCTGTATATACTGGATGAACCGTCCATAGGGCTTCACCCCCGTGATACCAACCTGCTTGTCAACGTTCTGAAGGAACTGCGGGACCTGGGCAACACCGTTATTGTTGTCGAACATGAGGAAGAGGTGATCCGGAATGCTGATATGATTATTGATATGGGGCCCGCGGCAGGAGCTCACGGCGGTGAGATTATCTACCAGGGAGGAGTCGATTTCTCGAAGAAAAACAAATCGCTGACCGCTGCCTATATGACGGGTGCAATGCGGATAGAAGAACCGGCTATGCGACGTAAGTGGCACAGTTACATCGGGATACGCGGAGCCCGTGCCAATAACCTGAAGGATATCGATGTAAAATTTCCGCTCCATACAATTACTACAGTCACCGGGGTAAGCGGCTCCGGCAAAAGCACGCTTGTTCATGAGATCCTCTTTAACGCAATCGCCGCCAGGCTTGGAAACGGCGAGTCGAAACCGGGTCGGCACTCAGCACTTGAGGGAGACATCAGCAGCATCACAGCGATTGAGCTCATTGATCAAAACCCGATTGGCAAATCAACCCGCTCAAATCCCGTCACCTACCTTAAGGCCTTCGATGACATCCGGAAGCTTTTTGCCGAGCAGCAGGCTGCAGTGCAGTCTGGATTCAAGCCGGCTCACTTCTCCTTCAATGTCGAAGGTGGCCGGTGCGAGGAGTGCCAGGGCGAAGGAATCATCAGGGTGGAGATGCAGTTCATGGCTGACGTGGAGCTGACCTGCGAGGCCTGCAAGGGGATGAGATACAAGAGGGATATCCTCGACGTAAAGTACAACGGGAAGAATATCTACGAAGTACTTGAAATGACTATAGATGAGGCAATTGAGTTCTTCGGCCGAAGCAAGGACAAGACCTGCGGCAGGATTGCCGCAAAACTGAGGCCGCTGGCGGATGTAGGGCTCGGGTATGTCCGGCTGGGACAGTCATCATCAACCCTCTCCGGAGGCGAGAGCCAGCGGGTCAAGCTGGCCTACTACCTCAGCCAGGAAAAGAGTGAGGCAAAAATGCTCTTCATCTTTGACGAACCAACCACCGGTCTTCATTTTCACGATATCAGCAAGCTGATGAAATCACTTAACGCCCTGGTTGACCATGGCCACTCTGTTCTTCTCATTGAGCACAACGTGGAGGTGATCAAGTGCTCCGACTGGGTCATAGACCTCGGACCGGAAGGGGGAGAAAAAGGAGGTTTTATTGTCTTTGAGGGGACCCCGGAGCAACTTGCCGGATGCGAAAATTCCTATACCGGCAGGTTCCTTAGAAGGAAGATCAACGGTTCATCAAGCCTGCGTGACCAGGAACGCTCTGAATGATCGTCCCCTTCATACCTTATGGTCTTCCAGTCTGTACCTGATCTGTATCCCTTTGACTCCATGACAGCATCAACTTTTTTCTGGTACGGCTCATACCATTTGTCGAGTGTCTCAGTGCCGTAGTCAAAATATATTTTATGGTTGCCTGGATCAGGCAGGTTCTCTGAAAGGTATCTCCTGAATGCGCGTGCGAGGCGATTGTCCTTTCTGGTGAACAGGTTGACTCGCTTCATGGGTGTATGCAAAGAGACAGTTTCATCTGCTCCCCACTCCTGCCTGCTTCATGGCTCACGGAATTTGATGCGGATTTTCAGAACCTTGTAACCGATTGGACGACATTGATGCTCATAGTTACAGGGCTCTGTTTCGTGGTCAGTGAGATCACGAAAAACTACAGCCAGGTGGACAAGCTCTGGAGCCTGCTCCCGCCGGCGTACAGTTGGGTTACGGTGGCCGCATTTCCGTCGGCCAGGACCATTATCATGGCTCTCCTCGTGACAATGTGGGGATTGCGGTTGAGCTACAACTTTCACGGAAGGGAGGATACAATATCATCCCCTGGCGGGGCGAGGAGGATACAGGTGGAAAATACTCAGGGACAGCTCCGCACTGAAGGGCAGGATGAGGTTCGGACTCTATCTCTTCGGAGTGGCCGCCTCGGGCAACTTGATCAACTTTACCCTGCCGGGACCTGTATTACTTGTGCTTCTGTTCCTCGGCAGTTCAATCATGACGGAGAAAATCAGCAGCAGCAAGTACCCGGAGTACTCAACATACCAGAAGGAGGTGCCAAAATTCATTCCCCGGATCTTCAGGAAAAAATAAACCGAACCCGTTCCTGAACGCAGTCCTTGCGCACCTTTCGCGGTTCTACCGCTGCAGGGAGGGCATTTAAGAACAAACTGATCCCTCCTGCCATCAACCCTCAGGCTGCCGGAAATACTTCGTTTTCATTCTCAGCGCCACGTTTACCAGTGCAATCATAACCGGCACCTCTATCAGAGGCCCGATGACAGCTGCAAAAGCTTCACCGGAATTGATGCCAAAAACAGCAATGGCAACTGCTATTGCCAGCTCAAAATTGTTGCTGGCCGCAGTGAACGACAGGGTTGTGGTCTGCTCGTAATTTGCCCCGGCCTTCCTGCTCATGAAGAATGAGACAAAGAACATGATGACAAAATAGATTACCAGCGGAATAGCTATCCTGACTACATCGAGAGGTATCTTAACGATATATTCGCCTTTTAGCGAAAACATTACGAAAATCGTAAAGAGCAATGCAATCAGAGTCAGCGGACTGATCTTCGGAATGAATTTCGTGTGGTACCATTCTTTGTTCTTCACCCTGATCAGGATGAAGCGAGTCAGGAACCCGGCCAGGAAGGGTATTCCGAGATAGATGAAAACGCTCTCCGCGATCTGCCCAATTGTGATCTGCTCAACCGCATCGTTTACCGGCAGGCCGAACCATCCCGGAAGGACGGCGATGAACACATAAGCATATACGGAGAAAAAGAGAACCTGGAAGATTGAGTTAAAGGCGACGAGCCCTGCGGCATACTGTGTATCACCCTTTGCAAGGTCATTCCACACAATCACCATTGCAATACAACGGGCAAGACCGATAAGTATCAGTCCGTACATGTAATCTACGTTAAACCTCAGAAACAGAATCGCCAGCAGAAACATCAGAACAGGACCGATTACCCAGTTCTGTAACAGTGAAAGCCCGAGAACCCTTGTATTTCTGAATACATCAGGCAATTCCTCGTACTTTACCTTCGCAAGCGGCGGATACATCATTACTATCAGGCCGATTGCAATAGGGATGTTTGTTGTGCCGCTGGAGAGACTGTTCCAGAAACCGGCGATCTCAGGACTTATCCATCCTATAACCACCCCGGCAGCCATAGCCAGAATGATCCACAGGGTGAGATACCGGTCAAGTAGTTTGAGACGTTTTCTTGAAGGCATAACCAGGAGTTTCGATTTGCGATTTGCGAATTGCGAATTTCGATTTGGGGATATCTTCAGGGAAAGCAGGCGTGCGGTTTTCCGGCTACAGTTCAGTCGATTACAAAGGGTTTTGTTGCAGATACCGTAATAGAGTATACCCCGTTACCCTGATGCTGGTCAGCAGCATCTCTTCAGTAAAATCAAGCCCGGTCACATGACCGTTCGCACCGGTCAGAGACCTCGCAACAAAGCAGTCATTGCCGGCACCGCTGCCAAGATCAAGAATACGGTCACCCGGCCGGATACCGGCATAATCAACAGGGACCCCGCACCCGAGACTCATGTCAGCTTCAGGAACATAGCCATCCAGGTGAGTGTAGCTCTCATTGAAAGTTGTAAGTCCTTCGGATGAGCAACATGCAGATGTACCGCAGCATGAACCGGAATCAGCCCCTGCGGAAGAGGCTATCTTTCCGTATTTTTCCTGAACAATCAGCTTCAGATCAGAAGGTTTCATATTAGTTTTTTATGTTTTCATTATAAAACTTAAGAAATGTCTTGTGAATCTGGCCCTGGATACGCAGATATTCGCTGTGGACGAACTCAGGTGTCCCTGTAGCGTGTGAGGGGTCCTCAAAACCGAAGTGGAGCCGGTGCTTAACCTTGCCGAAAAATGCCGGGCAGGTTTCATTTGCGTGATCGCATACAGTGATCACATAATCCCACTCTTCATCAAGGTATTCATCAACAAGGTGCGGGGTGTGGTGACTGATGTCAATTCCAAGGTCAGACATTACCTCAACGGCTTTGGCGTTTATTCGGGCAGCTGGTTCAGTGCCGCCGGATCTGACATGCAACTTATCATCAAACGACTGCAGAAAGCCGTGAGCCATCTGACTGCGGCAACTGTTGCCAGTACATAGAATCAGTATTTTCATGTTTTATTTCTTGGTCTTAATTGGCATACACATGATCCGCTCAATTGTTCAGTGTCATCAATTTTAATGGGCAGACCGTCCTGTTCCCACTCCACTATCCCTCCTGCAAGATTCGAAATATTCTCAAATCCCTTGCCCAGCATGAACTCCATCGCCTCGTGACTTCTCAGCCCGACAGAGTCGGCAATTATCAGAGCCATATCAAAGGGGAGGTCGGCATACTCCTGTGCCAGTCTGTTCTTTGGCAAGTGAATGAGCCACGGGACATCAAAGTTCTTATAGCCGGTAAGCCGGTCCTCGCTTACATCCACAATGACAGCATTGCCGTGCATCGCCTCGGCATAAGCTTCACGGGAAGAAAGGTTAATGAACCCGGCGCTTAAAAAGCCATTATTTTTGAAAAAATCAGACATCCCCTGCCACAGAACAAAAGATACAAGCCATGGATAAAACATTCCAGAGAACAAATATAATCATTTCGTAAATTTACGAAATGCATTACAACTATTTCATAAAATTGTAACAAAAACATTGAGCAGGGATTAAAATCAGGTGAAACTAGCTTTTTACCTCCAGCCTGTATCCAAGTGTCGGAATTGTAATTATCTGTACTGATGTATCCGCTTTAAGGTAACTTCTGAGCTTGGAGATGAAAACGTCGAGGCTTCTTCCTATATAATAATCGGTTTCACCCCATACTTCAATCATTATCTCTTCACGGGTTACAACATTGTTCAATGAACCGGCAAGCTTATCAAGTATCCGGCTCTCCTTGATTGTGATCCTCTGCGAATCAGTTCCGATTGTAAGTAAAAGATTCTGGGGATCAAAAATAAACCTGCCTATTCTTTTGACTGATGCTTCCGCCTCCGAATTTCTTAAGGGATGTTTCAGCCTGTTCATTACAGCCCTGATACGGTAAAGCAGTTCCTCCTCCTCAAACGGTTTTGTAATATAATCATCTGCTCCAAGGCGAAATCCCATGATTTTGTCCTCCTTGAGAGACCGGGCAGACAGAATAATCACCGGGACATCGTTGTCAATCTCCTTGATTTTACCTGTCAGTGTAAATCCGTCCATGCCGGGAAGCATTATGTCAATCAGGCAGAAGTCGGCTCCGCCTCTTGTGAATCCCTGTAAAGCAGACTGGCCGTCGCGATACAGTTTCACATCAAAACCGTTTGACTCAAGGAAGTCTACAAGCAGAAAACCGAGGTTTGTATCATCCTCCGCAAGCAGTATCCTTGTGTTTGCGATATTATCTGTCATTGTCTGTTGCTGCCGGAAGATCGAGGATTACAGACAGTCCTCCCTCCTTTCTGTTCATGATTCTGATATTACCCTTCATCGCGTTAACAATCCTGCTGACCTGGTACAGTCCGAGTCCAAAGCCGTCAACACTACGGGTGTTTCCGGAAGGCACGCGGAAATATTTGTCAAAAACCATTGACTGGTATTCCTTCGGGATCCCCAGTCCGTTATCATTAATCTCAATTAGCAGCCTGTGATCCGATGAAGTAATTTTCATTGTGATCTCAGGTTGTTGACCGGAGTACTTGACTGCGTTGTCTATAAGATTGCCAAGGGCTATGTGGAACAGGTCAATGTTTCCGCATACAATAAAGTGACTGCCTGTTTTTTCCACGTTGATTCTCCCGCCCTTCTGCTCTACCTGCACCCTGAAGGTCTCCGCAATATTCTCTGCAACTGCCGGGACATCAATCCTTTCTGCCGTATTGTGTTTTTCAATGTCGGCAAAGTCAGTTTTCAGCAGTTTCTCTACCTTCTCATTCAGCTTGGCCTGTTCTGTTTTTATTACTGACGAGTAAAATGAGAGTTTCTCATCGCTTTCCACCTTCTCATTTTTTGAAAGCATACTGTTGGCAAGTGATATATTTGTCAGCGGAGTCTTGAATTCATGGGTTACATTGTTAATAAAATCCACAATGCTCTCTGACAGCATCCTTTCTCTCCTGTAGAAGTTGTATATAATTATAAAGGAGAGTGAGATCAGAAGCAGGAGGATAAGTGAAAAAATAAACATGTCACCAATCTGTGCACGAATGAAGTCACGCTTCTCTGGAAACCTGAGAACTAACTTATATCCAGACCGTTCAAGCATATCTTCCAGGCTTGCACTGAGGTAGGTATTTCCTGCCTGAGGGATCCGTGTTGCCTGCCCGGTATCAATTATATCAAATTCAAAGTCAAGGCCTATGCCGTAGAAACCAAGGTCATGACTGATAATTGATTTCATGTTTTCCCACTCTTCCCTGGTTTTCATTACCACCATGCACGACTCGTTCCTACCCTGTCTCAGGCAGTTGTTTACCTCGCTGCAAATTGCCTCATTTCCAGATAGGGTCTCTACAATCCTGTTCAATGCCATCTCTACACTGTGGTTGAACTGGGCTTCCTGCATCCGGGCGGCCTTCTGTATCCACGAGAACTGAATCGCAGCAAGGGCTAACAGGGCTCCGAAGGCGAGTGTAAGTATTAATAGCTGTTTACGTGACCTCTTCATGAGTTCAAAAATACACAGATTTCAAATTGCGCATGATGATTTAACATCGGTATAACACGATTTAACAGCTGTATAACCTGATTACAGAACTGTATCCTTAATTTTGACCCAAACAAAAACTCAATCAGTCATGAAGAAAGTCATCTTTGGAATTTTAACTCTTGTCATACTGGCATTCGTTGTGATAACCACAGTCAATGCGCAAGGCGATGAGAAGAAGGAGAAGAAAGCAAAGACAGAAGCAGTAAAAGACTGCTCAAAGTGCCCCTCTGCAGCCACTTGTGAGAAAGCCGCCGGAGAGGCACCGGTACCAGGGTCCCAGGTAAAGCATTCCGGAGCAAACTGTGATCCCGCAAAATGTGCAGCTGGAAAATGTGACCCGGCGATGCACAAGGATGGCAAATGCAGTCCGGAATGCAAGGAGAGTTGCACAAAGTCAGGCACAGATGGAGCCTGTAATCCCGCCACCTGCCATTCAGACACCGCGAAAAAGTAAATTCCGGGGGGTCCCGCGGTTGAATTAAAAGATTGCTCCATAAATAAGTCCCGAAATTGTTGCCATAACAACGACAAGGCTGACATAAACAACAGTCTTCCGGGTTCCGATTATACCCCTGATGACCAGCATATTGGGCAATGAGAGAGAAGGTCCTGCCAGGAGAAGTGCCAGCGCAGGACCTTTTCCCATTCCTGAGGCTATAAGTCCCTGAAGGATCGGAACTTCAGTGAGCGTTGCAAAATACATGAATGCTCCCACAAATGATGCAAATAAATTTGAGAATATGGAGTTGCCTCCCACAAGTTTTGCTATCCAATCATTTGGAATAATTCCGGCAATGCTTTGTCCATCATGAGTTGAGCCAAGCAGGAAACCGGCGATCACTACCCCTATTCCCAGCAATGGGATAATCTGTTTTGCAAAACCCCAGGTTGACAGAGTCCATTCCCGGTTTTCCTCGTCCTGCTTGTCCAGAAGTGTAATTATGCTCAATGCGACCAGACCAACTACCATTGGAACAAGTGGTCTGATCTTTGCACTTTCAATAAAGGCATTCGACAGGAACACCGAAATTATGGTTACAACTGCTGCTGCCAGAACCCACTGCCATTTTATCTTCAGAATCCTTACAAGCGACCAGGCAAGGACGAGGCTGAAAAATCCCGTTATGTACCACTTGTATGAAAAAATATAGTACCATGCACTTGAGGTATCATTGGCGGCCGGGCTGCCCCAGTTGGCAAAGACCAGTATGAGCACAAGCGTAAAGAAGTGAGTCATGGTCTTCCACATTGGTCTCTTTTCCGGCGCTGCAACAATATTCATCTGGTCTGCCTTCTTCTGTAACTCCTCCTTGCGATAGATCAGAGCCATAATCCACCCGATTATAACGCTGAATGAGACTGCACCGATGACCCTGGCCACCCCCATCTCAAAACCGAGGATCCTTGCAGTAAGAATAATGGCAAGAATATTTATGGCCGGACCTGAATAAAGAAATGCTATTGCCGGACCGAGCCCTGCGCCACGCTTGTGGATACTCGAAAAAAGCGGCAGGATGGTGCAGGAACAGACCGCCAGTATCGTTCCTGATACGGCAGCCACCGTATATGCCAGCCATTTCTTCGCATTTGCCCCGAAATACTTTATTACCGAGCCCTGACTTACAAAAACGGAGATGACGCCTGCAATGAAGAAGGCAGGCAGGAGACACAAAATAACGTGCTCCCTTGCATACCACTTAACCAGGTCCAGGGTTGCCGCAAGAGCCGTATTGAACCGGGCGCTTTCAATCGGCATGAAAAACGCAAAAACAAAGACTGCAATGATCCACATCAGGGTCTTTATCTCTTTCTTCAATTCCATATCAGACTATAGTTATCATTTCGTAAAAACACGAAATATGTTTGCAAAAAAAATCAATACCACACTGAAAATATATACCATATACCGACACCGATAAAAAGTACGGCAACTACCCTCCTGAACCATAGTTCGAAGCTCTTCAGGGAACTGTATACTTTCCCTATATTCCCGACGGCATATGCCAGCAGCCACGCAAAGATTATCACCGGAATGCCGGTTGCAATGGCAAAAATCAACGGGAGATAAAGCCCTTCGGCACTTGCCACTGTCATCGGAATAAGCATGACGAAATAGAGAACCCCGCTGTACGGGCAGAAAGCCATCGCAAACAATATCCCCAACAACAGGGTGCTCAGGTAGCTCTTTCTGCCCTTCTCTCCAAGCTTCTCGGTTAAAGAGCCCATACCTCCCGGAAGTCTCAGCTTTATAATATCGAGCATGAAAAGGCCGATAATAATCAGCACCGGACCAAGAACCTTTTCACCCCATCGCTGAAACCAGCCTGAGATATCCATCTGGCTGGCTCCGAAAAAAATGATGAGCGCAATACCAACATAGGTAATCGCCCTTCCCAGTGTATACACCAGCCCGTTGAGGAAAACTCTCTTCCTGTCGGTCAGGTCACGGCTGATGAAGCCAATTGCTGAAATATTGGTTGCAAGCGGACAGGGGCTGATGGCTGTCATCAGTCCCAGAATCGCCGCCGTAATAAATGAGTACTGAGAGTTCTCCAGTATCTTCTGCAGTAACTCCATCAATTACTCTTTAATGCAGTCAGCAGTGGGTCAACAGTCTTTTTAATCACTTCCTTCAGCTTCTCAGGGCTGTTTCGTGCATTCATGAAACCCTCGCTTGTAAGGTCAATCCTGGTATCACCGCTTATAACCAGAAGGCACTGTCCGGTAGCCTTGGCCCTTGCGGCGTCAGCCTCTGAGGACTTGTCTTCAATATTAAGAGTCCTGAAAACAACGGTTCCCTTTCCAACCTCAGCCGGGTAAAGTTCTTTAACGGCCTCTCTTGACACATTTTCAACGGCTTGACACGTGACACAACGCCGGGTCAGATGGAAATAGAGAACCTCCACTTTATCACCCGACAGGCCGGCGGTAACCGCTTCTTCACGGGAAGCGCCGCTCCTGAAAGCCAGAATTGCAATAACTGCCGCAGCCACGGCGACAACAGCCAAAACAGGCAGAACTTTTTTCATTGCAGTGCAGTATTAATTGGTCAATAATTTCCTGATCTCTTCGGCTGAGGGTACCCGGCCTTTCACAACCACCTTCCCGTCAATAACAAGTGCCGGTGTTGTCATCACACCATAATTCATTATTGCGACAATGTCATCAACCTTGGTGACGGTCGCATCAATACCACTCTGTTCAACCACTTCACGTGTAAGCTTTTCCAGGATTTTGCATTTAGGACACCCGGGACCCAGAATCTTGATTTCCATTTCTTTTCTTTCAATTATTTCGTAAAACGGCGAAATACAATTATAAATTTTTTTACCGCCTGAAAAATCTGTCGAGCAAATCCTTCGCCTCATCCCAATTCTCACGGTTGATACAGTATTTGATGTAGGGAGGGTTGATCTCACCCTGAATAAGACCTGCCTTCTTCAACTCCTTCAGATGCTCCGAAAGAGTCGAACGGGCAATAGGCAGCTCCTCCGCCATATCGCCGCTGTAACAGCACTTGTCGAGATTGTTTGCAAGAAAGTCCATTACAAACACCCTTACAGGATGCGACAGGGCTTTAGCATACCTTGCCAGTTTCTCCTGGTCAGCGGTGTAATATTTCTTCCTCGTCTGCTTTGGCTCCATTTCATTTCGGGAAATGACGAAACAAAAATAATTGTTTTATCAATATAAGTATCCAGGTAGTTGAGATTTTTTAATCCATGTCTATTGATCAACCGGGGCTGTTGTCCCAAGGGGGTTGCTGATTTCCAATGAAGCCCGATTTATGCTTCTTCAGCAGAAGCGATTGCAATTATCCCCTTTTGGTGCTAAATTCACACGAAATAAATCATATTATGAAAAGGTTCTTTCTGCTCATCACGGTTACCTTCCTGTCAGTCTCCCTCTTTTCACAGGATTTCTTCAGGAGCGACTTCAGCAAGGATAAAAAGTATGTAATACTTGCAAATCCCACCGCCGATAACATTGGCGTAGTAAGCTTCCTTCTGCATAACGGAATTCTTAACACAGATGACGGGATAATTGATTTCGTCGGCGTCTACCACTCCAGCCAGAAGTACGACTTCAACCAGTCGGCTGAGTATATTGCAGCCAATGGTCTGACCCGCTTCCACCTGTATGAAGTAAACGCACCTCTTTCAGAGGAGATGATCTACAAACAGAATGCGTGCAGTGATGATTTCAGAAAGATGTTTCGTAACTCAGTCGGAATCATTTTCTTCGGGGGACAGGACATCCCCCCGGCTTTATACGGGCAGGAGAACTGGTATTCGGAAACCACTGATCCCGGGCGACACTATTTTGAGGTCAGCTTCCTCTTTCACCTGCTGGGGAGCACACGCAATGCGGCCTACAGACCTCTCCTCGAGGAGAACCCGGGATATATGGTCACAGGCTTCTGCCTCGGACTGCAGTCGATGAACGTAGCAGCCGGAGGAACGCTCTGGCAGGATATTCCGGCTCAGCTGTACGAAAGCACCAAACCGGAGACACATGTATTGATTGACCGCAAGAACCTTCACCGCAATTACTGGCAGAATATCAGGGAAGGCAATGACTTCATGGGTATCAACATGCATCCTGTAAGGTTCACTGAAAGCATGTTCTTTGGAAAGACCGTAAAGGTTTCACGAAAGATGCAGCCGGTAGTTTACAGCAGTCATCACCAGGCTATAAATGATCTGGCCCCGGTATTTGAGGTGACGGCACGTTCAGACGACGGTAAAATAATCGAAGGAATAGTGCACAGGAAGTATCCTAACGTCTTCTCCGTACAGTTTCATCCGGAGGTTTCAGCTCTTTACGAGGACCGTGCCCCGGTCAGATTCGCACCTGATGACAAACCTGCCACCCTGCATTCAATGCTTGACAAGAAGAGCCTGAAGTTCCATCTGAAGTATTGGGGACATATTTCTGATGTCATAGACAAAGGCAGCAGGGAATAGGGTTGACATATACTATGAATAGCTCCACTACTGCCAATTGTCTACTGACTATTGCCTTATTTACAACGCTTTTACCTCATTGACCAATGCCTGCAACGTTGATTTGGCATCGCCGAAAAGCATCCGGGTCTTGTCATGGAAGAAGAGCATATTTTCAATGGCAGCGTAGCCTTTACCCATCCCCCGTTTCATGACAATGATATTTCTTGCCTCACGTGCCCTGACGATAGGCATACCGTATATCGGGCTCGAAGGATCATCTTCAGCCGCCGGATTTACGACGTCATTGGCCCCGATCACAACGATCACGTCAGTATTTGGCATATCCGCATTAATCTCATCACTCTCTATTAGCTGTTCATACGGCACATCCGCCTCCGCCAGAAGCACGTTCATGTGCCCGGGCATGCGGCCGGCAACGGGGTGGATGGCATACCTGACCTCCACTCCCTTCTCCTCAAGCATTTTATCAAGTTCATGACATATATGCTGTGCCTGTGCTACTGCAAGACCGTAACCGGGCACAATCACAACCTTTTTTGAATAGCTGAGAAGCACCGCGGCATCGGACACTGTTATCTCCTTAACCGTGCCGGCAACGCCTGTCACTGCAGCCCCTCCACCACCGAACACACCAATTATCACATTCAGGAGCGAACGGTTCATTGCCCGGCACATGAGGATTGTAAGAATTGTACCGGCTGAACCTACAAGGATACCACCAGTCAGCATCGCCTGGTTCTGGTAAAGAAAACCACCCATGGCTGCCGCAACTCCGGTGAAACTGTTCAGCAACGAAATCACGACAGGCATGTCGGCCCCTCCGATGGGTATGACGAACAACACTCCATATACGACCGAGACAAAGAAGAGGATGATCACAAGGTGAGTCAGTTCGGATGAGGCTGCAACATCACGTGTCATAATATAGATAATGAATATGATTATAGCGGCCAGGATTGAGAGGTTGACATACTTCATGGCTTTCACTCTCAGATCGCCGATACGGCCGTCGAGCTTGCCAAAGGCAATCATACTTCCGGCCCAGGAGACCGTACCGATTACCAGACCAAGCAGAATTGCAAGCACATGACCGTTGGACATACCGCTCTTCATTATGAGTTCCCCGCTTACATGCGGAAACTCCATCAGTGAGATGAGCGCCGCGGCAGCACCGCCCATTCCGTTAAAGAATGAGACCAGCTGAGGCATGTCTGTCATCTTCACCCTCCTGGCTATCACCCACCCGATGGCAGTTCCGATTGCCATTGCAGCAAGGACCCAGCCAATATTCCCTATAGGCTCGCCATCCTTTTCGTGAAACAGCAGTGTTGCAGCAATAGCCAGTACCATACCTACGGCTGCAAGGGAATTACCCCTTCTCGCCGTGAGAGGGTGACTGAGCATCTTCAGTCCGAGTATGAATAAGACAGAAGCCAGAATGTAGGAAATCTCGAGGATGGAAAGGCCTGTGGAAAAATGCATTACGTCGTTCATGGGGCGGTGGTTTGAAACTGTCAGACTTAATGTTGGGTTACTTCTTCTTTTTGAACATCTCAAGCATCCTGTCGGTCACTACGAATCCTCCTACTACGTTGAGGGTTCCCAGTACCACAGCCAGGAATCCAAGTATCATTGCACCGGTAGTTTCGGCATGACCCATGACGATGATTGCTCCTATTATTACCACGCCGTGTATGGCATTTGCTCCTGACATAAGAGGAGTATGAAGTATTGCCGGCACATGGCTGATCACCTCAATGCCAAGAAAAACAGAGAGAATAACCATATATATGGTACCCCTGTTTGCCATGAAAAAATCAAGAATTCCTTCCATTTTCAGATCTGTTTTATGTCAAGCAACTGTTTCACTCTCGGACTGCGGTACTCTCCTCCGCTGACTGCCGTTGTCCCCATAACTATCTCGTCAGCAGGGTCAGGCCTGACGTTCCCATCCTTGTCAGTCATTATCCTGAGCAGGTTGAGAAGGTTATTTCCAAACATCCTGCTGGCATCAACTGACATCACTGAGGGGTAGTCCGATCGGCCCACGATTGTAACACCATTTGCAATCACATGTCTCCCGTTTTCAGTCAGTTCGCAGTTACCTCCGGAGGATGCAGCCAGGTCAATGATTACTGAACCCTGCTTCATCCTGGCAACCGTCTCCTTCAGAACCAGCACCGGGGCTCTTCTGCCCGGTATCTGGGCAGTGGCAATTATGACATCAGCCGCTGCCGCTCGCTGCTGTATAAGATCCTGCTGCTTCTTTCTGAACTCATCGGTCTGTTCAACCGCATATCCACCGGCAGCACTGTCTTCCCGTGCTCCTTCCACCTCAATAAACTTGCCTCCGAGGCTCTTAACCTCGTCCTTTACTGCCGATCTCACATCGAATACCTCCACCACGGCTCCAAGCTTGCGCGCTACTGCAATAGCCTGCAAACCTGCAACTCCTGCACCAAGAATGAGTACCCTGGCAGGTTTGATTGTGCCGGCGGCTGACATAAACATCGGAAAGAATCTGGGTAAAAGCGATGCTGCTTCCAGAACGGCCTTGTAACCTGCAACGGTAGCCATGGAAGAGAGAATATCCATAGACTGGGCACGCGTGATACGGGGAACGAGATCAAGCGCCAGAACCGTCAGGCCCATGGTGCGAGCCTTCTCCAGCCAGTCCCTGTTGCTGGATGGATCCAGCACGGTGAACAGTATCTGTCCCTCCCTGAATAGCGGGAGATCATCCAATGGCGGAGGATTAACCGTAAACAACAGATCGGCACCTGTTATCACCTCGCTGCGGACAGCAACTGAGGCACCCGCTGACCGGTACTCCTCATCGGTGACAAAGGCGCCATCCCCCGCACCTTTTTCCACCACGACCTTCAGTCCGAGTTTAATTACTGCTGCTGTCTCGCCGGGAAGAAGAGCGACCCTCTGTTCACCTCCGGATTCCCTGAGAATTCCTGCGATCATACCACTATATTTAATGATTATTTATTTTCCCCGGCCTTAAGCATGGAAGCTGCTTCTGTATCAAGCATCCAGACCAGATGACCTGACCCGGGCATGATTCCGGAAGCCGGATAAAGATCAGATCCGCTTTTCCCTTCGATGATGGCTGACACGATGGATGACTTACCCTTTCCGGTTACAATGTAATAAATTTTCGAGGAATTGTTTATCAGCCGCCCTGTAGCAGTGATTCTTTTCTGTTTCCCGTCAGGCCTGGTAACCACCTCAAAGAGCTGACCGGTTGTCAGGAGATCCGGCCTGTCAGGGAAGATGGAGGCGATATGCCCGTCATCACCCAGTCCCAGCAGCATAAGGTCAAATTGAGGCAGATCGCGGTATTCAGGAACCGTGCTGCTCACCAGTTCCGAATACTGGCGGGCTTCAATTGCAGGGTCATCCTCTCCGCGAATCCTGAATATGTTTGCATCAGGTATCGGCACGTTCTGAAGCAGGCTCTCGTAAGCCATCCTGTAGTTGCTCTCTTCGTCCTCAGGGGGCACACACCGTTCGTCGCCCCAGAATACCAACAGCTTCTCCCAGCTGATCCTTTCGGCATAGTATTCTGACAGGTAGCGGAAGATATATTCAGGCGTTGATCCGCCTGACAGTGCTATAGTATAGAAGTGATCAGGCTCTATGCGGTCCAGATCCTTGATCAGTATCGCCGCAAAACTTTGAGCCAGGGCTTCACGGGTGGGGAACACTCTGACTGAATGTGACATGATGTATGATAATCAGGATATAAAACTAATTATAATTCGCAATAAACGCCATCATCTGCAAGATTTTTACACGGATAACGCCATGTCAGTTCCGGTTCTTCAATAAGATCATCGGCATTTCCCGGTCCCCATGTACCAGCCGGATAACCGTAGACAGGCACCGAATGGTCATTCTTCCAGGCCCGGAGTATGGGATTGAGAAATTTCCAGGCAGCCAAAACGGCATCTGAGCGGGTGTAAAGAGTTGAATCGCCGTTCATGCAATCATATATCAGGCGCTCATAGGCATCCGGGATATAACCTTCGGCAAGATCGGAATAATGAAAGTCCATGTTTACGTTCCTGACGTTGAACCCGGCACCGGGTATCTTCATCCCGAACTTGATCAGGATTCCTTCATCAGGCTGTATCCTTATTATCAACTGGTTACATCCATCGCAAGTACCTTTCCCGGAGAAGAGGTAATGAGGAGTAGGCTTAAAATGGATCACAGCTTCTGTCACCCTCGTGGGAAGCCTCTTGCCGGTCCTGATGTAGAATGGCACACCACCCCATCTCCAGTTGTCAATGTAAAATTTTATTGCTGCGAATGTTTCAGTCACAGATGCGGGATCAACACCTTCCTCCTCCCGATAACCCTTCAGCCATTCCCCCCTGACATGGGCTCCGGTATACTGGCCCCGGATAGCCGCATGACTGACTTCTTCAGGCTTTATCGGACGGAGCGATTCAAAAACCTTTACAAGTTCGTTTCTTATGGATGTCGAATCGATTGAGGAGGGAGGCTCCATTGCTATGAATCCGACAAGATGCAGCAGGTGGTTCTGAACCATGTCGCGGAGCGCACCCGTACCTTCATAATATGAGCCCCGCTGCTCCACCCCCAGACTCTCGGAGGATGTTATTTCTACATGATGCACATAGTTGCGGTTCCAAAGCGGCTCAAAAATGCCGTTTGAAAACCTGGTTACCAGAATATTCTGAACCGTCTCTTTTCCCAGATAATGATCAATCCGGTAAAGCTGACTCTCCTCCCAGTTGTCCAGCAGTATCCGGTTAAGCTCAACCGCGCTCTCATAGTCATAGCCAAACGGCTTCTCAATGATCATCCTTTTCCAGCCATCATCCTTAACGTTGAGACCGCCAAGCGCCAGGTTTCGTGAGATGTCAGCATATATCTCCGGAGGAAGCGACAGGTAATAAAGAGTATTGGATGAAATCCCATACTCCTTTCTCAGCCTGACAAGGGTTTCTGAAAGAATATTAAAATCTTCAGGAATGGAAGGATCAACAGATATATAGTGAAATGACCCTGCAAAACGTTTGGCAGATTCCTGCCCCTCTCCGCCACTGTCATCACCAAGTGCACCGATTACTTCAGAACGATACTTTTCATCTTCAAGCTTGCTCCTTCCGGTAGACACGATCGCATACCTCTCAGGCATCAGCCCCTGGGTATGAAGCGCATAAAGCGCCGGCACAATTTTCCGCATGGCAAGGTCACCCCTCCCCCCGAATATTACTATTATCTGATTCTCAGGTCTGCTCATCAATCTGCCAGTTTTCTTTTCCAATACTCAATGATAACAAATATATACAAAGTAGTCACTGTGTACAACAGATACTGGAAAACATGCAACCACACCCTTATGTTCGCAGTTAACCAGGAAATCCATAAAACCTCATTAATTAACACACAGCTGATTCAGAGATATGTGTTGTACTTTTAAACATATGTATATATTTTAAACATAATGTTAATATTCTGATTCATTGTCTTTCACAATCTCTGAAGAAGATTTGTGTGTAATTTATCAACACTTCAGTAAATTAACCACATGTACTTTTTTTATTATATAATTGATAATGTGTTCATTACAAGTATTGGCATGCTTTTTGGAAAGCCTGTTTTCAGAAAAGTTATCAGTGAAAAAAGTACATCATGAAAAGAGTTATCGCAATTATCGCAGGTCTGATTCTGCTGCAGGCAGGAATAATGAGCGGACAGACAGAGTCAGACAGACACCCGGCTGGCAAAGCAGAATCGGTTACCGTTTCGGTATCGCAGGAGATTGAAAACCTGGCAGGATCATGGGTAAAAGGATACCTCTCCGAGTACCCGGGCAGAGTGGTGAAAGTGCTGCCATCAGGTGAAGGCGGTCAGGCAGATATCAGGTTCTTTTCAGCTACTCCGGCTGACATTGTTGACATGAAGGATGAATGGAAGGTAATTGTTGCCCGTGACATACTGGTTCCGGTGACGGGTACCGCAAATCCCTTTTATGATGCAATCATGTCAAGAGGAATTGACCCGCAAATGTTCGGCGTACTGCTGACAGCTGATGCTCCCCTGACCTGGGGCAGGCTGCTGGGGAACAACGGCACCCTGCAGGTAACCACCGGCATTCCTTCCGGGAGCGATGCTGTCGATGCCCTTGCACGCTTTACCGGCGTTGAGGCAGCATCAATAAATGCATCGCGTCTCTCTTCAACCGGAGAGGTAACAGACCTCCTCAAAAAGAATCCCGGCATGATCCTCTTCTGCAGGCTGGCTTCCCTGACAGGTGAAACAGGAACAGCCCTTCCGGAAGGTATCGGCATCATCCCCATTGATGTAAATGCCAATGGTCAGTCCGACTATTTTGAACAGTTTTACGGTGACTATAACAGTTTCAACCGTGGTGTATATATAGGAAAATATCCGAAAGAACTATTCAGCAGCATCTTCTGCGCCTCAGAAACCAGGCCTGCCGAAGGAGTTAAGGCTGATTTCGTCCGCTGGTTGTTATCAGGCGGGCAGGAGCTTATAGCTGAGGCAGGTTTTACACCTCTTCCGGGTGGAGAGGGAATGGTCAAAAGAGAGATGCTGGCTCCTGAAACAGAACTGATCCGGGCTACAGATCACCGTAAGGCCGGCACCGGTGGATGGATATGGATAGCAGGGGTGATAGCAGCAGTCTCAATTATTTCATACCTCCTCTACCGGTTAAGCAGATCACGTGCTCCTGAGACCGTCGTCAGTGAACAGCCTGTTGAGGTGGGATCATTCGGACCCGCCACAGTCACAGTACCGGCCGGAATACTCTACGGCAAAAGCCATACATGGGCATTCATGGAGAAAAACGGAACCCTTACACTGGGGATTGACGATTTTCTGCAGCATGTCACCGGCACAGTTTCACGTGTCACACTCAGAGCAGCAGGTGAAAAGATCCGCAGGGGAGAACGCCTTGCATCGGTAATCCAGAGAGGCAGGCAACTTGATATCATCTCACCCGTCAGCGGTACAATAATTTCGCGTAACGAAAAACTCACCGGTGATACGGCTCTGCTCCGCTCCTCCCCTTATGCAGAGGGTTGGATATACGGAATCGAGCCGGAAAACTGGCTTAATGAATCGCGCCTTATGACTGCAGCAACAAAGTACAGGGAACAGATAGCTGAAGAATTTGCGCGCCTGAAGGACTTCGTGGCAACAGTGACAGGTGCGAACGATGTCAGGCTGACTCATGTGGTGCTGCAGGACGGCGGTGAACTCAAAGAGGGGCTTCTTGATGAATTCGGGCCTGAGGTATGGGAAGAATACCAGATCAGGTTCATGAACCAGTAACAGAGTATCCGGCTGAAATGCCAGAGATCATTAAACAGTTTATTTACAATCATTTGCTTCAATTCACCAGATTGAAAACATTATGAGTACAGACAGACAAAGTTTCTTTAAGGCACTCTGGGTCACCGGCGTTACTCTCGCAACGGGAAGCCGGATCAGTGCTGCACCGCAAACCCTGGACAAACCAGAGTTTGTAGGAATGCTCTATAATTCAACCCGTTGTGCCGGCTGCCAGGGCTGTGAGTCTGCCTGCCAGAGGCTCACGGTCTTCCGGCGCCAAGTTTCGAAGATGTGCCTGTTGCCGGCCTGGAATGAAAGATGGATGAGATCAGGAGAACTGTGATCAATGCCTATAAGACCAGCAAAGGCGAAGTTTATGTCAAGCGGCAGTGCATGCATTGCAATGATCCTGCCTGCAATGCTGCATGCTTCACAAAAGCCATAAGTGCTTAAGGAACCTGGCAGCAGACTGACCAGGGGCGAAAAACTGCTCAAGATATCCCTGGGAGACAAAAGACTTGCAGTTGTCTCCCCCCTGAGCGGAATGGTAACCTGCCTGAACCATGCAATTGGAGAGGACCCGTCGATTCTGCATGATGATCCGTACGGGAAAGGATGGATATGCTCAATCAGACCCTCCGACTGGATGGCAGAAGTTACGGGCTTTGCCGTGGCTGAAGGGGCAACTGACTGGCTTAGAAAAGAACTGGAAAGGATCAGGGATTTTAGGCGGGTGCTGCCGGCAGAGCAGGAAATGAAACTGCCGCCGTTTATATGCAGGACGGAGTAGAACCTGTTGACCATATACTGTCAACCCTTAATTCTGAAGAATGGAACAGGCTCCAGAAAGAATTCCTTAAATAATTTACCGGATCACAACAGACTCATTTCCGGAAGTCAGGGAATATTTGTACATTGTAGAAAAATTACACACTCCTTGCGATCAATTGCCCATCTTCGGGCAACTGGTCACAGGGAATTGTTATCAGGACAAATGGCCAGGTAATATAATCACCGGACAAATGAAGGATTCAGGCAATCCATTCCGGAATTTCCGGAAATATTTCAGGTTCAGGTCAACCATCTATGGCAGGGTGGTAACCATCATCTCCCTTGCTGCAATTATCATGTTTATTGCTTTCAACGCAATCTTCAGAACTGTTTATGTTAATTATTTCAACACAGTCCTCCGGCAGAACGGCAACAATGTGGGGGCTATAGTAGAAGGATCCCTTTACAAATCGATGCTCGAGAATGACAAGGGGACTCTGCACAGCACCCTCGACATCATCAACACGATGCCCGGTATTGATGACGTCAACCTGTACGACCAGAATGACATACTTGCTTATTCTTCCTTTGCCGCTGATGCTGAAAATCACAGCAATCCTGACTGTATCTCCTGTCACTCAGACCTCGGAGAGATATTTACCAGGAAAGAGAGAAGCTATATGATTATTGATGAGAAGAGTGACTGCGCCATGAAGCCTAATCAGCCGGGCCAGAGGCATATGCTTATCCGCAGGCCGATTCTGAACGAGTTATCATGCTACACTGCCAGCTGTCATGCGCACACTAAGAATGAAGAGGTCCTTGGATCACTGATCATCCGCATGCCGCTGAAAGATCTTGACAGTGCACTGAAAAAATCATCAGTTCAGTTTCTTCTCATGGCACTGCTGATCTCAGGTATTATCGTGACCACCCTGATATGGTTCACGCGCAAAAGGATAAAGGACCCGTTGCATAGCCTCATTCAGGCCAGCGAAGCTGTCTCCAGGGGAGAAGTGGGCACAAGACTCGAAGTCACGCCTGACCTCCTTGATGATATGAAACTGGTTTCCCATGCATTCAACAATATGCTGGAGAACATTAACAACGCAACCAGCGAGCTCGAAAACTGGTCGAAACAGCTCGAGTATAAGGTCCAGAAAAAATCGGAGGAACTGTCTGAAGCCAACAATGAACTGATGAACGTTGAAAGGATTGCCTCCCTCGGCAAACTGTCAGCCTCGGTGGCACATGAAATCAATAACCCGCTCTCAGGCATACTGGTTTACACCAAACTTGTTCGCAAACAAATTGAGAACCAAGACCTTACGCCCGTCAGGCGACAAAACATCCTGAACCAGCTCAAACTTATTGAGGCTGAGACGAAACGGTGTGGTGATATTGTAAAGGGATTACTGGGTTTCTCACGCAAGGATCAGGAAGATTTTGAGGAGCATCATCTCAACGAGATCATCAGAAGTACCTACGAGATTATGCTCCATCATGCGAAGATCTCAAACATCAGCTTCATCCCGAAGATTGAGGCAAAGGCAGACCTGATCCGATGCAGTGCCAACCAGGTTAAGCAGGCCTGCGTTGCCCTGCTGGTGAATGCATCCGAAGCAGTATCAGACAACGGGGAAATAATGATACGTACCATGAACCCCGATGACAGGAGTGTCAGAATTGAGGTAACTGATAACGGATCAGGCATTGCACAGGAAGATATAGCACACATTTTTGAACCGTTCTTTACTACCAAGCATGATGCATCCGGGATAGGACTCGGCCTGGCCATCGTGCACGGCATTGTACAGAACCACAATGGCAAGATAGAAGTCGACTCGGAAGTTGGCCGGGGAACAACCATTTCAATGACTCTTCCGCTGAAAACAACATAAACATCCGGAGATGGCAGAAAAGATTTCCATACTGATAGTTGATGACGAGGACTCTGTAAGGGATTCCCTTCTCAACTGGTTCATCGAGGACGGCTACGAGGTTGAAGCCGCAGAAAATGCAAAAAAAGCTCTCCAACTCCTTGAACACAGAGTATTCAACATCATCCTGGTTGACATTAAGATGCCGGGGATGGACGGGCTGGAGCTTCAGAGAAGGATAAAGGCACTCAACAGCGAATCCATCGTCATCATTATGACTGCCTTTGCCTCAGTGGAGACGGCGGTACAGGCGCTGAAGGACGGTGCGTATGATTACGTCACCAAACCGTTTGACCCTGACGATCTCTCGCACCTCATTCGCAATGCCGGGGCCCAGATCAGTCTCAGCAAGGAAAACGAAGCTCTTAAAAAGAGAGTGACCACCCTGGAGGATATCGATGATATCATAGGACAGAGTGAAGCAATCCGGAGACTCCTGGAGCAGATTGAGAGTGTTGCTCAGTCTAATTCCTCAGTTATAATTACCGGAGAGAGCGGTACTGGCAAAGAGCTGGTTGCCAGGGCCATACATGCCAACTCCCCCAGAAGGTACTTCCCCCTGGTCAGTGTTCATTGCGGGGCGTTGACAGAAAGCCTCCTTGAGAGTGAACTCTTCGGCCACGAGAAAGGCGCCTTCACCGGAGCTACCTTCAACCGTAAGGGACGGTTCGAGATGGCCGACGGCGGAACAATTTTCCTTGACGAGATCGCAACCGTCTCTCCCAAGATGCAGATTGAGCTGCTCAGGGTACTGGAAACCAAAAGCTTTCACAGGGTAGGTGGTAACAAGGAAATAACATCTGATTTCAGGGTCATCTGTGCTACCAACCGTGACCTGAAGACAATGGTCCATAACGGCACCTTCCGCGAAGACCTGTACTACAGGCTGAACGTAGTCAATATTACCATCCCGCCGCTGCGCGAGAGACCGGATGACATCCCTCTGCTTGTCAATCATTTCATCAGGAAATACTGCACCTCCATGAGTCGTGACCTGATCGCCATAGAGCCCACCGCAATGAAACAACTGGAGAAATTCGAATTTCCGGGTAATGTAAGGGAACTGGAAAACATGATTGAACGCGCCATTGTTATTGGTAACGGCAGGGAGATAAGACTTAAGGATCTGCCAATGGGCAGGGAGGCTGTTGACAGCCCGGTTGAGAGCCTGGAGGAAATTGAAAAGAAGCATATTGAACAGATCCTCTCAAAATATGAGTGGAATGTTTCCCGCTCGGCCAGGGCGCTGAATGTCGACAGGGTGACCCTCTACAACAAGATCAGAAAGTATGGCCTGAAGCAAAAGAAGTAACCTGTCCTGATACCTGCACATTGGAAGAAAAGAGGATTATATTGCTTTCCTGCAGCCAGTTTGACAGGGAATTTCTGAGGCAGGTGGCCACGGCTGTCGGTAATGAATACAGGACCGGCGTCATGACCGAAGAGTGCCATCTTGACCTTAACCCTTTCTATAATCCCACCCGAAGACAGTATGACGGAGACAGGCTGCTGCGCCATATTCCACTCTGCACAGCATCACATTACACCAAGCTGGTGGGTTTGTTCAGAGTGGATATCTATATTCCGATCCTCACATATATCTTCGGCCAGGCCATCCTGGGAAAGAGCGACGCAATTGCCTCTGTATTCCGTCTGCGCAATGAGCTTTACGGAATGAAGCAGGATGAAAAACTGCTCCTCTCACGGACCGTTAAGGAGGTGATTCACGAGCTGGGACACACGTTCGGGCTTATTCACTGCCAGAATCATGCATGCGTAATGCGGTCCAGCACATACGTAGAGGAGATAGATCTCAAGAGCTCTTCGCTCTGCACCGGATGCAGAGAACAGATAGCTCACGGGAAAAAATGAAACAGGGTGCCAGTCTCCTGTGCACCCTGCCCTGTTCATTCCTATGCCATTAGCTATTTCGCCTTGAAGCCAAACATGATGGCCACACATCCGCTGACAGGAAGCTGATCCCTGATCCCGAAGGTGGTTACCCTGACTACAACCTTAAGCTGCTGGCTCGATTCCAGCTTGAAGTCCCAGGTCTTCGCCAGTCCTTCATCCTTGTTATTGTAGAGCACCTTGCCTGTGGCATCATAAATGGTAAACTCAACCGGTGGCATGCCGTCAGCAGAGCAGATGGTCAGCCGGTACTCCAGATCAGAGTAGAATGTCTTGTAGAGTTCAGCCTCTTCCCCCTCAACCAGAACGGCAGCATGATAGTTGCCGTCATGAAGATAGGCACCCAGTTCCTTCTTGCAGATCGATTTGGCAAAACCCTTGCACTGTGCGGCAGCCTCGCCCGGAACGAGAAGGGTGAGCAATGCCGTTACCAGTAATGTCTGTATAAGCTGTCTCATCGGTATCTATTTTACATATGTGTTTCTGATCTCTGCAACCTTCACCTTGATTGCCAAAAATGTATCCTGCTTCATCTCCGATCGTGCAGCGCCGGTGATCTCGGTCATACCGATCTTTTCATTATACTGGGCACTTGAGGGCTCGATTGAACGTTCTATTTTGTCAAAGAGACCCTTAAGCTCATGAATCGGTCCCAGCAGTTCACGGATTGCAGTATTGTCAGTGTAAGTCTCCAGCAAACGGATCATGTCATCAACTGACATTTTCTGGTCAGCTATGGTTGTCACCAGCTTGTTTCCCTTATAGTTCTTCATGTCAACCATGTTGGTTGAGATGTAGAGCCCTTCAATGAATCCGCCGGCAATTATTGTTGCGGCAATGGCATGCTGCTCATCATCTTCCAGGTAAGCCTGTGAATTGAGAAAGGTCTCAGAGACGATCTCCATAATCACGTCACGGTTGTTTATATTCTGCTCCAGCCTTTCTATGGTTGATTCATCAATGGCATCGATAATGCCAAGACCGGTTGCCATATCTTCCGCTGCCTCCATGTAATTCACAAGCAGAGAAGTCTCATCATACATGCTGGCAAAACTCAGATCGCAAACATAAGTACCAAGATTCAGCGCCATACTCTTGCTGGTGGTATAATTGGTCTTGTTCTCCACCGGATTGAGCAGTGTTGCGTCAAACCTCGCTCCTGCTTCCTTTATCAGCTGGGCCACCTCAAGCGGTGTGGGCAGGGCATTGAATACCTTCTCAGCACTTTTTATCTGCTCCATCGTCTGCTCATCGGGACTGACTGCCTCCTCCTTGTCCCTGTTAACCTCACCCCTGGTTTTGCTCTTGCACGATGTGGCAGCCAGGCAGAAGGCAAGGGCGGTTACGCCCAGTATCAGTGGCAGAATCTTAAGCTTACTGTTCATAATAATTTTGGTTTTTGATTTCACAGGCCTTTATAAGTCCAATTTACATTTTTATAAACGCATTTGCAGTGAAGTTATTATTTCACGATGAATTTGTTCCGGAGAAGAAATGCCGCAATGATCAGCAAAGAGTAATGAATGGCTTTCTTAAGCGCAGCGCGAAGTGAGTATCAATGGCACGGAAGGGGCTGCTAAATGTAGGAGCTGTAGTGCTTCATGAACTGGGCTCTCTCGAAGAGCGAAGGATTCTCCACATTCCTGTAGTTCAGCATACCCCTGAAATCATCAACAATGCGGAATTCCTTCATCTCCATCCACTTGTGCAACGCATCATTGATCTCGCTGATCACGGTGAAACCACGCTTGTAGAGCGCAGAGCAGACCTGTACCGTGGTGGCGCCGGCAAGCAGATATTTGATGGCATCTTCCCCGGTGTGAACCCCCGTGGAAGCCGAGATGTCAATCTTCATATCCTGGCCGCTTATCATCCCAATCCATCGCAACACATAACGCTGCTCCACGGGACTGGAAAGCACGGAGGCCGGAACAATGCTGAGATTGTTGATATCAAAATCAGGTTCGTAAAACCTGTTGAACAACACAATGCCGGCTGCACCGTGATTATACATCCTCCATACGAAATTGAGCAGATTCGAGAACCGGAGACCGATCTTTACACTCACGGGTATCTTCAGCCGCTTCTTCAGGTTGTCAATGATCATGAAATAGACCTTCTCCGAATCGTTGCTGTTCTGATGCTTGTCTGTGGGGATGAAAAAGATGTTCACCTCCAGCGCACTGGCGCCTGCCTTCTCAATCTCAAGGGCAAAATCAATCCATCCCTTCGGTGAAAAACAGTTTATGCTGGCTATTACCGGAATGCTCACACTCTTCCGGGCCCCGGCCACCAGGTCAAGATAAGCATCAACACTGTTGGTCCGCGTGTAGTACAGCAGGTAGTCATCAGCCTCGGGATAAGACTCCCTCGAAGACAATGAGTGAGCCATGGAAACGATTTGTTCCTCAAAAAGAGACTTGAGGACAACGGCTCCGGCACCGGCTGCTTCAGCCTCTTTGATCGATTCTATCCTGGATGTGAAATTTGAACTTCCAACTATGATTGGACTCTTGAGTTCGAGCCCCATGTAACGTGTGCTGAGTGTGCTCATCTTGCTTTATTTAATCGTTCCCCAAATATAAGTGTTCCTACCCGTATCATCGTACTTCCCTCCTCGATTGCCACCTGCCAGTCGCCTGACATGCCCATTGATATCTCTCTGAACTGTCTGCTGCCGGTGAAATGACTATCCCTCATCCGGCTGAAGAGCTCACGCAGGCGCCTGAATTCTGCCCTTACCTTCTCCCTGTCATCAGTGAAGGTTGCCATACCCATCAACCCACAGATGCGAGCCGCCTTCAGCGCCCGCGAGACCGCCGTCCAGTCAGTCTCTTCAGCTTCATCAACGGAGAACCCCGACTTGGTCTCCTCTGAAGCGATATGCACCTGCAGAAGACAATCGATGCTGCGTCCCTGTGCCACGGCTTCAGCATCAATCATATGCAGCAGCCTGAGCGTGTCAACTGATTCTATCATTGAAGCTGCAGACACAGCCTGTTTAACCTTGTTTGACTGCAGGTGACCAATCAGATGCCATGATATGTCGGCCGGCAACTTTGCCTTCTTCGAGACCATCTCCTGTACCCTGTTCTCTCCGAAAATACGGAGGCCGGCATTGTAAGCTTCCTGAGCCTCCTCCGGCGTTCTCGTCTTCGTGACAGCAACAACGGTAACACCTGACGGGAGTGATTCAGTCAGTCTTCCTATGCTTTCGGCAATTCGGCTCATTGCAGCGACGGCTTTTGCTCAGTCCAGCTTGTGAATTACCAGGCCGCTCCTTAGCTTTGGCTCAAACCATGTTGTCTTGGGAGGCATGATATTGCCTGTATCAGCAATTGTAATCAGCTGTTTCATGGAGACGGGATAAAGTGCAAACGCAACCTTCATCTCACCACTGTCAACCCTCTTCTTAAGCTCACCCAGTCCCCTTATGCCACCAACGAAATCAATCCTCTTTGACCGCCTCAGGTCCTGAATGTCAAGCAGGGGCAACAATACCCTGTCCGTGAGAATGGTTACATCTAGTACACCAATAGGATCCTCATCATTGTAAGTACCTTTCCTGGCCGTAAGACTGTACCATTTGCCATCAAGATACATCCCGAAATTATGCAGCTTCCGTGGCCTGTAGGTTCGCGTACCCTTCTCCTTTACCTCGAAGGACTCCTGCAGTCTGTCAAGAAACTGAACCGGTGTCATACCGTTCAGATCCTTCACCACACGGTTGTACTCTAATATCTTAAGCTGGTTATCGGGAAAGATCACAGCCATAAAGAAGTTATACTCCTCATCACCCCTGTGAGAGTGATTTTTTTCCTTTTTTTCCTTCCCCACCAGTGCCGCTGCTGCCGTACGGTGATGACCGTCAGCAACATACATAAAGGGCACCTTCTCAGCGAACAGTCTTTCTATCTCCCTGTTGGTCTTCTCATCCCAGACGACCCAGAAATGGTGACCGATGCCGTCGCTGGCAACGAAATCATACTCCGGCTTTTCCTTCTTCACAATCCTCTCAACGATCTTGTCAAGCTCCTTCACTGCCGGGTATGCAAAGAAGACAGGTTCAATATTGGCATTGTTAGTCCTGACATGCACCATGCGGTCTTCCTCCTTGTCCGGGCGGGTGAGCTCATGTTTCTTGATTACCCCGGAGAGATAGTCAGCCACGGCAGCCGCTCCGACGATGCCGTACTGGGTACGGCCGTCCATGGTCTGCGCGTAGATGTAGAAATGGTTCTGTCGGTCATCAACAAGCCATCCACGCTTCTGCCATTCATTAAAATTTTCAACCGCCTTGCGATAGACCTCTTCCGCGTGCACGTCGGTGCCCTCCGGCAAGTCAATCTCGGATTTTGTAATATGAAGGAGTGATTTCTCATTGCCCCTGGCCATTACGGCCGCCTCCGCAGAGTTCATGACGTCATACGGGAGGCAGGCTATCTCTGATGCCAGGTGGGCCGGGGGCCTCAGCCCCCGGAAAGGTTTAACAACAGCCATATCTGAAGTATATCTATTCTATCTGGGTTTGTTCACTCTGAAGGCTTCATCGCCTGTGGCAAAGAATGATACTATCTGGCGGGCGGCAGCCACACCTGCATTGATGTTAGCCTCCTCAGTCTGGGCACCCATCTTCTTCGGCGTGAAGAAATAGCGGCCGGCAAACTTCCGGGTAAAAAGCTCAGCATTGTCAGGAGCGATGTCTGACAGGTACTTCAGATCGCCTCTTTTTTCCATCAGTGCCACCAATTCAGCCTCATTGATAACCTCCTTGCGTGCGGTGTTGACAAGCACGGCTCCCTCCGGCATAAGTGACAGCAGCCTCTCACCTATTGAACCCTTTGTCTTTTCATTTGCAGGAATATGCAATGACACGTACTGGCATTTCGAGTACAGCTCCTCAATTGTATCTACCGGAGTGACGCCAGCTGCGGCTATTGCCTTGCTGTCAACGAACGGATCGTAGGCGAAGATCTTCATTCCGAAGCCTGTCGCAATACGGGCCATGCACCTGCCCACGTTGCCGAAGGCATGTATGCCGAGGGTCTTGTCCATCAGCTCAGAACCCGACTTACCGTCGAAGCCACCCCGGGCAGCATAGACCATCATGCCAAAAGCCAGTTCGGCAACGGCATTGGAATTCTGACCGGGGGTGTTCATAGCAACAACATTACCTTGGGTGCATGCATTCAGATCCAGGTTATCATAACCGGCCCCTGCCCTGACAACTATCTTCAGTTTCGGGGCTGCAGCAATCACTGCCGCATCCACTATGTCTGACCGTACTATCATTGCATCAGCATCAGCAACGGCTGCATGCAGTTCCTGAGGCGTCTTGTACTTCTCCAGAAGCGCAAGTGTATGCCCTGCCTTCTCAACCACCTCCCGTATCCGGGTGACAGCTACCGGAGCAAACGGCTTGTCTGTGGCTACAAGTATCTTCATATCAACCTCCTTCTAGTATTTGTTTGCAAATTCCTTCATGCATTCAACGAGAGCACTCACACTCTCAATCGGAAGAGCATTGTAGAGCGATGCACGGAATCCTCCTACTGAACGGTGCCCGGCGATGCCGACCATGCCTTTAGACTTGGCGAAATCGCCGAATTCCTTCTCGAGCTCTTTGTAATTATCTGACATAACGAAGCATACATTCATAACCGACCTGTCTTCCGGATCAGGAACGGTGGCCTGGAAGAGCTTGTTACGCTCAATCTCACCGTATAGCAGGGCTGCTTTCTCCTCATTGATTTTCTGCATCGCTTTCAGCCCGCCCTTCTGCTTAAGCCACTCGAGGGTCTTCAGGGCTGCAAAGACCGGAAGTACCGGCGGGGTGTTGAACATAGACCCCTTATCAATGTGTGTCTTGTAATTGAGCATAGTAGGTATGGGCCGCGTCACTTTACCGAGCGCCGAGTCCTTCACTATCACGAAGGTGACACCTGCCGGTGCCAGGTTCTTCTGGGCACCTCCGTAGATGATCGAGTACTTTGACACATCAACCGGGCGGCTGAAGATATCAGACGACATGTCCGCCACAAGCGGAACCTTTACATCCGGATCCTTCTTCCACTGGGTACCGAAAATGGTGTTGTTCGTCGTGATGTGGAAATAATCAACGTCTGACGGAATATCGAAATTCTTCGGGATATAGTTGAAGTTGCGGTCCTTTGAGGAAGCCACCTCAATCACCTCGCCAAACAGCTTCGCTTCCTTGAGTGCCTTGCCGGCCCACTCTCCGGTGTTGATGTATGCAGCCTTCTTTTCAAGCATGTTCATCGGAATCATGGCAAACTGAAGGCTTGCTCCTCCTCCGAGGAAAATAACCGAGTATCCGGCAGGAACATCAAGCAACTCCCTGATATGGTTAACCGCACTTTCCATCACTGCTTCAAACTCCTTGCTGCGATGTGAGACCTCCATTATTGAAAGTCCTGTTCCTGCGAAATCCCTGATTGCTTCAATCACTTTCTCATTTGTGTACTGAGGCATGATTGAGGGTCCTGCGTAGAAATTGTGTTTTTTCATTTCCGGTAAATTTTTCGTTTAATAGATTTATTTTACTTCTTCCGTTACGATGAGAGATGTAACTGCCATGTCTCCTTTCAGAGAGCGACAAGTTTTCCCTCCCGAAGCACGGGTATGGCATCCGTCATGTCAAATGTATGACAATAACCGATACAGTCATCAAGTCCCTTTGCTCTGAGTCGTGATCGTTGAGCTGTCTTGTCAATGTATCCGGCCAGATCTTCCCTGGCGGCCTTCCACAGGTCGGTAGCGGCATGCACTGAGTCACATATGGTGGTGAACCTGCCCCCATCGAGCAGTTTCAGTGCCATAGCTCCTGCACATACGGCATCCTCGAGGCTGAACCGGTTCTTCCATCCGGCACAGACGATGATCACCTTGCGGTCCTGCTCTTCAAGCCACCTGCAAACAGCCGAGATGTTCAGGTATGACCCGATGACCACATCATGACTGCCGGAGGCTCTCTTCATGATACCCGTACCATTGGTTGTACTGTAGACCACGCTCCTCCCCTTTATCTTCTCCGCAGAGAAGTTAAATGGCGAATTTCCGAAATCGGCAAAATCAAGCACATATCCGTCACGTTCGGCTGCCACAAGGAATCCCTTCGATTTCATCTCCCTGGCTTCCTCCACAGTGGTTACCGGGATTATCTCCCTTACACCGTTTGCGAAGGCGGTACAGATGGAACTGGTGGCACGAAGCACATCAACAATCACGACAATGGCCCCGCTGTCAGCGTGTGCGTCAAAGGCAGCAGGTGTAAAGCATATTTCCAGGCTTTTCTCTGTCATGTCGGACTATAAGCTGTCTGGTCGGATTTACTGTTTGTAAAACGGTGTTGCAGCCACCTTTGCCCTGAGATCCCGGCCCCTGACCCGTATGAAAATTTCCGTGTCGCTCTTCCAGAAGCCTTTGTTAAGGTAAGCCATGCCTATACCCTGTTTGAGTGAGGGCGACATGGTGCCTGAGGTGACCTCTCCGATAAGGTTTCCCGCGGCATCAACAACCTCATAGTGCTGACGGGGAATTCCCTTGTCAACCATCACGAAGCCTTTGAGCCGCCTCTCTGTTCCCTCCTCCTTTTGCTTCATCAGCAGTTCACGGTCTATAAAGTCCTTTCCGGGAACGAATTTGGTGATCCATCCAAGCCCGGCTTCAATCGGGGAAGTAGTGTCATTTATGTCATTGCCGTACAGGCAGAATCCCATCTCCAGGCGGAGGGTATCCCTGGCAGCAAGACCGATGGGCCTGATGCCAAACTCCTCACCTGCCCTGAAGACCTTTTCCCACAGGCGTGGAGCATCGGCATTCCTGACGTAGATCTCACACCCGCCTGAACCGGTATACCCCGTGGTGGAGAGTATAACGTCATCAATTCCGGCAAACTTCAGTACCTTGAATGTGTAGTACTCCATATCCAGAATGGGTTCTGCAGTCAGTTTCTGCATCGCCCTGAGGGCAAGCGGACCCTGTACTGCCAGCTGTGCCGTTGCGTCAGATGCGTTGTTCATATCCTTACCCGGACCTGCGGTGATGCCGAAAGCGGCTGCATGCTTCACGCACCACTCCCAGTCCTTCTCTATATTGGCTGCATTCACCACAAGAAGATACTTTTCGGCACTGAAACGGTATACAAGCAGATCATCAACAATGCCGCCCCTGCCATTTGGAAAACAGGTGTACTGCACCTTCCCGTCAGTCAGTGCAGAAACATCATTGGAGGTTATATGCTGCAGAAAATCAAGGGCACGCGGACCATTGACCCAGAATTCACCCATATGGGAAACATCAAAAACACCCACTCCTGAACGAACCGTGAGATGCTCCTCGTTGATCCCCCTGTACTCTATGGGCATATTGTAACCGGCAAAGGGCAATATCCTGGCTCTGAGTGCCTCATGGAATTTGATAAAGGGAGTGTTTTTCATTTCATTAAGCTTTTGGTTATAAAACAAAAGTAGGTTTTTTCAGATCAATAAAACCTGCTTAAAATCATTTTTGAAATGTCCGGCAAGACATTTCTCATGCTTCGATGAATTCATAATTCCTATATTTGTATCCTGAAACAGACCCGGAGAGATGGAATACACGATTTTCAAACCTGAATACCTGCTGAGCATTTCAGGCGGTGACAGGGAAATTATGGCTGAAATTGCGGGAATTTTCGGCAACCAGGTTCCCGAGTTTCTGACAGGTATGAAGAACCTGCTTAAGGAGGAAAAATATCCAGAGCTGGGACTGCTTGCACACAAAGCGAAAGGGTCCGTTACTGTCCTGGGAATGGACGAAACGGCAAAGATGCTCAAGGAGTTCGAATTGCTGGCAAAAGGCGGTGAACAGAAGGAGAGATATGAGGGTTTCATTGCCGTTTTCGAGGCTGACTCAGCCAGGGTAATGGAAGAAGTGAACGATTACCTTGGAAAAAATATCTGAGACGGCATGGTTATAACTGACAGAGTTGACGGGGTTGATGCAATCAGCTTCAGAACAGACCGTATCAATGCTCTCAATGTTGA
Source organism: Bacteroidales bacterium UBA4070 (assembly GCA_002383485.1). Classification (GTDB taxonomy): domain Bacteria; phylum Bacteroidota; class Bacteroidia; order Bacteroidales; family VadinHA17; genus SR-FBR-E99. The sequence goes on along the minus strand of DFYY01000022.1, from coordinate 130,383 downwards.
CGTGATCAGACCTGTCATCATGAAAATGTTTGAAACCCCATACACCAGGGTGGTGATTGACATGAGCGGCGTCAACTACCTTGACAGCACCGCTTTTGCCATGTTCCTTCACCTGCTCCGGGTGGCACGGTCAAACTACTGTACCTACAGGCTCTGCTCCCTCTCCCCCGGAGCGAGTGAACTCTTTGACCTGCTGCAACTGAATCAGTCACTTGACATCTACCCTGACAGGGCAACCTGCCTCGAAAGCTTCCGCCTCAACTCTCCCTACTAGGCATTCGTAAAAACAAGCCTGCCTGCCTCTGCATCAATCCTTACACTCTTGTTCCTGTCAATCGTGCCAGCGATAAGCTCACGTGACAGTTCGTTTACTATCTCTTTCTGTATCAGTCGTTTAACAGGCCTTGCGCCAAAGAGAGGGTCAAAACCCCTGTCTGCCAGCCAGGCAACGGCCCTGTCAGTAATCTCGCTGCGGATGCCTTTCTCCTCAAGCATAACGGATAGCCGTCCGAACTGCATCCTGACGATCTCACTGATCTGATCACGTGTAAGAGGACGGAACATCACTATCTCATCAACCCGGTTTACAAACTCAAGCCTGAGGGTGCTGCGCAGCATCTGTATCAGCTCATCACGTAGTTTGTCAGCCCTCTCCTCACTCATCTCACCGTCGCTGTCAGCTATGCTTTCACGGATGAGCGACGAGCCAAGGTTGGAGGTCATTATCACTATGGCGTTCCGGAAGTTGACAGTTCTGCCCTTGTTATCCGTCAATCTGCCGTCGTCCAGCACCTGGAGCAGTATGTTGAATACATCCGGGTGAGCCTTTTCTATCTCGTCAAGCAGGACCACTGAATAGGGTTTGTGCCTGATAGCTTCGGTGAGCTGACCGCCTTCGTCATACCCCACATAACCGGGAGGAGCCCCGATGAGCCTTGAGACACTGTGACGCTCCTGGTACTCTGTCATGTCAATGCGGGTCATGAGGTTCTCATCATTGAACAGGTATTCTGCCAGTGCTCGGGCCAGCTCAGTCTTTCCAACACCGGTAGTACCCAGGAAGATGAATGAGCCTACCGGTCTCTTTTCATCCTGTAGTCCTGCCCTGGACCGGCGGACAGCATCAGAGACGGCCCTGATGGCTTCATCCTGGCCTACCACCCTCCGATGCAGCTCTTCCTCCAGCCTGAGGAGCTTTTCCTTTTCGCTCTCAAGCATCCGTGATACGGGTATGCCCGTCCACCTTGAGACAATCTCCGCTATATCATCAGCGCGGACGTCATCACGCACCATTGATCCTGCGCCACGCTTGCCGGCTATCTCCCTGCTCAGACGTTCCACCTCCCGTTCATTCTCTACCAGCTTACCATATCGGATTTCGGCAACCTTGCCATAGTCGCCTGCCCGCTCCGCCCGTTCGGCTTCGAACCTCAGTTCCTCAGCCTCACGCTTGTTCTTCTGAAGCGCTTCCACCAACTCCTTCTCAGATCTCCATCGCGCCTTCAGGTCATCACGTCCGGCCGCAAGATCAGCTATCTCCTTCGACAGTTCCTGCTCCTTAACCATGTCACCGTCACGGCGCACTGCCTCACGCTCAATCTCCAACTGTCTGATCTGCCTCTCAGCCGTATCTATCTCCTCCGGAACAGAGTTCATTTCCAGCCTGAGCCTGGCAGCAGCCTCGTCAATGAGGTCAATAGCCTTGTCAGGCAAGAACCTGTCTGTGATGTAGCGGTATGACAGGTCAACAGCCGAGATAATAGCTTCATCCCTGATAATTACCTTATGATGTGTCTCATATTTCTCCCTCAGTCCCCGCAGGATGGAGATGGCATCAGCCCTGTCAGGCTCGTCTATGATAATTACCTGGAAACGGCGCTCAAGAGCTTTATCAGCCTCAAAATATTTCTGGTATTCGTTCAGCGTCGTGGCACCGATAGCCCGAAGCTCTCCTTTAGCCAGTGCAGGCTTGAGGATATTGGCGGCATCCATCGCTCCTTCGCCTTTGCCGGCGCCAACAAGAGTATGTATCTCGTCAATGAACAGTATCACATCACCGTCAGAGGCAATGACCTCATTGACAACGGATTTTAGCCGCTCCTCGAACTCACCTTTGTATTTTGCTCCCGCAATAAGGGCTCCCATGTCAAGTGAAAAGATCCGCTTCTGCATCAGGTCCTCCGGCACGTCACCGCGCACTATCCTGTGTGCTATGCCTTCCGCAATGGCTGTCTTACCCACTCCGGGTTCACCAACGAGAATGGGGTTGTTCTTTGTCCTGCGTGACAATATCTGGAGTACCCTCCTGATCTCTTCATCACGGCCGATGACCGGGTCGAGCTTACCGGCCCTGGCACGCTCGTTCAGGTCAATGGCGTACCTGTTCAGTGAGTCATAGGTCTCCTCCGATGTCTGGCTGTTCACCTTCGCCCCTTTTCGCAGATCGGCAATGGCTGCGTTCAGTGCACCGGCATCGAGACCGTTCTCCTTCATCAGCTTCGACACACTTGCGGCTGAGTCAGTCAATGCCAGCAGGATATGCTCCACGGAGACAAACCGGTCCTGCATCCTGGCAGCATACTCTTCCGCCCTTCGGAAAACTCCGGAGGACTCCTGTGAGAAATAGGGTTCACCGCCACTGACCCGCGGGTAGCCGTCAATAATCGCGTCAAGCGCTTTCCCGAATACCGCAGCATTAACACCGGTCTTGGACATTATATATGATACAATGTTCTCGGCCTCTGTCATAATCCCCTTGAGCAGGTGGCCGCACTCAATGGCCTGGTGACCCTTGCCCGCAGCAATGGTCACAGCCTTCTGAACAGATTCCTGTGCTTTAATTGTAAAATTTTCAAAGTTCATTTTTCCGACCTTTTATATATTCTGTTCAATTTTTTTGCCATACCCTCCGGGCGGCCTGATTCATGTCATATTGACAGCCCCCGGATAATATAGGTGATCCGATGCCGTTATATATTTCTCAGGACCTGTGGCAAGGTTACTGGACCTCTCCGGGATGAACGAAAAGATACTCAATACACTGATGCACCTGTTTGCCATCATTGCTCCGGCACAGGGTAATGAGAACGACAGGAGGCAGGTCGTTGAGGCCTTTCTCAGGCCACATCTCAATCAGGAGGGGGTAAAGGCATACCTGAAAATCTTTGAGAAATATTACGCGGAGGCCCAGGAGAGGCTTAAAAAGGGTAAGGAAGCCCGCCGAAATTCCTCCATCTCGGTAAGGATAATAAAGATCTGCTTTGATATAGGGATGCAGCTCACGCTCAACCAGAAGATAGTTGTGCTGGTGCAGTTACTCGAATACTGCCGCTCAGACAACAACGGTGTGAGCAGCACGGAACTGGAGTTTATTATCACCGCCGCCGAGGGCTTCAATATCAACCCTGAGGATTACCAGCTTATCCAGCAGTTCGTGCTCTCATCACGGGAAGAGGTGCTTGAGTCATCACAGGTACTTGTAATCGACAGCGACCGAATTTCAAAATATGAAAAGACAAGGCATATCGTGAACGATGCCTTCCGCGGGCAGGTCAGAGTACTCAACCTGCCGCAGGCAGACATGCTGTTCGTCAGGTCATTCGGCACCGGCGAACTGCTGCTCAGCGGTCAGCTCAGGCATGAGGACAAGGTCTACCTGTTTGAGCGGGGTGCATCACTTAAATTCATGAACAGCAAGCCCATATACTACTCTGAAGTAATCAGGCAGTTCCTTGATGAAAGTGCCCTCGCCTCAAGGGTGGTTTACGAGGTGAATAACATTGAGTACAAGTTCAAGGGAGGACAGGTAGGACTTCACCGCATGAGCTTCGCAGAAGAGTCAGGACGACTCGTCGGCATCATGGGGGCCTCGGGTGCCGGTAAATCAACCCTGCTGAGCGTACTCAACGGAACCAACAAGCCCGATTCAGGCGAGGTTCTGATTAACGGGGTCAATATTCATACTGATGCGGACAAGATAAAGGGCCTTATCGGATATGTATCACAGGATGACCTCCTTATAGAAGAGCTGACTGTCTTTGAAAACCTCTTCTATAATGCCAAACTGTGCTTCGGCAACCTTGACAATGAGACCATCGCAGGGAAAGTTGATGAGGTGCTTCACAGCCTCGGGCTGCATGAGATAAAGGATATGAAGGTAGGTTCACCGCTCAACAAGAAGATCTCCGGCGGACAGCGTAAAAGACTCAACATCTCCCTTGAACTGATAAGGGAACCAGCTATACTGTTCCTTGACGAACCCACATCGGGACTTTCATCACTCGACTCGGAAAACATCCTTGACCTGCTTAATGATCTGAAGCTTAAGGGCAAGCTGATTTTCGTCGTCATACATCAGCCCTCCTCGGATATCTTCAAGATGTTTGACAGGCTTATCTTCCTTGATACCGGAGGGTACATGATCTATTATGGTATACCCGTGGGAGCCATAGGTTACTTTAAGGACATGATGCATCTGCCGAAATACAATGACAGTGAATGTCCTGCCTGCGGAAACGTTAACCCTGAACAGATCTTCAGTATTGTTGAGTCAAAGGTGCTGGACGAGTTCGGCCGTCCCACCATGACACGCAAGGTATCTCCTGCCGAGTGGAGCAACCACTTCAATTCAAGGAAGGATGAGAGGCCGCCCCGGCCCGGGTCCGGCAATGGCATCCCTGAGATTACCCTGAAGACGCCGGGCAAGATGAAACAGTTCTCGGTCTTTATCAGACGCGACATCCTTGCCAAGCTCTCCGATGCCCAGTATATGGTTATCACCTTGCTGGAGGCACCGGTACTGGCTCTCTTTTTGGCCTTCATAATACGCTATTTTGACGAGAGTGTAAGCACTCCCTCATATACCCTTCTGCAGAACACAAACCTCCCGGTATACATCTTCATGTCAGTGATAGTGGCCATCTTCATGGGTCTGACTGTCAGTGCAGAAGAGATCATTAAAGACAGGAAAATCCTTAAACGCGAGGCTTTCCTGAACCTGAGCTGGAATAGTTACCTCCTGTCCAAAATTGGGGTTCAGTTCCTGATCTCGGCCATCCAGGCAGCCTCCTTTGTGCTCATTGGCAACTCCATCCTCGGCATCAGGGGCATGTGGTTCGAGTACTGGCTGGTGCTCTTCTCCTGCTGGGCCACTTCAAACATGATGGGTCTGCTGATCTCTGACAGCTTCAAGACCGTAGTGACCATCTACATCCTCATCCCGTTCCTGGTCATCCCCCAGATAATCCTCAGCGGTATCATCGTCAAATATGACAAGCTGAACCCGAACATCTCCTCCCCTGTCTCAATCCCCCTCTACGGGGAGATTATTGCTGCACGATGGGGCTACGAGGCACTGGCCGTGGAACAATTCATCAACAACCGCTTTGAGAAACAATTCTACGATTATGACAAGGTCATCAGTATCGCCAAGTTCCGGAAAGACATATGGTATAATGAGATGAAGAGCATCCTCTCCAGGCTCGATAGCAATATCGAAAGAGAGCGCCTCGGTAACCCTGACAGGAATGATATGATGCTGATCCGTAACGAAATCATTGAAGAGGCACAATTCACAACCGCAGTCCCGTTCGATCATGGCATGCTGAATCCTGACGCAATAACCAGGGAATCCATTGCTGCTGCACGGGATTATATAGAGAAGGTCAGGCGTTATTATATAGAGGTATCCAGGGATGCCGTGCAGGCCCGTGACCGGAAGATCATGGCTTTCGAGCGCACTGACAGGGATGCTTTTATAAGGATGAAAAAGCAGTACACGAATGAGTCTCTGGAGGAATTCGTGAAGAATGATAATGAGAAGGACAAGATCAAACGGTACCGCGACAGGCTCTACCAGAATTATGATCAGATATTCTTTGACCCGCCTCATCCGCTGGTCAAGGCGCACTTCTATGCTCCGCGCAAGCAGGTTTTCGGCCTTTATGCCGGCACCATGGCAGTCAATACCGCTGTTATCTGGGTCATGACGGCAGCTCTTTACATACTTCTCTATTTCAGGGTTCTTCGCAGGATCCTGGAGTCATCGGAAAAATTCAGGAGAGTGATGAAGGACAGGCGTGAAAGATGCGAAAAGAGATAACTGATGCTGATAACAGCATACGACAGCAAAACAAAGCGGGGATATCAGCTGTATGGCTGATACCCCCGCTAAATATTTTAACCGATCTTAAACCCTGATTACAGGGTATTATTCAATAATCTCAATCATCTTGAAAGGGACCTTGATGATGGAATCATAGTCCTCGCCTGCCTCAAGCATGTCCTCATCATCCTCCTCGTAGAACCAGTTTATCTCCACATCATGCTTTGACCTGTGAATTGATTCCAGCCTCTTGAATACATCAAGGATACACTTCGAGGAACTGGTGTTGAAATACTCCAGCCTGATATTAACCACAGTCTTGTCAAGAGGTACCTGCATGTACTGATCAAGCCACTCATTGAGAGGCTTGTAAAACTCCACCGAGTTTTCGGGAATTGACCTGCCCTTGATCTCAAATACGCCCTCCCTGGCATCAAACTTAATGGACGGGGTTTTCGGCGTTCCTTCAATAATGATCGGTTCCATAGCTTTCTGATATCTGTTTATGTTAGTCTCCTATAATGGTGCCACTACGGCAGTAAGCCTGAAAGCAGTATTCAGGTTATCATATTTTTTAAACCTGAAATCAATCCGGTGACCCGTCTTCCTGGCAATGTCAAGCAACCCCAGTCCGCCAAGTCCCTTCTCCGTTATCTCCTGGTGATTAAGGATATCCTTGTAGAGTTCCTTGATCTCCTCGGGAGTGGAACGGTTGATCCTTGTCAACTTCTCCTCAAGCTCTTTAACTCTCACACCGGACACAAAATTGCATGTCGTCACCCTGTATCCACTGCCTATCTTCTCCATTACCACAAGCCCGAACCTGTCAGGTCTTGCCGCATGGTATCCCCTGGGCACCCTGTCAGAATGATGGTAGAGGTTCTGCAGGCTCTCCACAAGCACATTGTAGACCTTTTTCCTCAGCCTGGGGGCTTCGCGCGTAGCAAGCAACTTTCTTTCCACGAGGTCCAGGGCTCTGGTAATCGTATCCGATTCAACGTTCCCCTTGTAATAAAGGATTGCACCCCTGATGTCCAGGTCGCTTACAAGGTTTTCAAGGTCAAAGCTCATCGGGCCTATGTGAAAGTATATAAGCTAGAACGAGTAACAAAAATAGATTATTGTTGCGAATACCCAACTAACCGCACTCAATTTTACGGTATCACACCCTTTTCCTGCTCCCGCCATACAATTCATACCCCTGGTACCGGCATTCAATGTCGCCGTTGAGCAGGGTGTACTTGCGAGACGGCTTCAGGGCAACCTGCTTCAGGGCGGCAGTGTCACCCGATAGAATCCATGCCCTGTACCCCTCATACCTGTGTTTGAGGGTGGTACCAATCTTCCCGTAAAACTCAGCCATATCCGGCGATCCAAGACGATGGCCGTACGGAGGGTTGATGATAAGTGTACCTTCTTCAGCAGGCGGCGGCGAAGCGAAAAAATCCTTCTCCTCAATCTCCGCCATACCTTCCAGCCCCGCAGCCTTGATATTACGCAGAGCGATGGCACACGCTTCTGAAGAGATATCACTCCCAGACAGCTTCACGGGCGACTTTCGCTCGCGCTTTTCGGCATCGAACTTCACCGACCGGAACAGGGCCGCGTCATAATCCTTCCATCTCATGAAGCCAAAACTCTTCCTGAACTTCCCCGGAGCAATGTTGCCAGCCATCAGTCCGGCCTCAGCGACAATGGTCCCGGAGCCGCACATGCCGTCAGCGAGGGGCGTATCAGCCTTCCATCCTGAGAGGGCAATCATCCCCGCGGCAAGCACCTCGCTCAGCGGTGCCTCTCCGCCCCCCTGCCGGTAACCGCGCTTGTATAGAGGCACAACGGAAGAATCAAGAGAGAGGGTAACCCTGTCATTGCTGATATGCACGTTTACCAGGAGGTCCGGCTCACGGACATCCACGGAGGGCCTGTCCAGGTTCAGCCTGCGGAAGAAATCAGCAATTGCGTCCTTTACTACCAGGCCGGCATATCCGCTGTGGGCAAAATGCTTTGAATTTACTACGGCCGTCACGGCAAAGCTCATCCGGGGATCAAGGTAATGATCCCAGTCAACAGCCACGGCTCCGTTATACAGATCCTTCTGACCGGCCACCCCGAATGAAGCTACCGGCATCAGCACGGAGAGAGCAAGACGACTCCTGTAATTGACAGTGTAAAGCATCAGCTTCGAGCCTTCAAAGGCAACGGCCCTGTTCAGGGCAATGACGCCGGCAGCGCCCAATCCGTTCAGCTCTTCCGCCAGCACCTCCTCCAGGCCGTAATGTGTCTTGGCAAGAAGCTTCATTGAACCTCCTTCCGGAATCCCAGGAGCTGGTCATAAAGCTCCGGGGTATTCAGCACTTCAAGTGCCCTCAGAATTGCATAGTCATCCTCATTGATAACCATGAAATATTCATTCATATCCCACAGGTCACGCGCTACCAGCGCCTTCATGATCCTCTTTATCTCCGGCGCCGAAACATCATATTGCGCCTGGTCAAACTTAACACCGTTCTTCTCTCCTGCTGCTTTCATCTCCTCTATGGCCGCACCGTCAATCTCAAATCCCCTGCTGAAATCAGAAAAACTTTTAAATCTGCGGGTCAGCTGCCTGCGGTTGAGATCAGTGTAGGCAAGCATGTAGTTGGTGAGTGTTGAACTCCTTATCAGGTCACGGTAATAATCAGAATAGTAGGCTGTGTCAATGGGAATGAATATGTCAGGGGAAATGCCGCCGCCACCGTATACGAGCCTTTTGTTCCTTACCGTGAAGGCCTTGAGCGAATCAGGCAGGTTAAGACTGTCTGGATGAATTAGCTCACCGTTGAAATATCTTTTGTAATAGGTCTGGAAATACTTGTCGAACCCTTCGTTGTAAGGTGTCTGAATGGACCGGCCGGAGGGGGTATAATAGCGAGCGATGGTAAGTCTTATTTCCGAGCCGTCAGGCAGGCCGAAGCCGTTCTGCACCAGCCCCTTTCCAAAACTCCTGCGGCCAATGACAACTCCCCTGTCCCAATCCTGCAGAGCTCCTGCCAGAATCTCACTGGCAGAGGCAGATCCTTCGTCTATCAGCACCACCACCCGCGAACGGGTCAACGAACCCGAGGGAACCGACTTGTATTCCTGCCTCGATGTATGAAGACCTTCAAGGTAAACGATAAGTTCATCGCCGGAGAGCAGCTCGTCAGCTATCTGAACAGCCGGAATCATGTATCCCCCGGAATTGCCGCGAAGGTCAATTACCAGGTGCTCCAGACCCGTGCCACGAAGTTTTTCAATTGCCCCGGCAAACTCCAGGGCTGTCTGCTCGGAAAACCGGCTAAGCTTTATGTAACCAACCTTATCCGATACCATATAGGCAGCATCAAGGCTGTTAACCGGTATCTTGTCACGCGTGATGGTGAAGTTGAGCAACTCCTTTTCACCCTTCCTGAAAATCAGCACATCCACCTTCGTCCCCTTCGCGCCCCTGAGCCGCTTCTGCACCCCGGTGGTGGATATCCCGACGCCGGTCACCTTCTCCCCTGCAATGGATATAATCCTGTCGCCAGCCTGTATTCCCACCTTCTCCGACGGGCCTCCGGGTGTTGGTGAAATGATTAAAATTGTATCATTCAATAGATTGAACTGGATACCTATCCCTTCGAAATTTCCCTGCAGCGGCTCATTCTCCTCCTGCACATCCTTTGCAGGTATGTAAACCGAATGCGGGTCAAGATTGCGCAGCGTGCTTATGATCATCTGCTCTGCCAGGGCCGAAATATCAACACTGTCAACATAAATTGCCTCGAGCAGGGCAAGCGTCTTTCCGATCTTGAACGTCTCCTGTGTCAGGCCTTGCGCCCTGAGTGCCGTGCCATGCATAATCAGCAGCACAGCAGATATAATTGTTAGTCTTTTAAACATCTCCTGTCGTTTCTTCTTCTCTGTGCAAATATCATTCCCATTCTATTGTTGAAGGCGGTTTGGAGCTGATGTCATATACCACCCTGTTGACACCTCTCACCCTGTTGATGATCTGGTTTGAGATTTCCGCCAGGAACTCATGAGGCAGGTGGCTCCAGTCAGCCGTCATGCCATCCGTTGATGTCACGGCCCTCAGCACCACGGCATTCTCATAGGTACGCTCATCACCCATGACACCCACCGACTGCACGGGAAGGAGTATCACGGCGGCCTGCCATACCTTATTATAATAGCCGCTCCTCCTGAGCCCCGATATAAAGATCTCATCCGCATCGCGAAGTATCTCCAGCTTGGCAGGAGTCACCTCTCCCACTATCCTGATAGCCAGCCCGGGCCCCGGGAAGGGGTGCCGGTCAAGTATCTCGGCAGGCATGTCGAGCGCCCGCCCCACACGTCTCACCTCATCCTTGAAGAGGAGCCGCAGCGGTTCAACCACCTTCAGATGCATCTTCTCCGGCAATCCGCCAACGTTGTGATGCGACTTGATTGTTGCCGAAGGACCGTTAACCGAAACCGATTCAATGACGTCAGGATAAATCGTTCCCTGTGCCAGCCATTTTACGTTCTGCACTTTATGTGCCTCACGGTCAAATACTTCAATAAATATCCTTCCTATTATTTTTCTTTTCGTCTCCGGGTCATTAACCCCGCTAAGCTCCTCAACAAACTCTGCCGAGGCGTTTACCCCCAGAACGTTGAGGCCCATTCTCCGGTATGCATCGAGGACTGCCTCATACTCATTCTTGCGCAACAGCCCGTTATCAACAAAGATGGAGGTCAGTCTGTCGCCAATGGCCCTGTCAAGCAGTATCGCTGCCACGGATGAATCTACTCCGCCGGAGAGACCAAGCACTACCCTGTCATCTCCGATCTGTTCCCTCAGTGAGCGAACGGTCATCTCCACAAATGATTCAGGGGTCCAGTTGCCGGGGCAACCGCATATGCCTTTCACGAAATTTCCGAGTATCGTGCTTCCTTCAGTTGTATGGTACACCTCCGGGTGGAACTGTATTCCCCAGGTCTGTTCGCCCCGGATTCTGAATGCTGCCACGCTGACATCCCCGGTTGAACCGGTGATTACGTAATTTTCAGGAATTCTGACGATTGTATCGCCGTGTGACATCCACACCTGGGAGCCGGGGGTTACACCTGCGAACAGAGGGTCTGCCGGGTCTGCCGAGACCAGCTTCGCCCTGCCGTATTCACGGGTGTTTGAAGGCAGAACCTCACCTCCGTACATATGGGTCAGGTACTGGGCACCGTAACAGACACCCAGCAAAGGTATCAGTCCCTTGATTCCGGCAAGATCCGGAAAAGGGGCCTTTTCATCACGGACTGACCACGGACTGCCTGAGAGGATTACCCCCCTGACAGTGCTGTCGGGTTTCGGAAAATGGTTATATGGATGAATTTCACAGTATACGTTCAGTTCCCTTACTCGCCTGGCAATCAGTTGCGTGTATTGGGATCCGAAATCGAGGATCAGTATCTTTTCCTGCACGGGTGTGGATTAATGCTGTTATGTAGGTGGCAAAGATAATCAATATGCGGATTTACCGTCATCAGCCTATCTCATATGTAGCACCCTCGCGTGCCGCTGCGCTGTCGGGAAAAACCTCTCTTGCCTCTGTCTCGAGCACGGCCGGTGAACGGTACCGTGCCGAGAAGTGTCCCAGCAGAAGATGCTTCGCTCCGGCTTCGAGCGCCACTGTTGCGGCCTGGCGTGCTGTGGAATGTCCTGTCTTCAGCGCCAGCGGATCATGATCATCACCGAAGGTGGCTTCGTGGTAAAGAAGGTCAACGCCCCTGATCCAGGAAGCAAGCTTTTTGACCCTGCCCGTATCACTGCAGAAGGCGTAGGTGGCCGGATGGCGGGGCTCAAGGGTGACCTCCCCGCACGCGATGACCTGACCGGATGGCCGTACAATGTCACCGCCCCTCCTGGCCGTGGCTATCTCCTCAATAGTGAGATTGTATTCCTCAATCTTTTCACTGATCATGTTCCTGTCAGGAGTTTTCTCGCGAAAGAGATAACCATAAGTTGTGATACGGTGCTTCAGCGGAAATGAGAAAACCTCTACCCGCTTATCAACCAGGATGCTCTTCAGGGACCGGCCTGAGACGGTATGCACGATAAGTTCATACCCGAGGTTTATGTCGAAATCAGCCAGGTGTCGTGCAATCAGCTCTTCCGCCGGGGAAGGAACATAAAGATGAAGCGTATTCTTGCGTCCCATCAGGTTAAACGTGGAGAGCAGCGGGTAGACCCCGAAAAAATGGTCGCCGTGCAGGTGGCTGATGAATATGTGATTAATCTTACCGAACCTTATCTTATACCGGCGCATCTGCATCTGGGTCCCCTCTCCGCAGTCTATCAAAAACAACCGCTCATGCACGTTTAGTACATGAGCGGTCGGATATCGGTCTGAAGTGGGCAGAGCTGAGCTGGTTCCGAGTATGGTCAGCCTGAAAGCCATGCCACCTCTCCTCAGGCTATAATTTTCTCAGCTTCCTCAGTATCAGCGGTAATGGATAGAACAGTGTCAAGCTGCGAGATTGTAATAAGCCTCTCCACAGCCTCATTCAGTCCGCAGAGGACAAAAGTACCTCCTGCGTTCTTGCAGAGCCTGTTTGCAACAAGAATGGCGCTGAGACCTGATGAATCACAATACTGACACTTCTTCAGATCCAGGATGATATTCCTCTCTCCCTTACCGGAGATGAGAACCAGTTCCGACTTGAGTGAAGGAGCAATATGTGTGTCAAGCTTCTCAGTTTCAATGCTGATTACAGTGCACTTGTTCTTGTTTTGAATGTTGAAGTCCATAGCTGATAATTTTGGCAACTAAAAATAAGGTTATTTTTTCTTTTTACCTAGACTTCTGGCCTCTTTTTCTTCCATCTCATCCTTGAGAGCCTGAAGCCCGGTGATGTCACCGAGAGTAGTTTTCTCAAGGCTGGCCTTTAGCTTGCGTGCTGCTTTTTTGGTGTTGTCAGCCTCTGAGCGTCTTGCCGATGTATCTGATCCCTTTCTCTCATCCTCGAAAATGCGGCTGTGTGAGACGATGATCTTCTTGGCACTCTTGTTGAACTCAATAACCTTGAAGTTGAGCTTGTCCTCAACCACTGCCTGGCTTCCGTCTTCCTTGACGAGATGCTTCGGAGTGGCAAACCCTTCAACACCGTAAGGCAGGGCAATGATGGCTCCCTTGTCAAAGACCTCGATAACGGTACCCTCATGAATAGAGTCAACCGTAAAGAGATCCTCAAACACATCCCACGGGTTCTCTTCGAGCTGCTTGTGACCGAGGCTCAGTCTCCTGTTCTCCTTGTCTATCTCGAGGACCACCACGTCAATCTCGGCGTCAATCGATGTGAACTCAGCAGGATGCTTGATCTTCTTCGTCCATGACAGGTCAGATATGTGTATCAGACCGTCAACACCCTCTTCAATCTCCACGAAGACACCAAAGTTGGTGAAGTTGCGCACGCGCGCCTTGTGGCGTGAGTTGATGCTGTATTTCTTGTCAATGTTCTCCCACGGATCCGGCTTGAGCTGCTTGATACCAAGCGACATCTTGCGCTCCTCACGGTCAAGCGTCAGTATGACAGCTTCAACCTCATCACCCACCTTCATGAACTCCTGTGCACTGCGAAGGTGCTGCGACCATGACATCTCGGAGACATGGATAAGACCTTCAACACCCTGTGCAATCTCCACGAATGCACCGTAGTCTGCCATGACAACAACCTTGCCCTTGACCTTGTCACCCACTTTCAGGCCCTCGCTGAGCGAATCCCACGGATGCGGTGTAAGCTGCTTCAGACCCAGGGCGATCCTCTTCTTGTCATCATCAAAGTCGAGTATGACTACATTGAGCTTCTGGTCAAGCTGAACGATCTCCTCGGGATGGTTGACCCTGCCCCATGAAAGATCAGTAATATGTATGAGTCCGTCAACACCGCCGAGGTCAATGAAGACACCGTATGAGGTGATGTTCTTGACAGTACCCTCGAGCACCTGGCCCTTCTCAAGCTTCGAGATGATCTCCTTCTTCTGCTGCTCAAGCTCGGCCTCAATGAGCGCCTTGTGTGACACAACCACGTTCTTGAACTCCTGGTTGATCTTCACCACCCTGAACTCCATGGTCTTGCCAACATATACGTCATAGTCACGTATAGGCTTGACATCAATCTGTGATCCGGGAAGGAACGACTCGATGCCAAAGACGTCAACGATCATGCCACCCTTCGTGCGGCACTTGATGTAACCGGTAATGATTTCATTGTTTTCAAGGGCCGAATTGACGCGGTCCCATGAATTGTAAGCCCTTGCCTTCTTGTGAGAAAGCACCAGCTGACCCTTCTTGTCCTCCTGGCTCTCAACATAGACTTCAACAGTGTCGCCTATCTTGAGATCGGGATTGTAGCGGAATTCGTTAAGACTCACCACTCCCTCAGACTTCTGCCCGATGTTGATGACAACCTCACGGTTATTCATTGAAATGACCTTACCTTCCACAACCTCGTCAACAGCGACGGTTGAAAGGGTCTCTTCATACTGTTTCTCCTGGTCAGCACGGCTTCTCTTTGATAAGAATCCGTCAGTCTCATAAGAATCCCAGTCAAACTCTTCAGGTGTGGCTGCTGCTGCCATCGCAGCTGTTGCAGCTTCTGCCTTCACCTTCTTTTCTTTCTTTTCCTTAAGAATCGGCTGTTCCTCAGCAACCATCTCACCTGCTGATTCAACCACCACCTCTTTTGCTTCTGCTTTTACTTCTGCTCCGGTCTCATTAACGTTAACATCCTCGTTTGAAATGTTGCCGGTCTCTTCGTTAATTTCACTCATTTTGAATAATTTGCCTGAAAATTAATAAGTTAGACATTATGTTGTTTGAAAATTGCTGGCAAAGATAATTATTTTTTCTTTTTGGATACGAACAATGGGCAGATTTTCAGGGTATAAGAATTTAAAACCTCCCCGGATAGTAAGGTCACTGTTTAGATTGTTGCTTTTTTCTATTTTTGTCATCAGTTTAACTAAATTAGTGTTGATGAAAGGCATAATCCTTGCCGGCGGATCCGGCACCAGGCTTCACCCTATAACGGAAGCCATCTCCAAACAGCTGTTGCCGGTATATGACAAACCAATGATCTACTATCCGCTCTCTGCCCTGATGCTGGCCGGAATACGTGACATACTGATCATTTCAACCCCCCGTGACCTTCCAATTTTCAGGGCATTGCTGGGTGACGGTACCAGGCTGGGAATGAGTTTCACATACCGTGAACAACCCGCACCTGACGGCCTGGCGCAGGCTTTCATTATAGGTGAGGATTTCATTGGCGATGACAATGTCTGCATGATACTTGGTGACAATATCTTTTACGGCCACGGTTTTGGCCACATCCTCAAGCAGGCCGCGTCACTGACTGACGGAGCAGTTGTATTCGGTTATGCCGTCAATGATCCCGAGCGCTACGGAGTTGTGGAGTTTGATGAAAACCACAAGGCTGTAAGCATAGAGGAGAAACCTCTTAAACCCAAATCAAACTACGCCGTCACCGGCCTCTACTTCTACGACAACACTGTGGCCTCACGGACGCGAAACCTTAAACCCTCACCTCGCGGTGAGCTGGAGATAACCGATCTCAACAGGCTCTACCTGCAGGAGGGAAAACTGGAAGTAAAACTTCTGGGACGCGGAATGGCGTGGCTTGACACGGGAACCTTCGACAGCCTCCTGCAGGCATCCAACTTCATTGCAACACTCGAACAAAGACAGGGTCTGAGCGCCTCCTGCATTGAGGAAATTGCCTGCAAGAGCGGCTTCATCACAAAAGAACAGCTTCTTGACCTTGCCAGACCACTGGCCAAGAGCCAGTACGGTCAGTACCTTCTCAAAGTGGCAAACGAACAGGCCTGAACATGAAAGTACACAGGACTGAATTCCCCGGACTGCTGATCATCGAACCCGATGTCTTCAATGACGCCAGGGGTTATTTCTTTGAGAGCTACAACAAGCTGAAATACAGCAATAACGAAATCGTCTACGAACCCGTGCAGGATAATGAGTCCAGCTCGTGCAGGGGTGTGATCAGGGGCCTTCACTACCAGGAGGAACCTTTTGCCCAGGCCAAGCTGATAAGGGTTATTGAGGGCCGGATCTATGACGTGGCACTTGACTTAAGACACGGTTCCCCGACATACGGAAAATGGTTCGGACTCATCATCGACTCAGAAAAGAAACTGCAGTTTTTGATTCCCAGGGGTTTTGCGCACGGGTTTTCCGTACTCAGCGAGAGGGCAATAGTTCTCTATAAGTGTGACAACAATTATTCCGTTGCACATGAGCGTGGCATAAATGCGCTGGACCCTGACCTCCGGATAGACTGGATGATCAGGGACGAGGCCCCGGTAATCAGTCCGAAAGACCTGAAACAGCCACTGTTCAAAGAGATCTCTTCAAACTTCACTTTCAGCGAATGACAACCATACTGGTAACCGGGGCATCCGGACAGCTGGGAAGCGAGATCAGGGAACGGTCAGTCCGTTACAGCGGATATGAGTTCATCTTCACCGATGCAGGAGAGCTTGATATTACAGATGCTGCCGCAACAGATTCATTTATTGCTGCAAGCCGCCCCACATGGGTAATCAACTGTGCAGCCTACACTGCCGTTGACCGTGCTGAGGATGAGGAGACACTTGCCACACTGATAAATGCCGGCGGAGTTGAAAATCTTGTAAGTGCCCTCAGTGGTACAGGTTGCAGGCTGATTCATATCTCGACCGATTATGTCTTTGACGGCACCAGTCCTGTGCCATACACTGAAGATGACACCCCGTCACCCGCATCAGCATATGGCCGGAGCAAGCTTGCAGGAGAAAAAGCCGCCATGAGATGGCCTGACACTATGATCATCAGGACCTCCTGGCTGTACTCATCCTACGGCAACAACTTCGTGAAGACAATTCTTGGCAAGGCAGGTTCGGCCCAGAGCCTAAGCGTGGTCTTTGACCAGGCCGGATCACCAACCTACGCAGCTGACCTCGCAACTGCCATAATGGATATCATCAGCGGCGTGATCCGCAACAGCAGCAATTTCGTTCCCGGAATCTTCAACTATTCTAATGAAGGTGTCTGCAGCTGGTTCGACCTGGCCAGCGAGATCGTGAAGGAGGCAGGTTCGCCCTGCGCCGTGCTGCCCGTAAGGAGCGCCGCATGGCCCTCAAGGGTGAAGAGGCCGTCATACAGCGTACTTGACAAGACACGAATCAGGGAAAATTACAACCTTTCGATTCCCCACTGGCGTACCAGCCTGATTAATTGTATATCAAAAATGAACCGGATATGATCAACATTGAAGAAATCAGAACAAAAGCCGCCGCATGGCTGGGCGAAGAGTTTGATGAAGCAACCCGCTCGGAGGTGAAGCACATGATGGAGCATGACGAAAAGGCTCTTATTGATGCTTTCTACCAGGACCTTGAGTTTGGCACCGGGGGACTCCGCGGAATCATGGGAGCAGGAACAAACCGCATGAACAGGTATACCCTCGGAATGGCAACCCAGGGCCTCTCCAACTACCTGAAAAAGCATGCATCCAATCCCTCATCCATAAAGGTTGCCATTGCTCATGACAGCCGGAACAACAGCAGCTATTTCGCGAAGGTGGCTGCTGATATCTTCGTGGCAAACGGATTCACGGCACTACTCTTTGATGCCCTGCGGCCGACACCGGTTCTTTCTTATGCAATCAGAATGCACGGATGTGATGCCGGTGTAATCATTACCGCCTCGCATAACCCGAAGGAGTATAACGGCTATAAAGTATCATGGAACGACGGCGGCCAGGTGGTATCACCTCATGACAAGGGGATCATTGACGAGGTCCGCAGTATTAAGTCAGTCTCGGAGATAGCCACAGGAGGCGATCCCTCAAGGATTGTCACAATTGGCGAAGAAACAGATAAAAAGTACATGGAGGAGGTGCTTAAACTGAGTATCAATCCCGAGATCATCAAAAGAAACTCCGGGATGGGCATAGTCTATACGCCTCTGCACGGGACCGGATACAAAATGGTTCCGGATGCCCTGAAATTATACGGTTTTAAAAATGTTTACCCGGTTCCTGAACAGAGCATCACAGACGGAAACTTCCCGACACTGCGCTCACCAAATCCCGAGGAACCTGATGCATTGGCCATGGCCCTTGACCTGGCTCGTGCCAAAAATGCCGACCTGGTAATGGCCACCGACCCTGACGCCGACAGGCTGGGCATCGCAGTAAGGAAACCCTCCGGGGAATTCGTGCTGCTGAACGGCAACCAGACCGGAGCACTGCTTACCTGGTATATCATCTCACAGAAGAAACAGAACGGCACCCTGAAGGGCAATGAGTATATTATCAATACCATAGTCACATCCGACCTGCTTGACAGGATTGCTGAAGCAAACGGAGTGAAGAGTTATAACGTGCTCACCGGTTTCAAGTACTTTGCCGAGCTGATGCGCGATCTTGAAGGTAAGGAAAAGTATATAGGCGGAGGCGAGGAGAGCTTCGGATACCTGCCGGGCGATTACGTCAGGGACAAGGATGGCGTGGCCTCATGCGCACTGATTGCTGAAACCGCAGCCTGGGCTGCGGACCATGGCAAATCGCTATGGCAGCTGCTGCTTGACATCTACACCGAATACGGACTCTTCCGTGAAAAACTGGTCAGCGTGGTCAGAAAGGGTGCCGAGGGTGCAGCGGAAATAAAGAGCCTGATGGAAGGGTATCGCAGTAACCCGCCCGGGGAGATTGCAGGAAGCAGGGTTGTTAAGATAAGCGACTACCTCGTACAGGAATCAGCTGACCTGGTCACCGGGAAGAAGACACCGCTGCTCCTGGAAAAATCAAATGTACTTCAGTTCTTCCTGGCTGACGGAACCAAGATTTCAGTCAGGCCCTCCGGCACCGAACCGAAGATCAAGTTCTACTTCAGCGCCAGCACCGCCATGGACGATGTCTCCTCATTCGAGAGACTGTGGAAGGAACTTGACAGCAGGATCGATGCTGTAATTAAAGACATGAGGCTGTAGGCAATAAATCACCCCTACCTGCCCTTCTTCCGGATGCCGGTTGCTTCATTCCCCGATTATCTTGACCAGCACCCTCTTTCTCCGCATGCCGTCATACTCGCCGTAGAAGATCTGTTCCCACGGGCCGAAGTCGAGCCGGCCGTTTGTGACTGCGACAACTACCTCGCGCCCCATCAGCTGCCGCTTCATATGAGCGTCAGCGTTGTCCTCAAATCCATTGTGACGGTACTGTGAATGAGGCTTTTCAGGCGCCAGTTTCTCCAGCCACACCTCAAAATCCTGGTGCAGACCGCCTTCATCATCATTGATAAAAACCGAACTTGTGATATGCATCGAATTAACGAGAATGAGACCTTCGTTGATTCCGCTCTCGGCCAGGCAATGTTCAACCTGGCGGGTGATGTTGATATAATCCCTGCGGTGGGGTGTCTCAATTGTAAGCTCTTTACGGTATGATTTCATCTTTCAGAATATTGACACGTCAGCTGCAAAAATAAGAATAATACCGGGTCAGCGGCCTGCCTGTGACCGCCAGCCTCTTACCGCAGCTGACTGGCGTGGCAAAAGACAGAGGGTTGAAATACCTTTGCCAGCCGTAAAGGCAAGAGCGGCAGCAACCACCCCGGTCATGTCAAGGAGAACCACGCAGACCAGCAATATTACAATTATTGATACCAGCTCAACCGCCATTGCTGCCGATATAGGACCAGTTGTGCGGTTGATGAGAAGCAGTGATCTCTGATAGTTCAGCAGGACGGTAAAGGCCGGCAAAAGTATCATAATTTTCAGGGGGAGATATGACAAATCCGCCAGTTCCTGGCTCAGCCCGGAGATATTAATGAACCACAGGTCGGCCAGCGGGGTGAGTGCAAGGATGGATATCAGTACAGTTACTGCCACTCCCATGTAAACTGCAAAATTCCTTAACAGCCGGTAGTTCTGTTTTTGCTTGCCAATCAGGGCAATATTCACCTCCTGGTATGACAATCCAAGGCTCCTGAAGATGAAAACAAGTGAACCTACAACAGGGAGCACCGCAAGAGACTCATCAGCCATGTCAGCGCCAATGGTCACCAGAAGAGAAAAATTTTGCGGTAGGTGAGGTTATAGGTAAGTTCCACCGGTCAGCGAAAGCGCAAAGATAGTCATTCCGCTATTGCATACTGGCCTCCCTGCAATCTGGCTCCTGGCTAAAATGACCCGCCGGGTCATTTTCATACGCCAGGCCCTCTATTGCCTGAAATAACTATCCGGGAAATTCACAAGGTAAACTCTCTCCGTAGCCCTGGTAAGCGCGGTATAGAACCACCGGAGATAATCGATTGTCGGTTCCTGCCGGTTGAACATGCCCTGATCGATGAAAACCCGCTCCCATTGCCCCCCCTGCGATTTGTGACATGTCACTGCATAGGCAAACTTGATCTGCAGTGCATTGTAATAAGGATCATCCCTTACAGCCTCGTACTGCTTTCTCTTGGATTTTATGCCCGGATGATCAGCCAGAACTGCAAAATAAAGCTCACGCGACTTCTCCGGTGAGAGAGACGGGGTACTCATCATAAGAGTGTCAAGATTCACCTTCGCCTCAACCTCCATCTCCGAGTCGCGAAAATAGAGAGTCATGTCTGCGAAACGCATCCCGTACATCTCCCCATATCTCCTTATCCTTTTTACCTCTGCTATGTCCCCGTTGGCAATGAACGAGGCATTGTCATCATCCTTCAGCCAATAGTAATTGTTCTTGACTACCATAACTATATCTCCAGTGCTGATCTCTTCCTCCCTGAAGAAGACCCGGCTCCGGATACCCTGGTTATACCGGTTCGCCAGGTTGTTCGAGTTGACCACCACTATGGCGCCATCAGTGCCGCACCTGTCGTATGACTCAGACAACCGCTCAATCAGCTCGGCTCCTCCCAGTCGCTCAATATCACCGTACCCATCGAGTATCAGCTCCGGCACTGACAGGTCTCCGTCGCTGACCTGCTGCCTTACAGCAGTGGCATTCATAAGTATTCCCGACCCTTCGCTCTGCCGTATCACCTGCCTTAACTCAAATGTCTGAAGGGCAAAACCGGTCGCTCGCAGAACATCTTCATCAAGGGCAGGACTGACAATCGCCCCGACGGGTGGCAACTGTGCCACATCCCCGACAAGTATAAGCTTGCAGTCAGTTCCCGTGTACACATATTCCAGGAGATCCTCCAGCAGCCTGCCACTGCCGAAAATCGAAGCTTCAGATGACTCATCCGGGATCATGGAGGCCTCATCAACTATAAAATATGTATTCTTGTGCAGGTTGCGGTCAAGGACGAACTTACCCACGCCATCAGTTGCCGACTTCTGCCTGTAGATCTTACGGTGGATTGTCCAGGCCTCCTTTCCGGTGTATGAGCGCAACACCTTCGCCGCCCTGCCGGTTGGGGCCAGCAATACTGACTTTTGCCTCAGGGTATCAAGAGTGGTCACCAGCGATGCTATCAGGCTGGTCTTGCCGGTTCCTGCGTAACCCTTCAGCAGAAAGATGACATCATTTGTATTGTCGGAAACGAAGCCTGCAAGCATCCTCATGCAGTCAGACTGATCCTGTGTCGGGATATTTCCAAGGTTTTTCGATAGCAATGAATGGATGTTCTCCTGTCTCATTTTATTTTGACAAACCGGATAACAGTCTGCTTTTTTTATAAATTTGCACAAAGTTACTCAACAATCGTTCAAAAGACATGAAAACGGCTCTCAACATCGCATTTAGTATTATCATTGTTGTGCTCGCATATTTTCTTGTGGAAAGCATCATGAAACCCATCCGCTTCAACAAGGAGAAGGATGCAAGGGAAGCTGCAATAAAGGAGAGGCTTATTGACATCAGGACTGCACAGGAAGCCTTTAAATCAGTTAAAGGATACTATACCGGCAGCTTTGACACCCTGATAACCTTCCTTGAGACTGATTCCCTGCCCCTTGTATTCAAGCGCGGTTCACTCACCGATGAGATGATTGCTGCAGGCATCACAACTGAAAAAGAAGCCGTTAAGAAAGGCCTGATCAGCAGGGATACAAGCTACATCCCCGTCCGTGATTCAATATTCGACAAAGGCTATCCTATTGATCAGCTGAGGTATATCCCGGGAATGGGAAAAACAGAATTCCAGATGTCAGCCGCAAGGGTAATGACCACCTCCATGGTGCTTGTAAACGTATTTGAAGCCTATGCGCTCAATGATGTTTTCCTGAGTGATCTCGACAGGCAGCTTGTAGTCAACTACAACGATCAAAGGACAAAGATCACGGGATTCCCGGGCATGAAGGTTGGCGACGTCAGGGTGCCCAACAACAACGCCGGGAACTGGGAGGATTGATGGCCAGGTCGCAGCCATATCCCCTGGAACTTATCGACGAGACCCTCAACATTAACGCGACTGACAATTACGACCTTACACTGGAGCTTTCTGAAGAGGGTGTCTCTTTTGCCGTGCTTGATCTCCTTCGGGACAAGTATGTCATGCTCAGACACTATCCGCACGATGATGAATCTGTAACAACCGGAAGGAGATTTGCAGAGATAATCGAAGCCGATGACTTTCTTATGAGACGCTACAGGAAAGTCTTCATTATTGCTCCTTCGCTGAACGCGACGCTGATTCCGGCAGCCGTGTATGAGAATGGCCTCCGCGAAGATTACTTCCGTTTTAACTTCAGCACGGCTGACTGTGGTGTTATTGTATCTAATTCTCTCCCGTTTCCGGATGCAGTCGTACTCTTTTCGCCTTCAAGGGAGGTGACTGAAAGCATCCCCGCCCGCTGGCGCGAAATCTCACCGTGGCACCATACCAAACCGCTGCTGAGCCATGTCTCTGCGGTTTGCCGCACAAACGACGGCTGCTATGTGCATATTCACTTCGAAAAGGATTTTGTAACCGTGATAACGGCTGAAAAGCGAAACCTTACATTCTGCAACAGCTTCGCCACTTCTTCACCTCAGGACGGCGCCTATTATCTGTTCAGCGTGATGGACAGGAATGGGATACGCCATGATGAAACAATACTTGTCAGCGGCACCGTGGAACCTTATGGCGAAGCACACATTGCACTCCTCTCATTTGCCCATAATGTCAGGTTCGCATCACCCGTAATAAGACAGAGCTTCAGCTATGTCATGAACGAAGTGCAGCTGCATCGCTGGCTTAACCTTTTTACTGCTGCTTCGTGCGAATAACAGGTGGTAACTTCAGGGGACGGCTCATCGAGCCGCCGGCAGGATTCAGGGCAAGGCCAACAACTGACTTCGCCCGAGAGGGGCTGATGAATATCCTTAACAACCGATATGACTTTTTTGAAGTCTCACTGCTTGACCTCTTCGGCGGAACCGGAGCCATCAGCTACGAGTTCGCCTCAAGAGGAACCAGGGATATCGATATAGTGGAAACCGAGAGACGGAACTGTGAATTCATCAGCAAAACAATCCGCAGCTTCGGATTTGAATCTGCAAAGGTTCACCGCCTGGATGTGCGCGACTGGCTGAAAATTTGCCATAAAAAGTATGATATCATCTTTGCTGATCCTCCCTATGCACTGAAATGGCTGGCGGAGATCCCCGATATGATTCTCAGCTCAGAGGCGGTGAGTGAATCCACCCTTTTCATCCTGGAACACCCGGCTGCATATGATTTCAGTCACGAAAAATTCTTCACTGAAAACAGAAAATACGGAAATGTTAATTTTTCTTTCTTTTGTTTAGCAAGCCCGCATGTTACCATAAATTCAGCGACCAATGATTAATTTTAACATTTTTTTACATTTGTTCAATGATCTAAATGCCACACAAAGATATTTTAGCGGTCTATATTATTATTATTTCATTTATCTAACTCTAAATCATTACAGAACATGAGAAAATTACTTTTAACAAGTCTGATCATCTGTACTCTGGTCTTTTCTGCCTTCGGACAGCAGAAAACAGTTACAGGAACGATCACAGACAAAAGTGACGGCCTTCCCGTTATCGGGGCAACGGTCCTGGTTAAGGGAACATCTGTCGGTACAGTGACTGACCTTAACGGAAAGTACACCATCTCAGCAGATCCGGGAAGCATACTGGTCTTCAGGTTTGTGGGGATGAAGTCACTGGAGGTTCTTGTCGGTGACAGGAATATTATCGATGTGACGCTGGAGCTTGACGACGTTGGCCTCGACGAGGTTATTGTCGTCGGTTACGGCTCAGCCATTAAGAGAGAGCTTACCGGAGCAATTACCAAGGTAGAGACCAAGGGTATTGCCGAAGTACCGGTGGCCAGCTTTGAGTCAGCAATACAGGGAAAAACCTCCGGTGTTTTCATCGAACAGGCCAGCGGTAAGCTGGGCGAAACCGTAAAAATGAGAATTCGCGGATCATCCTCAGTATCAGCTAATAACCAGCCGCTCTATGTGGTTGACGGCGTCCCTATCACTGCAGAGAACCTCTCCAACTCAGGCAACCAGCCTACCAGCCCGCTTGCTGACCTGGCAATGACCGATGTGGAGTCAATACAGATCCTCAAGGATGCATCAGCCGCAGCAATCTACGGCTCCAGAGCCTCCAACGGCGTTGTGATCATCCAGACCAAGAGAGGTAAGGCGGGTGCAACGAAATTTGATGTACAGTATACAACAGGGATCAGTGAACCGAGTCACCTGGTTCAGTGGCTGAACGCTGATCAGTACCTTGAGCTGTTCAATGAATCAATGGATAACGTCACAGTTGACGGACTCGTCTGGGAGTGGCTGCCAAAAGAAGACATCTGGGAAATGTATGTAGGACCGGTTTGGGATGACGGCTTCGATACAGACTGGCAAAAGGAAGCATTCCAGAAGGGATCACTTAACAGGATAAACGTATCCGGTTCAGGCGGTACTGACAAAACCAGGTTCTATGCCGGCCTCGCCTATGACGATACCAAGGGTATCCTCCGCGGTAACAACATGAACAAGATGAGCGCAAGGCTTAACCTTGACCAGCAGGCAACTGACAAATTCAGCTTCGGGATGCAGATGAACGTCATCCGCACCGAGATGGAAAGGGTTCAGAATGACAACGCATTTGCAACCCCTCTCCAATTGGTCGCACAGTCACCCCTCACCCCGGTCTATGATCCGGAAACAGGTGAACTGAACACTGAGACGATATACTATAACGGCCTCATCTCACTCAGGGACGAAACCAACAACCAGACCTCCTTCAGATCGCTCGCAAACATCTACGCAGCATATAACATCATCAAGGATCTTACCTTCAAGAGTGAGTTCGGAACTGACATATATGACCTGCGCGAGAAGAACTTCTGGGGAAGAAAAACAATCACCGGCGGACCTGCCGGCGAAGCACAGAACCGCTCGGTCAGGGTTATCAACTACAACTGGGAAAACTACCTTACCTATATCAAGACACTGGGCGTGCACCACATCAACCTTGTGGGCGGCATGTCATACCAGCAGTCTAACAGCATCGGCTCTGACATAATCGGCAAGGGATTCCCGACAGATGACTTCACAAACATCGACAATGCAGCTGAAGTAACATCATACGGCGGATGGGAAGAGGCAACATCATATCTCTCCTACTTTGCCCGTGCCAATTACAAGATCAATGAGAAGTACTTCTTTACGCTCAGCGGCCGCGTAGACGGCTCATCAAGGTTCGGCGTTGATAACCGCTTTGGCTTCTTCCCAGCTGGATCAGCAGGCTGGATTATATCGCAGGAAGACTTCATGGCTGGCATCAAGGATGTGCTCAGCTACCTGAAGGTAAGAGCCAGCTACGGCATTACCGGAAACTCGGGAATTCCAGACTATGCGCACCTGGCACTCTACTCAGGTGTTAATTACGCCGGACGCACAGGTCTTGAAGTCACACAGCTTCAAAGCAGGGAACTGGGATGGGAAAATACAGCCCAGCTTGACATCGGTCTTGATTTCGGCTTCTTCAACAACAGGCTCACCGGTGAATTTGACTGGTATCAGAAAAGAACCACTGACCTGCTTCTCTACAGGACCCTTCCCGCCACTTCAGGCTTCGAAGGTGTATGGAGCAACGTGGGAGAACTTGAGAACAAGGGTGTTGAATTCGCCCTCCACTCAAACAATCTCTCCGGCAGACTTATCTGGACAACCGATTTCAACCTGGCATTCAACAAGAATACAATCATCGACATCAACGGCCCCGAGATCACTCCCAACTCCATAAACTACGTGATTGAAGGACAGCCCATCGGAGTGTTCAAAATTGTAAAATATGCAGGCGTTGACCCGGACAACGGCGACGCACTGTACTATCTGAGCGCAGACAGTGATGAGACTACGAATAACTACAACCTGGCAGAAAAGCAGATCTGCGGCTCCCCGAACCCTGACTTTACGGGAGGCTTCAACAACTACTTCGAGTTCGCCGGCGTTGACCTGAATGTGCTCATCAGCTTTGTATACGGAAATGAGATCTACAACGGCGGTGGCGTTTATCAGTCGGCCAACGGTGACTGGTTTGACAACCAGACTATTGATCAGCTTGACAGATGGCAGAATCCGGGTGACATCACTGATGTACCCCAGGCACGCCTCGGTGACGGAAACGGCACAAAGGTTTCAAGCCGTTATCTCTCTGACGGATCATATGTCAGATTCAGGAACATCAACCTCGGCTACACCCTGCCGAAAAGCCTTACCGCACGTCTTAACATGACTTCTGTAAGGGTTTACCTCGGGGTGCAGAACCTCTATACGCTCACCAAATACAAGGGATGGGACCCTGAGGTCAACTACCTTGGTGCCGGACGTTCAACGCAGAACAACAACATCATCCAGGGATATGATTTCTATACTGCTCCGCAGGCAAGGACCTATACTCTTGGTATAAATCTCTCATTCTAACGCTAAATACCAATAGTCATGAAAAATACGATAAACAAATACAAATTCTGGATCTTGATTGTTCCGGTATTGGCAATGCTCGTTTCGTGTACGGAAAAGCTTGAGATCAAGCCAAAACAGTCAATTGATGCCGAGGTGGCTCTTACAACGCCTGACAACATCAAGGCAGCACTTGTGGGTGCTTACCTGCAGGCCAGCAGCGACGGTATATTCGGATCATATTTTAATGAGTACAGCGAGCTTTATGCTGCCACCACCGATATGAGATTCATGGGCACCTATGAGCAGCCCCGCGAATTCTACAGGAAAGAAGCTACTACCACCAACAGCTATGTGGAATACACCTGGACCG
The DNA here is from genome assembly GCA_002383485.1 of Bacteroidales bacterium UBA4070. Classification (GTDB taxonomy): domain Bacteria; phylum Bacteroidota; class Bacteroidia; order Bacteroidales; family VadinHA17; genus SR-FBR-E99. The sequence goes on along the minus strand of DFYY01000022.1, from coordinate 102,977 downwards.
AGGCATACAGCCTCATCAACACCTGCAACACTCTGCTGCAGGAAGATGTCCTTGCATTGCTTGATGCAGATGATGCTGACTTAGTGAAGGGTGAAGCGCTCTTCCTCAGGGGCTGGACCATCTTCGAGATGACCCGGTTCTTCGGACTACCTTATGAGCCGAACCAACCGAATAACCAGTTGGGTATTCCTCTTGTACTTACCCCCACCAGCGATGTCGCAGACGCAGTACCGGTGGCCAGAAACACCGTCGAGGACTGCTATGCCCAGGCGATTGAAGACCTGACTGCTGCACGCGGTCTGCTTCCTGACGCCAATGATGTCTATGCCTCTTCAATGAGTGCAAGCGCCGTGCTTGCAAGGCTTTACCTGCAGATGGGCAACCTGGCGTCGGCAGCAACGGAAGCCGACAGGGTAATACAGAACGGCCTCTTCGACCTGACGGCAACACCACTGGAAGCATTCAATAACGCTGAGAATTCACCCGAGGACATCTTCGCAATTCAGAAGAACATGACCTCCGCAATCAGCTGGCTGCCGGTAATGTATGCATCACTGGCAAGTGCGGGCCGTGGCGACTACGAGGTGCAGCAGGTCTTCCTTGACAGATTCAATGGCTCTGACCTTCGCGGCCGCTACCAGTCAAATACCGAGACCGGATACACCATAGACAACATCACAATGATGTACTACAAGGGAGTAGGAACTATCCTGAACAAGGGTGGCATCAACACTGCCAAGTGGGGTGACTATTACAGGAATATTCCTCTCATCAGGCTGGCTGAAATGTATCTTATCAGAGCAGAAGCCAATTTCGAGGACCCTGCAACTGACATAGGTCCGAACACCCCGACACAGGATATCAACAAAATCCGTGGCAGGGCTAATGCTCCTCTTTACACAACTGATGTTACCAGGGAACAGATCAGGGAAGAGAGATACCTCGAACTCTGCTGGGAAGGACACAGGCTTCATGACCTTAAAAGGTGGAAGTCGAACGTCGGCACCGATGCCTACAATGCAGGCAACCTGATTCTCCCGATTCCTTTCCGCGAGATGGAGGTCAATGACCTGCTTGAGCAGAACTCATGGTACACTGCCGGCAGATAACCTGCGTATAACTTAAAATTAAAAGGAGGGTTGCCTTAACGGCTTCCCTCCTTTTTTTATTTGTCTCACGCCTTTCGGATTCTGCGGCGTTTCGGTCTCTTCTTCTCCTTCCCACTGGCAGGAACTTCAGGATTCCCGCCCTTCTGACCTTCTGACCTTCAGACCTTCCGACCTTCCGACTTTTCCATGGCCTCCATCACCCTCTCCGGTGTAAAAGGCACTCTGAAAAGCCTTGCGCCGGTGCCATCAAAGATGGCATTGCCTACCGCCGCTCCCACTCCGATAATCGCAGGTTCTCCTCCTCCCTGCGAAGGCTGGTCAGGCCTGTCCATTATGACACATTCAAGTTTCGGGAGCCATGAAAACTTCGGAATGGAATAATTGTCAAAGTTCCTGTCTTTCACATCGCCGCCAACATACTTCACCTCTTCTGTCAGAGTATAACCCATGCCCATCGTCAGGCAACTCTCCATCTGGAGCAGTGCTCCCTGCGGATTGACACACAGACCCATATCCTGTGCGCATGCGAGGCGGACAATTCTTACTGCGCCAGTCGTCCTGTCAACGGATACCTCTGCCATGAATGCCACCCAGGTGCCGGCATCGGTACCGCATGCTATGCCAATGCCCCTGCCTGAGGGCGTCTTTCCCGGTTCATACCCGAATTTGTCAGCTACCGCCCTGAGGACCCCTTTCATCTTCTCATCCTTCAGGTTCCTGAGCCTGAATTCCAGTGGATCAGTCCCGGCTGCTGCGGCCATAATATCAATCTGCGTCTCCCTGGCGAAGGTGTTCGTGTTGTTGTTCGGGGCACGCCATGCACCGGTGGCGAAGGGATGAACCCTGTACTTTGACCTGTCCTCGCTGTGGCTCGTGACCCTGGCGTTGGGGACATCATATATCACATCAGCACCGCGGGTGCCGGCCAGGTAGACGTTATAGTCCCACATCATTATCTTCCCTTCACTGTCTGTGCCCGATTTTACCTTTACCACAGAAGCGGGGTGAAATGCATCATAGAAGAACTCCTCCTCACGTGTCCAGGCTACCATCACAGGCTTACCGGTCAAACGTGCCAGCCTCGCAGCCTCCACACCCTGCTGCGACGGACTCTTTCCTCCGAAACCGCCGCCAACAAACGGAGTGATCACCCTCACTGTCTCAAGGCTCATACCCAATTCCATGACAATTGTATCCTGCAAGCCGAAAGGCGACTGAGTAGAGGCCCAGACCGTCACCTTCCCATCCTCGAAGTTTGCGAGAGCAGTGTGTGTCTCTATCGGTGCATGCGCAAGATAGGGGTCATGATACTCGTGCTCAAACAGACTTCCGCACTGCGGTGCTGCAAGCTCCACATCTCCGTCGTTGCGCACGACGTTGGGCCTGTACTCTCCCCTGTTTATGTGATCAAATACAGTAGAGTTGTCTACATTAAGCTCATCAGATGAATATTCAGCGCTAATCCTGACAATAGCGATATCCGCCAGATCACGGTTTTCACTCAGCACCGCAATGAAATCGCCTTCACGCACAACGCTGACCCCTTCCATGGCTTCGGCAGCTGAAAGATCTGCCGTCACCAGCTTTGCTCCGTGTGACGGGGGCCGCAATATCCGGGCATGAAGCATTCCGGGCAATCTCAGGTCACCGGTATACTTCGCCCTGCCAGTAACCTTCTCATATGCATCGCTGTGCTTAAGCGGCTTGCCTACCAGTGTGTACTTTGTATAATCTTCCGGAGCAGGCTTTATCTCGAGATACCTCTCCATTTTCTTTCCCTGTGCCAGCTCGGCATAGGAAACGCGTACCGCAGGATCGCCCAAAACAGATACCTCACCGTCAGTCACCTCGAGTCTTTCAGGCACGACTCCCAGTTTTTCCGAAGCCATCTGCACGAGTACCATCCTTGTCTCAGCGGCAGCTGCCCTCATGGCCGGACCGAAAGCCCTGGTGGTGAGAGAACCCCAGGTGCCTGCATCCCAGGGGCACAGATCCGTGTCACCCATCACCATCTTGACCTTCGCCAGCGGCACATTAAGCTCCTCTGCCATCATCTGGGCCAGCGATGTGATAATCCCCTGCCCCATCTCTATCTTTCCCGTGTAGCAACTCACCGTACCGTCAGTTGCAATATGAAGGAAGGCGTTGTAGTCCTTCGTCAGACTCCGGCGCTGAGGTGCAGGCAGCGCCATAAGATCAATTGCGTTCCATGGAGCAAAGAAGAGGACGATGCCTCCCCCCAGTGCCTTGATGAAGCTTCTTCTCTTTATTCCCGGACGGGGTGCGGTCCTGTTTTGGTTGTCAGTCATGCTCTTCATTTTACATTCCCTCCCCTTTTTATTCTGGCAGCATCTTCAACAGCTTCGATAATACGTTTGTGAGCCCCGCACCGGCATAGGTTTTCTTCCAGTCCGGCGACTATCTCTTCGCGTGTCGGGGAAGGATTTTTCTCAAGCATCCCCACCGCAGTAAGCACCATGCCCGGGGTGCAGAAACCACATTGGAGGGCATCATGATCAATGAAGGCCTTCTGGACAGGATGAAGCTCACCACCATCCTCCAGACCCTCTATGGTAACCACGCTCCTGCCTGCGACATCACTCACAGGAATCATGCATGATCTGGCCGGCTCTCCGTCTATCAGCACGGTGCAGGCGCCACAGAAGCCTATGCCGCAACCGTATTTGGTGCCGGTAAGGCCAAAATGATTTCTCAGGACCCAGAGCAGGATCTGGTTCGGATCAGTAACCAGCTCCGTCTCATTGCCGTTAAGCTTGAACCGGATTGTCTCTTCCATCATTCTCTTGTTTTACTAATTTCATTCATATAGTCTTCCAGCGTGTCAATATCTCTCAGCACAGACGAATCATCAGTATCAGACTCCAGCACATCCTCCGGATGCCTTACAGCCAGCACCCTCAATCCTTCACCCTCCGGGAGATTCAATACCTCATCCGCATATTTCATGTCCACGATCAGGGGATGTCCCCTCTTGCCATTGTGTGCCGCCATTACCAGCCCCTTGCAGCTCTCCAGAAAAGTACGGATAACGCGGTTTATCTCTCCTGGCCCTGTCATTGGCTGATCACCAGGCATGATTAGTGCACCGATGCAGCCCCGGGGAAGTGAGTAGAAGCCGCATTTGACCGAGGAGAGCATCCCTAACTTGTAATCTTCATTATAGCAGTGAAATACGTCATACCTGCGCGTCACTGACATAATCTCCTCCCGGCCGGCTCCAAGCACAACCACCACCCTGTCAATGTCAGAATCCAGGAGATTCAGGATAACCTGCTCAATCACTGTCACATCATTGTATGGGAGCAGCATTTTCGGTGAGCCCATTCTCCTGGACTCTCCCGCCGCTAACACTATGGCCCATATCCGCGTCATCTTATAACCTGACTAATTTCAATCTTTTGACTCAAACCCACTCCTTCCCTGCAAACTGGCACCTTCGCTATCCCGACAGACAATGTCGGGACTATACGCCCGGCCCTCTACTGCCTGTTGCCTCTTTTAATTATCAATTGCGCAGCAATACTGACAGCAATCTCCTCCACTGTCTGAGATCCGATATCGATTCCGATCGGCGTATATATCCGCTCCCACTGCTCTTCTGTTGCCCAGCCTTTCAGGATGAAATCCTCATGCATCTTTGCCACCTTGACCTTGCTGCCCATCATTCCTACATAAGCTGCTTCCGAACCAATGCAGGGTCTGAGTGCCTCGGCATCATGACTGTGGCCACGGGTCACGATTACAATGTATGTGCCGGAGTCCTTTGGCGTCTCCCTCATTGCTTCTCCGATATCGCGAACGATAATATTGTCCGCATCGGGAAGATTCTGGCTGTTCGCGTATTCATGCCTGTCATCAATTACAGTCACTTCGAATCCCAGAATGCGGCCCTGGCGTGCCACAGCCCTGCCTACATGCCCGGCACCGGCAATGATCAGTCGCTGCGGCGGAAAGACCGGTTCAAGGAATACTGTTGCGGGGTGCTGTTCTCCGGGAATTGTCATCTCAAGCATGTGGTACCCTGCGCGGACTCCGTCCGAGAGCATCTGTATTACCTCTGTGGCGATCATGTCGTCGTCATTGCCCGGGACATGTGGTTCACACTCCGTAGTTGCCCAGCATCTGCTGATCAGGATAGTTGAATCATTCCAGGGCACCACCCTTGTAACGAGAACACCTGGCCGTGATGCACGCAGACTCTCTGCCATTTCACGGAACACCTGGCTGCTCCGGAGCGGATCACTGTCAACAAGTATGGACAATGTACCTCCACATACTGCCTCTTCCGGATCATCAGTATCCAGGTCGAGATTGAACCGGAGCAGTGCCGATTCCCTTGCTTCAACACATTTGGCAGCATAGAGGGAGACTTTATTTTCGACTATTCCGCCGCCAATAGTACCGGCAATAAGTCTTCCATTGAGAAAAAGGGCGGAGCTTCCCGGTTTCTGTGGTGTAGAGCCGCTGGCAGCAACTACTGTGGCCAGGACTAGTCCGTTTGCTGCGGTTTCATATTCTGCCAGTTGCAGGTAGATATTCTTCATAATCAAGCTTAAAAACAAATATAATAAACCTGATGAAATAGCATTTGATTTCGGATATGAATCCTTCGCGGAGATGCAGTTTTACGGCTGTATTACCATGGTCCGGAGCGGACTGGAATATATTTGAACAAAATATTTTGAGGAATGGAAAATTGGATTAATTTTGCATCGCTTTTGGTGCGGTAGTTCAGTTTGGTTAGAATATCGGCCTGTCACGCCGAGGGTCGCGGGTTCGAGTCCCGTCCGCACCGCAAAAGAAAAATATAAGCCACTGTAACTCAGTGGCTTTTTTCATAATGCCAGGTTTTGATATAAAAATATTAAAAATTAGTCACAGCCAGATCTGAAACAGACTTATTGAGGCTCTTGCATAAAAACAAATATTAATGCATAAAATTAGATATTTTAAGGGGCCACAGCATAAAATTAAATATATACCTATAATCTTCCCTGATTATTTACCTGAAGTAAAGACAGCCTTGAAAATAGACTGAAGCGCTTCAATTTCATCATCATTTAGCATATGGAAGGTGCTTCTTCTCCTTTTTGGAAAGACTCCATTATTCTGATGAGTAAATCGGATAAATGAATCTATTAGCTTATCTGGCATATCTATCCTCTGCTTCATTAACTCCTTGGCTTCATCATAGTTTTGAAGGAAATTTAATTCGTTTGGAAGATCCCGGGAGATAGCTGTTTCAATTACTGTACATAAATATTCAGTTTGCGCTGTGAGATCTGGGAACTTATAATATCCTTCAACTTCGGAAGCATTTAAGACGTTTAATTTTTGTTTATTATCTTTTGTGTATTTAATTATTTGCATAAGTGGTTTAGAATATGCTTCCAGAGCTTCATCGTATAGTTTCAAATTATTTACCATATGGGCTGAAACTGGGATAATCATCCCAGTGGGTAAGAAATTATCCCTTGACAAAAGATCATGAATTAAAAATCTATGAATTCTTCCATTTCCATCTTCAAATGGGTGTATAAATACGAATCCAAAAGCTACAGCAGTTGCCTTTACAATTGGATTTACACCTTCCATATTAATTGCAGTAGTTGAAAGATCTTTCATTAACTCCGGAATAAATTCCGGTGATGGACATATGTAATGAATTATTTCATCATAATTCAATGTTGTCTGGCCAATATAATTTTGAAAATCCCGGAAACCTGTAGCTGCAAAACGTGGATCGACAATCTGATTCTGTAGAGATACAAGAGATTCCTCACTAAGAAGGTCTCTAATATTTTTTTTACCGGCATTACTCAATAAACTAACAAATCTTTCAATACGCTCTGGTGTTGGTTCTTCTTTTTCAATTTGGTACGATGAACGTGTTTCCTTTTTGTATAAATAATTATTGGCCCTTGCTAATATTTCAGGAGAATAGTTTTTTGTGAGTTCCCAGAGAGACTCAGAAAAATCATGTTCAAGTGCTTTTGATATAGTATCCGTTTTCTTAATAGTAGGACAAAAACCAACATCACCCAATAAATTTTTGTTTATGCGCCACCGGGTATCCTTAACAATCGAACCTGTAAAATACCTTTTAGAGTCTATTAAATCAATATAGTTGATTTTTGGCCTGTCTTCAATGGGTAGCTGCTCTCCAGTTAAAAATTCATACCAAAATCCAATCTTCCTGGAATATTTAGAGCCTGGTGCAGATTTAATATACTCAACTATATCTGTTTCAGGAATAGATTTTAAGACAGCCTGATAAAAGCTCATCTGGACGTCATCATATTTAAGAGCAAACTCAAAATGGCTTAACGGAGTATCTACTTTAAGACTATATTGCGCCTTTTGGTAGGTGTCAATAATTGTCCCATCCTGCAGTATTTCAACTTTTGATCTTGTACCAAGATAAGATTCATGAGATAATTTAATATTTGAAAGTTGATAGTGCTGTTTTAGCCAGGTACTTCCAATTGGTTTTTCAGACATATGCCAAATACTTCATTAATTTAAACCATTCTGCATAAAACTATATTTAATTGCATAAATATAGTTATATTCTGGACTTATTGCATAAAATCATATATATAACATTTTTTTTATCAAAACCATTTATCTTTCCACAAAAGTAAATATTTCACCAAAGTATCATTTAGTGATCATTTAATGAAAAATTTACTAAGCTCAAGTCCTGATCAGACAAGCAAGGCCGCTTTATATTGATGATAACGACTTCAGGGTTGATCTTGATAATATGATCTAAGCAGTTGACAGCAAAACCATTGACTTATGTCTTAGTCTGTATCCCCGGGCAAAATTCCACCATCACTCATCTATACATTTTAATCCTTGAACAGGAGCAATGACCTGCAAAGATCAGGAGCGAATGGATCAAAATAAGGTGAATGCTGCGAGTAGCAGCATTTCTGATTCATTTGCAAAGGTAAACTCAGGATGAAAGAGTCCGGCCGAGGCGCCATACGGCGAGGAAGAAAATCCCGTTATTTTCGTTATACATTTCTGACTATCATTATATTGTGAGGCTAAAGCCACATCAGTCCGTAGTCCCTGGTTGAGGACAATAACTCATCCAGATCAGATAACTGTTTTTAAGCGAAGCAAAATACGCATTGTCGTTAATAACGGTCTCAGACCCGTCACACTGAAAAACATGATATCCTGTATACCCGGCGATAAGCGGCATGTCCGTTACAATGTAGTCAATACCTCTGTAGTTTGACACCCATATCTTACCCCTGTAAATTCCCGACTGATCACTGTAGGAGGTGACAATCAGCGTATTCAACCAGTTCAGGTTGTTGCCAATATCGATAGTGCCACAGGCATCCTTCCTTATTATCGTTCGACATGGAACCGGCGGATCCTCATCAATTATCTCACCACCACTGTCACGGCATGATGCAGTTGGCACGATCGTGTCCTGCACGTCAGTCTGCTTCAGATTCGTCAGCCTGGCGTTATCCTGTCCGTCAAGCTGCTGCAAAAACGGCGGCATCATCAGGGTAATGAGAACAGAAATTATAAGCCCGGAGCGGAACATAAGGTAAAAGTAGATAAAAAGCCTCAGAATCTCCCGCTCAACCGCAGACTGAAATTACGGTGAGGCTGGATATCGCCGGGACGGCCCATGTATTCGGTATTGGTCAGATTCCTTACGGCGAGAGAAACCTTCAGCGCCCGGCTCACCCTGAACCCGATATTCCCGTCCATCAGAAGATAGCCACGGTTGTGATCCTGCCAGTAATCATAGAAGCCGGGTAAAATCGACTCCCGTGTCGCCGGATTCAGAAATACATCATCAATATTAAGAGTCCGTGACCTCATAAAGATATCCAGTCCGGCTTCAACACGGTTTCCTGTAGCCAGAAGGCCAAACTTCGCATTGTGTGATCTCCGGTACTTCAGGAAAACACCGGTACTTCTGCCTGTGTAAGCATTGATCTCCATCGGGCGTATAAAGGTATATCCTCCGGTTAATAAGGCTGTCATCTTTCCAACCGGCCGGCTCATATGCAGTTCAAGCTCAGCGCCCCATATCCTTGACTGCTCAACATTTATTGCCTTGAACCCCAGTCCTGAAGTGCCGGTCCCGGGATCCTGGTGCACCCCGAAAATATATTCTATCATATCCCTGTTCTGCGAAAGGAACAGTGACAGATCGCCCTCACCCCGTATCCGGCCAAGCATGAAAGCCTGCATAACCCCTGCTTCAGTGCTCCATCCTGACTCAGGCTTCACAGAGGGACTGGGAAAAATCCTTATCGAACCCAGGGTAGTGGAGGCATGCTTCTCTGCAACAGATGGATAGCGGTAACCCTGTCCGAAAGAGGCCCTCAGGAATGTATGCCTTGCTGCCTCGAAATTCAGTCCTGTGCGGAATACAGGTACAACCCTGTCACGCTCACCGTCCAGAATGTTCTGCTCAACCCTGATTCCTCCGGTGACCTTCAGGCGACTGAATAACCTCAGTTCTGCCTGCGCGAAGCCTGCCATGTTCAGCCCCCGGTGATCACCGTAAAAGTTGGACCGGATGAGACCCGTTGTCTGCGCCAATCCTGCCGTCATGCTCAGATGCTCGGAAAAGCCGTACCAGAACTGGTATTCTCCGTAAAGTGAAAGTGTGCCTGAATTGTTTGCAGTCCTGACCGGAAACCGGTTCTCGGATGACTGAAGCCTCATTCTTATGTCATGCTTAACCTTTCCCCGCCTGCCGAATGATAAATACGGATCAGCAGAAAAATAATAACCGTGAAGCCTCGAAACCGTAGATGTATCCTGCTTCAACCCTCCGTCCAGCGCGTCTTCCCATAGCACAAAGTCGGTTTTGTAACTCTTGCCTCCTGCTATGTTCAGGCCGTATTTCAAACCCTCAACCCTGCTGCTGTGATGTTTCAGCCTGAGACTGATCCTTCCCAGCGACTCATCATTATACTTCCGGTAACCTGCGTCAGATGAGAGACTCAGGCCAAGACCCATATCTGTATTTTTTATCTTTTGCAGGTGCGAAAAGGAGGCATTGCCTGAGAGCCTTGGCGTGTCCCACCACTTCCAGTCACTGTTCGGAGGATTGCCGTACAAACCGGTTTCGACAAAAAATGTTGTTACGGGAATATTGGAGGCGTCAGCCGTCCTTAAGTTGACAACACCGTTAAGAGCTGATGACCCATAAAGAACCGATGAGGCCCCTTTTATGATCTCGACCTGTGAGAGATTCTCCAGCGGGAGGAAGTTCCATTTTACGTTGCCTGCATCCGCTGACATCATCGGCAGTCCGTCAATGAGTGCAAGCACCCTGCTGCCTGCACCGTAGCTGAACCCGCTCCCTCCCCTGATAGATGCCTGCCCGTCAAGGACCTCGATCCCGGGTGTTTTTGTGATCAGCTCCTGCGCATCGGTAATATGAGCCCGGAAGATCTGCTCTGAACGGATTACATCCATTGAGACAGTAAGGTCGGAACGCTTCTGTTCCATGCGGTCGGCACTGACTACCACCTGGTCCAGGAACTGCGACTCAGGTTCAAGGGCAATATCCAGAACCACTGTATCACGGGCGCCAAGGCGAAGGGTTTCAGTCCTCGTCCTGTAGCCTATAAACCTGAATTCAACGGTGAGTGGCCCTGAACCGGCAGTGAAGGAGTAAAAGCCATCGGCGGCAGTGCTTATTCCGTTACTCTTGCCCCATATGACGTAGACTCCGGCAAGTGTTTCGCCTGCCTGAACGTCAGTCACCCTTCCCCTCACAACGGACTGTGCCTGTGAACCATGGAGGGTCAGCAACAGTGAAAGTGTAATGAAAATTGCCCTTAAAGCAGTCATTTGGGCCTGAATGTCATCCTGACATCAATCAGTGTCACTCCCGGATAGGTGAAGGTGACCTTTAGCGATGTCGCCTTCAGCTCAACAATATGTGTCGTAAGGGTGAAGGGCAGGTCAGGAGAATCTATAGCCAGGTTTACCTCATTGTCCGCGAAAGCCCATGTGCCTGTATACTGGCCGAAAGTGCCGGTGCCGTCCTCGTTGAACCGTACATCACCCTTGAACTTTTCAAGTATCTGTCCCGGTCCGCTGGCATCAGCACCATCAGCAAGGAGACTGTCGCTGGTCCATGTATGGGATGTAAGCAGCGTGAACCTCTCAGAGGCCTTGTCCTTGTTGCATGACAGCGTCAGAACTGCCAGCGCCGTCATTAACAGTAGAAGTTGTCTCTTCATGGGGTTGAGTATTGGTTTCTTCCGCTATAAAGATAAAACAAAAGTCAACCGGATCAGTTCACCGACCCGGTTCTGCCAAAGATAAGAAACGGTTTTTTAAGGCTAATACAATGAAATAAGAGCTAAAATCGGGATATTTCCTGATTCATAATATTGCTTATCAACATATTAGCCTGGCCCGACCCCATAGTACCATACCGACTGGAAATCCTTGTCCCTGACGATCATTATTCCGTTATGATCAATGTACAGCGTACGAAGATCGCTGAATACACGGAAATTCTCATAATGAAGCAGGTCAGCCGACTTCATGATACCGTACCCGGGAATCGCCACATACCAGAAATTTCCGAAACGGGTAAAGATATTGTCATACGAAGACCTGAATGTCACCCCCACACTGTGAACCAGAGTAAATGAGGCTCCGCGGTCAACAGACCTGAAAATGGTCTCGCCGGTACCCTGCGAGGAGAGAATAAATATTTCATCATCACCGTTCACATAAACCTTATGTGAATAATAGGGAGTCTCTACCGGGGTCCAGGTCTGGCCGTCATCGTCAGAGATAGCAAGACTGCAGCAGTCAAGCCCATGCCTGACAAGGGTTCCGTCACCAAGCCTGAAGATATCCCCTATACCGCCGTCAGCGGCATCAGCACCGGCATCATGCCATGTGTCACCCTGATCGTCAGAGTATCTCACCGGCCTGCCTGCTGTGTAAACCCAAAGCCTGTTGTCGTTTGAAACATAAGCCTGGACATAAGTCGCAATGTCGGACCAGGGTTTGGTGCTGGCCTGCCACGTAAATCCGTGATCAAAACTCCGTATGATGTTGCCTCCGGAGGTGCTGACATAAAGGATCCCGTTCCCGTCAATCTTAACAGTTCGCGGCAAATCCGGATGCTGGAAGAGAGGACTGGTCACTTCCTCCCAGATGTAGTATCTAGCTCCCTGGCGGTAAAGCTTGTTGTAGGTAGTCATGAATGTCACATCATTGACAGTGTCAGCAGCCAGATCCCATATCTGTATTTCAGGCCCGGCCGTGACCTCATCCCATTGGTTATGACGGAAGGCATAGGCTACCAGGTCAAGCGTTGATATCAGTTTGCCGGCAAGATCATACACCGATGCCGTAATAACCTGACTGAAAGTGTCGGAACCGACGGTCCAGGTTGTCTGCGCAACCTCATCGGAAGAAATCCAGACATCTGCTACAGTCATAGAGCCGCCTCCTTCAGTAACATTGAAAACCACCTTCACGGAATCAACCGGATAACGTTCGGTTTTAAACATACTGAATCCGAACTGCACGTCAATACTCTCCCCGGCGAACACTTTCTGACCCTGCATATTTGAAAACCATAAACTGTACTGATCAGTAATCCTGATACCCGGATCCTTGCTGCACGCCGCCATCGCCAACATAAGTACTGCCAATACTATATACCTGATACTCGAATAATTTTTCATCTTTTCACTATAATGATTCTTATAACCGGGATTGGCTAACGTACTGTTCTGAAAACCGGGACTGTCATCCCTGCATGCAGGGATAACACACTGTTCCTCATATAGATCTGCTTCTCCAGGGTGTCATCGGGTATGCCTGCATTTTCACGGTTCATGGTCTCAGGGATGCCCTGCCTGAATTTCAATCCAAGGTAAAATCCGGCATTGTTCGGCAGAGGCACCGTAAGATCCGCCCCGATCATCCATCCATAATCATTCCTCCTGGTGTACTCCGTAATATCATCATTGACTGTTACTTCCGTCCGCCTGAAATATCCGCCGGCTTCGTTTTCATTTACAGCCACTCCCCTGCACTGCGAGTTCAGCCTGGCAGCAAACCACGGCCCCGTACTCAGGTTCAGGATATCCTTCTCCCCTATGCTAAAGCTTAGCAATGCGGGGATTACAGCATAATCTGAGCTGGTGCGGGTATCAACATAATCATAGGGTTCGTTGCTGCAATCGTACCTGTAGTAACTGTTACTGGAATCTTGCATCGAGTACCCGACCCTCTCCAGCGTAAGCCCTGTTGTGAACCGGGTATTTGAATCACCAAGCCTGAAACCGACAGAGAAACCGGCTGACGGTCCTGTATATTGAGTATACCCGGCATCCGTCACATAGCCGGAGTTCCATGAAAAAGCTGCACCTGCGAACCAGGAGAGCCTGATATTCTCATTCAACTCCTCCCCTGTGCCGTTCACGGGAACCTCATCCGTTCCGCCACCACCCAGCCTGAAGGAGAGCCCTGCCGTCAGATCGGAATATCCGTGCCTGTAATCACGTCCGCCATAAAAAAACTTCCGGCCGGTCAGATACCTCCCCCTTACAAAAAAATCCAGATTTTCAGTAAGAGGATAATCCAGCGACAGGGAAAACGTATAACCGTAATCATTGTCCGACACAAAATCTTCAGTTGCGTAACTGGAGTTCCAGTCCTGGTCAATTACTGAAGTCCAGAACATGCCTGCCCCCATGGTTATGGAAGGAACCGATGGCAATGTCAGCGTTACCTGCAGCGGTACACTCAGGAAGCTGTGATTGAAGTTCTCCATCACAGGAATCATGATAAACCCCGGATCAGGGTACATTGATGAACAACTCATCGGGTAAAATATGGGTCCAGGATCGGTCACATAGGAATGATGCTCATAATAGACCGTTGCATAATCCAGCCCTGTCTGAAGGCCAAGCACAGGAGTCATTGACCACCGTACAAACAGGCCTGCCGACGGCCCGGGCTTTGGCTTCCAGCTGCCTGATGCTTCTGCATTGTGAATATCCGAGAAATTGATGCCGCTGCCGGCACCCAGGGTTAATTTCTGAGCATTCAGTCCGGGCAGACCAGAAGCCACGAGGATCAGAACACAGGGAATTGTCAGGTGTTTCATGGGTGGAATTCAAGGTTAAGCTGGTTCAAAACCTCAAAAACCGCGCCACCGGATACTATACCGGTGTTTATTTAACGTTTCATGTTAAGCATGAAGAATCATCATTAACTTTTTAGTAATTTTAATCAACCGATTAAATCATCTTAAAGAAACACATATGAGCGAAAAGTATTCTGTCAGCCCCAGCGGCGAAAAATTTCCCCTTCCGAAACCGGAGGATTATAAAGCTGAATTTGAGAACATTAAAAAACGTGTAAAGGCAGAGCGGGCCAAAGGCCGCGAGATAGTTGTGGTCATGGGTGTCGGATTCGTTGGTGCGGTGATGGCCGCCATCGTTGCCGACACTGTTGACAAAAAAGGAAAACCCTCCAAGTTCGTCATCGGCATGCAGAGGCCAAGCGCACGCAGCTTCTGGAAGATTCCCATGCTTAACAAGGGCGTTTCACCCGTGAAGGCAGAAGACCCGGAGGTTGATCCGATGATAGCACGCTGCGTGAAAGAGAAGAAGACGCTCATGGCAACCTACACTTATGACGTGCTCAAACTGGCAGATGTAGTGGTTGTTGACGTCCAGTGCGATTATATCAAGGAGGAGCTTGGCAACGTGCGCAACGGCCAGACAGACATGGCAGCGCTGGAGGCCTCACTGGCAGTCATCGCAGAACATATCCCGGCCGAAGCGCTGGTGCTCATCGAGACTACCGTAGCGCCTGGCACGACAGAGCAGGTGGCCTACCCGATCATGAAGAAAGCCTTCACCAAACGCGGCATCAAGAGTGATCCGCTCCTGGCCCACAGCTACGAGAGGGTCATGCCTGGGCGCAATTACGTGGCCAGCATACGCGATTTCTGGAGAGTCTGCAGCGGCATCAACGAAGAGGCCAAAAAACGCGTGGTCAAATTCCTCACAGAGGTGCTGAACACTGAAAAGTTCCCTCTCACCGTCATGGACAGACCCATCGAATCGGAGACAGCCAAGATCGTCGAGAACAGCTACCGTGCCACCATCCTTGCATTCCTTGATGAGTGGAGTCTCTTCGCAGAGCGAAACGGAGTTGATCTGGTCAAGGTTATCAAGGCGATAAAGATGAGACCTACACACAGCAACATGATCTTCCCGGGACCCGGCATCGGCGGATACTGCCTCCCGAAGGACGGAGGTCTGGGCGTATGGGCTTACAAGCATATCCTGGGCTTCGAGGACGACATCTTCCGGATCACTCCGATGGCCATCGATATCAATGACACGCGAGGACTGCATGTAGGACAGCTGACCCGCGACGCGCTGCGCAACATGGGCAAGCCCATTGCAGCAGCTGACGTGCTGGTGCTTGGCGCCGCATACCGCGAGGATGTGGGTGACACCCGCTACAGCGGCTCGGAGATAGTAATTCGCAAACTTGCAGAGATGGGTGCTGAAATTCGCGTTCATGACCCTTACGTGGAGCACTGGTGGGAGTTCGAGCAGCAGGATACATACCCGGCTGAAGGCCAGAGTAAGGCACAGTTCTTCCGCAACCAGGAGAAGCTTAAGGAGATAAGGATCGAACAAAACCTCAATAAAGCACTCAAAGGTGCCGAGGCAGTCATCCTCGCCGTTCCCCATTCCGCCTACCTCAGCCTTGAACCTGACAAGGTGGTGAAAACCATCGGACAGCCTGCAGCAATTATAGACTGCTTCGGAATTCTGACTGATGATAAGATCCGCCGTTACTTCCAGCTCGGCTGCGAAGTAAAAGGACTCGGTCGCGGCCATATACAGAGGATCAAGGAGGAGACACGCAAATCATGACAAGCTGAGTGTTTTAATCCCAGATAAAGCAACAAACCAATGAAGAGGAAAGTAAACGAACTGTATGAAGAGTACCGCAACGGCAATGTCAGCAGGCGGGAATTCATGAAGAAACTGGCTCTTGTAACAGGCGGCACCGCAGCTGCCGTGGTTATCCTTCCGGGCTGTAACGGCGCATCAGCGAGGACAGCCGGCAAAGAGGCACTGAAGGTAATCGGTGAATACGTCACCTATCCCGGTGCCTCCGGCGAGATTCGTGCATGGATATCGATCCCGGAAGGAAAGAAAAAGTATCCGGGGGTGATTGTCATCCATGAGAACAGGGGACTCGTTCCTCATATCCGCGATGTTAACAACCGTATGGCACAGGAGGGATTCGTGTCACTGGCCCCGGATGCCCTCTCCCCCCTCGGTGGCACTCCCGAAGACCAGGACAAGGGCCGAGAGATGATAGGGCAGCTTGACCGCGAGGAGACAGTGAAGAACTTCGTCGCTGCAGTCAAATACCTGGAGACCCACCCACGCTCCACAGGAAAGGTTGGTTGCACCGGTTTCTGCTGGGGCGGCGCCATGACCAACCAGGTGGCCGTCAACTCCCCCGACCTGGATGCGGCAGTGCCGTACTACGGTTCTGTACCTGCCCCGGAAGATGTGCCCAGGATAAAGGCAAAGGTGATGGCTCATTATGCAGGAAACGATGAACGGATCAATGCCGGAATACCTGCCTTCGAGGAGGCGCTCAAACAGGCCGGCATAGAATACCAGATATTCATCTATGAGGGTACAATGCACGCCTTCAACAATGATACCGGCGAACGCTACAACAAGGAGGCAGCAGACCTTGCCTGGCAAAGGACAACCGACTTCTTCAGAAAGACTCTGTAAAGCTAACTTTCGGGCTTTGTTAAGTAACTGTACCTGAGCTTACAGAGGACTTCCACCCCGACACTGTGAATGCGGGATTGATCGTCCGTCTCCGCCGGGGACTCAATACCAGGACAGTCTCTATAGACCCCCTTTCCACACCCTGGCCACCTCGCTGACAAACGGCCGGCAGTGGTTGAAGAAGTACCTGTACCCCTCGCACAGGTAATTCAGCCCCGGTTCGCCGTCCGGCGCAGTAATAAACCTGTTCCTGGGGCATTCCCCGTTGCACATCTCAAGCACCTCGCAATCAATACAGTAACGAGGCAATGCTGACTTTTTGGCTTCGCCGAAGGATCTTTGACGGGGATGACCAAGAAGAGTGTCCAGCGAGGATTCCATGATATTCCCAATGAGGTAATCCTTATCAACGAAGTGGTCACAGGAGTAGAAATCGCCGTTCATCTCCACCACCGGCACTGCGCCGCAAACGGGTTTGAAAATACACAGTGTATGCTCCTGTCCGAAGGCTGTGCGCAGTGCTTCCTCAAATATCTGCACCTTGATTTTTCCGATATCATTTTTAACCCACTCGTCGAAAATATCTGAGAGAAACTCCCCGAAATCAGCCGGACGGACGCTGCGCGAGGTCACCCCGGCAGGGCTATTGCTTTGTCTTTCCACCAGCGGAAGGAATGTAATGAAGGGAACACCCAGGCTTTTATAGAACCGGTAGACCTCAAGAGGAGCATGTACATTGTCATTGCTAATCACGCACAGGATCTCATGTGGTACACCATGGTCACGAAGGATATCCAGCCCGCGCATAACGGCATCAAACGTGCCCCTGCCGTCAGCCCTCTTCCTGTTGCTGTTGTGAAACCGCTCCGGCCCGTCGAGACTGACACCGATATAAAAACCCTCCTCAGCGAAGAACCGGCCCCATTCATCATCAATCAGAGTGGCATTGGTCTGAATGCCGTTAACTATCCTGCAGCACGGGGGTGCATACCTCTTTTCAATTGCAACAGCACGCCTGTAGAAGTCTATGCCCGCTAACGTCGGTTCACCGCCATGCCATGAAAAAAACACCTCAGTTTCACCTCCGGCATCAATATGCTGACGGATATATTCTTCCAGTACATCATCACTCATCCAATGTCCGCCGGACACTCCTGACGGCTGAATGCGACCGGGATAGTAGCAATAGCTGCACCTGAGGTTACACCTAGCTCCAACCGGCTTTACAAAAACCTGGAATTCACGGTTTTTATCACTCATCTCAGTATGCTCCCGCGCTTTTGTCATCCGTTCTGATACCTGTCAGCCAGGTACTCTTCCAGGTTTTGCGGGCCGGCTTTCATCATAACCGATTGCTTCATCCCGGCCAGGAAGGTCATGAGGCTGTCAGGGATCTTCACGGTTTGCCCGATGAGCGGCTCCACAATATCCCTGAATTTGGCAGGATGGGCAGTAGCCACAAAGATACCGGTTGACCCGGGATGATGCTTCAGGTAAGCATCAAGACCAAGGCTTGCAACTGCACCGTGAGGATCAAGCAGGTAGTCTGTACGACGATACTCCCGGCCTATATGTTCCCTGATCAGGCAATCATCAAACCAGTAGCCGGATACCGCCCCTGTGATTGTTCCGTAGTCATTGTCAAATACCGTACTGAACCTGTCGAAATTGCCGGGATTGCCTACATCCATTGCATTGGCTATGGTGGCAACCGATACGGCCGGAGCGTAAAAACCCGTCTCAAGATAATCAGGTACCACCCTGTTGATATTGGTGGCAGCCACCAGCCGATCAATGCCCAGACCTGACCTCCTGGCCATGGCAGCTGCTGTTATGTTGCCAAAATTACCGCTGGGAACGGACACCACTTTGCCATTGCCAACACGGCCTATGGCATAATAGTAATAAAAGCTCTGCGGTATCAGGCGGGCTATGTTGATTGAATTGGCAGACGTGAGTTTCACCCTTGTTTGCGTGACAGAACCGGAAAGAGCGCTCTTTACCATCGCCTGGCAATCATCAAAGGAACCCTCTACCTCTATTGCTGTGATGTTCTGGCCGAGGGTGGTAAGCTGGTTCTCCTGCAGACTGCTTACTTTGCCCGAAGGATACAGAATAATGACGTCCACCCCCTCCACGCCTAGGAAGCTTGATGCTATCGCACCCCCTGTGTCGCCTGAGGTTGCTACAAGCACCACCCTTCGTTTATCATCGCGTGAGGAGAAATACCTGAAGCAGCCGGCCATGAACCTCGCCCCGAAATCCTTAAAAGCTGCTGTCGGGCCATGAAACAGCTCCAGTGCCTGTTTACGTTCATCAACCTGCCTGACTACAACCGGGAAGTTAAAAGCCTCCTCACATATTTGTCGCATCACATCGTGCGGCATATCCTTTCCCGCGTAAATCGATCCGACCTCCATTCCGATCTCAGGGAGGGTCAACAGTGGCAACCGTCTGAAAAAGCTGTCATCTAACCGGGGTATCCGCTCCGGCATGAACAGGCCCATATCCGGGGAGATGCCTCTTTCAACCGCTTCCCTGAAGCCTGTGGTTACCTGCGGGTCTTTAAGATTATAATATTTCATGGCTCTGTGAGATGCTCACTTAACAAACCTGCGTGCCGCTCCTGTTCACCGCTGACATGTAGGCATCAAATCGGATCCCCAGCGACTTCATTGCTCCGGACATGCCCTTCATCACCGCCACCGCGGAATCACGGCCCCTGCATAATGCATATACCGAAGGTCCCGAGCCGGAGATACCTGCTCCCAGGGCCCCGCATTCCAGGGCAGTCTTCTTCAATTGGTCAAAACCCTTAATAAGTACGGATCGTTTGGGTTCAGCCACAAAATCTATGAGCGAGCGCCCTATCAGATCATAATCCTCCCTGAAGAGCCCCGCCACCAGCCCGGCCAGGTTACCCCACTGCTTCACAGCTGTGGTTAGTGACACCTCTCTGTCAAGCAATCCCCTTGCAACTGAGGTCTTTATCTCTGTCTCAGGATGAATAACCACACAGAAGAGCTCTGGCGGAACATGGAGTTCAATAATATCGAGGGGGTCATAACTGCGTACCAGGGTGATGCCTCCCAGCAACGCCGGTGCTACATTATCGGCATGAGCCGAACCGGAAGCAAGCCTCTCGCCCTCCATGGCGAGCCTGACCATTTCGGCAGGCGTGAATATCTCTCCCAACAGAAGGTTTGCACCGAAGGCTGCAGCTGCAGAGCTGGCGCCGCTTGACCCGATCCCGCTGCCAGGCCTGATCCCCTTATCAATGCTGACCCTGAATCCGGCACGGCTGCCGCCGAGAGCTGATGCTGCCTTAAGAACAGCGCCAACCACGTTCTTTTCCGGATCCCTGCTGAGTGTCTTGCTGCACCTGATATCATCAATGACAACCTTACCGGTGTCAGTCAGTTCAATATCTACTATATCAAACGGCTCATCCAGGGCCAGCCCGATCACATCAAATCCGCAACTGAGATTTGATACAGTTGCAGGCCCCTTTACCCTGATCTTCTTTCCTGTCATGTTAACTGTTGACTATTGAAAGTATATCTGCAAATATACCCGCTGCAGTGACATCAGCGCCAGCACCTGCCCCTTTTATTATGAGCGGCTGGCGCGAATACCGCTCTGAATATACCGACACAATGTTGTCATTGCCTTCCAGGTAGTAAAAGGGATGTTCCGTGCTGACTCTGACCGGCCTGACAGAAGCCCTGCCCGAATCATAGCACGCAATGATCCTTATCCTCTCATTGCGAAGAGCAAGATCTGCTCTCTGTCGTTCGAAAAACAGATCAAACTCTCTCAACTGTGTAAGGAACGCTGCAGCATCATATTTTCCCGGCAAGGGCCCCGGCAGGTAATCTTCAAACGCTACCTCAGAAACATCAAGACGGAATCCTGATTCGCGTACAAGGATCAGAAGCTTCCTGGCTATATCAACTCCCCTGAGGTCAGTAAGCGGATCGGGTTCAGTATAACCTTTTTCCAGTGCCAGCAGAACCGCTTCACTGAATTTCATGCCGTTGGAGTAGCTGTTGAAAATGTGGTTAAGGCTGCCTGAGAGTACGGCATCTATCCTTAGAATCTTATCTCCGGTCTTAACCATATTCTGAATGGTGTGAATTACAGGCAATCCGGCCCCGACATTACTCCCGTACCTGAACTGTACCCTCTTCCTCAGTGCCGTTCGCTTCAGTCTGCTGTAGTTCTCAAATGACGAGGAAGCAGCAAGCTTGTTCGAGGTAACTATAGATATACTCTTCTCAAGAACTCTTTCATAAAGGGAACTGACGTCGCTGCTTGAGGTATTGTCAATAAATATAGTGTTGGGCAGATTGAGTGAAAACATCTGACCAATAAAGCTCTCAAGATTGCTCTTCTGGTCACTCGCCATCATAAGCGACTTCCAGTCGGGACCTGTGATCCCTTCCTCCCTGATTACCATCTTCCTTGTATTGGCCAGGCCCACTATCCTGAACTCGGTCTGATACTCTCCTGCAAACCATGCTGAGCGGTCCATAACCTGTTTTACCAGGGCAGAACCAACATTACCTGTCCCGACCATGAAGATGTTGATCACCCTTTTCACTGAACGAAAGAACTCCTGGTGGATGGCATTGACAGCCTTGGGGGC
This sequence comes from Bacteroidales bacterium UBA4070, assembly GCA_002383485.1. GTDB lineage: Bacteria > Bacteroidota > Bacteroidia > Bacteroidales > VadinHA17 > SR-FBR-E99. The sequence continues at coordinate 81,378 of DFYY01000022.1, read as the reverse complement.
ATCCGTTTCCTTTACCACGACAGAAATATTCAGTTCCGAGGAGCCCTGCGCAATGGCATGAATGTTTATCCCGTTCCTTCCCATCGCTGCAAAGGCCTGACCACTTATCCCCACAGAATGCTTCATTCCCTCTCCTATCAATGCAACTATTGCGAAGCCGTCCTCACGAAGGGCAGGCTTCACCCTCCCCGCTTCAATCTCTGTTTCAAACCCGGCATCAATAGCCTCACAGGCTCTCCCTCCGTCTTTCTGATCAATTGCAATACAGATTGACTGCTCAGAGGAGGCCTGGGTAATGAGAATTATGTTTATGTTGTTTTTTGCCAGGGAGGCGAAGAGTCTTGCTGCAATTCCCACCACTCCTGCCATGCCACTGCCGGTAAGCGAAACAAGGCAGACGGAACCAACCGAAGTGACAGCCTTTACTCCACTGCCGTTGGCCATTGACACTGATGAAATGCGAGTCCCCTTCTCTGCAGGTGCAAAGGTATTCCTGATTAAGACCGGGATACTTCTTTTCATCACCGGCTCAATTGATGGAGGATAGATGACTTTGGCACCGAAATGACTTATCTCCAGCGCCTCAGCATAAGTCAGCCCCGTTATGGGACAGGCATCCGGTGCAATTGCCGGGTTAGCCGTGTAAATTCCGCTTACATCAGTCCAGATCTCAAGCAACTCCGCCCCGACGGCAGCCGCAACTATTGCCGCTGTATGATCTGATCCCCCCCTTCCAAGGGTGGACGGATAGCCTTTTAAAGAGGTGGATATGAATCCAGATGTAATAACGATCTTGTTGGTAAGAGGCAGCCGCTTCCTTATAGATTCTTCACTCACCTCATAATCAACCCGTTCAGAGCCACCGTAAGGTCTTGTGAAAATCATCTCCCTGGCATCAACCCGCGTCACATCGGCCCCATACTCCTCCAGGGCCAGCTCAATAAGGTCAAGCGACATCAGCTCACCAAAACTTAAAACCAGATCTGTTGATCTGCATGTTGCCTCACCCAGCCTGAAGACACCCTCCAGTATTCCGTCCAGACGGGAAAGGTGACCGGCCATCTTATGTTTAAAGTCATTATTACGATCCCGATCCAAAAGCCCTGATGAAACGTCCAGGTGGCGCCGTTCAATTTCCTCAATAACGGAACAATATTCCCTGTTCCCCTCTGAAGCAAATTGAAGAGCCCTGGTCAGTATGTCAGTTGCCCCCGATAACGCTGAGAAAACAACCACTGCCTGACCCTCCTGGCTCTTCAGTATCCCTGCTACAGTTCGTATTGCTTCGACACTGCCCACGGAGGTGCCTCCAAATTTCAAGACTTTCATTGAAAAGTACAGATTAATAAATAAATCGGATTATTCTCTCCGGCTCAGCCGGATTTGCGGACTGCCGTCCGCCATGGGATCATATGAATATACCAACTCCCTTACCGGGAGTGGTCATTGCGGTCAATGTGACGCCTGGCTTTGCAGTATGCATACTGCCGAATGTGACGTACGCTTTTATTACTCTTGCTGATAATTTCCCAACCATTCTGCAAGCATTGAAGGCATAAATATATATATTTTTTATCAATAACCAGTCTTGTCAAATATTTATTAATTCCGGTTTCTGCGGACGGCGACCCCTCAGCACTTATTACTCGCCAATCAATATCATTTAATACCGTGAAGGAATTCAGTGGAAAAGCGGAATACTCTGTTTCATTACAATTATGTTAATTTTGAACTCTATGCGGGGAGGCTTCTTCAGACATATCGCACCACAGGCCATCTTGCTTCTGCTTCTGTCGGTACAGATGACAGGTCAGGGACTGACCGACAGCAACCTCCCTATTGTCATTATCAGTACTGACGGCAGTCTTGCCATTCAGGACGAACCAAAGGTCAAAGCCACAATGAAGATCATTGACCGTGGTCCCGGACTCCGCAATTACGTCACTGACCAGTCCAATCCGCTTTATCTCAATTACAGCGGACGGATCGGGATCGAACTGCGCGGATCATCCTCCCAGGAATCACCCAAGAAAAACTACGGCTTCACCACACGCATGGCGGATGATGTCACCAATAATAATGTCAGCCTCCTTGGCATGCCTGAAGAGAACGACTGGATCCTCGGCGGAATGGTGTTTGATACAGCCTTCATACGCGATTACTTCTGTCACAGCCTCTCAAAAAAGATGGGTAACTACGCCTCTCGCGCAGCCTACTGCGAGGTGATAGTGAACAATGTCTACATGGGTCTTTATATGCTCCAGGAAAAGCTGAAGGCAGACGACAACCGGATTGACGTCATTAAAATAGGTAAAAATGACAACAGCCTGCCAGCCCTGACGGGAGGGTATATTTCAAAGGCCGACAAACTGACAGGAGGTGACAAGATGGACTGGAGAATGTATTCATTTCAGAATTCACCGGTCGATTATATTCATGAACTGCCAAAACCGGAGGACGCCACCGCAACCCAGACCTCATACATCAGCGGGGAGTTCTTCAAACTCGAAACTGCAGCACAAAACAACGATGTCTCGGTGGTCAACGGCTACCCGTCACTGATAGACGTACCTTCCTTCATAGACTACATGATTGTCAATGAGTTTGCAGCCAATCCGGACGCATACCAGTACAGTACCTACTTTCATAAGGACCGTAACGGGAAGCTGCGCGCCGGTCCCGTATGGGACCTGGACCTCTCATTCGGGAACGATCTCTTCCAGTGGTATATGGACCGGAGCAAGACTTATCTCTGGTATTTCGAGGACTATTACAACAACGGATCCCGCTTCTGGCGCGACCTCTTTCATAACAGCACCTTCAACTGCTATCTCTCACGGCGGTGGCATGAGCTGCTGAAGCCCGGAATGCCGCTGAACGGGGCGGTCAGGGAAGCCTTCATCGACGAAACTGCTGCGCTGATCTCGGAAGCAGTGGCACGCGATTGCCAGAGGTGGAACAAGAGAGCAAACCAGGCAGAGAGAATAGCTGCCATAAAAGCATTCATGCAGGCGCGTGCGGAATGGATGACAGCAAACCTTGGAAGCTACAGCGCCTGCATTAACGTGTCAGTGCCGCATTTGACTATCACAAAGATCAACTATCATCCACAGACATCCAGCGAATTTCCTGACAGTGATGCACTGGAATTCATCGAGATCCGGAACACAGGCACCTCACAGGTTAATCTCAGCGGTGTTTATTTTCAGGGGACAGGACTGGTCTACAGTTTCCCGGCAGGTGCCACCCTTGGCCCGGGCCTCTGCGTCATACTGGCCTCCAATGCCACTGTCTTCCAGTCGAAGTACGGTTTTTCGCCGTTCGGTCAGTTCACCAGGCATCTCTCCAACAGTACCGAGTCACTCATCCTGGCGGATGCCTTCGGGAATCTTATTGACAGTATTGTATATGCAGATGTGAGTCCGTGGCCAAATGCTGACGGAAACGGCTTATACCTGCAACTGAGGGATATTGCTCTTGACAACAGCCTGCCGGAAAGCTGGGAAGCGGCTGACCGGGTAATCACCTCTGTTGAAAACCCTGCAGGAAATATCAGTATAAGTCTGTTCCCCAACCCGGTAAGCGAGCTGCTTATCATCCATGCAGGTGCCGAAATCAGCAACATCTCTCTTTATGACATGCACGGAACCATTCTGTTGTCACAGGAATGCCAGGACATGGAGACCACAGTCAACCTGAGTTCGCTTGCCCCGGGAACCTACATTATCAGGATTTTTACCGCCGAAGGAAGCTACCCCCGGATGATAGTCAAAAATTGACCTGTTACCAGATCCACGTACCGACAGCTCCGCCGTTCAGACTCAAAGGCATGGTATAGCCCCTGAACCTCACGTTGAAGTTCCTTTTGGTTTCAGACGCATTCAGTACAATCAGCACCTTTTCCCCGTCCGGAGTCATGAACGCCACATTCGGCAATATGGTCTGAGTTGTTGAGGAGACCCTCACTGAGCCTGGTCTGACAAACTTCGCTGCGTGAGCCAGAATGTAATAAGCTGGGTTGCGTTTCACGTTGTTCCCGTCGATGGTCACCGTGCCGAGGCACCTGTCACATCCCCCGTCAGTATGAGGATCATATGCCGGATCTGATGCGAGGTTCCACTCCAGGACATTACGGCACCAGTTCCGTGTAGCGCCAATTATCAGGTTCTCTACATGCCATTTGAGATCGCCGGCCAGGTCACCCGGTCCGCCTACCCACTGCTCGGTAAAGTACAGGTTCTTTGCAGGCCAGGCATCATGAACTGCAGTAAGGTTGTTTATGGACCCTCCGTACAGATGAAAGGCGGAACCGTCAACGTAGTTTCTTGCCCCGGCATCATTCAGGATTTCCAGCGGATAATCGGTGCGGTCAGCATTGTGATCGTAAATTATAATTTTCGTTGTGATCCCTGCAGCTGCAAAGGCCGGTCCAAGGCTCTGCCTGATGAAAAGGGCCTGGTCCGCGGCTGTCATGACCATGCTTGGGTTGTTGCCACCGTAAAGCGGCTCATTCTGCACTGTAATGGCATCAATTGTAATGCCTTCTGCCTTCATGGCCTGAATGTACCTGACGAAGTAAAGTGCATAGGCGTCAAACCACTCCCTTTTCAGGCTCCCTCCCACTGAAGCATTGTTGGTCTTCATCCATAGTGGAGCCGTCCATGGTGAGCCCATTATCTTAATTGACGGATTGGTTGCCAGTATCTCCTTCAGGACAGGAATCAGATCCTCCTTCTCCGGTTCCAGGCTGAACTTCTCCATCAGCGGGTCAGTCTCTCCAGGGGCCAGGTCAGAGTAGGTAAACACCCTGTCGCTCAGGTCGGAAGCGCCAATACTCACCCTGAGGTAACTTATTCCGATGCCGTTCCCTTCAGGACTGAAGAGTTCCTGAAGCAACGCAGTGCGTCCTGCAGGCGTCATACGGTTAAGTAGTATGGCACTGCCGCCGGTCAGGCAGTTGCCGAATCCGTCAATCTCCTGGTAGCGAACGGTGGTGTCAATTACGATTGTCGGATCGGCATTGACAGCAGTGCCAAACTCCGTCTGTGCCTGCTGCTTTTCAAACAGGATGCCCTGGTGAGGTGCAGTAATCCATGATTCAGCAAAGATCCCGCTGCCATCACCGGTGCCGTTACCGTTTTCCGACGGACGGTTGCAGGATACAAGCAACAGGGCCAACAAAGCAACAAGCAGATGAGGCATACAAATTACTTTTTCTGGTAAATCCTTACATAATCAACCACCATGGTACGCGGGAAAATCGCGTCATCGACTCCCTGAGCACCGCCCCAGTTACCTCCAACCGCCACATTCAGGAGAAGGTGGAACCGCTTGTCAAAAGGCCAGGTTTTGTAACCGGTTCCTTCATTCCTGAAGGTGAAATAGTTCAGGTCATCCACGTAAATCCGGATTGCAGCCGGTTCCCACTCCAATGCATATACGTGAAAATCACTGTAACACGTCTGAACCGTTGTGGTTGCTCCTTTCTGAGTACCGATGGTGTGATTGTATGCCTCGGTGTGCACGGTGCCAACGATCTTGTAAGGATCGTAACCTACACTTTCCATGATATCAATCTCGCCGCTGGCAGGCCATCCGCCATATTGCCAGTCGGTTGGCAGCATCCAGATAGCCGGCCACATACCCCTGCCGTCAGGAATTTTTGCCTTTACCTCAACCCTGCCATAGAGCCAATCACCTTTCTGTCGTGTGACAAGCCTGGCGGATGTGTATTTAAAGCCTTCGTAATCCTCCTTATAGGCGGTGATATAAAGGTGCCCGTCTTTTACCTCGGCGTTTTTCAGCCTGGAGGCTGTATAGTACTGCAACTCATTGTTGCCCCATCCACTGGAATTGCCATCCGTGTCATAACCCCACTTCTTCGAATCAGGCAAACCGTTGTAGTCAAATTCATCGCTCCACACCAGTGCCTTGTCGCCGGTATTTGGGTTGTCAGGGTATTCGGGGGGGGGTTCGTTATTGTTGCATCCCGGAGCCAACAAGGCCAGTGCCAGGATTATCACTCCCAATTGTATCATTATCTTTTGTTTATGATCCATTATTTCAGAATAAATTCGCCATGGAGTCCCTCATCCGAGTTCGGGCCAATCCAGACATCGAAATTACCGGGTTCCGTGACAGTCTCCTTTCCATTGAAGAAGGCCAGGTCTTCAGCAGTAAGTGTAAACTCCACTTCTGCCGTCTCTCCCCTGTTTATCCTCAGGCGCTTGTAACCCTTGAGTTCCTTGATGGGACGGGTAAGGCTTCCCACCCTGTCACGGATATAGAACTGAACTATCTCATCCGCATCATATTCCCCGCTGTTGGTGACCTTTGCCTTTACAGTCAGTGTTCCGTTCATTTCCATCTCATTCGATGAAAGGGCAATGTCAGCGTAGTCAAAGGTAGTGTAGCTGAGTCCGTAACCGAATGGTAAAAGAGGGGTATATCCGAAGTCAAGGTGGAACGACTTGTAGCCCAGTGAGCTCTGTGGGTTCACTACTGGTATGCTGTCAAAGGGTGTCCATGCATCATCATTAGCCGGTCTGCCGGTGTTCTTTCTGTAGTAGTAGAAAGGTATCTGTCCCTCATCCTTAACGAATGTAACCGGGAGTTTCCCCGAGGGTGATTCCTTGCCAAAAAGCAGGTCAGCGATAGCCGGGCCTGCCATTGTTCCGGGGTGCCAGGCATAGAGGACGGCATCACACAGTTCAAGCTCCCTGCCTATGCCGAGGGGTCTGCCGGCCATAATCACAAGGATGAGAGGCTTGCCAGTTGCTGCAAGCTGCTCAAGAAGTTCAGTCTGGGCACCGGGGATATTTATTTCTCCCCTTGATTGACCCTCGCCTGAGAGAATCCACTCCTCGCCGCCGAAGAAGAGTATTGCATCGGACCTTCGTGCGGCTGCAACCGCTGCAGCAAAGCCAGCCTTGCTTTTGTCACGGCTGTATGCAAGTGCCTGAACATAGTTTACACGCTTCTCTCCCAGAAGATCCCTGATTGCCCTGAGCGGTGTCACTGAGTTCTCCTCCTTGCCGTCAAAGCACCAGGTGCCTAGCTGGTCACGTGGTGCATCAGCCAGAGGGCCGATGACTGCAACGGATGATATCTTTTCCGGTATGAGCGGCAGTGCTGCATTTTCATTACGGAGCAGGACGGCGCTCTGCCGTGCCACTGTGCGCGCATGCTCCAGGAATGACGGATCAAGGATCTTTTTCTCAGCTTCTGGATCTGTATAGGGGTTGTCAAAGAGACCGAGCCTGTATTTTACCTTAAGGATATTCCTGACCGCATCGTCAATCTGCTCCATTGTAATCTTCTTCTCATCAAGCAGGGCTTTGATGTTGTCAAAGTAAGTTGTGGTCGCCATTTCCATCTCCACGCCAGCTTTTATAGCTTTAGCAGCCGCGTCCTTTTCATCTTCGGCATAACCGTGGTTGATCATTTCGGTAACCGATCCCCAGTCGCTGACCACAAAACCGTCAAATCCCCATTCTTCCCTCAGGATCTTTCTGATTGTAAACTCGTTCCCTGAAGTGGGGATGCCGTTCAGGTCATTGAATGCCGACATGAATGTTTGTGCTCCGGCCTCTTTCGCTGCGTGAAAGGGTTTGAGAACAACGTCCCTCAGCACCGGCTCGGAAATATATGTCGTGTTATAATCGCGACCTGCCTCGGCAAAGCCGTATCCGACGTAATGTTTTGCACATGCTGCGATTGAAGTCGGGTCATTGAGGCTGTCGCCCTGCGCACCATTGACCATTGCTGCGGCCAGTGTCGATGCCAGGAAGGGATCCTCTCCGCACCCCTCGGCAATTCTTCCCCAGCGCGGGTCCCAGGTGATGTCGATCATCGGGGCGAAGGTCCATCTTATCCCTTGTGAAGATGCCTCTATGGCTGATATGCGGAATGCCTGCTGAACAGCTTCCGGGTTCCATGATGCTGCCATACCGAGAGGAATCGGGAAGACGGTGCGGTAGCCGTGAATCACATCCCGGCCGATAATGAGAGGAATTCCAAGCCTGCTCTCTTCCACGGCTATGCGCTGAAGCTCGTTCACCTTCTCTGTGCCCAGAAAATTGAGCAGTGAGCCGCACCGGCCATCCCTGACAGCTTGTTTAAGCTGCTCCTGATCCATAAAATAACCCAGGTCAAGCTGTGACATCTGCCCAATCTTTTCATCGAGTGTCATCTCAGCTAGCATTTTTCCTGCCCTTACCGTAGCATCATCACTGCCTGCAGAACCCCTGCTGCATGACCCTGCAATAAGAGCCGGGATCATAACGGAGAGTACAAGCGATATTCTTCTGAAGTTCATATCTGCACCTGTATAAATTATTGAAATAAAGAATGATAAAATTATTGCCTGCCCTTTAGCAGGGCAGGCAATAATCAGCAATATTTACTATTTATGAATACCCTCAACGTGAGGACCTGACAATTCGTCAAAGAAGAAGGAGTGTGTCTCGGTACCGACACCCGGGTTTAGCATTATCCTTATAATGTTGTAGAACTCATGATTGTAATAATCATCAGCAACAACATCGTAGGATACCGGATCCGGCCACCATTTCCATCCCTCTGCTCCGGGCTGCACATCAGCGCCGCTGAAGTCATAGGTAGCAAGCTCCCATTTGTTCGTCTGCTGAATGGTATAGGTAAGCTCCGTTCCTGTCTGCCAGGCATCACCGCCCTTATCCGTATTCTCGAGTTTGAGCAGGACTTTGTCTCCCGCTTTACCGTAAACGAGGATACTGAATGTATGCTGCTGCCTGAGATCAAACCTGTAACCCGGGCCAAGCTTCATAAAAGCATTTGCCCACTCGTTGTTGGTTTTGGTATAGAAAGCAACCTTTGAAGACCTGTTGGGAATCTCCTTCAAGGGATTATCTTCTATTGTCACTCCACAATTCTCCCCTGACACAGGATAGATCTGCACTTCGCTGAAATCGTTGTAAACGACCATCATATCAAGCAGGTACGGGATATACGCAGAATTGTCATTAAGCAGTGTGATCACCTTTGTGCCTGTCAGAGTTCCAAGACTCGTGGCCAGTTTCGCAGTCACAGTGTAGGAACCATGTCGCATATAGGTATGGTGAACTACTTCGTCTTTTGCGGCGGTAACTTCCGGGCTGTTGTCTCCAAAATTCCAGGTAATGTCAGTGACACTCTGTCCGTCGGGGATCGTATAGTCGGTCACGGAGCAGGCTACGTCGTTATCAATTCCCTCGGTTGCATTTACCGTATAGGTAATTGTAGGCTTGACATAACCTTTGGGGATCAGGAGGAAGTGCCAGGCGGTCCAGTTTTCATATGAACTCTCACATGTAAGCTCAAGGAGGTTCTCATTTATCTGGAGGATCTTGTAGGTGTGGTTCTTTGCCCCTACATCCAGCCCCGGGAAAATGGGAGTTGCACTATTGATCACAATATAGTCAGCACCACCCTGTTCTACAATGCTCCAGCTCCCGGTAACGGGTGTGGCATAGTCTACATCCCAGTCGTCCTTGTTCAGTCTCGGGTTGAGATACACGGATGCCAGCGCAGGATCGTCCTTTGTATAACCCTTGACATAGCTGACACCTTTGTTGTCATACTTTACCACAAAGTCAGTGAGGACGAAGGTCAGTTCATCGTCGTATGCTCCCGTTCCACTCTTGGTATTCGGATCGGCAGACCACCAGACGACAGATCCATCTGACACAGCCCAATTTGTTCCAGCAGCCAGTGCTTTGGTAACATCGCCAACTCCAAAATGACCTTTGGAACCTGCGTCAACCACCCATGTCTTGCCATCTGCATCGTCAACGCCACCGGTAAGATTAACATAAACCGGATCGGTAAAGATAGAGAAGTCAGTTTCAGTCTGGGTCAAAGTCTTGGTAAGAGTGGCCACCCCGCCTCTAGTTACGAGGGTCATCTTCACAGTGTAATCACCAGGCATCGGATATCTGGAAACATTGGACTGTCCTGTCCCTTTGGTTCCATTGCCGAATTCCCAGGAAGGGATACCGACCACCGAAGATGTGTTGGTTATAACAAAGTTGAAAGCATCACTTCCGGGGGTAATTGTAAAATCCACCTGGTCAGCCGTTGGCGGAAGACCTATATCCGGTTTGTCTGCCAGCTGAGGCTCACAGGCACTCACCAGCAGTAGTATTGCAAGGATGCCTGTTAATTTGGAAAAATATTTATATTTTTTCATAATCGATTTATTTTAACTGGTTCATAAGCCGATATAGGCAGGTACCATCTGCTTGAGCACACCTGCATTCATATTCCTTATCTCGCCTGCAGGAATCGGGAACATGCCGAATGTATTTGGCTTGTAGTTACGGTTTGCAAAGTCGCCGGCGTTTGTAATACCTGCAGGTACAACAAAGCTGGCATTTATTTTCTGCTCAGTGTATGTCAGCCCCCTGCGGAGAAGATCCCATTTCCTGAGGCCCTCGCCTCCGAATTCCACCCTTCTTTCATGATAGATATCGTCAAGGGTGATTGAGGTCTTTGCAGCGGATTCACCAAGAGCCCGTGTTCTGACCCTGTTGTAATAACCCGCGGCCTTGCCGGGATTATCAGCAAGCCACACCTCAGCAGCCATTAGCAGCACATCGGCAAATCTTATATCCATATGATTTCGCGGGAAGTTATGACTCGCGTCACCACCTGAACCGATATATGCTGCCCGTGCCATGTACTTGCCGTTAAAATAGCCCGTATTCATGAAAGCCCTGTTGTAATTTGTCATGTTAGCCTCTGCATCATACAGTGTGACATATTTTCTCGGATCGCCTGGTTCGAACTCATCGGCCAGGCTCCATGTCGGGATAGAAAATGACCAGCCTGCGAATACAGTAGTATCGCCCACCGGGTTACGAACACTGTACCAGACGCTGGCGAAGTTTCCATTTATGTTCCATCCGCCCCAGTCACCTGACTTGGCTTTATCTGAATACTGGATCTCCAGAACGGATTCCGCATTGTTCTGATTGTCCCAGTCGAACAGATCGGCATAGCTGGGGATGAGTGAATAGGCCTCACTCAGTATCACCTCGTCAAGAGCTGATTGGATATAGGCCTTGTTTATAGTTGTAGTACCGTCTGTCCACTGTTCTGCTGTGAGTCCCAGTTCATTGATAGCGCTCATACCCGTTTGATACAGATATATACGTGCCATGAGAGCCTGCACGGCGCCCTTTGATATCCGGCCTTTTTCAGATGAAGGTAATACAACCGGAAGAACAGCTACCGCATCAAGTAAGTCAGAGGCAATAAGTTCAAATACCTCAGCGGGAGTGCTTTGGGGTACATTCTTATATTCCTCCACATTTGGGAACACCTCGGTAATGATGGGCACCCAGCCATAATGACGGACCAGGTCCCAGTATAAATAGGCGCGCAGGAATTTAACCTCTGCTTCATGCCTGGCCTTCAGTCCTTCGGTTGTCCAGGCAATGTCTTCCTGCTTCTGCAGGTAGAGATTAGCCCTGTAGATACCTGAGTAGCAACGGTTCCAGAGATCAGAGGAAGAGTTATTTTCAGGTTCCATCTTAAATGACTCCATATCCTGCCACTGGCTCATGTCTGATGCATCAGACCCGCCGCAAAATGCGTCATCTGACCATATATCAGCCATTGTAGGTGCGAACTGCCAGTTCTGGACAGCATATGCATCATACACCGCTGTGACGGCAAGGAAGGCGTCACCCTCGGTCTTGTAGTAGTTGGCTTCCGTCTGACCGGTCTTCGGCTCAAGCTCCAGAAAATCCTTGGAACATGATGAGCCTGCAACCATAACAGCCAGAAAGAAGATGCCGTATAAAATTGACTTTTTCATAATTCTGTTGATTTGCATGTTAGAATGTGACATTTAAGCCGGTCATGACTGTGCGTGCCTGCGGGTAAATACCGCGGTCGATTCCGTTGTCAAATACACCGCCTCCGATTTCCGGATCGTAACCCGTGTACCTGGTGATCGTGTACAGGTTTTCTGCAGCAACATAGATGCGCAGCCTGCTGAGGCCGATAGCCCCGGACACATTCTTCGGCAAGGTGTAACCAAGGGAAATATTCCTCAGCCTTATGAAACTGCCGTCCTGAATGTAGAAGTCGCTCACTGTTTTCTGGTTCAGGTTATTGTCAACAAAAGTGACGCGGGGATAATGATTCGATGTTCCCGGTCCGGTCCAGCGGTTAAGCCAGTCTCCGGTAAAGTTGGTACCATTCATATCATATCGCCGGGTCGCACTGTATATTTCCTGACCTAATGCAGCATACACAAACATATTGAAATCAAAGCCGTAACTCTCTGCACCCAGGTTGAGACCACCGGTAAAATCGGGGAACGGACTGCCTATCTGCACCCTGTCAGCATCACTTATGGTACCGTCACCGCTCTCATCAATGAACTTGATGTCACCGGGCACGGCATTAGGCTGGATCTTGGCTCCTGATTCACCTACATAAGCATTTATTTCATCCTGTGTCTGGAAGATGCCGTCGGTCCGTATGCCGTAGAATACACCCATTGGTGTTCCAACTTCAGCATAGATGACGCCACTCTGGCCGAAGCCGCCGTCCCCGCCCTGAAGTCTCTTCTCGGCATTCTGAATGTCAAGCACCTCGCTCTTGTTGAATGCACCGTTTACCGATACATTAAGGAAGAGCTTGCCGATCTCCTTCCTGTAGCTGACCTCAGCCTCAAGACCGGAGTTCTGAACCGAACCACCATTGATTATAGGAGCCGAGTTGCCGACAAGCATAGGTACCGGGGCTGTTACAAGCCAGTCTTTTGTCTTCTTGATATAATAGTCGAGTGTGACTGAAAGGCTGCTGCCGAGCGTGGTCATATCAATACCGAAGTTTGTCTGCTCGGAGGTTTCCCACCTCAGTGAGGGGTTGGCTATCCTGGTAGGCTGCGTCCCGTTGTACTGCGTTTTGCTGTCACCAAAGTAATAGATGTTGGAGTTGCCTATCACCGATGTGTATCCGAAGTCACCAATGCTTTCATTACCGTTCTGTCCCCAGCTGGCTCTCAGTTTAAGGNNGAGGAACCGTCCCGCCTGATTGTGGCCGTCAGCATGTAACGGTCCATAAGATCATAGTTTACACGTGCAAACAGCGAAGCAACAGTATGTTCCGAATAGCCGCCGCCTGCATTGGCACTCTCAGGATCGGTGGCATTATCGAGGTATGAATGACCGAAATCATCAAAGATCAGGTCATTCTTGGAGCCCCAGAGGTTTTCATACATATCCTTAAAGGCGGCTGAGCCTGCCATAAGGGTCATGTTGTGTACACCAAATGATTTTGTATATGTAAGCACATTCTCGAAGTTCCACCTTGAATACATATCAAGTCCCTTGTACGCCTTGTCAATCACGCTGAAGTGCATTGCATCCAGGAAGTATTCTGGTGTGTATGTATCAGTATTCACAATTGCATATTCACCGCCGAATGACGACCTGAATACCAGACCTTCAAGTGCTTTTGAAACGGTTCCGAAATCGAATTCCCCGTAAACGTTGCCGATCAGCTTGTATGTCCTGGTCTTTGAATTGTTGTAGCTGGCCATTGCAACCGGGTTGGTGATCTCCTGCAGACCGATTCCGTAGGATTCGGGTGTGCCCCAGGTACCGTCCGAGAACTGGACCGGAATAATGGGGGGCATGTTAAGTGCCTGGTTGAGTCCGAGGCCGTACCTGTCATTTGTGGCAATACCGCGGCTGGTAATACCAACCAGGTTAATGTTCCCGCCGAGCTTGAAGAATCCGAATGTACCTGCAGCATTGAGCCTGTACCCGATCTTCTCAAAATTTGATTTGCCCTTAGCTACAATACCATCCTGTCCGAAGTAGTTGAAGGATGAAGAGTATTCCAGTTTGTCGCTGCCGCCGGTGAATGATACCGAGTGACTCTGTTTTGGGGCGTTGTAGTAGAACATCTCATCCTGCCAGTCTGTATCTGCCGTGAAGCTGTCAATCTGTGACTGGCTGAACTTAGGACCAAGTCCGCCGTTAATCGATGCTTCATTGGTCAGGAGAATGTACTCCTGTGTATTCAGGAGAGGAATCTTTTTCCAGGGGTTCTGTAAACCGTAGAAGCCGTCATAGGTGACTGTCAGTTTTGTGCCAGTCCGGCCTGTTTTGGTTGTTATCAGTACAACGCCGTTGGCGCCGCGGGCACCGTAGATGGCTGCTGAGGCTGCATCTTTCAGTACCTCTATAGACTCAATGTCACTTGCATTGAGGAAGTCAGTACCAGCTCCGCCCATAGGAAGCCCGTCAATAATGTACAAAGGCTCAGCGTCACCGTTTGTGCCGGCACCCCTGATGCGGACTGAAATCTGTGATCCCGGCTGGCCTGAATTTGCCGTGATAACCACACCTGCTGTCTTACCCTGCAGTGCCTGCGTGACACGCATGTCTGCACCCTTTCTCAGATCGTCGCCTTCCACCTTGGCAATTGCCCCGGTGACAAGACTCTTTTTCTGTGTGCCATAACCGACAACAATAATTTCATCAATCAGCTCCATATCTGAAGCAAGAATGATATCCAGAGTGGTGCTCTCAGTCACCACTACTTCCCTTGTGGTCATCCCGACAAATGAAAAGACCAGGGTTGAGTTTGCGGGTACATTGCCAAGCTGGTAATACCCGTTCAGGTCAGTCATCATCCCCAGGGTGGTTCCCTTGACGGAAACACTCACGCCGGGAAGAGGCTGACCATCGTCTGCTGACGTTACGACCCCCTTTACCTGAAGTCCCTGAGCGCTTAGCACCAGCGAGCTTGCAATGAATAAGAGAGTCAGAATTGTCTGTTTCATAGATTTTGTTTAGAGTTTAGATTGGTTTGGTTACTTCTGCAGGCAAACCTAAGAATGCCTTTTTGCAGTTGATAAAGTTACAAATATCTATAAACCGTCCGCACATGCAGGTTACATCAAAAATACTACAAGCACACATCAAAAATACTACAACACATTTTCAACTTAATCGCTATAACCCTGTCATAGTGCAGTTTATTTAATTAATATAAAATTTAAATGATACACCTGATTAAAATAATCAGTACTACAGACAGCGATGGATCAGACACCGAGAAGCAGGGTAGTCAGGTTGATCTCCCTTGAGATGCCCATTTTCTTTCTGACCCTGTACCTGCATATCTCCACGCCCCGAACCGAAATGTTCAGCAGAGGAGCGATCTCCTTGGTTGGAATGTTCATCTTCAGAAAAGCACAGAGCCTGAGTTCCGCAGGAGTAAGGTTCGGATAACGGGCCTTCAGCCTGCCAAGGAAATCTTCATGAACCTCATCGAATGCACTTTCAAATATCTCACGTTGCTTGTTGCTGTCAACCTCCCTGTTTATCCTGGTAATGATCTCCAAAACTTTCCTCCCAATACCATCATCGCTGCAACTTTGCCTGAGCCTGTTCATCTCTTCTTTCAGCTCATTGAGAAACTCATTCTTGCGAACAAGGTTCATTGCCTGGTTGGCCAGTTCCTTGTCGCGCAGGATCATCTCAGCCTGAAGCTTTTCATTCCTGATCCTGATTATCTCTTTCTCAGCTTCCAGCGCCTGTCTTTTATAATCCTGCTCCTTCGCCTGGTAAATCCTCTGGTTATTGAGTCGTTCCCTCCTGCTGGACACCTCTATTCTCCACCGTATGAACTTCACAAGAAGAAATGCAATGCAAAGTCCTGCGACAAGATATCCAAGGTAGGCCAGTGGGGTTTTGTACCAGGGATGATCTATTGAAAATACAAGGGAATCAGGCAGG
Source organism: Bacteroidales bacterium UBA4070 (assembly GCA_002383485.1). Lineage (GTDB taxonomy): Bacteria > Bacteroidota > Bacteroidia > Bacteroidales > VadinHA17 > SR-FBR-E99. The sequence continues at coordinate 65,593 of DFYY01000022.1, read as the reverse complement.
CTTTCAATGCCCAGTTGATTTCTTGCCTTTACCAGGAATGTGAACCTGTCGTCAGGCAGATTTGAGTACTCCTTATAATACGTTTTACTCCAGGGGGACCATTCATTGTCGTAACCGTCAAGAATGAAACTGTATTCCGTGGTTCCAGGACTGTCATATACCGGAGAGGCAAAAGTAAACCTGATAAGGTTGTTCCTGTGATTGAATTTGTACCCCTTCGTCATCTCCTTTGCCGGAAACGGGCTGCCGTAATAGAAAACCGAATCCTGGTGCAGGGCCTCCGCGAGTGTTATGTAGACTGACAACTCCCCGTAACCACGTGACACAGGACGTGACGAGTAATGAGCAAAACCGTCCTCCGTACCTATTATCATCCGGTCAGCAGCATAGGGATAAAAGGATTCAAACCCGTGGATAAATCTTCCGGAGAGCAAAAGGAAAGGAGTTGTAACGTGCTGATAGGTGTAATCCTCCTGTAATCTGAATACACCTGCACGGTTTTTAGCCACGTACCAAATGTTGCCCTCATTGTCTTCTTTCATGTATGAAATGGACACCAGCGGGCTGAGCAGCTGGTTGAAATAGGCTGACCTTACAAACCTGTCCCCGGCCGGGGTGTGTTCGTAAATCTCAGTCTCAGAAGCAACCACCAGCTTTTCCTTGATGCGGAAAATGCTGAGGTAAAAGTCAGACGGGAGCCCGTCAGCAGAATTATAAAACCTTACGGACGCCACCGAATCGAGGCCGGCCGTCAGGCTGACCCTGAAGATGCCTTTAAATCCGTGACTCATCCATAAGTCACCGTTCTGATCCTCCTCGAACACCCTGAATGACTCATTCATACCGGCTATCTGCCTTACGTACCTCCATTCACCCTGTTCCCACCTGAAGAGTATAATGCCGCTGTATGTTCCGCCGATCAGATAACCGGGATACTTTCTCAGTTCATGGTATTTCCACCCTCCTGCTATACGGTTAATAAGTGTAGCTGACTCTCCTCTTACCACGTACGTCCCGTTGTTATGCCCGCAGAGAAGCACTCCGTTGTGAACTCCCAGGTACCAAACCTGTCCGTAAGTTCCGGATATCATTTTGAAGTCGTTGCTGCTCTCCTTTTGCGGCCATTCACTTACATAGAGGCCCTGGTTCGTTCCCAGATAGAGTTTCCCGTCATGTATCACGGAGGCATAACCGGCCCCGAACCCGTCGGCGCTCCTGATGAATGTGACAGGAGAGTTCACTGTTACATAATCAATACCGTTGTCCAATGCCAGCCACAGGTTTCCCGACCTGTCCGCAAAGAGATCGAGAACAGTGTTGTTCTGCAATCCTTTTTTCTTGTTGATCTGATGTATGATGTTTCCCTCGTTGTCAATTACAATCAGGCCGTTAAGTATGGTGCCAATTGCATAACGGTCTTCAGGCAGCAGGGAAGCGCTAAACACCTGGTCTCGGCTTAGAATATCACTGACAGGCACGTTCCATCTTCTCAGCCCTGCGCCGTCATGAATGAAGAGGCCGCTCCCGAGGGTGCAGATCAGCAACTCTCCTCTCTCACCGAATGGCAATACAGACCAGATGTCCTGGCCAGTCAGGGCTTCACAACCCGTCAGCCTGACCAGCCTGGTGCCGTCAAACTCCATGAGCCCGCTCTTTGCGTCGTTGAACAGAAGCCTCCCATTGACACTGTAGGAGTTCTGAAACCTTGATGGCGCCGTAACAACGGCCATCGGGATGCCCTCGCGGTAAAACCATGCGGCATAGTATGACTGGAACATTATCTTTCCCTTGTAAGGGAAGATATTCCAGACATCATCAAAATTGCTGTACTCCTCAGGAATCAGTTCCCTGAACGAGTGGAACACCAGTCGTCCGTTGGGTTCAGGCTCCATCTTCCCGAAATCGTTATAGGCACCGAGGAAAATTTCTCCTTCATCACTGATATGGATTGACCTGACCATAGAGTGGTTCGGCATCGGATAGAGATGCCACTGAACCCCGTCATATACCAGCAGGCCGTCGTTGTTGGCAAAGTACATGAATCCCTTGCCATCCTGCGCCACGGCCCAGTTTTGTGTGCTGGCACTGTAATCGCTCTTGGTGAAGTTTCTGATGAAAGGGGTCCCTGTCTCCCTGACCTGGCCCTGTATTGTTCCGAACATCAGAAAAACGCCCATCATAACCGAAAACAACCTCCTGCTCATAGCCTCTATTTCCTTCCCCCAATTTATAGTTTTTTTCCGAAGCTTCCGGCATAACGTTTTTTCAATATTTTTACGGCTGCGACTGGTACCATGCAAAACAGATATCTCCTTCCGGCCCTGACAGGCACGATCGTAGCACTACTGCTCCTCCCTCTTCAGTTTGTCGGGGAGAGGCCGATGCTTCTTTTTGAGAGGCTCTTTGCCGGCGGCGGGTGGATCCAGATTGTGGCAGTTGCAATCTTTGCCGTGGTGCTTGAATACAACATGCTCATCCAGGAACGCTCTGGCCGCTGGAGGAGAATCAGCTGGTCACTATTTTCCGTCGTTTTCTTTCTCCAGCTGATCTTCGGGATTGCCGTCGATAAAATATTCCTCATGACCGGTGAACTCCACCTGCCGGTGCCTGCACTGATCATCTCAGGGCCACTATACAGGGGTGAACTCTCAGTGATGACACTGATATTCCTCTCTGCGGTGCTACTCTCAGGCCCCGCATGGTGCAGCCAGTACTGTTATTTCGGCGCCATTGATTCCGCCTTCGCGAAAAACCGGTCAGCCTCTTCCCCTCCTGCCCGAAGACTGGCTCTGAAAAACAGTTTCCTCTTTTTGTCGATAGCAGTGGCTCTCCTATTGCGCATTACCGGTGCATCCAGGGATTCAGCCCTTGTCGCGGGTGTCACTACCGGTGTGACAGGTCTTGCAATCATCGTATTCTTTACCCGTCGTTCGGGGAAGATGATACACTGCACCGTATGGTGCCCTGTTGGAACACTTGTCAGCTACCTGAAAAACATCAACCTCTTCAGAATGAGAATTGAGGATTCATGCACTTCCTGCATGCGCTGCTCATCTGTGTGCAGGTATGACGCCCTCACTCCGGATGACATCGCAAAACAAAAACCGGGTATTACCTGCACCCTTTGCGGTGACTGCCTGACAACCTGCAAATCCACTTCCATCACCTGCAGCTTCCCCGGCACCCGGCCGAAAACAGCCAGGAAAATGTACGTAACCGTAACCGTTGTTATGTACTCACTTGTTCTTGCCATGGCAAGAATCTGAATTTCTCCCTGCTATTGCATACAATTTCTATTTTTAGGTATATTTGCCTGAACCGGTTTGTGCCGGACTTAATTCTAAATTATTGACACGTAAAATGGTTAAAGTCGCCCAAAACAGAATCCCTAACGAGTTTTTTGTAACCCAGGGTTCGGGATGCAGTGAATATGCAATCCATCCCGGTTCGTATCACATGGCGCTGCACGATGCAGGCATTGCCGAGTACAACATCATGAACTATTCCTCGGTGCTGCCCGCCACCTCAAGGCTGGTGACCCTCGACGAGGTTGATATGCCTCCGTACGGTTCAGAACTCTGTACAATCATGGCAGTCGCCAACGGTTATTACGGCGAACATGTTTCGGCTGGGATCATCTTTGCATGGATGTACAAGGACGATACCTGCGAGGAGAAAGTCGGAGGCCTTGTATGTGAACTGGCAGGCTACTTTGACATGGAGGCCCTCGAAGAGAGGCTTTACACGGTGCTGCATGACCTGCATGACAGAACCTTCGCCAAGTATTACCTTGGTGAACCGACAGTCATCAGGGAGTCTCTGACAATTGACAAGCGCTACGGGACGGCCCTGGTTGCTCTCTGCTTCGTCACTTTCCTCTAGACAGACCTGCCCGGAAAGGGCGGTAAGGAATAAGCATATTTTTCAGGACCTGCTAATCAAGACAACTGCAATGAGCAGACCAAACAGACTGATCAGCTTCTTTACTCCGCCACCCCAGTGGAGGGTGCCTGTAATTATTCTCCTGGGAATGTTAGCAGGCCTTGCATTCTATCTTCTGAGGATCTCAAATGCCACCTACCGATCTCCAGCCCTTTGAATCTGACAACAGCGTCTGGGGCAAATTCTACCCCAGGGAATACAAGTCGTGGCTCATGACTGCCGACACCTCCTTCCGCAGCAAACATGCAGGAAACAAGCCGCTTGATGTGCTGGCAACTGATCCTGAAATGGCAGTGCTCTGGGCAGGCTATTCCTTCTCAAAGGATTACTCCCAGGCCCGCGGACATTACTGGGCGGTTGAAGATATCAGGAACACCCTCCGTACCGGCGGTCCCCTTACACCAGATGCCGGCCACCAGGAGATGAGAAGCCTTGTCTGCGCACAGTGCCATGTTGAATACTACTTCAGGGGCGAAGGCAAATACCTTACCTTCCCGTGGGATAAGGGGATGACTGCCGATGCCATCCAGGCATATTATGACAGCTATGAGTTTGCCGACTGGACCCATGCCGTCAGCAAGACCCCCATGCTCAAAGCACAACATCCTGATTATGAGTTATTTAAAATGGGTATTCACGGCCAGCGCGGGGTAGCCTGCGCCGACTGTCACATGCCTTTCATCGCGGAGGGCGGCGTAAAATACACCAGCCATCATGTACAGAGTCCCCTGAACATGATCTCCGGTACATGCGCAACCTGCCACAGGCAGAGTGAAGAAGAACTGATGACAAACGTTTATGAGCGTCAGGACAAGATAGCTGACCTCAGAAATTACCTCGAGGAGGTACTCGTCGCCGCCCATTTTGAAGCCAAAGCAGCCTGGGATGCTGATGCCGACGAAGGTACTATGAAGCCCCTCCTGTCTCTGATAAGACAGTCGCAGTGGAGATGGGACTTCTGTGCCGCCAGCCACGGCGGATCATTCCATGCACCCATCGAGGTAGCCTCAATCCTCAGCAACGGGATCATGAGAGGGCTGGAGGCACGTATAGGCCTGGCCAGGGTCCTTGTCTCCAGAGGCGTTGAGACAGTAACCATTCCGGACATCTCTTCAAAGACCGGAGCACAGAAAGCGATTGGCCTCGACATGGATGCACTCATAAAGGAAAAGGAGATCTTTAAACAGCAGGTGCTCCCGTTCTGGGACAAGAGCCCGGTCTGAGTAAAACCGCAAAGTGTAAACAAATATCTTGCGAACCATGAGTGACAGTCATGTGATTTGTCGTACAGCGTTTGCCCTGGTCTTCACCCTGTTGACAGCCCAGCTGACGGCGCAGCCGCGAGGGCCAGGACATACTTTTGCATACGGAATTGAGGAGTTCCTGCTTGACGGAAAACCTTTCCGGATAATAAGCGGTGAGATTCACCCCGGCAGAGTACCGGCAGAATACTGGCGACACAGGATACAGATGGCGAAGGCAATGGGATGTAATACAGTCTCAGCCTACCTCTTCTGGAATCTCCACGAGGCAGAGGAAGGAATATATGACTTCCGCACCGGCAACAGGGATATCTCCCGGTTCATAACCACAGCTCAGGAGGAAGGCATGTGGGTCATCATCAGACCCGGACCCTATGTCTGCGCCGAGTGGGAATTCGGGGGGCTCCCTCCATACCTCCTTCGCAATCAAGACGTTAAGATCAGATGCATGGACCCTGTCTACATGAAAGCTGTTGAGAGATACATTTCAAGGTTGTCTGACATCCTTCGCCCCCATCTCATCACCAACGGAGGGCCGGTACTTATGATCCAGATCGAGAACAAGTACGGTAGTTACGGCAATGACCGCGAATACATGAAAGAGCTTAAAAACATATGGAGCAGGAATGACATCGACGTGCCCTTTTTCACCGGCGATGGGGCAGGATCAATTTTGCCCATGCAATGATTGACCGCAAGGGAATCACCGACAGGGTCATCCTCAACGGTATGACGCTGATGGACTGGGAAGTCAGGGGCTTTGAATCAATGTAAGAAACCTGCACAGCCCGGGGCACCATCCGCATCTTTTCAGAAAAGTTTCCCGCCGCAGAAAATAATCGGTAAGACTGTCTAGCTGATGCCGGTTATTGAAGAAAGGAGGTAGTAGATTCCGCCTGCCAGCAGCATTGATACTGGTATTGTTAGAATCCAGGCATAGAGCAGGTTGATTGTGACTCCCCACCTGACCGCGGTCACCCTTCTGGTCAGACCGGTTCCCATTATTGCTCCCGTGATAGTATGCGTTGTACTTACCGGGATACCGAATGCCTCGGTGCCAAAGAGCAGAATTGCTCCGGCGCTCTCAGCTGCTACGCCGTCGAAAGGCGTCAGTTTGGTGATCTTAGAGCCCATGGTCTTTACGATGCGCCATCCTCCGATGAGTGTTCCCATCGCTATTGCCGAGTAACAACCCAGCACGATCCAGTGAGGGATGTCATGTACCTTTCCGTTCACCATCTCTATCTGGGCCCAGTGAGGCACCTCATTTGCACCGTTGAAATAGACCATCAGCGCGGCTGCAATTATACCCATGACTTTCTGAGCGTCATTCCCCCCGTGACCGAGGCTGAAGAGCGCTGACGACAGCAGCTGAAAGCCCTTGAATCTCTTCTCCATCCTGAATGGATTGCCCTTTCGGCTTATCCATAGCAGCGCTATGGAAAGCAGGTAGGATATGAACATGCCAAGCAGCGGGGCGAGGAAAATGAAGGCTGCAATCACTGCAATCTTTCCGGTATGTACCACGTCCCAGCCGGTAAAGGCTATGGCAGCGCCGGCAAAACCACCCACCAGGGTATGGGATGAGCTCGAAGGGATACCCAGGTACCAGGTCATAAGGTTCCAGATGATTGCTGCCACGATGCCGGAGAGGATTACCATGGGTGTGATTGCCGAAGTGTCAACAATCTTTGATATTGTGTCAACAATATTGAGATCGAAGACCAGATAGGCGAGCCAGTTGAAGGCAGCCGCCCAGAGTACAGCCTGGAAAGGGGTGAGTACCTTTGTTGATACTACCGTTGCTATTGAGTTGGCGGCGTCATGAAACCCGTTAATTAGATCAAAGGCAAACGCGAGAATCACAATGATGATCAGGATCGTAAAGTCCATCGGAAATCCGTTATGCAATTTTTATAATAACAGAAGAGAGAATGTCCGCCACATCATCACAGCGGTCAACAGCCTTTTCGAGGGCTGCCAGGATATCCTTCTTCTTAATCAGCTCAATCGCATCCCTCTCCTCCTGGAAAAGCCTGGCAAGATACCGGTGGTTGATGTCATCGGCATGCTCCTCAAGCTCGCCTATCTTATGGCAGTTATCCTTGTATTTTGACAGGTTCAGCACATCACGCAGACCGTTGAAGGCAGTATTGATCTCAATCGACGCCTTTCTGATGGTATCCGCCATATCACGAAACTCGTCGGGAATTTCCATTAATTTGTAAAGATGCGTCTGTTTGGCGGCACCATACATCAGATCCAGGACTGAATCCGTGGCATGTATCAGCTCAAATATGTCCTCGCGGTCAAACGGAGTGATGAAAGTGCTGCTCAGGGTCTTGTAGAGGTTTTTGGCAATCTGGTCACCTACCAGCTCAGCGTCCTTGATCCTGTGACCCAGCGCCTCCCTCTTCTCCACGGAGGGTTCATTCATGAACTCAACCAGTAGCTCCGCTCCTATTATAAGGTTGGCTGATGCATCTTTGAAGAGAGGATAAAACTTGCCCTCCTTAGGGGCCAGGAACGAAAAGATCTTGTCGAGTTTCATTGGTAGGTTGTGAAATATTTGCCCGCCAAAAATATATTAATGACATCACTAAATAAAGGAGAATTGACATAATGTTTATTAAATGTTGATTATTATTTCAGGGGTGATTTTGACAACTTTAGTTATATTAGCAAATCATTAAATGTGAAATTCAGCATGAAGCTTACATTTTACGGAGCTGCCCGGGAGGTGACAGGAAGCAAGGTACTTATCGAAACCGAACACGGCAAGAACATTCTGCTTGACTGCGGCCAGTTTCAGGGCAAGGGCCTGGAGACGGAGGAGCAGAACAGGGCGCTTGCCTTTACCCCGGCCTCAGTTGACCATATAATCCTTTCACACGCCCATATCGATCACTCGGGACTGATACCATTCCTTTCACGTAACGGATTTAACGGCTCGGTCGTATGTACGGATGCTACCCGTGATCTCTGTTCAATCATGCTTGCAGATTCCGGCAAGATTCAGGAGCATGATACCATGACTTTCAACAAGAAGAGGGCTAAAAAAGGGCTTCCTCCCGTAGAGCCGCTCTACACCCAGGCTGACGCCGTAGCAGCAATGAAACTGTTTATCAGCGTGGGCTATGACCGTAAGTTCAGGATAGACGAATACACAAATGTCAGGTTCACAAATACGGGTCACATGCTGGGCAGCGGAGTCGTCACAATCGAGCTCCTGGAGAAGGATGGCATTAAGAGGCTTGCCTACACCGGTGACATCGGGAGACCGGTAAACCGTATCCTCAAGAGTCCGGAGCCCTTCCCCCAGGCTGATTACCTGATAACCGAGTCAACTTACGGAGACAGGCTCCACCCATCACTTGAGGAGTCGGACGAGGAGCTCTTCCGGGTGGTGTACCATACCTGCGTTGAGAAGAAGGGCAAGCTCATAATCCCCGCATTCAGCGTCGGCCGTACCCAGGAGATAGTATACTCCCTCAACAACCTTTATAATGCAGGGCGTCTGCCAAGGGTAGATATTTATGTTGACAGCCCTCTCTCCGTCAACGCCACGAACATCTTCCGGATGCATACTGACTGCTTCAATGATGATGTCAGGCAGCTAATGCTCACCGATCCCGATCCGTTCGGTTTCAACTCACTCTTCTACAATACCTCGGTTGAGGGTTCCAAGAGCCTGAATGAGATAAAGGGACCGGTAATAATTATTTCCTCCTCCGGAATGATGGAGGCCGGGCGCGTCAAGCACCACCTGGCCAACAGTATCAGCAGTCCGGCCAACACAGTTCTTGCGGTTGGCTACTGCGCCCCTTCCACCCTTGGTGCGAGGTTATTGAGGGGTGAAACGGAGGTTTCAATACACGGTACCAAATACCCGGTCAGGGCAGATATCGAAAGAATCGAATCCTACTCAGGTCATGGTGATTACCGGGAGATGGCAGATTACCTCTCCTGCCAGGATCAGGGCAAACTGAAGCAGATATTTCTCGTTCACGGGGAATATGAGACACAGCAACATTACAGGTCATTTCTGGAAACAAAGGGCTTTGGCAATATCGAGATTCCTTCATTCGGAATGTCATATAAAATCTGATATTTGCAATAATCATTTGTTTAATGGCCATAAATCATATTTTTGCAAAAAAAAATTCCTGACCTATGTTTATTGTAATGGTTGTGCTTTTCCTGCTGGGTTACCTGGCGATAGCACTTGAGCATCCTATTAAGGTTGAGAAGGCTGCCAGCGCCCTTTTACTGGGTTCGATACTCTGGGCTCTTTACGCTCTTTTCAGTGAACAGATTCTTGCCATGGGCTTTTCACCGTCATGGGAAGAGCTGAAGATGATGGGGCAGCAGATATTGAACAACATCGCCCCGGCAATGACCTCCGATCAGTTCGCCACCTCACCCTTCCGCGAGACGGTTGAGCTTACAGGGCACACAAGCGCCTTTGTAAAAGAAGAGCTTGCCCATCACCTGGTTGACATAGCGGAGATACTGTTCTTTCTCTTCGGAGCCATGACAATTGTTGAGGTGATTGACCAGCACCAGGGCTTTACAGTTATCACAGACAGAATAGGTACGAAGAGCAAGGTGAAACTCATCTGGATAATTGGTTTCATCACTTTCTTCATGTCAGCTGTCCTGGACAACCTGACAACCACAATTGTGATGATCGCCCTGCTCAGGAAGCTGATATCTGACAAACCCACCCGCTGGATCTTTGCCAGCATGATTGTAATTGCCGCAAACGCCGGAGGCGCCTGGTCGCCCATTGGGGACGTAACCACAATTATGCTCTGGATAGGCGGACAGATAACCACTGTTAACATCATACTCAAGGTATTCCTGCCAAGCCTGGTCAATATGATCATACCACTCACAATACTCTCATTCATGGTTAAGGGCGACGTCAAAAGACCGGAAGTGTCACAGCATTCAGGTGACATCACAACGCCTTTTGAAAGGAAATTCATCCTTATCCTGGGAGTCTCGATGCTGCTATTTGTTCCTGTATTTAAGACTTTGACACATCTTCCGCCGTATATTGGTATGCTTTTCGGTCTAGGTGTCTTATGGCTGGCTTCAGAGATCATGCACCGCAACAAGGAGGAAGAGATCCGCAAAAAGCTCACAATCTACAATATAGTCAAGAAAGTTGATACTCCCACTATTTTCTTCTTTCTTGGCATCCTCATCGCAGTTGCCGCATTGCAAAGTGCAGGGCACCTGAGTCTGCTTGCCGGCTGGCTGGACGAGAAACTGGGAGACATTTACCTGATCAACCTGGCCATTGGGGCAATCTCCGCCGTGGTTGACAACGTTCCGTTGGTGGCAGGTGCCATGGGAATGTATGAAGTTGTTACTCCCGACATGCTCCGTATGGCTGCAGATCCGGCCTATGCATCATTCTTTGTTCAGGATGGCCTCTTCTGGGAATTCCTTGCCTACTGCGCCGGAACGGGTGGTAGCATGCTTATCATCGGCTCCGCTGCCGGGGTTGCTGCGATGGGCCTCGAGAGAATTGACTTCATATGGTATATGAAGAAGATATCATGGCTCGCGCTGGCTGGATACCTTGCAGGTGCCGGGGTTTACTGGCTGCAGGCACAGATTATTCACTGAGGTTGAAAAAAATATTTTATCAAAGGGCTTCATCGAATGGTGAAGCCCTTTATATTTGCATCCTCTAAATCCTGTCGCAGGACAAACATTCCAAGCTTAATCCCCCCTAAAACATGTTTCTGATTCAGAACTTTGAGTTCGTGCTCTTTGCCCTTACTCTTGTGGGAGTAGCTCTCTTCCATAAACAGACGATGTGGGTGGCCCTTACCGGCATGACCCTGATCCTTGTCGGAGCCATTACAACCAATATCCTGCTTGATTTCCCCGCTGCAGGTGTCTGGGCCGGAATATTACTGGGGCATGCTTGCCTATGCCGTCGGGTTCGGAGGATCAATGATATGGTTCGGGTCATCAGCCGGTGTGGCAATTACCAATAAGTTTCCGGAAGGAAGATCAGTTGTCAAATGGCTGAAGAGCGGCTGGTGGATTGCACTGGCCTATGTAGTCGGATTTTTCGTATTGCTGGCGCTACGGGGCTGAGAGCCCGTTACTGTTTAAAAAAACAGCCGGCAACATAAAACAAAGAAGCCGGTATATCCGGCCACCTTGTAGTTTAAGAGAGGCTGCCCCTTCGGAGACAGCCTCTCTCTTTTTTGTTATTAGCGATAATACCCTGTCTGGAGAGCCTTCGCTGATTTATTTCCTAATATCTCGGTTCGCGGTCTCCCCTGTCGCGAAAATCACGACGGGGCCTGAAAGGCTTCTTCTCTGCCTTGGGCTCAGACCTCTTTACGATGATCTGACTGCCGTCGAGCTCTGAGTTGTTGAGTTTTTCGATAGCTTCATAACCGGCACGGTCATCAGCCATCTCTACGAAACCGTAACGCTTCGAAAAGCCGGTTTCACGGTCCATAATAACTTTTGCGGAGATTACCTCTCCAAATTTGCTGAAAAGTTCCTGAAGGTCTTCTGCTTTGGTTACAGAACTCAGCTTGGCTACAAAAATGTTCATTTGAAAATTTAATTAAAATGTTAATAAAAAATTAATAATCAGCCTGTTGATACTTATGAGGACACAAGACGTCTCCACACCGTAACAATTTAGCCAATACAAATGTATTTAAATACTTTTAACAATTGCAAATTAATTTAATTATTTGGAAATGATGTTGTGAGTAGATATCTGGTACTGAGCTCTTATCTTGTAGCAGGATAATCCAGCCACTCTTCAAGTCTGTCTAAAACCTCTTCCCTGCGGTCATCAGACAGGTTCATGATGCGTATGCGGTGAGAACCACCCTCTTTTACTACCTTCAGGCATTTATCATTATCACCGGGATCAGCTGCTGTGGCCGACCACGGATCAAATTCACCGTAGAGAAAGATAAAGTTTTCTGCATCCTCCCTGATATATTCAGCCACCTTGCGTCCGAAACCGTAATCATAAACGTAATCAGGACCTTGCGGCGCCGAGAACTGAAATTCAGGCTGCTCCGAGTTTCGGGCATGCTTTAGAAGTCCTGCAAACCGGTCAAAATTATAGCCATAATAACCAATCTCCGTCATTGCCTGGTAGAAGAAAGGTTCAAAGTATTCAAGTCCCTGGTCTGCAAAATAGCGCGGATCTCCAACATCTGCCAGGTGCCTGAATAACTTTTCATCGTCACCGTCAAGGGGAATGGAGTCACACGGGACGCTACCCCACTGCCAGAAGGCAAACTCATACTCAAGCACCGTCATCTCATAAGCTGTCTCAGGGCCTCCCACCCTGTTAAATGTCCACCCCCTCTCCCCTGCGTACTTCAGGAAAATCGGGAATAGCTGATCAAACTTCTCCAGTGCCAGCTTCTGAAACCGGAAGACCCGATCACGACACTCTGCTGTTCCCACGCTTTCAAAAAAGGGTACCATCCGCTCATCCTCAGGTCCGAAATTCAGAGGCGCAACATATGGAACACTGACATTGACATCTTCAGGATAATAGTACCTGTGAAACATGACCGTCTGCCCCCCCTTGCTGATGCCTGTGGTTGCCCATTTGCCGCTGAAAACCGGCTTGAAAAGCTCTATGATGCGATGATGATCCGTTGCAGCCTGCCAGGTTGTGAGATACTCCCATTCTGCGGAATCGGGCCTCGACTCTTCAAAATACCTGTGCTCAATCCTGATAAGGTTAGCCTTCATTAGCGAAGCCAGCTCATTTCTGCCTTCCCTGGCACCGTAGCCTTCCGTCTCAACAATGACCGGCCTGTCTTTACCTGCAAAATACAGGAACACCTGCTGGCTGAACCGTGGTCCGTCAGGATTCCTGTGGTCAACCGGCTGCCACAGTCTTATTTCCCAGGCTTCACTGAACATGGTATCAGCCTCGATCCTGAAAAGAGTGTCTGCCTGAATGGTGTCCAGCCGCTCCTCAATTGTCATGCCTTTGTCTGCACACCCTGCCGCAAGCATGGCTGCAACAACCGATATATAAATTCTGAATTTCATTGGAAGTTGTGGAAAACAATTGTTCATCATTTCATTTTGCGCTCCAGTGGCTTCGTCTTCACGGCAAGCCAGCTCCGGATATCCGGATCAAGCTTTTCCTTCAGCATATTGTATACTGCTGAGTGGTAATCGTTAAGCCACTTCAGCTCTTTGTCATCCAGCAAAGTGACATCGATAAGGGTGCTGTCAATGTAGCAAAGTGTCACCGTCTCAAATGCCAGGAAGCTCCCATACTCCGTCACCGTCTCCTCGCGGCATGCCAGCAGATTCTCAGTTCTGAAACCGTACTTTCCCGGTCTGTAGAAAGCCGGCTCGTCTGACACCACCATCCCCGGCTCAATGCCTGTCTTAAGGTCGGCGGTGGCTCCTGTTCCTACGGATTGCGGTCCTTCGTGAACGTTCAGAAAACTGCCAACGCCGTGTCCCGTACCGTGACCGTAGTTGAGATGGTTATCCCACAACGGTTTCCGGGCAAGGATATCCAGCTGATACCCTTTTGTGCCTCTCGGGAAACGTGCCATGGCCAGATCAATAGTACCCCTGAGTGCAAGGGTGAAATCCTTCTTCATCTGAGCATCGGGCTTTCCGAAAACCACAGTCCTGGTGATGTCAGTCGTACCCCCGAAATACTGGCCTCCCGAATCAAGCAGGAAAACACCTTTCTGTCCGAGTACGGCATTGGTTGTCTCGTCAGGAACATAGTGAGGCAGGGCAGCATGTTCGTTCCAGGCTGCAATGGTGCTGAATGACGGTCCTGTGCATCCCTCCTGCTCCGTCCTCATGCCGTCAATCATGGCAGCAGCAGAGAGCTCCGTAACCTGCCCTGAGGTGACATTCTTCTCGAGCCAGTGGAAAAACCGTGTCAGAACCACTCCATCCTTCACCATTGCCTCACCCAGGTTCTTAAGCTCGGTTGAATTCTTTATTGCCTTCAGCCTCGTGGGGATACTCAGATCATCTGCGACTTTCACTTTCCGGGCCACCGACCGCCACAGCGCTGCAGGAGTGGTTCCGGATGAAAGCATCAGCACTGAACCTTCTTCAAGATGACCAAGCACATGGGACACCGTATCATATGGCAGCAAAACCACACCATCCCTGTCAAGGGAAGCCTTCAGGCCTGAAGGAATCTTCTCCTCATCGGCAAAAAGGATCACCTGTCCGGGGCCGACAAGAGCATACGACAGTAGCAGCGGACAGTATTTCACATCATTGCCCCTGATGTTTAACAGCCACATTATGTCGTCTACAGCCGTAAGGAACTGAAAATCAACTTTCATTGCGACCATTATCTGCCTCACCTTTTCCAGCTTTTCTCTGCGTGAGATGCCGGCATATTTCACATCAAGCTCAAAAGCCTCACCGTCTGGAAGTGGCGGCCTCTCATTCCAAAGCGGGGTGATCAGGTCCGCCCTCAGATTCACCCGGGCACCAGATTCAGCCATTGCAGAGGTTAGCAGCCTCATCTGAACCACGGAGATAAGCCTGCCGTCAACCCCGACTTTCCATCCCTTACGGCATTTTTCCCGGAGCCAGTCAATATGTTCCGGAGTGTGCGGAATCTTCAATCTTACAAGCTCATAACCGGAACCGGAAAGCTGATCTTCAGCCTGTATGAAATAGCGACTGTCAGTCCAGAGCCCTGCAAAACTGCCCGTTATTACAACCGTCCCTGCAGAGCCGGTAAATCCTGTCAGCCACCGTATCACCCGCCAGTGGTCAGGCACATATTCTCCCAGGTGCGGATCGGACGAGGGTACAATCAGAGCGTCAAGCTTCTTGCTTTTCATCATGGCACGCACTTGGGCAAGCCTTTTCCTGTAAACATTACCTGTCATTACCGTATTTCTCACAAACGTTATTTGCCAAAAAAATGCTTCATCCAGAAGCTGTTGCCCTCTTTTATCATGAAGACTCGCTTGGGTCCTCCCCAGCCATGTCGTTCACCGGGGTATATCATCATCTCGAAGGGTTTATTCAGGTCCTGGAGTGTGGTGATCAGCCAGATTGAGTTCTGCATATGGACGTTGTCATCCATGTCGCCGTGTCTGATCAGCAGTTTTCCCTTCAGTGAACCGGCATGCGTAATGGCCGAGCTCTTTTCATAACCATCAGGATTGGACTTCGGGGTGTCCATGTAGCGTTCAGTATAAACATTGTCGTACAGCCGCCAGTCTGTAACAGAATAATCGGCTATCCCGTGGGTCCAGTAATCCGAGCCTGCTGTCAGGGCCATGCAGGTAACATATCCGCCGTAAGACCCGCCCGTGATACCGATCCTGGATGAGTCTGCCCACGGTTGCTGACGAAGCCACTTTACGGCATCGGCATAGTCGGATATCTCCCATTTGCCAAGGCACCTGTGAACATAATCGAGTCCTTTCTTTCCGAAGGTACCGGAACCGCGATGATCAACATTGATTGTGACGATTCCGTTCTCTGCATACCACCTGGCCTGCGGGCTCTGCCAGCGGTTGCGGATGCTTCCCGCGTCGGGGCCTCCGTAAATTGTGAATACAACCGGGTGCTTCTTCGACGGGTCAAACCCCACCGGCCAGGTTATAAGTGCAGGCATGTCAAACAGGCCGTCCGATGTCCTGATCTTTGTCAGCTCGTACTTCTGATGCCTTTCGGGATCGAAGGGAACTGCTTCCTCCTGGTGTATACTCCTGACAAGCTTTCCTTTTCGGTCAATCAGGTCCATACCCCCCGGACTGACAAGGCTGCTCCATGTATCAAGAAACCAGTATCCGCCGGGAGATACCGATACCATGTGGGTGCCGTCACCTGAGGTTATCTGAATAAGTTTTGTGCCGTCCAGTCTGACCCTGTACAGGTGGCTTCCAAGTGGGTCTGTACCGGTTCCTGTGAAATAAATCTCCCTGCGAGTTTCATCTACCTTAGCAATGCCAGTCACCTTCCAGTCAAAATCAGTGATCCGGGATATCAGCCTTCCGTCCCAGCCATAATAATAGAGATTGTACCAGTCGTTGCGATAGCTTCTGACAATGAATCCGGTGCCGTCATTCATGACATATATGTCCTCGAAAAAATCAATCCAGGTAGGTCTGGTCTCGCTGTAAACCTCGGAGAAGTCACCTGTTGAAACATCGGCGAGAATGAACCTCATGTCATTCTGGTCACGGTTAAGCACCTGAACCATCAGTCTCCTGCTGTCAGGGGTCCATGAAGGCCATGCAAGGTACTGGTCGGTATTCTCATCTGTCTTCACCCAGGTGGTTTTCCCGTCGGAGAGATCAACGACGCCCATCTTAACCTTCGGGTTCGGGTCACCGGGTTTGGGGTAAGGTGTGATCTCGAGTCTCCCGTGAGTGCCGTCACTGTTTTCAAGTGCATTGAGGTAATAGAGCGGGACCGGGTTGTCATCAGTGTGAAGATAAGCAATCTTCCCGGCATCGGGTGACCACCAGAAAGCAGCGTACCTTGATCCTCTGCCGAGTATCTCCTCCATATAGACCCAGGAAGCCCATCCATTGTATATTTTGTCAGTGGCATCGAAGGTGAGCCTGGTCTCCTTGCCTGAGTCAAGGTCATAGACATAGAGATCCTTATCCTTTGTGTATGCAAGCTTCCTGTCGCCGGGAGCAAAACGGGCATTCATCTCCTTTGGTCCGTCATCGGTAAGCCTCTTTCCTTCAGGGTTTCCAGCCGAATAGTACCAGAGGTCACCTTCTCGCAGGATCACTACAGCCTGCCTGTCTGAGGCAACCGCCATGTCGGGATCCGGAGTCACACCTTCAGGCAGCAGATCACTCAGCTGTTGCATCTCGGTCCGGTATTTTTCAACCCTGACTGATTTGCCTGTCCTGCAGTTATAGTCCACCACTACAAGGTTATCCACACTATCCGCAGGCTGCTTTTCCTCATCGTATAACCTGATCAGCATCCTGTTATCATCGATCCATTTTATAAAGCCAGGCCCGTAAGCCGGTCCCGGTCTCTGACCCGAAAGGGCAACGGTGAAAGCCAGCATAATCACCGGCTGAATAAATCTGAGTAAGTACTTCATGGTATAATTGCTATTTGAATTTCGGTTTACCGGAAGCAAATATAATAAAGTTAACCGGCGCCGGTGCCTGAAGCTGCCAGGCAACACATTTGACAAGGCTTGCATATATTGTTATCTTTGGGGCGAAAAAGAAGAATATGGGGATGAACGGGGAAAATACCCCACCGGTTGACTGGCTCAGGCTGGACAATGCAGCGAAGATCTACCCTGCCATTACCGGCTCGGAACTTACGGGAGTCTTCCGTATCACAATCAACCTCACATCGCCGGTAAATCTTCCCGCCCTGACAAAGGCATCCGAAGAGGCTTCGAAGCTCTTCCCCTTCTTCAGCGTGGAGCTCTGCAAAGGGTTCTTCTGGTACTACCTGGAATACAATGGAAGGCCTCCAAGGGTGATGCCTGACAGTGGTCAGCGGTGCCAGCCCTTTCCCCGGACCATGAAAGGAGAACTTGTCTACAGAATACTCGTCCGCTCCAATACTGTCGCGGTTGAGTTCTTCCATATCCTCACCGACGGCGGTGGCGCAATTTTCTTCCTGAAGACCCTGCTCAACTATTACTTCTTTCATTTGTCAGGAATCAGTGAGGTACCCTTTCCGGAGGTGAAGGGGGGACCTCAGCCCGGCAGCACCGAGGATCTCTTCTCGAGACACTACGGCAAGGGGATGCCCAGTCCTGCCGTTATGCCTCGCGCATGGCACCTGCCATTCAGGTTGCGTGAAACGCCAAGGTTCCACGTTAACGAATTCGAGGTACCGGCGGAAACACTTGCATCGGTGTCAAAGGCTGCCGGCAGTACAATCACCGGGTACCTTGCTGCTACCCTGCTCTTCGTGCTGCAGGAACTAAAAATCGCTGACGGACACGGATCGCCTCACATAAGGGTGCAGGTACCCTTCGATCTGCGAAGAAGGTACGAGGCAACCACCCTCCGCAACTTCTCACTCTTCGCCATGCCGGCTATAGACATAAGAATGGGATCATACTCGTTCGACGAGATATTGCGAGAAGTTAAAATCACAATGCAGCTTATGACTGACGAAAAGAGAATCCGCCAGGTCATCAGCAGGAATGTATCAAAGGAAAAAAATCCGCTTATCCGCATCATCCCGCTCTTCATCAAGAGTCCGGTACTGCGGTTTGCGTACAACAGGTTCGGCCCCAGCCAGTTCACCACAACCATCACCAACATGGGAAGGGTAGTGCCCACAGGTCCTGCAGCCGGAATGATGCAATCAATGTCAGTCACTCCCCCTCCCCCTCACCGCCACATCAAGATCACCGCAGGACTGATAACACTGGGGCTGAATACCATTATTACATTCGGATCACTCACAGACAGTACCGGACTGGAAAAAGAATTCGTAAAGCGGCTGACAGGTGCCGGAATACCTGTAAAACTTCACATAAAGGAAAACTGATAGTATCATGGCAATCTGTAATAAGTGCGGCGTTGACCTGGGAGAAGGAAATGAAAAATGTCCCCTGTGCGAGCCTGCAGACCTGCGTAAGGGAAGGGTGGCTTCGGCAGCCGATCTCTTCAGGCTCTCGAAGATCGAGAACGCCAGACACCTTTACGAGATAACCATGCTGCTGCTGGTATCCGGGGTGATCATAACCATTGCAATTGATGCTGTCTTTGGCAGAGGGATGAGCTGGTCACTCTTCACCACAATATCAATCGGATACCTGATTGTCTTCATCTCCTCACTCTACCTACTCAGGCGAAGATCATACCTTGCAATCACATCAGCCATGGCTGTAACTCTTGCATTTCTCTGGCTGGCGGATATACTGACGGGCAACAGCGGATGGTTTCGCACACTGGCAGGACCACTGGCAGTGGCGGCAGGTACGCTTACTGCTACTGTTCTGTTCCTTAATTCGATGTCAAGATACAGGGGCTTGAACCTGCTGGCATCCATCCTGCTTGCACTGGCTATCTTCGTGCTGCTCATTGAATATCTTACCGACCGGCTTCTGACCGGCACCTACAATCCTCAGTGGTCAGTGGTAACGGCAGTGTCACTGTTTATTATTTCAATGTTTTTTATCTTCATTCATTACAGGCTTAAGCGTGGCAGAAGCCTCGGACGTCTTTTTCACATCTGAGCACCGGTGCCCCTGTCTCTATAACATATCGGCCTGCATGCCCGTGTGAACAGATTTGAAATATATTTACATCCTAAACATTTCCGATGAAGAGATATCTGCTTTCGGCGGCATTGATTGTCGCCTTCTCACTCAGCCTGTCATCACAGGGACTGCTTACTCCCGAACAATTCCTGGGTTACCCTCCGGGTGACCGTTTCACCCCGCAGCATATCCTGACGGCATACTTCAGGCACGTTGCGGAAACCTCTCCCTCAGCCGAATATCTACAATACGGCGAGACATGGGAAGGAAGGCCGCTTATTGTCTGTATCGTCTCTTCACCGGAGAACCTTGCCAGGCTCGAACTGCTGAAGCAATCCAACCTTCAGAAAGCCGGGTTCGCCGAAGGCAAACCGGAGACGGAGCCCCTGCCGATAGTCTGGCTGGCCTACAGCGTTCACGGCTCAGAACCGGCCGGCGCCGAAGCCTCGATGAAGGTCCTTCATGCACTCGTAACCGGGTCGTATGATGGATCCGCAGAGTGGCTTAAAAACATGATCATAATAATCGATCCCTGTCAGAACCCCGACGGCCGTGATCTCTTTACATTCAGGTACATGAGAGCACAGGGATGGCCTGCAAACAATAATCCCGAAGCCTGGGAACACAACCAGGATTGGCCTTCCGCAAGACTTAACCACTACCTTTTCGACCTGAACCGCGACTGGAGCTGGCATGTTCAGAAAGAGACACAGGCACGCATGAAGCTGTACAACAGTTATATGCCTCACATTCACGCCGACTTTCACGAGATGGGGTCCGGCAGCACCTACTTCTTCCCCCCCGGAGCTGAGCCCTGGCACCAGGTAATCACCCCCTGGCAGCGTGAATTCCATGCACTTACAGGTAGAAAAAGTGCAGAATTGTTTAATGCAGGCTTCAGGCTCTATTATACGAATGACAATTTCGATCTCTTCTGTCCCAGTTTCGGAGACACCTGGCCTCTTTTCAACGGGGCCATGGGATTCACCTTTGAACAGGGCGGAGGGGCTCAGGCCGGCCTGAGCCTGGCAAGAAAAGGGATAGACACCCTGACACTGGCTCACCGTATCGAGGGCCATTTCCTGGCATCCATGGCCGTGGTGGCTACCGCTGCTGAAAACCGGGATAAGCTACTCAGCAATTTTTATGAATTCTTCACCACAGCCACCACCAGGCCGGAATTCAAGTACAAAACGGTAATTATCAAGGGTACAGCCGATGCCGCCTCATTGCAGTCGCTTAAAAAGCTTCTCGAAAGCAACCAGATAAAGTACGAATCACCCCGTGTCACCGGGAAAAAAATCTCAGCATTTGATTACAGGCGAGACAGTGAGGGGAGCGTGACACTCGAAAAGAATGACATCATCATCAGCGCATATCAGCCACAGGGCAGACTGATGCAGGTCCTGTTCGAACCTGACTCTCACTCCTCTGATTCAGCCAGTTACGACCTGACCGCCTGGGCCCTGCCATACGTTTACAACCTCGAGGCGTATGCCGCAGCAGAGCGGGTGCCTGTCGAAGAGAAGACCGATTCCGTACCGACGGTCAATGCAGCACCGGCAGACACAGCCGGGGCATACGCGTGGGCCGCTTCAATGACCGGCTTCAATGAACTGAAATTCATGGCTATGCTCTACAAGGCAGGCATGAATGTTCGTTACACCCTCCACCCTTTTACATTGGACGGACTCACATTCACCAGGGGTACCGTTGTGGTTGCACGGGGTGATAATACTGAATCAAAAGGATTTGATGCCAGGGTTCTGGCAGCGGCAAAAGCCAGCGGCACGAAACCCGTAAGACTGACAGGGGGGATGGTAACCAAGGGAAAAGACCTCGGCTCAGATTATTCTCCTGTCAGAAAAGGTCCGAAGATAGCCCTCCTGGGAGGTGAAGGCACCTCGCAGGCATTCGGTGAGATATGGTTCTTCCTTGAGAGAGAGCTGGAATACCCGGTCACTGTCATCGATATCTCTGACCTTAAGAGTGCCAGCCTCCCGCAATATGACGTACTGATCATTCCCGGAGGATCACTCACCGATTCAAAAGAGAAGCTCCTGGCTTATGTAAATGGCGGTGGCAGGATCATAGCAATGGAGAGCGCCATCGCCCTCTTCCGTGCGGAGAAGACAACCGCATTGGGAAAAGCATGGGAAGCAAAAGAGGCGGAGGAGAAGAAAACCGTGAAACCGACCTTTGCAGACACCACCATGCTGAAGAGGTATGAAGACCAGCGGCGTTACTCAGCCATGGAAAGGTCAGCCGGCGCAATCTTCAGGGTGCATCTTGATGATTCACACCCTTTTGCCTTCGGCATGGGGAAAGAGTGGTTTTTGATGAAAAGGAATGAAGGATTGCCTTTCCTGGAGAAGGGCAGCAACATCGGATACATCAGTGACAACAGACCTGTCGCCGGATTTGCAGGCTATAAATTCCTGCAGAAGATAAAAAATACCGGTGTGATCGCCTCCGAGACCATCGGCAAAGGGACGGTTATCTATCTCTCTGATGACCCTTACTTCAGAGCTTACTGGATGAGCGGGCGGGTCCTGCTGGGCAACATCCTGCTGAGATAATTGCCTCCCCGAAGTATCACAGCCTGAGTTGTACTTTCATATTAATGGTTAATTTTATCTGCTGAACTAAATATTTGCGGATGCATAATTTACTTGACAGGTTTCTCGGTTATGTCCGTATCGAGACCAGGCCCGATGACAACAACACCTCATCACCCTCTTCAATAAGCCAGATGCTCTTCGCCGAACGTCTGGCAGAAGAGCTGGAGAAAATAGGAATGCACGAGGTGACGCTCGACGGCAACGGATATATTATGGCCACCCTTCCGGCAAACAACGGTGCAGAGACACCGGTTATCGGATTCATAGCCCATATGGATACCAGCCCCGAGGCGCCGTCCGCCGGTATTAACCCCCTGGTGCACGATAATTATGACGGGAAGGATATTGTGCTCAACACAGGGCGAAATATAATCCTCTCCCCCACCGATTTTCCGGAACTCTCCTCATACACGGGGCAGACAATCATAACCACTGACGGCACTACCCTTCTTGGCGCTGACGACAAGGCCGGGATAGCCGAAATAGTAACTGCCTGCGAGCAAATGATTGCCAATCCCTCCCTCAGGCACGGCAGGATAAGGGTAGCCTTTACTCCGGACGAGGAGATAGGAAGAGGAGCTGATAATTTCAATGTCAGGCGGTTCGGGGCTGACTATGCTTATACACTCGATGGCGGGGGCATAAGCGAGCTTGAGTATGAAAACTTCAACGCGGCAGCAGCTACGGTAGAGGTGAAGGGACGAAGCGTACACCCCGGCACCGCGAAGGATGCAATGATCAACTCCATTATGGTGGCCGGACATCTCGATTCACTCCTTCCGCAACGCGAAAGACCGGAATTCACAGAAGGGTACGAAGGGTTCTTTCACCTCTATGACATCAGGGGATCAGTCGAGGAGACCTTAATGAAATACATTATCCGCGACCATGATCCCGTGAAATTCAGTGAACGGAAAAAGCATCTGAACGAAGCAGTGGCGGAGACAGGCAGACGCTTCCCCGGAGCCTCAGTCAGGGTGGTAATGAAGGACCAGTACTTCAACATGAAGGAAATAATTGAGGCTAACTATCATATTATCGAAGCCGCAGTCAAAGCATACCGCATGGCAGGGGTAGAACCGGTAATCAAACCTGTCAGGGGTGGGACCGATGGCGCCAGACTCTCATTCATGGGACTCCCCTGCCCCAACCTCTTCACCGGCGGTCATAACTACCACGGACGGTTCGAATATATCCCCCTTCAATCAATGGAAAAAGCCGTTGAGGTAATCATTAACCTCTGTATATCAGTAAATAAATAGAAAATGAAAAGACTCATCCTGCCCATGGTTGCCCCGGGCCTGGCAGCTCTTGCACTCTGCTGCGGTTCATGCAACTCAGACCGCTCTTTCATGAAGGCTTCAGAAACAATTACCGCCGGAGAGCTCCGCGAGTATACCCAGATACTTGGAGCCGACAGCATGCTGGGCAGAAAACCTTTCACACCGGGAGAGACAATCACGGTCAACTATCTTGCCTCCGAACTGGAGAAGATAGGTTTTGCCCCGGCTTTCGGAGACAACTGGTTCCAGGAGGTGCCGATGGTTGAGATCACCACCCGGGTGGAAGGTAAGGCTGTTATCACAGCAGGAGGAAAAAAGACGGAACTCTCCGCACCTGATGACCTGGCAGTTGAGTCACCGTCAATGAAGCAGTACGTGGAACTCGAAGATATACCCATGGTCTTCTGCGGTTTCGGCATCGTAGCCCCGGAGTACGGATGGAACGACTTCGAAGGACTCGACGTGAAAGGCAAATGTGCCGTTGTGCTGGTGAATGACCCGGGACTCTATACAGGCGATTCAGCACTGTTCAAGGGACGACAGATGACCTATTACGGCCGATGGACCTATAAATATGAAGAGGCTGCCAGGCAGTGTGCAGCAGCAATCCTGATTATTCATGAGACCGTGGGAGCCGGCTATGATTATTCAATACCCCGCAAGAGCTCCATCTCACCCGGCCTCTACAGCGAGCCGGCCCCCGGAGAACCGGAACCATGCCCCGTAACGGGATGGTTGAGCTCAGCAGCGGCAGAAGAGATTTTCGGAGTCATCGGACACAACGTTGATACACTGCGTAAAAACGCCTGCAGTAAGGACTTCAGAGGTTTTGACACCGGTGCATCAATCTCACTGCAACTGACAAACAGCCACTCCAGGAACAGCTCACTGAATGTGGCAGGTATCCTCAAAGGAACTGAAAAACCGGAAGAGTGTATTATAATCTCTGCACACTGGGATCACTTCGGCATCGGCGAAGTTGAAAACGGCGATTCAATCTATAACGGCGCCGTAGATAACGGCACATCCATGGCATGGGCCTTCGAGATCGGAGAGGCCTTCGCCTCGATGAAGGAGAGACCCGCCAGATCAGTAATCCTCTTCTTCCCCACAGCCGAGGAACAGGGACTACTCGGGTCAGGCTGGTTCGCGGCAAACCCGCCGGTCAGCAACCAGAACCTGATTGCCTGTTTCAATAACGACCTGCTCCTGCCAATAGGCAGAATGAAAGATATCATGGTAACCGGCTACGGACAGTCAGACCTTGAAGATATGCTTGCAGAGGCTGCCAGTCGTCAGGGAAGATACCTGATGCCCGATCCCAATCCCGAGACAGGCATGTACTTCCGCTCTGACCACTTCCCGTTCGCCAAAGCCGGAGTGCCATCACTCTTCGCCAGGGGTAACTGTGACAGCCGAGAGTTTGGCATAGAGTGGGCAGCAGCACAGGAGAAGGACTATATTACCAATAAGTACCACAAACCCGCCGACAACTACTATCCTGAAATGAACTTCGAAGGAATAGTCGAAGACGCCAGGGCAGTGTTCGACGTTGCCTTCAGGATTGTGACCAGCGATATCAGACCTCGGTGGAAACCCGGTTCTGAATTTGCAAACGTCAGATAAACAGTTGCTTCATAGGAAAATAACAGCGAGATAATCAACACAAATATAATATCTCTGTTATTTTAGTAACACTGTGAATTTATTCACAAATAATACATATCTTTACACTGCCAAAATTATTAAGTGTATTTACAAGGCTGGTAAGATGAAAATTGAAGAGATATGTTCTGTATTGAACGGCGAGCTGGTATGCGGTAGTGACAAGAGTCAGCGTGATGTGACACATGCGTTTGCATCTGATCTGATGAGCGACGTACTGACGGTAAACTGCAGCAACCTGCTGCTTATTACCGGGCTTGCCAATCTGCAGACCATACGTACTGCCGAGATGTCCGACATAGACTGTATCCTGTTTGTAAGGAACAAGTCGGTAACACCGGAGATGAAAAAGCTTGCCGAAGAGCTTGGTATGGCACTGATAACCTGTCCATCCACCATGTTCAGAGCATCGGGAGAGCTCTACAGGGCAGGAATGAAACCATTATTCTGAGATTCCGTGGCAATGAGCTTCGAGTATAGGGTCACTGGAGGCGATTTCACCCACGCGGGTTATGCCTCGAGCCAGGTCAAGAAGATGCTGAAGCAGCTTGGCGTGGAGAGTACCGTTATCAAAAGAGTGGTAGTATGTCTCTATGAAGCGGAGGTGAATATCGTTGCTCACGCCTGGGACGGTATCATCAATGTTGATCTCGATACCGACACAATCGTCATGAAGCTGACCGATAACGGTCCCGGCATAGCCGACATTGAACAGGCAATGCAAAAAGGATTCTCCACTGCTTCTCCCGAAGTGCGGGAGATGGGATTCGGCGCAGGAATGGGACTGCCCAATATCAGTGCCAACGCTGACATCTTCGTGATCAGCAGCGAGCCGGGTGTTGGTACCACCCTTGAAATAACAATTAATCTGAACAGCGCTGCTGTCTGACCATGAGACTGATCAGGGCTGACCTTCATATCCATTCCCTCCTTTCACCCTGCGCCTCGCTGGAGATGACTCCGCGTGAGATAATCTCCGGGGCTAAAGCCAGAGGGCTCGATATGATTGCCGTCTCCGATCACAACAGCACCCTGCACTGTGAGCTTGCCGTGGCTCTCGGGGAAAAGGCAGGCATTACCGTTCTCCGGGCCGCTGAGGTAACCAGCGCCGAAGATGTTCACTCACTCGTTATCCTCCCGGACGAGGCTGCAAGGATATCCTTCCAGCAATGGATCGACAGCCGCAGCGCGCATATACCACACAACCCGGATATATTCGGTGACCAGGTGGTAATTGATGAGAATGAAAACATCATCATGGAGATAAAACACTTCCTCACTGCTGCTCTTAACGCCTCTATTGACGAGGTGGAGGCTGCAGCTCACAGGCACGGCGGTCTTTTTATCCCGGCCCATATTGACCGGCCATCAATGAGCATTATCAGCCAGCTCGGATTCATCCCTGAGGACCTTTATATCGATGCTGTAGAGGTGGTGGGACGGACTGCCGATCTGCTCTATCCCGTCATCCGCAATTCTGACGCCCACATCCCGCAACACATCGGAAGACGCTTTACGGAATACATGGCTGATCACCCCTCGTTTGAAGAGCTGGCCATGGCCCTCAGGTGTGAAAACGGAAGACACATAATCACTGCATCTGTATGAAGGAGATAGGACTTCATATAATGGATATAGTTCAGAACTCAATCAGGGCGGGAGCCGATGAGATCAGCATCACGCTCAGCGAATCCATTTCCAAAGACATCCTTATTCTGACAGTGGCCGATGACGGCAAGGGGATGGATGAGGGGACCCGCAGGAGGGCAACCGACCCCTGGTTTACCTCAAGGTCCACCCGCAAGGTAGGCCTTGGACTGCCACTGCTGCAGATGAATGCCGTTCTCTCAGGCGGAGGAGTGAAAATAGACTCGGCGCCCGGCAGGGGTACCACCGTCACCGCAACATTCGGCTACAGTCATATGGACCGTCCTCCGCTGGGAGACGTGAGCGGGACAATAGCCCTTCTAATAGTCTCAAACCCGGCGATAAACATTATTTACAACCATCAATGCGAGGGTAACTCCTGGAGCATATCCACAGCAGAGATAAAGGAGGAACTGGGCGAGGATGCCGTCACTGACCTGACCATTGTCAGGCCTCTGAAGGATATCATTAACGAAAGTGTCTCCTCAATCAGAAATATTGAAGCCGGATATGACAAATATTAGGAATTTAGAAACTTATCAGGGATAGATTTGCGCATCAAATAAGGCATACACACAATACAGATAAATAAATTTGAAATGGAAAAACTCAAATCACTTGCAGACTTAAAAAAGATACGTGAGGATGCACGCGAAAAGCTTGACCTGAGGGTTAAGGGAGACAATCCCGGGGGCCTCGTCCTGGTCAAGGTCGCAATGGCTACATGCGGCATCGCTTCGGGTGCAAAGCCAATCATGGAATTCTTTGTTGAGGAGCTGGACAAGAGGGGCATCGGTGCCGTTGTAACACAGACCGGATGCATGGGTTACTGTTACGCAGAGCCAACTGTTGAGGTTCAGCTTCCCGGCAGGGAGCCAGTTGTTTATGGCTTTGTTGACAGAAAGAGGGCTGATGAAATCATTGAGAAATACATCAAGAACGGTGAGCTGGTTGAGGGAATCATACCGGTGAACTATGAAAAAATTGACTAAACAGGGAGGATAAGGATAATGTCAAAATTCAGAATGCACCTTCTTGTCTGTGGCGGGACCGGTTGTCGCGCCTCGGAAAGCAATCTCATTGTTGAGAGTCTTAAGAGGGAACTTGAAGAAAAAGGCCTCAGCAGCGAGGTACAGGTGATAATGACCGGTTGTTTCGGCTTCTGTGAAAAAGGACCCGTGGTGAAGGTTATGCCTGACAATACTTTCTATGTGCAGGTCAAACCCGAGGATGCCGCAGTCATCGTGGCTGAACATGTAATCAAGGGACGGCCGGTACAGCGTCTTCTCTACGTTGATCCGAAGAGCAAGGAGCATATCACTGATTCGAAGCACATGGGATTCTACAGGAAGCAGATCCGTATCGCCCTGCGCAACTGCGGCTTCATCAATCCTGAGAATATTGAAGAGTATATTGCCCGTGACGGGTATGCCGCTCTCGGAAAATGCATCTCCGAGCTAAGCGCTGCAGACGTCATTGATATTATCAAGAAGTCAGGCCTTCGCGGCCGCGGCGGCGCAGGTTTCCCCACCGGACTGAAGTGGGAGATAGCATCAAAAAACAAGGCTGACCAGAAGTATGTGGTCTGCAATGCTGATGAAGGTGACCCGGGTGCGTTCATGGACCGCTCAGTACTGGAAGGTGATCCTCATTCCGTACTTGAGGCTATGGCCATCTGCGGCTATGCCATCGGTGCATCGAAGGGGCTCATCTACATCAGGGCAGAGTACCCGCTGGCAATACAGCGGCTCAAGATAGCACTTGGCCAGGCCCGCGAATACGGTCTGCTGGGTAAAAACATCCTGGGAGGCGAATTCAGCTTTGACATTGAACTTCGTTACGGCGCCGGAGCATTCGTCTGCGGCGAGGAGACAGCGCTGATACACTCTATGGAGGGCCACCGGGGAGAACCAACCAACAAACCTCCCTTCCCTGCCGAAAGCGGCTTCCTGGGCAAACCCACCAACGTAAACAACGTTGAGACTTTTGCCAGCGTTCCTGTGATCATCAACAAGGGCTGGGAATGGTTCTCATCCATCGGTACTGAAAAATCAAAGGGAACAAAGGTATTTGCCCTTGCAGGTAAGATTAACAACGTAGGCCTCATTGAAGTACCGATGGGCACCACACTTCGCGAGATCATCTTCGAGATCGGCGGCGGCATTAAGAATGGCAAAAAGTTCAAGGCCGTACAGACCGGTGGTCCCTCGGGAGGATGCCTCACTGAAAACCACCTTGACATCCCGATCGACTTTGACAACCTGGCTGCTGCTGGATCGATCATGGGTTCAGGCGGCATGATCGTCATGGATGAGGATGACTGCATGGTCTCAATCGCAAAATTCTTCCTGGAGTTCACCGTGGAGGAATCATGCGGCAAGTGTGCCCCGTGCCGCATAGGCAACAAGAGGGTGCATGAACTGCTGACACATATAACCAAAGGCAACGGCACCCTGGCCGACCTTGACCGTCTGAGGAACATGTGCAACGTCATCAAGGACACTTCGCTCTGCGGACTGGGCCAGACATCACCCAATCCTGTTCTCTCCACAATGGACAACTTCATGGACGAGTATGTAGCTCATGTCACCGAAAAGAGGTGTCCTTCAGGGCAATGCCGTGACCTGATGAAGTACACCATCGATGTTGAAAAGTGCGTCGGTTGTACCGCCTGCGCAAGGGGATGCCCGGTCAATGCCATCACCGGTGAACGCAAGGGACCGCACTTCATTGATCAGGAAAAATGCATCAAATGCGGAGCCTGCTTCGAGAAATGCAAATTTGGTGCTGTGCTAATCAACTAAAGACAAGGAAGATTGACGATGGAAACAATAAAACTGACGATAGACAATAAACAGATTGAAGTCGAGAAGGGGACTACCATTCTCGGTGCAGCACGGAAGCTGGGGATAGATATCCCCACCCTGTGTCACATGAAGCTTGATGATCTGAACATTGAAAACAAGCCTGGCGGCTGCAGGATTTGCGTCGTGGAGGTCCACGGACGCAGAAACCTCTCTCCTGCCTGTATTACCAAATGTGATGACGGCGCTGTCATACGCACACACACCCCGAGGGTGATGAATGCCCGCCGGACAGTGATGGAATTCATCCTCTCCGATCACCCGAAGGACTGTCTCATCTGCCCGAAGTCGGGTCACTGCGAGCTGCAGGATATGGCCAATAGGCTGGGCATAAGAGAGATACCCGGACAGGAGATAGCAGAGATGTCAACCTACAGGAAAGACACCTCCCCCTCGATCATCCGTGATCTTGACAAGTGTATAATGTGCCGCCGTTGCGAGATGATGTGCAATGAAGTACAGACTGTAGGTGCAATAGGAGCATTCAACAGAGGCTTCATGGCAGCCGTTGGCCCGGCTTTTGAACAGAACCTCGAATACTCACCCTGTACCTATTGCGGCCAGTGTGTGGCAGTATGCCCTACAGGCGCGCTGACAGAGGTGGATCATACACGCGATGTGCTCCGCGCAATCGTGGACCCGTACAAGGTGGTCGTGGTTCAGACGGCCCCGGCCGTTCGTGCTGCCCTCGGCGAAGAGTTCGGCATGAAACCGGGTACACTGGTTACCGGTAAACTGGTCTCCGCATTGAAAGAGCTTGGCTTCGACTATGTCTTCGATACCGACTTTGCAGCTGACCTCACAATCATGGAAGAGGGAACAGAGTTGCTCAGCAGGCTGGGTAAGTTCCTGAAGGGCGACAAAAATGCCAATATACCAATCCTTACCTCCTGCTGCCCGGGCTGGGTTAACTTCTTTGAACACAACTACCCCGAGCTGAAAGATGTACCCTCAACGGCCAAATCGCCCCAGCAAATGTTCGGCGCCATAGCCAAGTCATACTTTGCT
Source organism: Bacteroidales bacterium UBA4070 (assembly GCA_002383485.1). Taxonomy (GTDB): domain Bacteria; phylum Bacteroidota; class Bacteroidia; order Bacteroidales; family VadinHA17; genus SR-FBR-E99. Next base: position 35,065 of record DFYY01000022.1, on the reverse strand, counting down.
GATAAGATCAAGGTCGACCGCAAAAACATGGTGGTCGTTTCAATCATGCCATGTCTCGCGAAGAAGTATGAAAGCCAGAGACCGGAATTTTCAGTAGACGGCAACCCCGACGTTGACTTCTCCATTTCAACCCGCGAGCTTGCCCATTTTATCAGGCAGGCCAACATCGACTTTGTCAATCTTCCGGATTCGGACTTTGACAGGCCGCTGGGCGAGTCGACCGGCGCAGGTGTCATCTTCGGCAACACCGGCGGGGTAATTGAAGCTGCAGTGCGTACCGCATACGAACTGTTCACCGGCAAGAAGCTCAGCCGTCTCGATTTCTCGGAACTGAGAGGAATGGAAGGAGTAAGACAGGCAACTATAGACTTCGACGGATTCCCTCTCAGCATAGGCATTGCTCACGGACTGGGCAACGCACGGAAGCTGCTTGACGAGGTCAAGGCCGGGCGATCCAAATTCCATGCAATTGAGGTGATGGCGTGCCCCGGCGGTTGCATCGGCGGCGGCGGACAGCCATTGCATCACGGTGACTCATCAATCCTTAAGGCCAGGGCTAAGGCTATCTATGAAGAGGATAAGAACAAGCCTATCAGGGTGTCTCACGAAAACCCGTATATCATCCAGCTGTACAAGGAATACCTTGGCGAACCCAACAGTGAAAAGGCTCACCACCTGCTGCATACGCACTATTTCGACAGGAAAGCAAAGATCGTAGTCAAACCGTGAAATCCGGGTTATAAACATTAAAATTCAAAGAGATGTCAAGTATAAAGATTGAACTGAGACAGCAAGATGTTGACAAGATCAACGAGATCTGCGATTCTTTCAATAATGAACCGCTGGAGCTGATAAATGTACTTCACAAAACACAGGAACATTTTGGATATCTTCCCGCTGAAGTGCAGGAGGTGATTGCTTCCAAACTTAATATATCCACCGCACAGGTCTACGGTGTGGTGACCTTTTACTCCTTCTTCACGATGACCCCCAAGGGCAAGCATCCGATCAGTATCTGTATGGGCACAGCATGCTATGTCAGAGGCGCCGAGAAGGTTCTTGACGAGTTTAAGAAAGAGCTCTCCCTGCAGGTCGGACAGACCACCCCTGACGGTAAATTCTCCCTCTCAAGCCTCCGCTGTGTTGGCGCATGCGGTCTGGCACCGGTGGTGCTCGTCGGTGACAAGACATACGGAAGGGTCGCTCCCGATGATGTCAAAGCCATCCTGAAGGAATATGCCTAAAAAAAAGAGGCCGGTTTGACGGCCTCTTTTTTTTAGGCATCAGGCAATAGGTCACGGCCCTTAACTCAGGTACGTGACCTGATACCTTTTGACTTTCCACTTTCCACTTTCGACTTAAAAAAATACCCCTTCTGTCTCCGCTTCTCTTCTATATCCCTGGCAACATAAACCTTTTTGCCGGTGTAGGGATCAAATCCCAGGTAATACATCGCGGTGGCGAGGGTCATGGGCGTGGGGGTGAAATCCTGTACCTGCTCGGGATGCAAACCAAGATCGGACAGCTCCCTTGCCAGCTCACCCATCTTCTTCTCTGTTGTGCCCGGATGCGCAGAGATGAAGTAAGGAATAAGTTCAAACTTAAGTCCGTGCTTCCTGACTATCCCGAAGAACTTCTCACGCAGCTTCCTGAAATGACGGAAAGGAGTCTTTCTCATCAGATACAGCACCTCGTCATCAGTATGTTCAGGCGCCACCTTCAGCCTGCCGCTGGTATGGTTCAAAACCAGCTCGGTGAGGTATTTCTCCTCAGCCCTTCCGGCCTCCCGGTTGTACTCCTTCATCAGAAGGTCATACCGTACCCCGCTGCTTACAAAAGCCTTCTTTATGTAGGGTAGTGTGTTAACTTTTCTGTAGAGAGCATTCAGCGCCTCGTGCGAGGTATCCAGATTATCACACACCGAAGGCCAGATGCATGAAGGTCTGCCGCACTTCATGCAACGATCCCTGTCCCTGCCGGCCATCCTGTACATATTTGCTGAGGGTCCTCCCAGATCGGAGAGATACCCCCTGAATCCCTCCATCCTGCTTATCTTCTCCACCTCCCTCATGACCGAGGCCTCTGACCGGCTGCTTATAAACTTTCCCTGGTGCGCGGCGATGGCGCAGAAGCTGCAGCCGCCAAAACAGCCGCGATGGATGTTCACGGAGAACTTAATCATCTCCCATGCCGGGATGGCTCCCTTCCTGTCATATCGCGGGTGAGGTGCGTATTGGTAGGGAAGGTCATATACAGCATCAGTTTCCGACTCTGTGGCAGGAGGCAGCGGAGGATTGACAATCACAAACCTGTCGTCGCACTTCTCAATAAGCCTGACAGGCCTCATGCTGTTGCTCGTCTTTTCAAACAGGACAAAATTTTCCGCATAGGCTTTCCTCGAAGCGAGCGCCTCATTGCAGGGATGCAACTCCATGTCCTTTACCCCGGTTAATATGGGCAGAGGTGTTCCGGCCGGTCTTACGTAAGCTGACTGGGGCAGATCAGCCATCTCCGTCAGGCGTTCACCGGACATAACCCTCCGTGCCAGCTCAGCCACGGCTCTCTCGGCCATGCCGTAGATCAGCATGTCAGCGCCGCTGCTTATGAGTATCGATGGTTCAAGGCTATCCTTCCAGTAGTCGTAATGCATGAGACGCCTCATCGATGCCTCAATTCCACCTGTCAGTACGGGTGTGGAAGGAAAGAGCTGTTTAAGTATCCGTGTGTAGACGACGGTGGCATAATCAGGTCTGAAACCTGCCGCACCGCCGGCAGTGTAGGCATCATCTGAACGAAGTCTGCGGGTGGCAGTGTAATGGTTCACCATGGAGTCCATGTTACCGGCAGTAACGGCAAAGAAGAAACGCGGCTCTCCAAACTTCCTGAAATCGCGCAGGTCATCGCGCCAGTTGGGTTGAGGAACAACAGCCACACGCATCCCTGCTGCCTCCAGAACCCGTGCGATGACGGCCGCTCCGAACGAAGGATGGTCAATATATGCATCGCCCGTGAAAAGGATCACATCTGGCCTTTCCCACCCCAGCGCCTCCATCTCCTTAACCGTTGCAGGAAGCCATCTCGTGTAGCTTTTTTCTCCTTTTTTCACGCTGCCAAGTTACATAATCTGCCTAAATTGGTCCCGAATTTGCAGGAAAAGAGATATCTTCATAAATATGGCCAAAGGCCGTAAAATTATGCGGAAAGTAAGATGAGAGCAAAACAAATACTTTTAACCGCGATGCTTGCTGTTGCCCTTGCGTCCTTCCTGCCACTGGACCTTGGAGCTCAGTCTGCATCACTAAGGCCAAAGCTGGGACTGGCTCTCAGCGGAGGCGGAGCAAAGGGGCTGGCCCACATAGGTGTTATCAGAGCCATGGAGGAGGCAGGACTGAAGCCGGATTACATTACCGGTGTGAGCATGGGAAGTATTGTCGGAGGCATGTACGCCATGGGCTACTCCCCTGACAGTATCGCAGGCATGTTCAGGGCTTATGACTGGGGGTCAGCAATGTCCGACAGGATACCGGAAAACAAGATAATCTTTCTTGAAAAGAGACATTTTCACAACAGCCTCATATCCCTTCCCATAACCCGTAATTCTATAAAGATACCCTCCGGACTTATAAGCGGTCAGCTCATAGAGAGCGGGCTGAATCATTACTTCTGGCCTGCTGCAACTATTACTGATTTTTCACGGCTTCCCATTCCATTCCTATGCCTGGCAACGGATGTGAAAACGAGCAAAAGGGTCATTTTCCGGCATGGATATCTTCCGGACGCCATAAGGGCAAGCATAGCCATCCCCACAGTATTTACACCTGTAAAAACCGACACTGCCGTGCTGGTAGACGGCGGCGTGATTCGCAATTATGCTGCCACCGAGCTGCGCGAAATGGGAGCTGATATTGTTATTGGCTCTTACGTAAGTTTCAAGGGGTATACAGTGAAAGACCTTGAATCTGCCTACGGCATCCTCAAACAGATCGGATTATTTACCAGCCTGGCTGACTACGAGGACCAGAAACGCCAGACAGACATTATGATAGAGCCTGATCTGCCCGGGGTCAGCACCCTGTCATTCAGCCACCCTGATTCAATCGTTGAAAAGGGCTACCGCGAAGCGCTGAAATACAGTGATCAATTCCGGCGGCTGGCTGATTCACTCAACTCTTTCGGACCAGCAAGAGAAGTGGTGCCGCTGCCTGAAGTCAGATACTACCGCTTCAACAATATAAGGGTTAAAGGAAACAGCATCATTCCTGACTGGCAGATCATCGGTGTTCTCGATATCAGGACGGGAGAGGATGTTGACAGAAACCTTCTGAACGAGCGGATAGAGCTTCTCTACGGCAAAAACTGGTTCGAGAAGGTGAAATACAGAATCGTTCCTGAAGGGAACCTGCTGACACTGGAGATCGAATGCATTGAACGGCCCAGGGCAATGCTCTACGGCTCACTTCACTATGACCCTGCCCTGAGTGCCGGAGCAGTCATCAGCCTCTCTGTCAGAGACCTGGTCACACCCAGCTCTGTAATCAATCTCGATTCATTCATAGGGCAGTACTACCGTCTCCGCATCAGTGCCATACAGTTCGTTGACAGAAGTCAGAAATTCGGAGTGGAAGCATCATTCTTTGCTGACAATACACGCTTCCCTCTCATTCAGCTGAGAAATGAGACCGGCCCGATGCTGAGCCAGAATTTCAATACCGCACTGTCACTGAGCAAAAGACTGAATCTCAATCACCTCATGACCCTTTCAGCCTCATTCGAGAACCAGCACCTCATCCCTGACTTTGTCTCTTCTACCCGGATCAGTAGGTTTTCATACGATTACCTGAGACTGACCTACAGCTACCAGGCAAATACCCTTGACCGAAAGCACTTCCCTGATCAGGGAATCATCTATGGATTGTCTCTCTCCTCGTCAAAACTGTTACGGGCCTCGGTCAGAGAGGGATCACGGAGGCTTGTCTACGGCCCGCCAGATGATGAATCCCCCTTCTCATTTGACCGGAACTGGGCGGCGCGCGCCGCATTCAACACCTACGCGTCACCCTCAGCAAGGGTTACAGTCAATCTCGGAGGTGATTTCCTGTTTACAACAGGAGCGGATTCAATAACCGGCGGCAATGACTTCTGGCTCCTCGGAGGAACAGACGCTATAACAGATCGTTCAATAAGTGCCATCGGATTCCATCCCAACCAGATCATGATCAGGAACCTGGGAGGGATCCGGTTCGGTACAGACGTTGAAATCGCAACGGGCCTTCACCTGACTGCCGAAGTCAATCTCTTCGCGCTCAAGGAACCATCCCGTGAATACGGATTCACCATAATGGGAGGATACGGAATAGGAGCCGGATACATGACAGTGGCCGGCCCCGTCAGGATAGGGATCATGCACGGCATCTATGACAGGCAGTTGCTCTTCAGGAGTATCAAGGGATACGCCAGCATGGGCTTCACCTTCTGAACACTGGACGTGGCCTGATTGTTGCATTTCCTAAACCGGGGAAACGACCCCTGAAGACAAAATGAATATCAATACAATCATACTGCAGCATAGAAGCGTATGCAACCTTGTCGTTCGGAAAAAGGTCAGGCAGGGTCTTGAGATAATGTCTGATATGCTTGACAATGTGTCTGTTGGAGAGCTAAGGAATGAATTCCAGGAACTGCAGATGACATACCGTAACATACTTCAGTATACAGTAGACGGAATCCAGGACCCGGAGAGACAGAAGGTTTACAACAGACTCCTTCAGAATATTCTCAGGCTTAACGACAGAATCAAGCAGGACATTTTGGCACGTTATTCAGGCTGGTACACATATTCTGTCAGAGCAAAGGAACAGAATGAAAAGGGTCAGAGAGGCGGAACAATAGTACAGAATGTCGATGAACTCGTATTCAAGTCGCGCCTTGATGATCTGCTTGCTTCAGCCGAGATAAGCCGTACTGACCCTGAAAGCGATACTGCCCGTGAGAAGGAAAAGATGTCCGGCATCATCTTCAACCATCTCTGGCTGACAGACTATTACGGGGAAGCAGAGGAGAGCCTGATGAACCTGCTCATAGGTTCGGGCCGTTTCGCATGGTATGACATCTCATCCTTTGTCAGCGCCGTGACTCTCAGCAGCCTGCGGGTCTGGGATCCAAACAAGACCAGACTCCTTGCACAACTCACCAATGACACGACACCACACGTCGCTGAACGGGCTGTCACCGGACTGGTATTTACCATGTATTACCATAATGACCGGCTTGGCCTTTACCCGGATGTTATGAAGATGGTCAGTGACCTTACCGAGGGGGGCAACTTCAGGGAGAGATGCCGCATCGTTGTGCTTCAGGCTACCAGATCACGCTACACCGAGAAGCTCACAAAGAGGATGAATGAGGAGATCCTCCCCCAGGTTGTCAAACTCAAGCCACGCATTGAAGAAAAGCTCGACCTTGACAAAATTCTGGGAGACAATCCCGAAGAGGGACAAAATCCCGACTGGTCCGAGATGTTCAGAGGATCGGAGGAGATGTTTAAAACAATGGAGGAACTTACAAACCTTCAGATGGAGGGATCGGATGTCTACATGTCTGCCTTCGCAGGTCTGAAAAGGTTCGATTTTTTCAGGGAGCTTCGCAACTGGTTCATACCTTTTTACCCGGATCATGAGGCGGTGGATTCAATTTTCAGGGATGAGATCCTCGGGCCTTCTATAAATGAGCTGGCAGAAGCTCTTTACAAGACCCCCTTCATCTGCAACTCAGACAAATACTCTCTCATCCTCAATATGGAATTTCTGCCGGCAGACCAGAAAAGCCTGATGCTCAAGGTATTCAAAATGGAGCTGGAGGGTCTGGAGCAGATGAAGTATGACAATGAGCTCACCGATCCTGCTGCACTGTTCAGGACTACAGTGACACAGTACGTGCATGATCTCTACCGGTTTTTCAAACTTTCCGATTTCAGGAACGAGTTCGACGACTTCTTCACCGGTAGGCTGGATATCTACAACTCACTGTTCTACCGAAAAATATTCGGATCAACGGCAGATGACCGGTCGCTGGCTGATTACTTCTTCAGCAAGGAGTACTATGAAGATGCCCTGGGGCTCTATCTCACTTTGCTTGCAACGGTGAAGGACGATGCGGAACTGTACGAAAAAGCAGGTTACTGTTACCAGAAGGAGGGCAAATATGACAAAGCACTGGAGAAGTACTCACTGGCGCTGATGATCGAAGCCAGGACCTGGACCCTGCGCAAGACAGGACTCTGCCTGCGTAAGCTCGGGCGGCCCGGTGAAGCCCTGGAAGCTTACCGCAAAGCGATGCAAAACGAACCGGACGACCTGAATACAATACTTATGGCAGCCCATTGCTGCCTTGACACCGGAAATTACGAGGAGGCCCTGAAGCTCTATTTCAGGGTAGAGTATGAAAAACCGGGAAATTCAAGGGTTTTGAGACCTATAGCCTGGTGCTATCTCGTTACAGGCAATTATAAGGAAGCAGAAAAGTATTTCGAAAGATTGTCAGAAACAGGCCTCACCCCCTATGACAGGATCAATATGGGCCATCTTGCTCTTTGTCAAGGCAATATTCGCAAGGCTGCAGAGCACTACCTGAGCGCAACGGCAGGAGGAGAGATGACTTCTGAGGCATTCATCAATGCCTTTAATGATGACATTCCGGTCCTAACCGCCAACGGAGTCAATCCCGACGATATACCTATCGTTCTCGATTATGTCCTGATGAACCCGGGAAAGGCTTCCTGAACGGATTCTGAAATACCTCTTCCACAACCGGCTGCGTCCATGGCCGTTTGATCTCTATGGTCATATCCTTGTGATAGTGAAGGAAGAAGATACCCCTGTTCTCATAACCGTTCTGACGGCTGTCGCGCCTGAAATCTGGTTCAAGACATAGGAGGGCTGGATTAAAAGTGCCCGGATCCCGGAGAAATTCTTTTCCGCGATACGCTATTCCTCCTATGAAATACCATGCAACATCAAATCCCCTCCACACAAAGCTCTCCGCCATCGGTTCAGTACGGAACTTTTTCATAAACAGTGAGCTGAATGCCTGCGTGGCAGGTGATTGAAAGTCGACATAGCTCTCTGCCGGAATAAAGAGCTCGAGGTCATAGTAATACTTGAGGTCAATTGTCTCCAGTCCCCTTATCTCAGGATACCCGAGCACCTTTATATTATAACGTTTGATCAGGCTGTGGAGGGCTGAAAAGGCGGAGCTGACTATCGGGGTCTGTGCTGTGGCCAGAACTATGATGTTTTCACGTGCAGGATCCAGCAGGTTCTCGAGTGTAGAAACGTTACCATAAACATTTCTCTGCTGCGTCACTCCCGTATAATGATGAGCCACAAGCCTGCCCTCTGCAACAGCACTATCGCCTCCGGTGGCTTCAATTACCCTTCGCCATAGCGCGGAGGTGGCCGGATCATACATGGAACTGTCAGAATGAAGGAATATCACCTTGCTTTCAGGGTGTGACATCAGTTCCCGGGCCATTGTTTCACGAATGACGGACTCCGAAGGGAAGACCCTGTAAAGTGTTGGTTTATTGAGGGTGATGTCCCTGTCACGCAGCGGCACCGGAGAAACGATTGGTATATCCCTTTCCGCGGCCCAGCCGGCGATCTGTTCTATGTGGTATGAAAATACCGGCCCGATGATAAGATCTACGCCGGCCAGTGCACCTGAGAGAATGAGCAGGTGAAGACCCGTCGTGTCAGCACCGGTATCATACACGTCGAGTTCAACTGTCAGGCCAAGTGACCTGAGACTGTCAACGGCAACCAGGATTCCCTCATAGGCTTCAAGAAACGGGAGGCTGCCGTCGTAGATGGCACCTGAATATCTGCCCTGCTCTCTGTAGTTCCTGTTCCCATCCGTGTCAATGTTGGTTGAATCAGCATGGAATCTGGCGTTGTTTTCCTTTATAAAGAAAGGCAGAAGCACGGCCACCCTGACGGAGCCCTGCAACCGGTCAATCTCTGTCCTTGATGCGGGGAGAGTAAATGACTCCTTCTCCTCTTCAACTGTCATTGTATCCTGTAAAACGGTATCAACCGGAATCTCATTGACCGGCAGTACTGTTCTCCTGCCTGCCTGTGCAGGAGAGATTTTATTTTTTGGAATCAGAAGGTAATCACCCTCGTGAGGAAAGAGCAGGCCCCTGTTCGCCCGCTTAAGGTCGGGTACAGATATACCGTATTGGCCTGCAATGGTTCCGAGAGTCTCGCCTCTGCTGACGCGGTGATAAATATAGCGTTCATTCTGGTTCGCCTGCTTCGTGGCAGATTGAGTGGTGCGTACTGCATCTGCAGTGGCAGACCCGTTAGTTCGCGGCTGTCCGCTAACCTGACCTGAAGTCTGTCCTGTTGCCTGTCCCGGGGTCTGTCCCGGGGTCTGTCCGCCTGACTGCTGCGGGTTTTTCGCCTGCGCGTTCTTTGCTGCCACCTGTCCCTGTGCCACGGCAGCGGCAGGAATCCTGAGAACCTGGCCCTCCTTTATACCATTGTCTGCAATTGCATTCTCGCGTATCAGCAGATCAACGGTTACGGTATAGGCCCTGGCAATCGAATAAAGCGTCTGCCCCTTCTGCACCTGGTGAATATAGTATACCTTCCCTTCCGCTACTGTCTTCTCTCCGGAGATAGTAACGGGGACCGTGACCTGAACCGGATTCTGAGTCTGGGCTTCAATTGTCACAGTCATCAGCAGAGCTGCAATCATCAGCATTGATGCCGCGCCAAACCGGGAGAAATATCTCTTCTTTTCTTCCATTTATTGAAACATTCTTTTTACTTATCCCCTGTCCAATCTCTCTTACATCTGTTTAAGGTAGCTGTTGACATTCCTCTCTATTCTCCTGAGGGGATCCTCACTGTCAGTCTTTACAAATTCCCTGCCGGTTATTCTTTCGTAAAGCTCGATATAGCGGTCTGATATCTCTTTGACGATACCTGGCGTCATTTCCGGAGCCTTTTCGCCGCTTCTCCCCTGAAAACCGTTGGCCATAAGCCACTCCCTTACAAACTCCTTGGAGAGCTGCCGCTGCTGTTCGCCCCTGGCAAAGCGCTCCTCGTAACCTTCAGAATAAAAATACCTTGAACTGTCCGGAGTATGAATCTCGTCTATCAGGTAGATCTTGCCGTCCCGTTTGCCGAACTCATATTTGGTGTCTACAAGTATAAGTCCCTGACTGGCGGCTATCTCCGAACCCCTGAGGAAAAGCTTCATTGCATAATCCTCAAGCTGGCGGTATTCCTGCTCCGGAACCAGGCCTGACCTGATTATTTCCACAGCTGAGATGTCCTGGTCATGCATCCCCTGCTCCGCCTTGGTAGTGGGTGTAATAAGCGGCTTTTCAAAACGCTGGTGTTCCTTCATGCCTTCAGGAAGCGGTATCCCGCATATCTCCCGGCCTCCGGACCTGTAAAGCCGCCAGGAGCTTCCCGTCAGATAACCCCTGACAATCATCTCCACAGGGTATGGCTGACATCTTACACCCACTGTTACGTTGGGATCCGGCGATGCAATGCTCCAGACCGGTACGATATCGCTCACCATCTCCAGGAACATGGCAGCTATCTGGTTCAGAACCTGTCCCTTATAAGGTATACCTTCCGGCAGAACGACGTCGAAGGCCGATATGCGGTCACTTACTACCATGAGAAGGTATTTATCATCAATATTATACACATCGCGAACTTTTCCCCGGTAGACTCCTTTCTGAAGCGGGAAGTTGAAATCGGTGGAAGTAACAGCCTTTGCCATTGGTATTCAGTTTGATTGTTTCATATCTTCATTTCTGTTCTTCTCCTCGGCATCGTACGCCCTGACAATGTTCTTTACAAGACGGTGTCTTACGATATCCCTCTCATCAAACCTGATGATTGATATCCCTTCAATGCCTGACAGGAGCCTCATTGCCTGAATCAGCCCCGATTCACTTTTTCGTGGGAGGTCAATCTGAGTTGTGTCACCGGTAAGTATGAATTTGCTGCTGACGCCCATGCGGGTCAGAAACATCTTCAACTGGCCAATTGTTGCATTCTGGGCCTCATCCAATATGACGAAGCAGTTCTCCAGCGTCCGGCCTCGCATGAATGCCAGGGGTGCTATCTGCACCGTGCCGTCCTCGATCCACTGCTCCAGCTTCCTGAAGGGGATCATGTCATGAAGCGCATCATAAAGGGGCTGCAGATAGGGATCCAGCTTGTCCTTCATGTCTCCGGGGAGGAAGCCCAGCCTCTCCCCTGCCTCCACTGCCGGACGGGTCAGAACTATCTTCTTGACCTCATGATTCTTCAGGGCCCTGACAGCCAGAGCTATGGCGGTGTACGTCTTCCCGGTACCTGCAGGCCCCTCTGCAATGATCAAGTCACTGTTGCTATATTCTTTTACCAGCTGTAACTGGTTTACGGTACGGGCCCGTACCGGTTTGCCATTGTTACCGAATACCAGCGCATCTTCGAAGTCTCCGCCTGCAGCGGTTCTCATGTACTCATCATCGAACAGGAGCCGCTCAAGATCACCCTCTTCAATCCGGTTATAACGCCTGTAATAATCTATGAGTTCTGTCATCCTGTCGGCAAACAATGCCACTTCTTCAGGTTCACCCACACACTTTATCTCATTACCCCTGGCGATCAGCTTTACCTTCGGATAATAACCCTGAATCTGTTCAAGAAGCCTGTTGTTGGGACCCAGCATGACTACCGGGTCTATCTCCTCAAGCATTATCACTCTCTCTGTCATCCGCCTCTCTTCTGTCGTTCTTTCTCCGGTTTTGTGCTCAAATATCTTATTATCCTGCCCCTTTTTGTTCATCCGTTATACCGCAAAGTAAGTTTATTTTTTGCAGAAGACTATCTTTGCTGTAACAATTTTGGAATGCCGCTGATAACGCTGACCACCGAGTGGAGGGAAGATGATTTCTTCAACGGGATACTCAGGGGAAAACTTTCTTCTGCCTGTCCCGGTACCATAATCGTGAATAATGCCGGCAGCATACCCCCACTCAATATCAGCCACGGCGCATTCGTGATCAGAAATACCTACAGCCATTATCCCGAAGGAACTGTCCATCTGATCTTCGTCAGCAGCGAGGGCGGCGGAGCACACCCCCATCTGCTCGTCCGATCACACAACCATTGGTTCATCGGAGCCGACAACGGAATATTCAACCTGATACTGAACGCGGATCCTGAGCTCATCATCAGCCTTGACAACAAAGACAATGAAGATGAGATTACCCTCTTCGTAAGATCCGCGGCAGCAATCGTTGAGGGCCGGGCTCCCGAGAGCCTCGGAACACGCATCGGAGCCCTCGCCGAAAAAGTGCCGCTACGTGCTACAATTGACAGAAACGTAATAATCGGAAGTGTCATATTCATCGACTCCTACGGGAATGCAATAACCAATATCACACGTGAAATCTTCTCCAGAGTCTTTGAAGGCAGGGACTTCAGAATCCTGATAAAAAGCAACAATTACTATACAGAGAAAATAAGCAAGCTCTACAGCGATGAGCCTGTAGGAGAAATAGTTACACGTTTCAATTCACTGGACCTGCTGGAACTCTCCATCAACGGTGCAAACCTGTGCCAGTTGTTCGGGGTTGACACGGGTGATGCCGTAAGAGTTGAAGCACGGAACGTAAGCCGCGAAAGCAGCGGCCTGTTCTAAATAATTATATAAATGAGAGAAAAGGCAATAAGAGAATTCTCAAGACTGCTCGACATAATGGATGAGCTCAGGGTCAAGTGTCCGTGGGACATGAAACAGACTAACCAGACCCTGAGGAAACTGACAATTGAAGAGACCTATGAACTGGCTGATGCCATCATAATGGATGACAGTGATTCAATCAAAAAAGAGCTGGGCGATATAATGTTGCATGTTGCGTTCTATGCGAAGATAGGATCAGAAAGCGGCAAATTCGACATTGGCGATGTGCTGGAGGGAATCAACAGCAAGCTGATCTACAGGCATCCTCACGTCTTCGGCGATGTGAACGTTACCAGGGGGGCCCGCGAAGTTGAGGAGAACTGGGAGAGGCTGAAGATGACGGAACACTCAGAATACAAGCCGGTACTCTCCGGAGTGCCATCCTCACTGCCGGCTACAGTCAAGGCCAACAGGATACAGGAAAAGGTAAGGGGTGTGGGATTCGACTGGAACACAAGAGAAGAGATCTGGGACAAAGTCACGGAAGAACTTGGCGAACTGAAGCAGGAGGTCACTTCCGGGAAGAAAGTTGATATCGAAGCTGAACTCGGGGATCTCTTCTTCACGCTCATCAATGCTGCCCGGCTCTACGAGATAGACCCGGAGGCTGCCCTGGAGAAGACAAACAGGAAATTTATCAGCAGGTTCAACTATCTGGAGCAGAAGACACTGGCGCAAGGTTTGTCATTGCATGAAATGACCCTGGACGAGATGAATGAGATATGGGAGGAGGCCAAGCAATTTGACAGGCCGTTGTAGGCTGTCACAGGCCGAACTTATAGCTCAGCATCTGGTATATGACTTTGGCTGCCATGAAATCCGGAGCCTTGTTGAATTCTGAGGGACACAGTTCTACCACATCAAATCCGACAACATTGCGCTTAAGGAATACTTCCCTCAGGAAGAACATCAGCTCACGGTAATCAGGCCCGCCGGGCTCCGGCGTGCCTGTTGAAGGCATCACCGACGGATCAAACACATCGAGATCAACCGTGATGTAGACATTCCCGGAAAGCAGATCAAGAGCCCTGTCATACAGCGATTTGTCACTGTACAGTTCATGGGCGTAGAAGATTCTCTTCCTGTCAACGAACGGAAGTTCCTCAACTGACATGCTGCGTATACCTACCTGGACCAGGGGCGCATGTTCGCGGGCTCTTGCTGCAGCACAGGCATGGTTAAGGGGTGATCCCTCGTATACCGGCCTCAGATCGGAATGGGCATCAAGCTGCAGGATGGTGATGTCGGTAAAAGCCTCTGCAACTGCCCGGAAGGCCCCGATGCTGACGGTATGATTCCCACCTATGACAACCGGGAACCGGTGCTCGCTCAAAATGCGGGACACTGCCTGATATACGGCTTCGGTGATTTTTTCAGGATCATCTCCGCTCTCCAGCGGGGCTATTGTATGAATGCCCAGCCTGTGTGCTTCAGAGCCAGTCTCAATGTCGTAGAACTCCAGCGCGAGAGATGCTTCCAGGATGGCTGCCGGACCCTTGTCTGCACCACGGATATAGGTACTTGTGGCATCGTACGGCACCGGAACGATGATGATCTTTGACTCATCATAGCCGTAAAGCACCTCGTCACCGCCGAAGTTGGTGATCGCCATTCTACTTGCTTCCTGACGGTTTATACTTCTTGCCTGAACCAGATTCCGTTTTGGAAGCCGCTTTGAAACCAGCTTTCTCCTTCGCTTTGGCGCCCGTTTTTTTACTGGCAGCAACGCCGACTGCTTTTCCGGTTGCAACACCTGTACTACTTTTAGCTGCGTCTCCGGTTGCGGCATCTGAAACTTCATCTCCGGCACTCTCTTCCGGCTTCTCCTCTTCCTTGACAAGAAGGTTGAGCTTATGCAGGATATTGTACCAGTGCAGCACCTTTTTGATGTCGGAAATATAAACCCTGTCACGGTCATACTCAGGCAGCACCTCCGCAAAATAGTTCTTCAGCCCGGCATCAGGCTGCTTGTGTGAAAGCGCCTCCCCTCCGTTTTCCTTATCGTGGATGCGGTCCATGACCTTTGACAGAGGCATATCCTCACCCGTGGTGAAGATGGCAATCTCATCAAGAGCACTGACCTTGGCGGTTGCACCGGCACTGAAGCGCCGACCTGTCTCAAGATTCTCCACTATAACGGCATTCTTGCCCTGGGCAATGAATTTGAAAAGCGTGCCTTCACCGGAGACAGCCAGAATATCCTTAAGGTTCATTTCTTAGATAATTAATTGTTAATAATTGATATATACCTGTTTATCAGACAATATTGCGTTCCTTCTTAATCTTATCCCATGCTTCGTTGACCGCCTTGAACTTCTCTTCTGCATTTTTCCTGAAGTCTTCTCCCAGGTGGTTTACCTTATCAGGATGATACTTCAGCGCCATCTTCCTGTATGCCTTCTTTAGTTCCTCGTCCGTTGCAGAGCGTTCCACCTCCAGGACACGATAAGCTGCGTCAGTTGACGGGATAAACATGTTTCTGATTGAATCATAATCGCCATGCGTAATGCCGAGGTAGTCAGCTATTGTCTTGATGACGTTTGTCTCTGCCGTTTCAAAGCGATTGTCAGCTGCTGAAATATTCCAGAGTATATGTATCAGCTGTAACCGTGAAGGGTAGTCCATGTTATGCCTTATCTGGTTACATACATCCCTCAGCGGAATGTCCTGCCTGAGCAGGTCACGCAGCATCTGAAGAGCCTCCTGTGCCGTCTCGGGGCCGAACTGCGTGATGAAATACCGCTTTACATAATCGAGCTCTGACCTCAGAATCTTTCCGTCAGCCTTCATCACGGCTGCAATAAGCACTATCAGGCTCATCCCAAAATCGCCCGGTGTTGTGCGGTATACCCTGCGGTCACCTCCGGTCTGCTCCGACCTGACAGAGGTTCCGTCAACCACCGAGCCCAGGAAGAATCCCAGCAGCCCTCCTATCGGGCCTCCGAAGACAAAGCCAAGGCCTCCGCCTATCCACTTGGCAAACTTACCCATCACCTATCCTTTCCTGCAATACGGAGCATATCTTCATGAATCTTCAGAATCTCCGGAATAATCATTTCGTTGTCCGCGTTGTTGATAACATAGTAGGACTGCTCCTCTCTCTCCTCATCCTCAAGCTGGTTGTTGATTCGTCCGATCACCTCCTCCCGGCTCAGGTCATTGCGTCCCATAACCCGTGCTATACGCTCCTCCACAGGGGCGGATATGGTTGCCACCCTGTCAACCAGTGAATCAGCTCCCGCCTCAAACAGTATAGCCGACTCCATAATAACATACGGTGCCTCTGCACCCGAAGCCCATTCGTCAAATTGCCTGAGTACCGTGGGGTGGACCGCTTCATTGACCTTACGGAGAAGATCCGGCCGGTTGAATATTATTCTGGCAAGTTCTTTCCTGTCAAGTGAGCCGGAGAGAAAAAGATCCTTACCTGCAATTTGGTTGAGCCGCATACGGATCTCATCATCGCTGTTCATGAGTTCCTTTGCCACGTTGTCTGTAACAAACACAGGAATTCCCAAAACCCTGAAGATCCTGCAAACGGTTGTCTTGCCGCTCCCTATACCGCCGGTTATACCCAGTCTCCTTGCCATCACCAGGGTAACTTAATCCTTTGTTTGTTTCAGTCCGAAGAATGACGACGTCTTGCCGGTGATTGTCACCTCCACAGTCACTTTTTTCTGCATTGTCTGCAGATATTCAGGGACTTCAATCGGTATCTTCGACTTGAAGTTCTCGTTTGTCCGTTTGAAGTTCCGGTGCCTTGTGGGTATGAAGTCCACAGTGTCCAGCACGTGTTGCGGGCCGGTGACCGTGATGCTGTCAGGGTCAGCCAAAACTATTACCTTCCTTCCTTCGGCCAGTTCCACATGAAGGA
Source organism: Bacteroidales bacterium UBA4070 (assembly GCA_002383485.1). Classification (GTDB taxonomy): domain Bacteria; phylum Bacteroidota; class Bacteroidia; order Bacteroidales; family VadinHA17; genus SR-FBR-E99. The sequence goes on along the minus strand of DFYY01000022.1, from coordinate 18,435 downwards.
TTGGCTTCACGGGCAGCTTTCTGGTCACCAGTTTGTCATAGCCAAAAAACAGGGTATCAGGGTGGATTGCAAGTATATCAAAGTCAGCATGCAACTGCCTTGAAAAATTGCTGATCAGCCCCGATGTGACGAGGTAGTACCTCGGCATGGTCCCCGGTATCCGGCGCGGCGTAATCTTCGAGAAGTCAATCACCACAGGAGCCCTGCTGCCGGAAAGCTTTACTTTGAGTATGGAGTAACCCGGTCCCCGCAGATCCATCTCTAGCTTGTCCGGCAACTCACCGGTAACAATACGATCCTTCGGTGGATTGATATATCTCACAGGATAGTTGATGGTGCCCTGCAACTCCTTGCTCAGCTCATTGAGATACCAGAAAATAAACGAAAGCAGCAGGAAAAAGGCAAAAACAGGGAGCTCCCTGTTCAGAAATCGTTCCTGCTGGTTTCGTTTTTCTGTCATTCTTCTGTTCGTTTTGCAACTGTGCTGTTTACCTTGCGGCGAAGGCATAACACCTAAGGACGATCGTCCGTCGCCTTGCGATGACACCGGATCGCCTCAGGAGGATCGTTTACTGCTTGGCAGCGACGTCAGATGGATCCTTAAGGATAGCGTTCTTATCAACCCTTATCCTTACATCGTTGGCGATCTCGACGGTCACCACATTCTCAGTAACGTCTACTACCTTGCCGTAGATACCACCTGTTGTTATTACCTTGTCACCCTTGCCAATTGCATTGCGATAGTTGGTCAGTTCCTTTTGCTTCCTCATCTGAGGCCTGATCATGAAAAAATAAAATACTACGAAGACCAGTACCAGCGGAAGGAGTCCGGTGATGAGGCTGGGGCTTCCCTGGGCCGGTGCAGCCTGTAAATAGATTGATGCGAGTGTTGTCATTTTTTTTTGTTCGTGTTTGTTTTTACTTGTCTTTATTCCTGTTTTGCCTGCCAAGATGCCCTTCAGGTAGTTGAAACCTTCAGGATGAATATCATCTGGCGCTTTTCGTTACATCGGCAATAATACGCAAAATAACTAAATTATTCTCTGCATTTGATTGAACTACAACTGTTTTTGTCTGTATTCCCTCTCTTCCGGAGGTATCAAACACCACTTCAATAGTGCCTGACCCGCCCGGTGGCACCGGCCGCTTGTCATATTTCGGCACGGTACAGCCGCAGCTGGCCGAGGCGGAGGTAATGATCATATCGGCATCGCCGGTGTTGGTGTATGTGAAAATGCATCCCACCTTTTCCCCTGACATGACTTTCCCGAAGTCGTGCTCCGGATTATTGAATGTAATCATCGCCATACCGGTTGTGTCTGACAGCTGGTTTTTACCCGTGCCCTGCTGACTGTGCCCGCATGAGGCTGCAATAAAGGCTGCTGTTATTATGACTGCCATTAAATAGGTTAAACTCCGTTTCATTCTGACTCAAGTTCCGTTTAATACTCTGTTGCTGCTATTCCCCTATCAGTCCGCGACCTGCCTTTGTGAAACCGCCGCTGGCCCTCATCTCTTTTACAATCTTGTCAAGTATTCCGTTCACAAAAGTACTGCTTTTGGCTGTGCTATACTCTTTTGCGATTTCAATATATTCATTAAGCGTGACTTTCACCGGCACCTCCGGAAATTCAACCAGCTCGGTAATAGCAAGTTGCATCACCAGCTTGTCCATCAGCGCAATCCTTTCGACCTCCCAGTTGGTGGTATGGGCATCAATCATTGCATTGTTTTTCTCACTGTTGAGGATTGATTTCCTCAGCAGTACCCGTACAAACTGCTCGTCATCATCATTGGTAAAGAGCGGCGGCATGCTGATGTTTCTTCCGTCATCATGCTCCCTGAACTTGCTGAGTGAATTGCGGATCATGGCCGAGACAAAAGGGAGATCGTCATTCCAGTAAACAGACTGCTCCTCGAGGTTTGCCGCAAGGTCTTCCGATGCAGGAATAAGTTTCGTTACCAGTTCTCTGATGAAACGCTGATCTGCCTTATAGCTGTCCTCCTCAGAAGTCATATAGGCATTGTATACTTCCCATCTTGTCATCTCGCTGAAGAGGCTCCTCACCACTTCCGGATGGTCAGACCATGACAGACCGCGTGTTGAGAGCCAGCGGCTGAGTGATCTCATGCTGTTGAGTTTGTCCTTCCTGGTCCATAATGCCGGCATGGCTTCAGCATACATGCGTAACGCCTCATTATTCCTCAGCTGGGCAATGAGCCTGTTCTCTGCAAAGCGCTTGTTGGGATTAATATCCTCCGGACCCGGCATTTTCTTGTTGGCTGAAAGTACCACCTTCTCACGTGCCAGATCTGAGAGAGCTATGAGCAGAAGGAGCAGGTAGTGGTAAAGGTCGTAACTCTTCCGGATACTAAGCGTCAGCTCCTGCTCAGCCGTATCAAGGTCATCAGGCTCTTTCCTGTTACAGGCATAGAGCACAGCCAGCACCTTTATCCTGAGTTGTCTTCTGCTTATCATTTAAAGAACATTTTTTCCAGGCAGCAAAGTTAGAAAAAAGGGCAGTAGGTGAAACACCGGAGTCAAAAAAGTATCGACTTTTATTTGTCTCATTTTGATATGAAAAAATTATTGTTACATTTGAGCGTGCTAACCGATTGAAACCCTAAAACATTCACCACTGATGGAAGCAGAGAAAGGAAGAATTGAAGGTCAGAATGAGAGAAGTGATAAGGATGAGGTATTTACAAAAGTTGTCAGGGCGGGAAAGAGAACTTACTTTTTCGACGTAAAGTCAACACGCCATGAAGATCTTTACCTGACTATCACTGAAAGCAAGAAGCGGCTTGGGAAAGAGGGAAAGATGTTTTACGAAAAACACAAAATCTTTTTGTATAAGGAGGATTTTGAAAAGTTTACGGAAGGCCTTCGCGAAGCAGTAGCCTTTGCAGGCAACGGAGTGGTGTTTCATTCATTACCTGTCGGATCCGAAGAGACTGAGGAGGCCGTCAGCGAAGTCGCTGCAGGCGAATTTTCCGATGTTGATTTTGATGAACTGGGCACCAGGTAAGAGTGCCCTTCTTACAGACTGAAACCACCAGACAGATGGAATATTTACTATTGGCTCTTGCCATTGTTCTGATGATACTTGGCATTGCAGGTTGCCTGCTGCCGATCCTTCCCGGCCCGCCGCTCACCTACCTGGGGCTGGTGGTACTGCACTTCACACGGTTTGCAGACATCAGCAAGAACCTCTTCATAATACTGGGTATAGTGGCAGTGGTGGTCACAGTGATTGACTACGTGGTTCCCATATGGGGTACACGCCAGTTTGGTGGCTCGAAGTACGGGATGAGGGGTGCCACGGTAGGATTGATAATAGGGCTCTTCCTGGGACCGCTGGGCATAATCATCGGACCGTTTATCGGGGCCGTAATAGGCGAGCTGATATTCAAGGATGACGTCAAATATGCCCTTAAAGCCGGATTCGGAAGCCTGCTTGGTTTCCTTACCGGCGTGGGATTGAAACTCGCTGCATCACTGCTTATGACATTCTATTTCATCAAAGCACTGATAGTATAAATTTGCGATTTACACAATTCGCACATCGCAATTCGCAAATCGAAATTACCCCAAGGTGGCCACCATCACCGCCTTGATAGTATGCATGCGGTTCTCTGCCTCATCAAAGACGATCGAATGCGGAGACTCGAATACCTCTTCCGTCACCTCCAAACCATCCAAACCGTACTTTTTGAAGATATCCTCTCCCATCTTTGTCTCCCTGTTGTGGAAGGCTGGCAGGCAATGCAGGAACTTAACTCCCGGGTTGCCGGTGAGCCGGATAACCTCTGCATTTACCTGGTAGGGTTTCAGCAACCTTATCCGCTCTTCCCAGACAGACTCAGGTTCACCCATTGACACCCACACATCGGTATATAGAAAGTCCACACCCTTTACTGCCTCGGCAACATCCTCCGTGAGTGTGATCGTTGCTCCTGTGGTTACGGCTATCTCGCGGCACTGTTTCACAAGGTCGTCTGCAGGCTGGCATGCCTTCGGGGCAGCAGCACGGAAATCCATGCCCATCTTGGCAGCGCCAACCATGAGTGAATTGCCCATGTTGTTGCGGGCATCACCCAGATAGCAAAAGCTGATCTTGTTTATTGGCTTGTCAGTATGCTCCAGCATGGTCATGAAGTCGGCCAGTATCTGGGTGGGATGAAACTCATTTGTAAGACCGTTCCACACCGGCACACCGGCATATGCTGCAAGCTCCTCGACTATCTCCTGCCCGTAACCACGGTACTCTATGCCGTCATACATCCTGCCGAGCACCCTGGCGGTGTCTTTCATCGATTCCTTGTGTCCGATCTGTGATCCGGAGGGACCCAGGTAAGTGACGTGTGCTCCCTGGTCAAACGCTGCAACATCGAAGGCACAGCGGGTGCGGGTTGAGGTTTTCTCGAATATCAGAGCGATGTTCTTGCCGTTCAGCCTGGGCTGTTCGGTTCCGGCATATTTCGCCTTTTTGAGCTCAAATGATAGGTCAAGGAGAAATTTGATCTCCTCAGGGGTGAAGTCGAGCAGCTTCAGGAAACTGCGGTTGCGTAAATTGTATGCCATAATTATTATTTATTAAAAGTCTAAAGTCTGAAAGTCGTGCAGTAATGCGGTCATGCAGTCAGACCTTCTGATAATTTGATTACTAATTCACTATTGCCTGCTGTCTGTTATACAATTCTTTTATGTCCGGCGGGTTCAATCGCAATTCGCAACTCGCAACTCGCAACTCGCAACTCGCAAATCTTCCGGCCTAGTCATATTCCATGGTTATCTTCGTACCATACCTGCGGTCCTCAAGCTTGAAGGCCTCGGTGATCACACTCTTGCTGCCGCCGGATTTGACAAAGTTAAGACATGCTTCGATCTTTGGCGCCATGCTGCCCTTTGTAAACTGACCTTCATTGAGATATTTCAGCGTATCCTCATAATTCAGAAACTCCTTTATCTCCTGATCCGGCTTCTTGTAGTTTATGTAAACATAAGGAACATCAGTCAGTATATAAAACTCATCCGCACCTATCGTCGATGCCAGCAGCGATGATGCCAGGTCCTTGTCAATGACTGCCTCGGCCGGCCTGACATCCTTCTTTTCATCGATATAAACCGGCACACCGCCGCCGCCGGCTGCAATGACTATGTTGCCGCGCAGTGCAAGTTCGCGTATCAGTTCATTGTTCATGATGCTCACCGGTTTGGGTGACGGCACCACCCTCCGGAATCCGCCCTGAGCCTTGACCTCCTCCCGGAAAACCCATCCCTTCGCCTTAGCGAGCTCATCAGCCTGCTCCTTTGTATAGATCTTGCCTACCCTCTTCTGCGGATCGCTGAAGGCAGGGTCATCCTTGTCAACAACAACCGTGGTGATAAGACAAACCACGTTCTTGTCTATGCCATGTTTGTTCAGAACGTTTTTGAACATCCGCTCGATCATGTAACCTATTCCGCCCTGCGAATCTGCCACGCAAATGTCCAACGGCATCTGCGCGATGCCATACAGTTGCTCACCGGCATCGTTGCGCATCAGGATATTCCCAACCTGCGGGCCGTTACCGTGGGTGATTACAATGTCATAACCCTCCTTCAGCAGAAACACAAGGTTCTCAAGAGTATCAGTTGTATTCTGTTCCTGCTCCTCTATCGTCCCTAACTGGTCGCCCCTCAGGAGAGCATTGCCTCCAAGGGCAATAACTGCAAGCTTCTTGCTCATTTCGGTCGTTTTACTCAGGTGACAAAGCTAAAATTTTAATCGAAATTAAACCATGGGAAATATTATTCACCCGGGAACTGAGTTTATATTATTGTATCACGGCATACCGTGACAGATGGATTTTGCATTTTTACTACATTTACAGCCAAACAGCGACGCGTGAACAAGAGTTCCCTACCTTCAATCCCAGTTCTTATGACGGTTTTGTTGCTTGCTTCATGCAGGGGAGACGGTGTCTACAAGAACATGAAGGAGGGCGAAATCTATTACAATATTAAATACGTCAGCAACCCATCATCAATGTCAACTGACCTGCTCCCGAAGGAACTTGTAATAGCTTTCCGGAATGACCTTATCAACACAAGCCTGAAGACACCCATCGGTAATTCAGGAGTGACTACGGTGGTCAACCCAAAGGAGAACATCTACGACACCTATCTCAACATCCTCTCATTCAAATATTATTTCGAAGGCAACTACATAGACATTCAACCCGGATTCGACTCGATGAAAGGGATGACAATTCACGACACCGGCAGAAGATCTGTTATCTGCGGTTTCAACTGCAAGCAGGCCAGGGTAAACATTCCGGATAACGAAACTACCCGCTACATCTGGTACACCAATGAGATCAAGGCGGAGAATCCGAACAGGATGACACCTTACAGGGAGATTGAGGGGGTGCTGATGGATTTTTTCTATATTATCGGTGATGCTGAACTTCAGTTTACAGCTGACGAGGTACTGGTCAAACAGATACCTGACAAGGAGTTTGAAAAGAAAAAGAATTACAGGAAGGTTACTGCGAAGTATCTCGACACGCTCATCCTTAAAATGATTTCATTTTAAAATACCCCGGCGGTCAACCATTTTTCTTACCTTTGCTAATTGTTTAAAAAACCGCATACAGAGGGCACAGTAATTACATTGCAGGATGGGCAAACAGAAGAAAGGAAACGGGTCATCATCCCAGAAGAAGGGTTCACCTGCAAATTCATCAGGAGAGAATTTCAGATTTATTGCCGGCCTCGTGCTGCTGGTCTTCGCATTGTACCTGCTCGTGGTTTTTATTTCATATGTATCTAACGGGAAGGCTGACCAGAGCCTTGTCACGGCTGAAGCGGGCGACCAGCCCTATGAAAACTGGGGCGGAAAGATTGGATTCCAGTTAAGTCACTACTTCATATTCAACGGTTTCGGGCTGGGTTCGTTCTTCATCCCGCTGATAACCGGCGCCTTCGGCCTGGCCCTGCTGAAGGTCAGGTATTTCAGGCTCTGGAAGAATGTGCTTCGATTTCTCCTGGCCACCGTGCTGATCTCTGCCATTCTGGGTTATTTCGCGGGCCATTCCACGTTTCTCGGCGCCGGTCCAGGCGGTGAATTCGGATTCATGGTGTCGGGATACCTGAACGGAGTACTTGGCAAGGTGGGGACCGGCGCCGTGCTGCTGGTGCTGACCATTGCCTATCTCATCTTCGCTCTTCACGTCAGCCCGCAGACAATCAGGAAACCAATTGCATCCGTTGCCAGGGCTGGTGTATCAGTGATATCAGGCGAGAACCGGAAAAAGGATATTGTAACTGAAGATACTGTCATTGCCCCGGAGGAAAATTTCCCCTCCATTGAAGAGGAGCCGCTCAGGGCTGACGAGGAGGAGACGGATGATGTTGACGATTTCTACAGGCAGCCGGAAGTGCCTGATGACAGGCCCCTGATAAAAGTGATTGACAGAAACAAGAAGCCTCTGACCGTTGAACCCGTTGAGGATGAACTCCCATCCGATCTGCCCCCCTTTGATCCGAGGCTCTCACTGTCGCGCTACAAGTTTCCCACCCTGGCGCTGCTGCGAGATTACCGCAGCCCAGGCTCCACCACTCATGACGAGGTGAACGCCAACAAGGAGATCATCCTGAAGACACTGGCTGACCACAAGATCACGATCAAACAGATCTCGGCCACCGTGGGGCCTACAGTGACTCTCTACGAGGTGGTGCCTGACAGGGGAGTCAAGATTCACCGTATAAAATCGCTTGACAATGATATTGCCCTCAGTCTGTCAGCCCTGGGTATCAGGATCATAGCTCCTATCCCCGGCCGTGGCACTGTCGGTATAGAGGTCCCGAACAAGAAGGCAGAGATAGTATCAATGAAGGGGCTGCTCTCATCACGCGATTTCACTGACAGCAAGCATGAACTGCCGCTGGCTCTCGGCCGTACTATTACGAATGATCCGTTTATAATAGACCTGACAAAAATGCCTCACCTGCTTGTTGCAGGGGCCACCGGGCAGGGTAAATCCGTGGGGCTGAATGCAATCATCACCTCGCTGCTCTACAAAAAGCATCCGGCAGAGTTGAAGTTCGTTCTTATCGATCCGAAGCGGGTGGAGCTTCCTCTCTACGCGAAGATCGAACGCCACTTCCTGGCCAAGCTTCCCGATGAGGAGGATGCAATCGTCACCGACACCAAGAAGGTGATCAATACCCTGAATTCGCTTTGCATTCTGATGGATCACCGCCTGGAACTGCTGAAACTTTCACAGACCAGGAACATCAGGGAATACAACGACAGGTTCATTGCAAGGAGGCTTAATCCTGAAAAGGGACATGATTTCATGCCCTATATCGTACTCATCATTGATGAATTTGCCGACCTTATAATGACATCGGGCCGTGATGTGGAGGCGCCGATAGGAAGGCTGGCCCAGCTCTCCAGGGCTGTGGGGATACATCTCATCATATCAACGCAAAGGCCCTCTGTAAGCATTATCACCGGCTTCATCAAGGCAAACTTCCCCTCACGAATTGCTTTCAGGGTCTTCTCGGGGGTCGACTCCCGCACCATACTTGACACCACCGGTGCCGACAGGCTTGTGGGCCGTGGCGATGCGCTGATCTCGCAGGGCGGGGAGCCTGTCAGGGTACAGTGTGCATTTATTGATACACCTGAGATAGAAGAGCTTACGGAATATATCGGATCGCAGCAGGGGTATCCGGCCGCATTCCACCTGCCTGAGTATGTTGGCGACGAAGATACGGGCAACGGAAATAATGACGTGGACCTGAAAAAGCGTGATCCGCTCTTCGACGAGGCCGCCAGGCTGGTGGTTCAGCATCAGCAGGGATCAACCTCACTTATCCAGCGCAGGATGCAGCTGGGTTACAACCGTGCAGGCCGTATCATTGATCAGCTGGAAGCTGCAGGCATTGTCGGACCGTTCGAGGGAAGCAAGGCCAGGGAGGTGATTGTGCAGGATCCGCAAACATTGGAACAGATTTTGAAGAGACTCGGTGAAGAGAATCTTTAAGATGAAAAAAACAGGACTTATTATTGTACTATTGCTGGCTGCCGTGGCTGCCTTTTCACAGAAGGACCCGGAAGCCGTGAAGGTGCTATCGGAATTCAGCAAAAAAGCCGTATCTGCCCCTTCGGTGAAGATTGATTTTGACATTCTGGCTTACGATGCACAGGAGGACGAGGAGACTGAAATGAGCGGCACGGTTGTGATCAAAGGCGACAGCTACATGCTTACACTTCCTGACAATCTTATCCGGACAGACGGCAAGGCTGTGTGGAACTACATGCCTGAGGCAAATGAAGTGACAATAACCGAACCGGACCCTTCTGATGAGTCGTTCATTTCCAAACCCTCCCTCCTCTTCGCGATGCATGAGAAGGGATACAAGGTGAGGCTTCTTGAACAGAATGCGAAGGAGTGGATCATCGATCTGTATCCTGAAGATATTAACGTCAACCTTGTTCATATAAGGCTTACTATTGGCAAAACCCTGTATGACCTCAGATCCGCGGAATACCGTACCAAGGATGGCATGACCCTCACCCTGACTGCTACCACATATGATCTTACCTTCCGTCCGCCTGCCGGCTACTTTACCTTTAATGCGGCTGACCACAAAGGCGTGGATGTGATTGATATGAGGTAAACGTTCAACAAGGAACCTTAACGGAATCAAATGACCTCACCGGAGAACATAAAGCCCTTTTTAATAGGCATCATCGTGCTGCTGGTCATCTACACGATACTCCGGGTCAGGACGGAGAGGATCAGAAAACGGCGTAATGAGAATCCGTCGAGGTTCAGGCGCAACAGATAACAGCGTCATAAAACCGGCCACCAGGAAATTGGATGGGCCCGGGCCGTGCAATCGAGTAGGAGGAAAATGAAATAGGTTTCCTCCTATTTCATTTTCCGACCTCTCACACCACCGTAGGTACGGGTCTCGTATACGGCGGTTCCCTAAGATACAACTTTCACCTTCATGAAGTAGTCCGAGAAAAGGACGTAGCCGGCAAGGCGGAGACGCTCAGTGGTAATAGTAGTGTCGAGGATAAAACTGCCAGCAACGTGCCAATAGCTTTTCCTCGTGTTCGCCCACTCGTAAGTCTTTTGTTTCTTAATGCCCAGCTTAACGAGGTTAGCTATCTTGGTCTTTATCCGTTTCCATTGTTTCCATATAACCATACGTAGCCTCCGGCGATACTACTTATCAACACTTATCAGCAGCTCCTTCATGTCTGCCAGCCTGAAGTATTGCACCCAACCTTTAATGTACCGGCTCAGTGCTTCCTTCCTCCGTTCATATCCCCATCCGTTACTCCTTGATGTCAGCTCCATGATTCTGGCCTTCAGCTAACGCTTCCCACTGTCAGGGTGCGTTCGGGACTTCCACCCTATAGTTATCGCCCATGCCGGGCGCACCAAAAAGAGGCTGTCTTTTGATGAGACAGCCTCTTTTATCTTCATGAGAATAATCTTTTATTGATTATTCAATATCATTCTGAACCATAAGCGGGTTAGCATCCATCTCCTGCTTGGGGATAAGGAAAATCAGGTCCAGTGAAGTCGGCTCACGAAAATCAACACCATTCCACAGCGTTTCATTATGTCCAAGATTTCTTCTGTCGAGAGGAATTCCCAGTCTCTTGATATCAAGGAAACGGAGTCCTTCGCCCCACAGGTCGGCACGTCTGTGCATAAGGATGTGCTGGATTAATGCATCGCCTGTTAGTGTACTCTTGACATAAGCCGGATCCCTTGAGGAGATGAGTTCAAAGAGAACATCCTGTGCTTCTGTAAACATGTCCTGACGAGCCAGTGCTTCAGCTTCGATAAGGTACATCTCGCCTGCTTTCATATAAAGGTAGTCATTGGTCCACTCCCCCCATCCGGTGAATTTCTGGCCAACGCGTGGCTTGCCGGCAAATGTAAGGAACATGCCTTTACGGGTATCAGTATCTGACATGAAGTCATAGACAGCAGTGCTGAGACACTTATGGTTACCCAGAGTTGCATAACCACCAAATAACGGGTCAATGTGTGAGAAGAATGAAGCATAACTTGTCTGCTGCTCATCGATGAGAACGGCTCCCCACATCCATTCCGGATCAGTGGTGCTGTTCATACCGCTTTCATTGTCGGCAGTCGGAGCGAAACCGGTTCTTGCAGCGTGAGCCATAGCTGCTGCATCTGCCCATTTGCCGGTTGTAAGAGAGAAACGAGCCTTCATCCCCTGGGCAACCCTGAGGTTGATCTCTGACTTATTGGCGCGGCCAATTGTCGGAGCGGCTTCAAAGGCAGTAATAGCATCATTTATGTCTTTGAATATCTGGGTATAAACCTGCTCAACTGTTGATCTTGCCAATCCTTCCTGTGATGCCACAAGCGGAATAGGAATACCAAGCTGGCTGTTGGTACCGTCAATTATATACCTGGAAGCATAGAGCTGCACAAGCTGATAGAAGCTGTATGCCCTGTAAGTCAGGGCCTGGCCCTTGATATTGTTAACTCTTTCGGCATTAAGGGCAGCATCTGAAGCGTTGTCAATATTCGCTATGATGAGGTTAGCGTTGTCTACGATGTCATAGTAATACTCCCATATGTATTCAAGGTTGGCCGAATTGATGTTCCTGTGGTCAATGTACTGATACCAGGACACAAACCAACCGTAACCACGTTCAGTCTGATACATATCTTCACCAAGGAGATCCATGGCAAGGTCAACTGATTTCTGACCAAACTTGTCATGAGCACCGTAGAACTGGTATGTTGACCTGTGTATACCCTGAATGGCAGTCTGAGCACCTACAACTGTTGAGAAGAGATCCGCGTCAGTAATACTGTCGGTCGGAACTCTTTCCAGATAGTCTTCACTACAGCCCACGAAAAGGACCAGGGCTGAAGCCATAAGTATTTGGATTAATTTTTTCATTGTCAATTCTGTTTAGAAAGTTAGATTAAGCCCAACACTGATAATCCTGCTGGGTGCATATGTAAAATCAGCTGTCCCTGCAAATGACTGCTGGGGATCCATGCCTTTTCTTTTTGACAGCAATCCGAGGTTATCACCTGTAGCAAATATTTTTGCGTCCTTAAGATCTACTCTCCTGACAAGCGATGCAGGAAGGGTATAGGTGAGGGTGACGTTCCTCAGTGAGAGGAAGTCTGATCCTATAAGATAACGTGAGGAGGCTGCATTCAAACGAGCAAGGTTATTTTGCAATCTGGGAACATCTGTCACGTCACCGGGCTTCTGCCAGCGGTCAAGGATATCTGTTGACCAGTTACTGCCGAATGCACCTGTGTGCATCAGGGCAGCCCAGTTTGAGTCATACATCAAACCACCTACCTGGTAGGTAAGAAGAGCTGAAAGGCTTAATCCCTTGTATGAGAAAGTGTTGGTAAAACCACCGTACAATTTGGGGATTGAACTTCCAACATAGTAATAACTGGCAAGGTTCTGGTTGTTGGTTGTAGTGCGACCGGTGATATTGCCATCGTCATCTTTTTCATCCATGTAATAAAGCTGATCACCATTTTCAGGATCAACACCTGCAGATTCCCTCAACCAGAAATCATAGATCGAATGGCCTTCTGATAGTTTTTTGGTGCCTGAAATTATCTCCTGGGGCTTCCCGTCAGGTCCGGTAGGCATCTTGGTGATCTTATTGGTATATGAGGTTCCGTTTAAGTCAATGGTCCAAAGGAAACCACCGGCTTTCATAACATCAACCCCCAGCTGAATTTCAACTCCGGTGTTGTTCATAGTACCAATATTTGCCCATTTTGAAGAAATACCGGTTGATTCCGGAAGCGGAACACTGAACAGCAGGTTGCTTGATTCTCTCCTGAAGAACTCAAACACACCCCTGACCCTGTTGAAGAAACCGAATTCGAGACCAGCATTTATGTTCGTATTTTTCTCCCATTTCAGGTCCCTGTTTTCAAGCTGCGAGTGAACAGCGCCATTGATGTTTCCGTTATTCCTGTCATCAAAAGAATAAAGACTCTGCCAACCGTAGTAATTACCGATGTTGTCATTACCCTGCTCACCGAATGAAGCCTTGATTTTCAGGTTGTCAATCCACATTGTGGAAGCAAGGAAATCTTCTTCATTAAGTCTCCATGAACCACCAAGAGACCAGAATGAACCCCAGCGTGAATCAACGTGAAAACGTGAAGAACCGTCATAACGGTATGATCCTGAGAAGTAGTACTTGTCAGCATAGTTGTATGAAGCCTGGAAAAGGTAACCCTCAAGACTATACTGATCAGATGCTGAGCTTGATCCTTCAGCAACAGATCCTGCTACCAGTTCAGTAGTGGTGATTGTAAACCCTGTCCTGGTTGCCCATACATTACTGGAGTTATAAAGGTAGTTTTCATGACCAGCCAGCAAGGATACACTGTGCATACCAAACATCTTATTCCATGTGAGGATCTCGTTCAGGGTATAAGAAACAACCTTCTCATATTCTTTTGTTGACCGTCCCTTTACTGCTTCCGCATCTGCGAATTTATTGTTCTGGTAGGTTGTATAGAAATAGTTGTTCATATCGGTGTTGCCTGTCACGCGGAATTTGAAGTCCTGGAGGAATGTTATCTCAGTTCCAACGCGTGCTGATATTGAGTTGAGCGCTGTTGATCTTTCATCCAGAGGAAGGGTAACAATCAGGTTTGAATTCGGCGCATAGGGACGGGTATGGCCTGCCCACTTGTATACGCTTGATCCGCCACCCATATCATATACAGGGTTACCTGAGGCATCAAGTTTGATGGTGCCGTCAGTATTGCGCTGATAGATAGGGTAGATTGGTCCCATCATACGGCCGAAGTAGAACGGGTTTGTTGTATAAGTACCCTCAGCAAGAAAACCATTCTGTTTTGAGGTTGACCCTGATACTGTAGCATCAAATGCGAGCCATTTGTTCACTGTTGAGGATGCACCAACGCGACCGGTGATACGGTTGTAATCTGACCATTTAACCATACCTGTTTCATCAAGGTAGGCAATAGAGGCAAAATAGTTGCCCTGATCATTGCCACCGCTGATGGAGAGGTTATAGTCCTGCCTGAGACCTGTTTGTGCCAGTTCCTCATTCCAGTCATCATAATAAAGGAGATTTGCATTGGGATTCAGCTTGCCGTCAGTACCTATAAGCGAAGCTGCGGGCACATCATAACTGTTGTAACCTCCAAGCTTGCCTACGATACCGTTGGATGTCCCGCCACTGGCGATAGCCACTGCTTGGTCCCGGGTGTATGTTCCGCCAAGGTCAAGAGCATTGACCCAGCCTTCCCACATGAGCTCATAATATTGAGGTATCGTGACACGGTCATACTCCGGTAATGCACGGTTCACAAGACCTGCACTTGCCTTGAAGTTCAGCGATGGCTGACCTGAAATACCCTTCTTGGTAGTGATGATAATCACACCATTAGCACCGCGAGCACCATAAAGAGCAGCTGAAGTTGCATCTTTCAGAACTGTGATTGACTCAATGTCGTTGGTGTTGATTGAACTGAGTGAACCGTCAAACGGTGCACCATCAACAACATAAAGAGGAGCACTGGAGGCGTTCACGGACCCAATGCCACGGATTCTGATATTTGCACTCGAGCCGGGCTGACCGGTTCCGCCAGTCACCTGGATACCGGGAGCAGCACCTTCAAGTGCTTTTGCTACCGATGCAGTCTGTATCTTGGCAAGCTCATCAGACTTAATTAGTTCAGCAGAACCAGTGAAAGATGACTTTTTCGCTGTACCATAGGCTACAACCAGAATCTCATCTATCACCTGAAGATCAGACTCCATGCTTACATTAATAACTGTCCTGTCAGCGATAGCTACCTCCTGCTTTAGCATACCAACATATGAAAAAACAAGGTGAGTTGCTCCGACAGGAGCATTCAGGCTGTACATACCGTCAATATCGGACATGGCACCGACGGTAGTCCCTTTCACAGTAATAGTTACACCAGGTATACCCAGACCGTCCTCAGCGTTGGTCACAGTACCCCTGATCTGTACTGTCTGTCCAAGCGCTAAAGCCGTGGTAGTCATAGCCAGTACAAGAATCATTAGGATCTTTTTCATACTTTAATTATTTAGGTTAATTCGGGTTTTGATGAATTACTCACAACTGCAAAAATAGCATTATTTTGAAAAAAACAAATTATTAGCCTCTTTGTAACTAATCAGTGCCTGGAGTTTTGAGTACCCAGGGTGCCTGAAGTTAGTAATAATAGAATGAATCAGCCCCTTTTATAGGCAGAGATGACACTTAAAGCTCCTACCACATTTTGATTATTCTTTATGGCAGTATTAATAATGGATCCCAGGATAGCGAAGTTTTCAGCAGCGTTCAATATTTTGAACTGTCCGGATATTTTCTGTTTGACTTTGACATTTCGTATGGCTCTTTCCGAACTATCATTATCTGCTGGTACATCCGGATGATAGAGAAAGGTAAAGACATGATCACGGTATTTTATACTCTCCTTTTGAAAAGAGATCATCTCTTTGTGCTTTGGGTCCAAAGGCTCCTTCAAGAGACACTCCAACTCATTTTCCAGGTCGGATCGGAGTTGATCAGGATAGTAATAGAGGGAAGGAGTAAGTTGGTTTTTAAGTTTATGTGCTTTTTTGAGCATAGCCCGGAATCTGACAGGCCAGTCCACTTTATACCGCTCTTCAAGGTATTTGGTCTCACGCTCCAGATGAGCCGTACAAAGCTGATGCTTGCCTACCGGGGTTTGAAAATGAGCCCTCAGGCAATCATGAACAAGTACAGCATCTTTGGAGATTCCGCTCATGTTTTCATTTATCGTGGTTGTGCCCCTGTTTTCAGAAGCAGCAATATAAGTAGCTCTGTTATTTTGCCAGGTCCGGAACCAATGTTTTTTTCCGTTGATTTTCATCCCCGTCTCGTCTGTTCCGATGACTCAGCTGTTCATTACCTTCTGGCGTATCATTTCGCAGGCATCAGAACCCTTGGCTGCAAGCCGGTTCAGCAAATGGTGAAGGCCTCATTCACTAATCTGAACAGCAAATATGTCGCCCATCATTTCCCGGAGCCTTTTAAAGGGAAGGTATTGTCTTACGCTAAGATAACCAATGAGTGATTCAATGCCTTTACCATACCTGACAGGACTGTCAACATCAACTGGGAAATCACTCTCCACAACTTTGCCGCAAGTGCAGGTGCACCTATAAACCCGGTGTTCGGTTACTATCTGTTTAATGACCGGAATATCAATAACCTGTCTTTTCCAAAAAAGCTCAAAAGGCTGGCTGCTCACATCTTTCCCGCATTCAGGACAAAAACATGCACGATGTTCAATAATCTCATCCGGGTTATCTGTCATCTTAAGAGTATGGCCGTCATGCCCGGGTTGTCCTCCTGCTTTACGATTCCCTTTCTCTCTAAGACTAACTGTGCGTGGTGGCCTGTTCTCATCCTTAGAAGGGGGCAAAGAGCTGTTGTTACTGTCCTTCTTTGTTGTGTGCCGGGCCAATTCCCGTTCAAGAACATCAATTTTTTCATCAAACTGATGATTTCCTGTCTCTGAAAGAAAATGATGCGCTTCAGATCTTCAATGATGAGTCCACTCCGAAAAGTATTTTTAAATTTAATTAATTAATATTCAGATATTTACTTGTATATTTCAATTATTTTATGTATCTTGTTTGCATAATTTAAAAGAGCATCAAATGTTTAAGAAATCATCAGGATCGAGCCAACTTAACATATTCACTTCGCCTAAAACTTTGTTTTCCGGCAATTCTCTAAAAATGTACGAAGATGCGCATGCCTGGCATAACCAGTTTCGTAAACAGGTTACCATGCGCATTGATGAAAACATCTTCCGTCCTTTATATTGTGAGGATAACGGCACCCCAAATGCACCTGTCCGTGTACTGGTTGCCATGATGATACTCAAAGAAGCCGAAGGCTTAAGCGACCAAAAGATTTTTGAGAACTGTCGTTTTAACCTGTTGGTGCGCAGCGCCTTGGGATTGCATAATGCTGACAGTCCGCTCCCTACCGAATCCACTTATTATTTGTTCCGCAAACGCATCCTGGAATATGCAAAGGAAAAAGGCGAGAACCTCTTTGAAACTGTTTTCGCGCAAATCACCAAAGGACAATGTGCTGAATTTGAAGTTAGCGGGAAGCGCATCCGCATGGACAGTAAACTGTTGGGCGGCAACATTGCCTGGCTTAGCCGCTATGAATTAATCCATGAAACACTTCGTTTATTTTATAAACAGGCAAAACAGTCCGGGCAACTCGACAAAGCCACCGAAGACCGGTTAGATGACCTGCTCAAACTGGAAGGCAATAAAGTTGTTTACATTTGCTCCGGCGAAGAGGTCAAAAACCGCTTGCAGGAGCTTGGGAGCTTGATATACAAGATATTGCCCTTGTTTTCGTCTTCATCAGATGTTCATTATCAAACCCTCCACCGGGTTTTTGGCGAGCAGTACCGGGTAGATGACAAAAAAGTGGTCGTTGCCCGTGAAAAAGAAGAAATATCGGCCAAATCGGTTCAGTCACCCCACGATACAGACTGTCACTACCGGAACAAGGATGACCAGAAGGTGAAAGGTTACAGCATCAATATAACCGAAAGTTGTGATGATGACAAGCCCCTGAACCTGATCGGTCATGTCGACGTGAGAAAAGCAAGTACTTCTGACGTTGATTTTCTCCAGGACGGCATTGAAAAGTCACAGGAAGTATTCCCGGATAAAATTGAAGCCACACATGCTGATGGCGCTTACCACAGCCCTGATAACCAGAAATTTTGCAAGGACAACGAGATTGATCTGTACCTGCATGCCATACAAGGGGCAAAAAGCAGGTACCAGTTCAACTTCTCCGAAAATGGGGAACTGTCTGTTTTTGATACGATAACCAACGAGATTGTTGGTTCAAAAACGATTATCAGCAAAGAGGGTACCGTTAAGTGGCGTATCAAAACAGAAAAAGCTTACCGGTACTTTACCCAAAAAGATATTGACGGATACCTGGTCCGGAAACAAATAGCAGAAACGCCCATTGAAACGTTACAGTTCCGCAACAATGTTGAAGCCACCATTTTCCAGTTAGGATACCATTATCCAAATGCCAAAAGCAGGTACCGGGGCGAAATCAAACACCAAATGTGGGCCAATATCCGTTGTTTGTGGGTGAACTTTGTCCGGATTCTGAGACACATAAAACAATTATGTCAAATAACTCTGTTTTTTGCAAAATATTCGGTCAAATTGCTGTTTGTCGAACTCTATTTTGCGATTAAATCATTTTTAACGCACGTTTTGCCAAACAACTTGTCCGTGTCCGAGAATACCCGATTCTCATTCAGTTGAAAAAAAAAGGGTTATCGGAGTGGACTCAA
>DFYY01000039.1 GCA_002383485.1 Bacteroidales bacterium UBA4070 | reverse complement strand
GTCCGGAATCGCAAGAATACGCACTTCCCTGGAGTTTTGCCACCAACTAAGACTTCATCCACTTCAACAACGCCCTCTAACTTACTTCTGCCACTTAAGGCCATTAATCGTCTGAACTTATGCAACCAAGTCCAAGCAGTTTGATAGCTTCCTAATCCAAGCACCTTTTGCAACCCCTTTGCACTAACACCATTCTTTTGGGCAATCATCCACCAAATGGCATGAAACCAGATTAGCAAGGGCTTGGTGCTTTTATGAAACATTGTGTTATTTGTCACTGTAGTTTCTTTATGGCAATCAGAACATTCATAACGCCCTTTGCTCTTTTTCCAGAATCGAATTGAGCCACATTGGGGGCATTCAAAACCTTTTGGCCATCTTAATGATGCCAAGTAATCTACGCAGTCTTGCTCCGATTTAAACATTTCTTCAAACTCCATTTGGTTTGCCGGATATTTCATTCCATAAAGATAATACTTTACGGGAGATGATCAGATACCCCATATACTATTAAAATAAGAACGGCCGTGAATATTTCAGGATCTTCTTAACGTAATATAATTTTTTTTGAGACAATACTACCATCTTTAAAAATCACCCTGAGGAAATAGATTCCGACAGTATGTTCAGGAATCTTAATCTTTAATCTGTAATCATCAGAGAAGGCCTCACAATTGCACACTTTACTACCGTCCATAGCATATAATGATACTAGTTTTACATCTATTGTTTCTGTGAAGTCGATATAAACAATATCCGTGGCAGGATTTGGATAGAGGGATGAAAAAAGTTCAGTTTCATCAATCCCGGAAGTAGTTGCCCACAGGGTATTTAGCTTTGCAATCTGGGGAACAGGAATTTCAGTATCCCAGAGTCTAACTTCATCTACGCTTCCGAGAAGAGAGTAAAGTGTTTCCACATTATCCATCCGCCCGATAGTCAGTGGTTTGGTTGAAGTCAGAATAGCGCCCGAGAAACCTTTAAAAGTATCGATGGCGCCATCAATATATAACTCCATGGAATACCCGGTATACAGAGCTGTGACGTGGTAATAACGGTTTAATTCAATTGGAGCAGAGCCATCAAGGTCAGAAACGCCTGTACTTGTTTTAACAGTCCATCTGATCCTGCCTTCAGGCGTTATGGAAAGTTTATACCTCTGTTGCCACGATCCGTGAGAAATAATAAACCTTTCAGATCCCAGCGTTTCACATTTCACCCAGCAGCTAAGACTTACGGCATTAGTGAAGTTAAGGGCGTCATTATTTTCAGTATAAATTATATTTTGTCCTGAGTTGAACCTGTATGCCATAGCTGCTGAACCCCGTGCATCAGCAGTTTTGGTTGCTCCGGAAACGGTGGCATGAAAAAGGTCAGCTGCCGCATTCCTTGAGTCAATGTCAAAAGGGTACCATATCAGAGGAGTTTGATCTGCCATTAAGGTATCTTTTACAAGTATGGCACTTGAGACTGTCGTGGAAAGGTTATCCTGGTTTGTTACCTTAACCTCAATGCTTCCAACAGCTGAATTTGCCGGTGCCTGCCACGTGACGGTGTTTCCGCTTGATTGGGTGATAGTTCCCATTGTAACACTCCAGGTATAACCAAGTATCTCATCTGCGGCCGGTACTACCAGGGCAGTAAATGTATTTGTGGCACCTGTTGCTGTGTACCTGTCAGTTGACTCAATGCCATTTACAACAGGACTTACCGGTATTCTGTCAACCACATTGATGTGCAGCGTGTCTTCAGCTGTCTGACTATTGAAAGTTATCCTGCATTTCAGAACAAGCTGCTCCGGTGTGGCAGGAGCAATAAGTGATGCCTGGGTCAGAGTCTGACCATTAACAGGAACATCATTCATAAACCATTCGAACTGCACCATATCGCCGGTATTAGTATTTCCGGGCTCGCAGTATGCAGTGAATGCAGAATTAATCAGTATCGTATTATTGCTTACTGAAAGCGCTTTTACACGCAGGCGGTTAGTATAGTCGTATTGATAATGGTAGTCGAGCACATCATTTCCGGCATAAAGCCGTCCATTGCGGCTCTCAGGTATAACACCGGAAGGGAATAGCCTTATCATTCTTACTTCTCCGGCAGGGATAATGAGAGGGAGCGTACCGGTAACTGCTGGGTCTATTATAGTTTCAGTAATTGCATCATATGCACCGAATGTCCCCGCTGGCAGAGTAATGTTTACCTGTTTACTGCCTGTCGTCGGGTTATAGTATAAATATGAAGGCAGGGCGTTCTCACCGTAAAAGTCTGTTTTGTTAAGGTCTATCTGAAGGATTTCCGGAAAATTGGTTGTTGTAACAACTGCCGCAAGGTATCCGACACCTGAGCCACTGTAGAGTGACAGATTTGTTTCTGCCCAGCCGCCTCCGATAGCATCACCTGTTGCAAAAGGTGTTTTACCCTGCCATAACTCTTTCATTGATTCGTGAGGAATGCAGGCAGCCGGATCGTTTGCGGAAGCCCAGGTATAGGAATCCTGGTTTGCTGCCGGTAAGCTGTTCCAGTAAAACAGCCTGCTCGCATTTGTTACATTAAGAAGCCATTTGGCAATTGCACGGGCATAACGCTTATCATATTTGGGCAGTGGTGTCAGTGCCGCTGCCTGCTGAAAGCCGTTCATTATAAATGCATAATCATCACCGCCATCATTTGCTTCACCAATTAATCCGGACACGTCATAACCTCCCCAGGTACCCACTATGGACCCCCATCCCCTCAGTGCCCCACGGTCGAAACACCAGTCGAGCAATTTCTGAATAGAATAGTCTGTCCCTTCAACAGCATTCATACGGGCCGCGGTGAGGGTTCCATAAGATAGCTGAAGTTCGTATGACGGGTTTGATCCAAAGTTTTCAAGGAAATCCATGGCTTGCTGGGCTCCTTCAAAGTATTTTTTGCTGCCGCTTTCGAGGTAAGCATTATAGAGCAGCCACGAAATGCTCCCTGCTGATTCGGGTTCAGGGACACTTGTGTTAAGCGGTTGACCTGTGGCAAGATTAAAAGCCCGGTAGTTCATGTTTGGCACTGCCCAGGGTCCTGCACTTCCTCCCAGCTTATTTACGCAATAAAGCCAACGATCGGCTACACTGGCAAACTGGCTGCTGAATTCGGGAGCAGCAGCAGGATATAATGATCTCAGCTGATAGAAATAGATATTAGGCATAACGTCATACCACCAGTCATCGCCGGAGGTGGTTGAATAGCTGTTCAGGTAAACATTCTGACCATTTTTAAGGTTGAAGAAATCTTTGGTCATGGCTACCCAGTTCAGACCGTTCTGGTTACTTTTGTCAATACCAATCAGGGAGGCCCCTATAATAGCAGGTATAATATTAATGGCTTCTGCCTGGTATAGATGATCGTCAGCCCCGACATATGTGTCCAGGAAAATCGGAATATTATCGGCATAGTTGAAATCACCCTGTGTCCCAAGTCGCGATAGAGGAAGATAATCCCCTGATTTACCTGTATCGAATACATAACTATCATAGTCATAAGCCACACTGCTCCAATCTCTTATCTGTAAGGGGGCCGGTAGGTCGGGCATCATATCTATGCGTGAGATGCTTAGTTGTCCTGTCTGGGCAAACATCTGCATCGGGAAGATGCATATCAGCAGTAAAAGGATAATACGGTTCATTTATCTGTATTTTTTCTGATAGTCGGGATCCATATCAGAAGTTCTAATGCCTGCCAGTTCATCGGCCATGAGTATGAACACATTCCAGCAGAGACCTTTTGTTGATACCCACCATGAATCAGTACTTGTCCATTTGGTGGGGATAAACTCCTTGCTGAACGGCCATTCCGGGTTAAGGTTGATCTCTGCCCATATTCTGTTCTCCATTAGCCTGCCTGCCTGCTTCCATCCGTGTTTTAGTCCAACAACATAGGCGCAATATTCAACACGCATCCAGCTGCCACCATTATAATAATACCCATCGTTTTGACCATTACTATAGTTTATCTCCCCGAATTCTTCAAAAGGCTGGTAATCTCCTGAAAGATAAGCATATCCTTTTCTGTCTTTAGTAAGGCGTACACATATTGGTGCAGTAGTTCCAAGCTCTGGATGGGGTGAGTCTTTTACTTTGTTGAGAATAGGTATTTGATCGAGATGACTGATTACCATTTCGTCTGTAAGTATTGGTCTTCCAAATAACCAAAGTGAAAAGAATTCCGGTTCCAGGTCGGTCAGAGTAATTATGTCAGGGTAATTTCTGTCAAAAAGGAGATGCTTTCTCTGAGGATCATAAAAGTTCCGGTATTCATTTTCAACTTTTTCGATATAGGATTCAGGTATATCATAACCCAGTTCTTTTATTGTACGCAGAGCGATTGCCAGCATTCCCTGGTTTACGCATAGCCTGTCGGTCTTAGGTTCAAAATCTACAATATCCACCTCGCTGAGGGAGAAATGTGAACGGCATTTGCCGTCGTGTTCTGCATCGAATTCATTCAGAACATAATCTACGGCTTTTTTTAACTTGTCCTGCGGCAGAGTGACATTAAACCGGCGTTTGTTGATCATGGCCCATATCAGCCATTCAATAGTGGCCTCATTGTCTTTGGCCTCAACAGATCCCATATATGGTGTGATGATGGTACCAATACCGCCTTCAGGTGTCTGTGTCTTTCCCCATTGTTCCCAAATAGCCAGGTTCAATTCCTTATTATAGGTGGCTACCGTGGAGAAGAATGAATCGCGGTTATACATATCCGGAGAATAATTCATATTGGGCACGTTGAATGGGGTCATATCATTTACAGAGGTGATCCAGGTAAGCATATTGAAGTTCGCATACAACATCTTTTCAATCTGTGTGCCCCTGAATCCTTTTCCTTCTGCCAGACGTGTCTGGGCTGAGATCATAAAGTCTTTATGGGTGGTATAAGGCTCAACAAATATAAATGTGACCTTGTCCATTGATTTACCCATTGGAAGAAGATTATATGGTTCTGTCTGCGGTTGATGTTCAATGAATTTCAGATCTTTGATTTGCAGCCTTGATTCCTGTCTTGACTGTGTGCCTATAAACATAGAAACTGAATCATGCCCGATATATGGTATCAGTATACTACCTGTGAAAAGGGTCCATTTATTTTCATCGACAGAAAAATTACCGATGTATTTTACTCCTTCTTCAAGTTCAGTTGTTTTTACTCCGTTGCGTATCCGGAATAGTTTCAGTGCTAAAGGAGTGTCTCCTTTGCATTGAAAGGAGATAGTATATATCTTCTGGTCGTTCAGTGGAGCGATAAATTCTATACCTGTCCTGCCTGAGGGATGACATAAAAGCGAAATAAGACTATCGTTACGTTCAACATCTACATTCCCTGATTTATGCCATATTTCTCCGGCATTTATAACCCGGGTTGTTCCTGCATCAAGATTATACATTTCACCAAATTTCTTGCTGATATAATCATTTTGTTGTGATTGCTCTTTTGGGGTGGAGACTTCAAACAGGGCAGGGTCGGGGAGTTTACGCATACCTACAAAACCACCGCCTCTGCCACTGAAACGGCGACGGGTGGTACGGGTATATTGATTCAGGTAGCCTGCATCTGTCAGAAAACCAACTACTTTATTACCCGGCGTCACCCAACCTGCGGCAGGGTACATCTCGTGAACAAGACCACCGGGGAAACTATCGTATTCAAATGTTGTGTATTTAAGGGTTTTTCTGCAGGCCGTATAGTCTCCTTCAAAATATAATACATATCTGTCATGGAGGGCTGAAAAAGCTGAATAGTCTTTTTCACCACATTTTGATTAATAATATGGTACCGGACGCAAACAGATAAACTGGCATTAAACTCCGGTATGTAGGAATCCCGGGTAAGAATAATAAGTGTGTCATTACCAGTCCAGTCATCCCCTTTCCAGCTCTCAATATTTGCCGTTGTACTATAATCTGTATTGAAAAGTTGGATAGAAAACTCTTCAATATTTTTGACCAGCAAATGGTCTCCATCAAAAATATCTACATGAAATCCATTCAGGGAGTCACCGGTTGCCTGAAGATGTAACGGCTGGCAATTAGCGGAGAGACATATAAAAGACAAAAAAAGCAGAACAAATAGAGACCTGGGGTTAACTATTGACATATTAATTAGGTTAACTATTGACATATTAATTAGTTATGAATATACAGATAATACACTTTAAATTTTAAAAAGGAAGGTCCAACTGACTGCAAATAATAATGCAGTACAATTGGGCCATTCCTTAACATATATCACTGCCTAAAACTAAGTTTTTGACTACGGTTTTTCGTCGTTATAAAGTTTTGAAACCTGACCGGCAGCAATAGCGATATTGTAAATTTTCAATTCGTCAATTGCGCCCTTGAAGTAGCCAAGAGAAGTAGGAGTCTCTGTCCATGACCAGGTTGCAAGTTCAGTGTCAGTTGCCACACAACCAATAATAAATGGCTGGGGAGCAGGAGAGGTAAGTGTCTGGATAAGTGGACCAATAGTTTTATTGGCTTCAGTCCAGGTTTTAGTAAGGGTTCCATTGACATAGAACTTAAGTTCTTTGGTGGTTCCGTCAAGTGTTATGACAACATGATTCCAGACATTTGCTGTTATTGAGTTGTCAGTTTCATTGTCGGCATCAATTATACCACCATCAACTTTCTTGTAAGTGAAAAATGGTTTTCCACCGCCCTGAGTCTGGAGTTTATACCCGGTCCAGTAATTCTGTGAAAGAATGTAATTGTTCTCATACAATTCAACAGGCTTAATCCATACAGAAATTGACAGGTTAGCCGGAAGGAAACTGGTTGTATAAGGCACCTGAAGATTAGCACCTTTATTAAGAGAAACAGCATAACCACCCTTTACGCCTGTGGTCCATGTTGGTAATAATGCTTCAGCTCCGAAGACGCCTGCATTTCCTTTTGTAAAAGTGCCAACATGTTTAACGGTAGAAAATGCTGTGGCAGTTGTGCCTGTCCCTTCGTCAAAGTGCCAGCCTGCATTCAGATAAAGTGATTCATCAATGAAGCCATATTCCGCAGCTTTAAATGTGTTCATTGCAGCGGTTAACTGAGCAACCAGATTGTCTATCTCTGCCTGTGTGAGTTTTGTAGCGGCAGCAGTTTTAACAGTTGCCAGAACAGACTTGTAGGTGTCGATAGCTGACTGTGGAAAATCAGTAGTTGTGGCTGCTGCTGCAAGAGCATCAGCCTCGGTAATTAATGCTGTCAGTTCAGTTTTGTCTCCCTGAACGATCTCGTCTTCTCTACTGCATGACACAAGTATCATTGCTGAACTTATGATCAGCATAAGCAGTAAAGCCTGCAATTTCATCAAATTTTTCATTTTCATAATGATTGGTTATTAATTATTAAATAGTTGAGAGAATAGATTGTTTTATTAATTAATTGCCTGGTTTTCATCAATTTCTGCCTGAGGCAAAGGAAAATATCTTTTGGTGTCGTAGTTGAAGTCGCTTCCCAGTGCTGATTCGGCAACTGTCTTACCCCAACGCATCAGGTCGAAGTAACGGTGGAATTCCTGAGCCAGTTCAACCCTGCGCTCATTATAAATAGCGGTTTTCAACAGGTTCTGATCATTAGTAGTGATATCCGCCAGCAGATCAGCCGGGGGAATACCATTGAAACTGGCCCTGGCGCGCTGTCTTACTTTGTTAAGGTTTGCCTTTGCCGAATCGGCATTACTTATTTCATTAAAAGCCTCTGCTTTCATAAGCAGGACATCGGCATAGCGCAGATAGATGTAGTTCAGGCCTCCGTCACCTTTAAGAGAAGCAGGTACTTCTGAAAGTGGCTGTTGGTGTTTTTTTGTAAGAAAGCCGGTTGGGGACCAGTCAATACTAAAGAGCTCCCCGTTTAGCCATGGTTGACCATCCCGGCCTATCGAGGCATCGAGGCGCGGATCAACTTCTCCACCTGAACCTTCTTCAAAAGCATCAACTAAATCCTGGGTAGGTGCATTGAAATAATAGCCGCCTTCCGTAGCAGGGGCAAACCATTGATTGAGGCCACTTCCCTCACCAGGATTCTGAGCAGAAAGATGCTGAATTTCGAAAATAGACTCTTTACTGTTCTCATAATCCATCTTAAAGTTATCGGCATAATTCTCCAAAAGCCCATAAATCTTAAGACTCTCCATCTGATGGAAATAATCTATTGCTTCTGACCATTTATGCTGATAAAGACACACTTTCCCAAGCATGGCAAGGGCTGCTCCCTTTGTCACCCTGCCTGTGTTGTCTGTGGTATAAGAGTCCGGAAGAACAACAACTGCATCACTAAGGTCTGTTTCAATTTGTTCGTAAATTGCCGATACTTCACTCAGAGGAACATGAATGGCTTCCTGCGTAATCTGTGGCAGTAGCTTCAGGGGAACTTTGCCATAAATATTCACCAGGTTAAAATAGGTATAGGCACGGATGAATTTTGCTTCACCTATTATCCAGCTTTTACGGCCTTCATCCATAGTAACGGATGGTACGTTGGCAATGACATTATTAGATCTTGCTATTGCCTCATAAGCAAATTGCCAATAGTTTAAGATTATTCCGTTACTGGCATCGGTAGTAAACTCGTCAATGTAAGTTATTTCAGTCTGGTCACCTGCGTTTCCGCCTTTTACAGCGTCATCTGAAGCCACATCGCCAAAGACCCAGATGTCATTATTGGAACTGGTGAAGCTTATTGCATTATACACGCCGTTAATTGCCTGAATGGCCTGTGATTCGTTCTTGTAAAAGGTATCTGTTGAAAACTCACCCTTGAGATCTTCAGTCAGAAAATCTTTACAGGAGCTGATAAAAATCAACGCCACTGCGAGCAATAAGCTATAGCTATACAGAAAAGTACGATATCTTACTCTTTGTTTTTTCTGCCTGTTGAGGCGGGCGAAAATATATTTTAACTGTTTCATAGCCGTATCTGATTAGAAGTTGATGTTAATACCAAGCATGAAGGTCCTGGCCGAAGGATATGTTCCCCAATCAATGCCGTTTGCTATGTCACCTTCATTTTTGGAGTTATCGCTTATCGTCATTTCAGGATCGAGGCCTGAGTATTTTGTGAGTGTCAACAGATTAGTACCGGAAGCATAGACCCGTATCTGTGATATTCCTAATATGTCCAGTGTTTTTTTATGAAGAGTGTACCCAATCTGAAGGTTTTTAAGCCTCACGTACGAACCGTCTTCAAGAAAGCGTGATGAAGGTCTCGCATTATTGGATTTTGCTGTCCATGAAGGTCTTGGCTGAGTATTTGAAGTCCCTTCCCCGGTCCATCTTTCATCAAAGACCCGTTGTGTTACAGTAAATCCGCGATAGAAACCTTCGATATCCTGATTAACCTGGACATAGATTTTATTTCCATAAGAACCCTGGAAAAACATGCTTATGTCAAAGTTTTTGTAGTTGGCTGACAAGTTGATACCTGCAAACATTTTTGGGATGGCGCTGCCCAGATGTACACGGTCGTCACTGTCAATTACTGAACCGGCATTCTGATTTCTAAATTTCACATCCCCGGGTCTGATGTTTGTTCCCTGAATAGGGGAAAGCAAAACATCGGCCTCGTTCTGGAATATTCCTTCCATTTCAAGCATGTAAAAAGAACCAATAGGATATCCTTCTTCTGTTTTGGTTGCATAAACGCCTGTTTCAACCAATCCTCCATATAGTGGAGCATCAAGTTCAAGAACTTCATTATGAAGTAATGTTATATTACCACCTACCGAATATTCAAATTCGCCTTTATTACCGCGGTAAGTAGCTTCAATTTCAAAACCTGTATTTAAGACTGATCCGCTGTTGATCCAGGCTGCAGTAGCATAACCTACAGACGGAGGGTTAGACGCTTTTACAAGCATATCTTCCGTTACTTTATAAAAATAGTCGAGTGAGAAAGCAAAAGATCCGTTCCAAAGTGCTGCATCAATTCCTGCATTGTACTGGTAGCTGGTTTCCCATTTGAGGTTATCGTTGCCCAGTGAGCTTTGTGCGTAACCTGTGTTGGATATTCCTCCAAATGGATAGTTATAATAAGGGGAAATGCGGTCTTTATCAGCATAAAGGCCAATTTCCTGGTTGCCAATTGCACCATACCCTGCTCTGAATTTCAGGTTTTCAATCCAGCTGACATTTTTCAGAAATTCTTCCTGTTTTAATGCCCATCCGAATGAAACAGAATAAAAATTACCCCATTTATTATTGCCGGCGAATCGTGAAGAGCCATCACGTCGTATAGTGGTTGACAGGTAATATTTCTGATTGTAATCATAGTTGAAACGTCCAAAAAAAGAAGCCAGGGTTGAGTTCCATTCACTTTGGGAGCTGGTTTTTATCCCTATGCCATTTCCTATAAAAATCAGTTCATCCTGTTGGATGGGGAAATTCATATCAGTGGCATATAGTGCCTTTCCTCCGTTTTTAATTGCCTCGAATCCCAGTAATGCAGAAAAATGATGTAGTTCTGCAAAGCTGATTTCGTAGTTTATAAGGTTGTTTAATGTCCAGTTGGAAAAACGTCCATTGGCAACACTAAGACTGTTTGGATTACTTATCCGGTCATCCGTTCCCCAGGTACGGTCGAAACGACGTGTGGTTGAGTTACGGTAGTCCATTCCAAAATTGGTAGTAAAAATCAGATTCTTTAGGAGTTTGATTTTCATGTAGGCTTTACCAAGGTAGCTGTCGTTTTCAATGTTATTGTCAACATAATCGGCCATACCTATTGGGTTATAACCATCTCCGAGAAATGAATCAAACTTTTGTGCACCGAAGTACTCAGCCGGCCGGTCTACATAGGTGCCATCACTGAATTTTATAGGGATAGCCGGATTGCGGAAAAAAGCATAACGGACCACGCTTCCTCCATTTCCTCCGTAACCATCACCTGAGCTTCCTATTATGTCGTTGTTCGAAAAACCTGCAAGCATACTCATTCCCACGGTTAACCATTTGTTTACATCAGTATTGGCATCCAGTCGGGCTGTAATACGGGTATAACCCGTGTTATTAATAATACCTTTCTGGTCAAAATAGGAGGTGGAAAGGATATAATTGGAAGTCTCATTACCACCGGAAACTGATAGCTCATGGGAATTAACCGGAGCTGTCCTTAACAACTCTTTTACATAGTTAACATTATCAAAGTTTGTGGCATCTTCAGAGGAAATGAGAAGCCGTTGCAAACCCGGAGGAAGGTAGAAATTGTCATTTGTTGCTGCTTCGTTATAAATGGTGACATAATCGGTTGTGTTTACCATAGGTGTAATCCTTCCTGCTTGCTGGAAGCCAAATTCTCCGTGGTATGTCACTTTTGCCTTCCCTTGTATTCCCTTTTTTGTTGTAATCAACACTACGCCATTATTGGCTCGTGATCCATAGATAGCCGAGGCAGATGCATCCTTCAGAACTGTCATGGTTTCTATATCTCCGGGAGAAATGATATTCAGCGCATCGGTAGTTGGCATTCCATCAACAATGTAAAGCGGATCATTGCTTGAATTTATTGAACCTGAGCCCCTTATACGAACAGAAACGCCTTCTCCCGGCGCACCGGTATTCTGGGTAACCTGTACCCCGGCAGCCCGGCCCTGCAAGGCTTGATCCAGCCCGGAAACCGGAATCCTGGTGAGATCCGAAGTACTAACGGTGGAGACAGCTCCAAGAACATTACGTTTTTTTGTCGTTCCGTAACCAATAACAACTACTTCATCCAGATTAGTCTGTGAAGGTGATAACATGACGTCAATAACCGTCCTGTTCCCCGGCGTTTCTTCAATGGTTGTATATCCTATATACGAATAAACAATTACCGATGAAGGTGTCACTTTTTCTGACGCCAGACGATAATGGCCGTCGATGTCCGTGACAGTCCCTGAGGTGGTTCCTTTAACACTAACTGTAACGCCAATCAGAAGTTCTCCTGTCCGGATATCCGTTACAGTTCCTTCAACAGCATTCTGCGCGTAAACCTGCGCTGCTGTCAGAAGCATCAATAGAATAAAGATTGTTTTTTTCATTATGTCAGTATAGTGGGGTTATACATTTTTTTATTTATAGGCTATTACCGTCTTACAGGCTTTTACTTTCAGACCATCGGTTTTTAGGCGTGTTCCTGCAGGAAGGGCAACAATAAGGATGGCTTCATCAGCTGGAATCTTAAGGCTTATATTGCCATCGGCGTTACGTGAGAGATATTTCTTAGAGATATTATCAAACAAATCGATCTTCTCTTCTGAAAAATATGTAACTGTCTTGGTCTCATTATAAGGGTTATAGTATAGCGAGACCGGGTATTTGTTTTCTGCATAAAAATCAGTGGCATTACAATCGAGTGCCAGAATTCCCTCTACATCAGTTGTATGAACTATAGCGCCAAAAACACCTGCAATAGATGTACTATAAAGACTGAACATTGATTCCCTGGGCTGGCCGGCTATCCATTTAGGCCCGTCGCCTATGGCGACAGGCGATACCCCTTTGAGGGCAGGATTGTTCATATCATCGGTTCTGCGTAAACCCTCGTAACCAATAATGCCTTTAGTTATATCTTTCAATTCAGGCAGCCATTGGTGTTTTTCATCTATCTGGTCAGGATAGAAGAGGCGTGAGGCATTTACCGCGTTCAACATGTATTTTCCGATTGCTTTGGCATACTCAGGTTCGTATTTTACCATAGGAACTAATGGCCAGGCCATAACAACCGAGTTCATAAAGAATCCATATCCTCCTCCGTCAGTAATGCTGCCCTGTAAACCATAAACATCCATATCACCCCATTGTTCTGCAATAACGCCCCAACCGTACCGGCCATCTTTTGACTGACAACCGTCGAAGGTGAAATTTAATAACCTGGCAATGTCGTATGTAGTTCCGTATTCCGCATTCAATCTGGCGGCAGTGTAGACACCAAAAGGTAGAAGCACCTCATAAAAGCGGCTCTCCTTTTGATTTGTGAGAGCAAGGGTGGCATTTTTTGCTCCCTGTAGATAGCGTATATCCCCGAATTTATAATAGGCCGATAACAGTACCCATGCATGACCTCCGGCAGCATCCTGTTGCATGGGTACCTGATTATGCATACCTTTCATCTGGGCATAATCAAAATATGAATAGTCGTAATCTCCGTTCAGGACAGAATCAGCTTTATAAAACTGTTCAGCAATTGAATGTTGAATATATTCAGTGTTTTCAACATCCGGATATATTGCCGCGACACCATAGTACAGGAGATTGGGAAAAACATCATACCACCAGTCGCGGCCATAGCCACCGCCAAGCATAGCAACATCGGGATTGGTATTATTCATTACTATGTTCCAATTGTTGTCGCTGTTAAAATAATTTTGGACCATTTTAACAAAATTGAATCCATGCTGACTTGTTTTGTCAATACCTGATAACCCTGCACTTAACAATGCATTTAGGGAAGTAAGCGCCTCATGAAATTCACCATTGTTGTGTTGCGGCCCCTGACGCACATCCCCAATAACTGTATATAACCCAAAAGTGACCTGATCAATATTATGTCTTGAACTGTCGAGCCAGATAAGAGGCACGATGGAGCTTTTACTGTTAAAATCAAAGACAAGACTATCGAATTGCAGTGCTTTTTTCTCCCAGTCAATGATATTCAGTGGTTGAGGAATATTGGGCATCTGATCAATACGAAGAACTGATACCTGAGCCACAGGGACACCTGTTTGAGTGCTGCATGAATATGATGCAGCTAAAACAACAATTAGCAATATTATTATAGCACCTTTTTTCATTTTTCGTATTCGTATGATTGTTTCATAATGTTTTTTGCCAGAGGAATTGAAATCATCTGAATCAATGCAACGATAATTAGTGCAAAGCGCAATGCAAATGTCTCTGATACATTTAGCGACAGTAAAATGAATAGTCCCAGTCCTAAAACTCTGCCGGCATAGAGGCCAAACTCGTGATTAAGGATGTATGCATATTCATTCCTGTTTTCGCGTTTTGACACAACATCAATCACCTTCAGCATAATGGGATAATAGGCAAGGTCGTGCAAAGGCTGAAAGAATACCTTGCACAGTACAAAAATAATCACACCTGTCATTGAGAGCTCAATGCCGTTGATAATAGTCCCTATGAGGAAAATTGTTATACCGACACCAAAAATGTATATCCGGTGTTGGGGTTTGGCAAAGCGGCCCAGCAAATAGATGAGAATTGCTGTCAATCCGCCGCTTATTCCCTGAATTAGTCCCAGGGAACCTTCCTTTCCTACATATTTCATTATCAGCATGGCCGGAGCGGTAACAAGAAATCCCTGAACCAATCCCTTGAGTGCTGCGAGTAAGATCTGTTTGTTCCAGAGTCTGTCGAAGCGGAAATAGAGAAAATCCTTCTGCAGCGGGTTTGCAAATTTTCCACGTGCAAGAGAGAAGCAGGCCAGAATTGTAATGGCAAACACAATAAGTGTCAAAATGCGATAACCCTTGTAAATATCAAATGTAATGCCAAGAAAATTCATCCCGTCAATTGAGGTCAGTAAGGCTCCGATTGCAAGTGGGACAAAAATATTTGAAACAGTAAAGAAGAATGATTCGAGTCCGAAAAAATAATTCCTGTTTTCATCCGTCGTTGTATTCAATGCCATCAGGTAACGGTTGGTCCAGAAGAATCCTGATGCTGCTCCTATTAATGTTCCTGAGACTATTAAACCAACTATGGAGATATCTTTTATGAACATCATGCCAACCATAGACAGGCCGCTTAACAATATTCCGAAACTATACAGATGGGCTACTTTAAAAGTTTTGATCAGGAAGCCATTGGTAAGAGAGGTAATGATGATGCCCGTGTACATGGCAACCTGAAAAATGGCAACGTAACTTGTGTCAGAAAAATATCGCATAATATAAGCAGCCATAAAAATCTCGACAACAGGTAACACAAGGGAATACAGCATATTTGTAATAAGCAGTACCCGCATGTTAAGCGGTTTTGAAAGGAAAAAGCGAAATTCAGTAGTTAGTTTTTCTATCATTTTGGTTGGTTGCTGTTAGATTAATGTTGAAAGTATGGCAGAGATTGAAAGTTTTGCACCGCAAATCACCTCGTCACTGGCTCCGTAATACATAACAACGTCATCTCCTTTTACATAGTGGCCATTGGTAAAGACCACATTACCGAAGAACCCGGTTTGTTCATATAATTGGGTGGGCTCCATAATAGGGTCTGTGCTTCGTGCAAGTACTATAGAAGGATCATTAATATCAAGGAGGAGAGCACCAAGACAATAACGGTGATCTTTGTTTGCCCCGTGATATATCTCAAGCCATCCTTTGTCAGTTCTGATGGGTGCTGCCCCGGCGCCAATCCTGGCTGAATCCCATGATCCGGGTCGGGTAGTGGCAATACATTTATGCCTTCCCCAATGAATCAGATCGGGCGATTCGGCCAACCAGATATAGTTGCCGCCAAGTTCCGGGCTGCTGGGACGGTGAAGTGCATAGTATTTCCCATTTATCTTTTCATCAAAAAGTGCACAATCTTTATTATGAGGCGGGAAAATCATACCATAGCGACTGAAGTTTTTCCAGTCATTGGTTCTGATCAGGCCAACCCCAACTCCAAACTCAGAGACTTCGGTAAAGGAAAGGCTGAATCCATCTGACATACTGGCAACCCGGCAATCTTCAATGCCAAAGGTCTCTAACTTACCTTTTCCGAAAATGGGAGAATAACCCTCTTCCGGTTCATTAAAATGAATACCATCTATGCTGTTGACAAGCCGTAAATAGGATAGTGTGGTGAGATAATCTTTCTTTTTGTAGTTGATTACCCTCGGATCAGAAGCATCAAGATCGGGGTCATCCTTATCAAAGCTTAGGATCTCAATTTCTCCGTTACTATTATATATAGGGAAACTGATTTTATTTTCAATTTGTCTAGGCCTCTCAGCTACTCTCAGGAGTAACCATATCTTTTCATCATAAAGGAAAACGCCAGGGTTGAGAAGGCATACTATTTCCATTCCTTCAATACATGGTTTTAAATCAGAGGGACGAAGGAGCGGGTTTTCAGAAAAGCGTTTAGCAAGGTCCATTAGCGTTCTTTTACTTATAAAACAAAGTTATTACCTAATGGTCTGAAGAGATGTCCGCCCTGATGCTGATATTGTCCGTTATATTTCCAAATATGGCAAATGCAGTAGTTAGGGTGGGAAAACAGATAAATTGATGAGTTCCTTATGCCCTTTAGAAATGCTTAGACGGTTTTATTCTGTTTGAGATGATTTGATCCTGTATTCAGAAGGAGAGCATCCATAGGATTTATTAAAAAGATCATAGAAATAAGTTCTGCTTGTAAAACCAGTATGGTCAATAATCTCGCTTACTGTCATAGAGGTTGATTTAAGTAGCGTTATAACCTTGTTTAGGCGACGCTGATTAATGAGGCTATGCGGGGTAGTGCCAAGAACCGACCTGGTTTTGTTATACAGGGCTGATTTACTTATGGCAAGTTTGTCACATAGTTTCTCAGATGAAAGTGTCTCATCATCAATATTTTCATCAATATAACTTAACATTTTTTGAAAAAATGGATCCGGGATTTTCTTCACCAGGGCCGGATTATCTCCCTTTTTGCCAAATTGATTTCTGATACTTTGCCTCTGTTGCAGAAGCTTCTCAATACGTACTTTCAAATGTTCGGCATGAAAAGGTTTTGGGATATAAGAGTCTGCGCCGGCCCTTAATCCTTTTATCCTGTCATCTATCTCAGCCTTTGCGGTAAGGAGAATTAATGGTAAATGACTGGTTACAAAGTTGTCGCGAATCTTGCAGCAGAGTTCAATCCCATCCATTTCGGGCATCATTATATCAGAAATAATCAGGTCCGGAGGATTATTCAAGATCTTATTATATGCAACAACACCGTTTTCAGCATATGAAATATAGTATTCAGGAAGGAAATCATTCAAGAGACTCAGTATTTCAGGATCATCATCTACCAGGAGAAGATGCGGTTTATCCGCTGCTTTTTCGGCATTTTCATATGGCATTTCCTGCCTGGCTTCATCGATAAAACTATTTATCTCCGAATCATCTGCCGGCACTCTGATAAGTATTCTCGGGTTAATCTGATGTGCATCAGGAAATAGACAGATGAATTTTGTTCCTTCGGATATGGCACTCTCAAATTTTATCGTTCCTTTCAATAATTCCACAAGACCTTTTGTTACAGCCAACCCTAGACCGGTGGATCTGTATGCCGGAAAACTCATTTTGTTTTTGGCTGATGATATCCCAAAAGGTTCAAAAACTTTTTGCTGATATTCGGAGCTTATTCCAATACCACTGTCTTCAATTTCGACTGTAAGAAGAGAATCTTTCAGACTTATAAAGACTCTGACAAAACCTCCTGGTTTGTTATATTTTATAGCATTTGAGATTAAATTGGTAAAGATACGCTGGAACTTATCTGCATCTGTTTTGAAGACAATATCAGGATCGGATGCTATAACCTCACAAAGAATATTTCTTTTTTGAGCCGGAAGTTCAAGATCTGATATAACATCGCGGATCAGTTCAACTGGTTTTGTAACCTCGATATTCAAAGGTTCCTTTCCTTTCTCCAATTTCCTGAACTGCATTATTTCCAGCACTAATTTCTGAAGTTTGATACTGTTTTTGTAAACCTTTAAAAGTCGGGAATTTACTTCTGAATTATGTGTCTCTTCAAGCAGAGCCTGTATGTGTGATGTTATAAGGGTAAGAGGTGTGCGAAACTCATGAGCTACGTTGGTAAAAAACTCTATTTTGTAACTTTGAAGTTCTTCTTCCTTTTTCTGTTTGAATTCAAGGAGCAGTGCCTCCTTTTTCCTCGCTTCCTTTTTGCGGGAAGAATAAATAATAAAAAACTGTATACCTATTATAAGGAGAAAATATACAGCGAATGCCACTGTTGTTCTCCAGAAAGGTGGTTTAATAAGGACATCTATCTCCCTGATTTCTTCTGACCAGTTCCCATTCTCATCACTTACACGCAGTTGTAATCTGTAGTTGCCAGGTGAGAGATTGGTGAAATTGATACCCTGCCCGGGCAAATTAGTAACCCAATTATCATTAAAGTTAATGAGCCTGTAAGAAATAAGGTGACGTTCTTTTCCCCAATAAACAAGTGGTGATACATAGAAAGTCAAAGCATTCTGATTATACCTTAGAACCAGTTTCTTTTGATAGTTGATGCAACTTGTAAGCACACTCTCTTCACCAATTTCAACGGGTTGATTACTGATGTACAGGTCATTAATGGCAATGGGAGGGAAGAAGGAAGAAAACCTGATCTTATCAGTCTGAATTATATCCACACCCACAGTGCCTCCTACATATAGCTGATTTGTTGAATGATCAAAATAGGAAGCGCCATCGCTGTATTCATAATTTATCAGTCCATCATTCACGGTAAAACTCCTGACATTTCCTTTAAGAATATCAATGCATGAAAGTCCATGATTTGTTGTAACCCATAAATTACCCTGTTTGTCTTGCTGCATGGCGTGGATGGTTGCATCTGACATGTATGCACTGAAGTTTAATTCCGGGACTTCAATAGAGTCATTTCCGATCAGCGCAAGGCCAAAAATACCGCCACTGCTGCCGATCCATATTTTTCTGTTTTCGTCTACCAATAAAGAGAGTATGTCATCGTTATTGACAAGGCGTGGGTGAGTCAATGTGCTGTATTTTGCCATTGTACGCTTGGTAATAGTGTTGTAGCGGAAAACACCTAACCCCCTTGTTCCTACCCATATTACACCTGGTCTTTCAGATGTCAGTGCGTAAACAATTTGTTTTTGTTCTCCGCTTACATTGAAATTCTTATCAAGTCGTAGCTGTTCGTAACTTACCGGAACGGAAACATTGTTTTTGTCAAATTCAATCATTATAACACCAAATCCGCTGGTACCCAAATATAGGCGGTTGTCATTATCTTCAATGATACTGTAGACCGAAGCGAAGCCCGGAGTGGTACTGATATCGAAGTAGCCCGGGAAATTACTTATATGCTTATAATCCGGAGATATTATATCAACTCCATTCCCATCTGTTCCAACCCATATTGAACCATCCTGCCGCTCGTGGAGCGATAGAACAGAATTGTTACTCAAACCGTTTTTAACGGATATTACTCCTATACGCTTCCCTCCGGAATCAAAAATGTCTATTCCTCCTCCTTTTGTCCCAATGAGGATATCATCTTTTTGGGTAACCAGAATACACCTGACTATTGGATACGATAACCGTTCTGAAGGAAGACTTTTATATGGGAATTCAAAAAGATTCAGGTTAAACACAGCATTCCCGTCCGTTCCAATCCATAGAATTTCCTGGTCAGTCTCATAGATGCTTAATATCCTGGTAGCAATGGGATTACTAATAAACATATCCGATAATAGGCTGAGTTTTTCAAATCTTCGGGATGTAATATTAAAACGATAAATTTCACCTTTCTCAGTACCTGTCCATATACTCTTCTTATCTTTTGAAAGCGAGAATGAAGTAATAATATCATCAGGGATATAGAGTTGACTGACCTCTTCCCTGTCAATATCTATCATTAAGGCAGAAGCGGCCCGTTGTGTTATCAGAATAAAAGGGTGGTCATCGATTACCATTGCTGAGGACTTAAAGAAAGTTACGTCTGGTGGTAATTGCAGCACAGGATCAAGATTGTTACCTGAGATTTTAAGCAGCTGACCGGAGGAGGTTATGCAAAAAGATTCACTGCCAATAAGATGAATTCGTCTTACAGTTTGTGAAACCGGATATGAGGCCAGATTAAAACCAAGCCTAACAAATTCTTTTTTTGTAGTGTCATATCGGAAAATACCCTGTCCAAAGACAGATGCTATTGTACCGTTTTCGTCTGAGTGACTGAGAGAAATGTCGGTTTCATAATTTATCTGCCCGGGCTCCTGGGTGAAAAAGGAATAAAACCGATTCTGAATATTATCATAAAGGCTTATTCCTTTATTGGTTAGCATCCAGATATGGCCGGTGGAGGAAGGATAGATTTCGCGGATAACATGATTATGAATTGAACAAGGGCTGCCATCTGGCAGATAGCTTACAATACTACTGCCGTCATAGCGGTTAAGTCCGTTCCATGTTCCGAACCAGATGTACCCTTCAGAGTCTTTTATGATTGTATTTACAGCGCCATTTGACAGGCCCTCCCTTTTTGAAATAGAATGGACATTACTACTGAAGGAGGCTCCAAGATTTATATTGATCAATAAAAACAGGACTGTTATAAGACAATTCTTCAACATGTTGAAAAGCAATACTTAAGTAAATCTGATGACAACAAATCTAAGAAATTTCCAAGTTTATGCCTTGTACCACGATCTCAATTATGAGAGACTATGCTGTAAGATGACAGATTATGACAAGTGGCGGGCAGACGGAAAGAGCAAAATGCCCTTTTCATTTGCCTTGGATGGTGAGAAGATTGCTTGTTCTCCCGCTGGTCGTTTTCGCGGACTTGCAGGAGGCGGGCTGAAAGAGAAAAAGTCTATCATTCGCTTCGCTCATTACAGCTCTTTATTTTTTCTTTTACTCCTGTAAACAGGAAAAAGAAATACAGTGATTTCGGGAAAATGAATTGGTTCTTCGTCAGATTTGGTGATCCATTAACCGGTATTTGAAAGTACGACTTTTCTGAGCCTGTGAAGATTTTTGTGTAAACGAGTAGCTGCCGGATTTAAAGAACGCCACATCTATCCTCAAATTTAATAACAAATTGATTTATAGGTATAAGCGTTTAGACCGCACGATTAACTATCAGTATATAAACGCTTTGGTTCATATTCAACCATCCTTTTAATTAGTGTATCGAATATAGTGTCCATATTATTGCGCCTATTGTATCTAAAATGGTATTCATCCAAGTACCCCTGCAATCTTTCTTTACTACAATGATGATGGATTCCTCTTAACCAACCTTTCAAATTCATAATGTGAATGTGCATATCCGGATGGTTTTTCCCACTATTTGATGGTATCTGTTTTAACTTCGGATAATCCTTTTTGTAACTAATCAGTTTCTGTAAAATTAGGTGTTATTAACAATTCTTGTCGTTTGAATCAACATTTTTCGTCTTTGTGTTACGCTGTTTTGTAAAAATGAATACATATGAACAAATATTATTTTAGTGTTTGATAAATAGGGGGTTACGTTCTTTGATATAATTGATTTCAGGATTAGTTTTGTAGCACAGACTATGGAACCATCCGATAAAGTAATCATTGAAGATCTGAAGCGCATCATTTTTTTTCAGAGACAGGGAATCATCAGTTTGATGAAAAAAATTGATGTTCTTGAACGGGAATTGGCCCGGCACACAACAAAGAAGGACAGCAACAATAGCTCTTTGCCCCCTTCTAAGGATGAGAACAGGCCACCACGCACAGTTAGTCTTAGAGAGAAAGGGAATCGTAAAGCAGGAGGACAACCCGGGCATGACGGCCATACTCTTAAGATGACAGATAACCCGGATGAGATTATTGAGCATCGTGCATGTTTTTGTCCTGAATGCGGGAAAGATGTGAGCAGCCAGCCTTTTGAGCTTTTTGGGAAAAGACAGGTTATTGATATTCCGGTCATTAAACAGATAGTAACCGAACACCGGGTTTATAGGTGCACCTGCACTTGCGGCAAAGTTGTGGAGAGTGATTTCCCAGTTGATGTTGACAGTCCTGTCAGGTATGGTAAAGGCATTGAATCACTCATTGGTTATCTTAGCGTAAGACAATACCTTCCCTTTAAAAGGCTTCAGGAAATGATGGGCGACATATTTGCTGTTCAGATTAGTGAAGGAGGCCTTCACCATTTGCTGAACCGGCTTGCAGCCAAGGGGTCTGATGCCTACGAAATGATACGCCAGAAGGTAATGAACAGCGGAGTCATCGGAACAGACGAGACGGGGATGAAAATCAACGGGAAAAAACATTGGTTCCGGACCTGGCAAAATAACAGAGCTACTTATA
The DNA here is from genome assembly GCA_002383485.1 of Bacteroidales bacterium UBA4070. Taxonomy (GTDB): domain Bacteria; phylum Bacteroidota; class Bacteroidia; order Bacteroidales; family VadinHA17; genus SR-FBR-E99. The sequence goes on along the minus strand of DFYY01000039.1, from coordinate 24,577 downwards.
TTGCTGTTTCTGAGAACAGGGGCACAACCACGATAAATGAAAACATGAGCGGAATCTCCAAAGATGCTGTCCTTGTTCATGATTGCCGGAGGGCTCACTTTCAAACCCCGGTAGGCAAGCATCAGCTTTGTACGGCTCACCTGGAGCGTGAGACCAAATACCTTGAAGAGCGGTATAAAGTGGACTGGCCTGTCAGATTCCGGGCTGTGCTCAAAAAAGCACATAAACTTAAAAACCAACCTACTCCTTCCTTCTATTACTATCCTGATCAACTCCGATCCGACCTGGAAAATGAGTTGGAGTGTCTCTTGAAGGAGCCTTTGGACCCAAAGCACAAAAAGATGATCTCTTTTCAAAAGCGAATTATAAAATACCGTGATCATGTTTTTACCTTTCTCTATCATCCGGATGTACCAGCAGATAATGGTTCGGAAAGAGCCATACGAAATGTCAAAGTCAAACAGAAAATATCCGGACAGTTCAAAATATTGAACGCTGCTGAAAGCTTCGCTATCCTGAGATCCATTATTGATACTGCCATAAAAAATAATCAAAATGTGGTAGGAGCTTTAAGTGTCATCTCTGCCTATAAAAGGGGCTGATTCATTCTATTATTACTAACTTTAGGCAACCCTGGGTACTCAAAACTCCAGGCACTGATTAGTCCCTCAGTATAGGGTTATATGGCCCCTAAAAGAATAACTATTGAATTGAATACATTAAATTTAAGCGTTGCCCCATGCAGAATAAACCGTTGTATCTATGATGCATCGACATCAATGATTAGTCTGGTACTGTATGGTTTTAAGAGTCCCAATTGGCAGTTAGATGCCGTATAAGAGAATTAAGAAACTCAAAAACCAACAGGCACAGGGCAATTTTAAACGCTTAAATTTAAAACTATGAGTAAAAGTAAAACAAAAAATGAAAAGGTGAAAAAGATTTCACAATTGACAGTAATCAATCCAACAGCAGCGGGTATTGATGTGTCAGATACTGAAATGATGGTAGCTTACCCAACTAATTCGGAGCAATTGGAAATACGGGCATTTGGATGCTTTACCAGAGATTTGCATTCAATTGCTAATTGCCTTAAAGAAAATGGCGTTACTACAATAGCCATGGAGAGTACCGGGGTCTATTGGGTTCCGTTATTTCTTTTATTGCAGGAATATGGGTTTGAAGTATATCTGGTCAATGCAAAACATGTAAAGAATGTTACGGGTAGGAAAGACGATGAGAGCGATGCTGAATGGATACAAAAATTGCACAGTTGTGGCTTGCTCAGTGCAAGTTTTCAACCGAACAATATGGAACGCACATTAAGAAGTATGGTACGTCATCGTAAAAATCTTGTACAAACATCATCGACCTACCTTAACCGGATACAAAAGGCATTGGAATTAATGAACATTAAGTTGCACACAATCATTAGCGACATAGATGGTAAAACAGGATTGCTCATTATAGAAGCAATACTGAACGGAGAACGAAACCCGGAAGTGTTAGCCGATTTGAGAGACAGGCGCATAAAGGCAAGCAGGGAAGAAATCATAAAATCATTGGAAGGACATTGGACAACCGAGCATCTGTTTGAACTCAGGCAATGTTACCACTTATATTGTACACATCGGCAGATGATAGAAGAATGTGAAAGTGAAATCGAAAAACAATTAGTTGAACAAATTGCTTCAAAAAATGAAGGGCTCATACCTGATCTACCAAAAGTAAAAAGAAAAGTGTCCGGTAAGCACAAAACGTCATTTAACCTTACTGCCTATCTCAAAGAATTATTACGCGTAGATGTTACCGAAGTATTTGGGATAAGTGAATTAAGCGCATTGACCATATTATCTGAAGTAGGCACAGACATGTCTAAATGGAAAACCGAACATCATTTTACCTCATGGTTGGGCTTGGCACCAAACACAAAAATATCCGGTGGAAAAGTGATAAGCAGCAGGATCAAAAAAAGAAACATCATGCAGGACAGGCATTCCGGATAGCGGCCAACAGTTTATACAACAGTAAAAGTCCTTTGGGAGATTACTACCGCAGGATAAGGGCAAAAGCAGGCGCAGCAAAGGCCGTCGTGGCAACTGCACGAAAACTTGCAATTATCTATTATAAGATGGTTGCCAACAAAGAGGCTTTCAACACTAAAGCACTGGAGGACTATCAACAAAAATATAAAGAAAAGAAAATCAATCAGCTAAAGAAAAAAATTGCCCTTTTGGAAACTGCTTGAAAAAGAAGTTACATAAGAGTTACACCGATTTTTATTTGGTTTTATGGCTTGAGGCTGCAATGTGGGTTAAGGCCGATTGAATTGACAACTTCGCGCTAACCAGAGAATGTTACACCGGCAGTATAGGTAACTCAATTAAATATCAGGATTTTACTTCTTTGCCGGGGTGGGATAGGGCGGTGGTGTAACTGTCGTCTCACCCTCCTGCTCCAGCAGCTTCATCGCTTCCCTGACGGCCCTATCGAGCTGCGGATCAATTCCCTTTGAGAGGGATACCGCATCCTGGCGTACCTCGATATCAGGAGCCACACCTTCATTCTCAGCTATCCATTTCTTTGCCACCGGATCAAAAACTGCATTGTCAGGAGCTGTCAGGGTGCCTCCGTCAACCATTGCATAATGCACAGAGGATTTAACCAGTCCTCCCCATGTGCGGGTGCCGATCAGAGGCCCTGTCTTCTGCTGTCGGAATACCCACGGGAAGAAGTCACCTCCCGAGCCTGACATCTCATTTATAAGCAGAACTTTCGGGCCGAGGATGCCTGCCGGCAGACGGAACGGTCTGACGCCGGGAACCTCATTGGTGAGGGCAGCCCTTATCCGTCGGTTCATCAGGTCAACCATATAGTCGTCGAGCAGTCCGCCTCCGTTGAAACGTTCATCAATGACAGCACCTTTCTTGTCTTGCTGTGCAAAGTAATAGCGGTTGAAGGAGACAAAACCCGGACCGCCGGTGTTTGGTACCCATACATAAGCCAGTTTGCCCCCCGAAAGGCTGTCAACAAGCCGGCGGTTATCCTCAACCCATGCTCTCTGGCGCAGGCCTGATTCGCTGGCGACGGGCTTCACCACCTCTTTCCATGATCCCTCAAAGTCAGGGGTCTTGTTGATATAAAGGGTTGTCTGCACATTAACCGTACCGTCAAGATATTTCCATGGGTCATCAGTGGCTGTTATCTCTTTCCCGTTTATGCCAACCAGGTAGTTACCTTCCTCTACCTTCAGGCCGGGTCTGTCGAGCGGACCTGAAAGCTCTGGATTCCAGCTTTCTGTTGTATAGATGCGACTGATCTTCCAGCGGTTGTTCTCAGCAACGAGGTCTGCGCCCAGTAATCCTGTAGCGGACCTCTCCACCGCGGGGTAATCCCCTCCACCGACAAAACTGTGACCTACCGATAGCTCACCATTCATCTGGTCGAGAATGTAGGTCAGATCTGCCCGGTGTCTGACAAACGGGATCATGGGAGCATACTTTTCATATACTGCATCCCAGTCCCTTCCGTGCATTCCTGGATCGTAGAAATAATCTTTTTCATATCTCCAGGCCTCCTCAAATATCTGTTTCCACTCCTCTGACCTGTTGAGGAGCATCTTCAGGTCAATCTTCACTGCCTTGCCGTCAGCGCCGGAAGCTGCCGAAGTGTTCATTATCTTCCAGTCGCTGCCTGTACGTGCAAGCATTTTGTTCCCGTCAGCAGAAACAGATACCTGGCTGGCGCCGCTGAGGAATTCCTTTGCCTCACGCTTCTCAAGGGTAAATTTCTTAATAACCAAACCAGGCACACCCTCCTTGCTCTCGCCGATGAACAGGTTGCCTGCAGGGCCGGTTACGAGCAAGCGGTAATTGCCACCGGGAAGAGGAAGGGTAATTGTTCTGCGGCTGATGTTTGCAATGTCAATTGTGACAGGCGCTGCCCCTTTGCTTTTTTCAGCGGTACTGTCAGTTGCCTGTTTTTCAGGTTGTTTCCCCTTCGCCGGTTTCTTTGCCTCCGGTTCCGGTTTCTTTTCTTCCTTTGCTTCTTCCTCGTCGCTCTGCGGCTTGAAGGGCGAGGGGTCATCCTTCCGGAGGTTGATAACATAAGCATTGTAGTCAGGGTCGGAGGTGATGGCGCTTGTATTTGCCCATCCCGAGCCGAGAGCCAGGTTGGTGCTTGCCAGGAAGTAGAGATGCTTGCCGTCCCTGTCCCATGCCGGAGAGAATGAGTCTGCAAATGAGTCGGTAAGTGCATGTTTGCTGTCACTCTTCGCTGACCATACCTTTATCTGACGGAAGTTGTTCGTTCCTGTTTTTGTGTATGCAAGCCACTGTGAGTCATGTGACCATATGAGTCCCATATCTCCCCTTTCGGTATTCACACCGGCCGTGTCGATTGTCCTGATTGTTCCTTTTTCAATATCCACTATCCTAACCCTTACCTTGTCATCAGCAAAGGCGATCAGCTTTCCGTCCGGGGACCAGACCGGTTCCCATGCCATCTTCGATTCACCGATTGAGATTGTCCGGGGATCGGATAACCCGTCCTGTGAGCCTATAAGCAGGTTGTAGCCTTTCCCTCCGGCATCGGAGAACCATGCAACCTCATTTCCTTTTGGGGACCATACAGGGGCATGGTCGGCAGCGCCGGAGGAGCGGGTCATATTCCTTGCGTCACCCTCTTCTGCCGGCACGGTAAAAATCTCCCCGCGGGCTTCCAGGATTATCCTCTTACCTGTCGGGGAGAGTGACACTGCCATTGCATTTTTTGTGACATCGGTCCAGCTTGTTTCAGCCCAGGGGAAATCGGCAGTGATGGTTATATTCAGTTGCCTGGTTTCTCCGAATGAGAGGTTGAAGGTATACAGGTAACCGTCGCGCTCGTAGGCGAGGATATCACCATGGCCGTCAAGCCATTTGATGTCTGAGCCTGTCAGTTGAGTAACCTGTTCCAGTTTACCTGTGGCCGGGGTGAATGACCATATGTTGGAGGTATTGTCACGGTCTGAAAGGAAGTAAACCCTGTCATTAAGCCAGAGAGGCTGGATATCTATTGTTGACTCATTGGGAAGGAGCTTCTCACTCTGGTCTTCAAGGTTCAATATCACGAGCGGGGTATTCTGGCCTCCGCGGTAATTGCGCCATTCCACGTCCCAGCGCTGGATCCTGTCAATGACCACGTGGCTGCCGTCAGGAGAGAAGGAGCCGTCTGCCGCCCACTGCAATGCAAGCATGGTGGATGGTCCGCCTTCAACGGAGACTGTCCACAGTCGTGAAAAGGATGTTGGAGCGTTGTCACGTGATGTGGCATAAAGAACCCTCTTACCATCAGGAGACCAACCCCTGACGGTGGCAGGTGCCGGGTGCCAGGTAAGCCTTTCAGGCGTGCCGCCGTCAACCGATACAATGTACACAGCCTGGTTTCCTGAGCGGTTGGAGTTAAAAGCGATCCATTTTCCGTCAGGCGAAAAGTGAGGATTGCTTTCTACCGCCGGGGTGCTGGTAATACGAACTGTTTTTCCTCCTTCGAGGTCAGTGATCCAGATATCGCCTCCATAGGCGAATGATACGTGAGTTTCGGTAATCGAAGGCTGGCGCAATAGCCTTGTTCCCTGGGCCATTGCGGCATTACTGTAAACCAGGAGAGCAACGAGGAGGATCATCTGAAAAATTTTCCTGTGATCTGCCAACCATTTAACAGAGAGTTCCGTAACACAGGACAATGAAATTCTTTTTGGATTCATGAGTCAGGGTATTTAGGGAATGAAATAATTGAATTACCGGGGAATGAAGTTAATCGATTCCTCATATCCGGTAGCATTTTTTTTATTGAAAAGACCCGGATATTGTTCTGATGCTGCATTAACCGGACAGATTCCGGATTTCGGGGACCCCGATGCCGGATTGAATCTAATAAATGCTTTCCCTTCTCACCTTCAGCGCTTCGTCGGAAATGTAGTCATCATACTCCATCTCCCTGTCAATCATCCCTTTCGGGCCTATCTCGATAATCCTGTTACAGACAGTCTGTATGAACTCGTGGTCATGCGATGACATCAGGATGTTTCCCTTAAGCTTCATCAGAGTGTTGTTGAAAGCCTGGATCGATTCAAGGTCGAGGTGGTTGGTAGGGCTGTCAAGGATCATAACATTGGCATTGCGGACCATCATCCTGGCTATCATGCAGCGCACCCTTTCACCTCCTGACAGAACGTTGACCTTCTTGTATATCTCATCACCCGAGAACAGCATTTTCCCAAGGAATCCCCGGAGGTACAGCTCGCTTGTCTCTTCTGAATACTGCGCCAGCCAGTCGACAAGTGTCATATCCGTCTCAAAGAATTTTTCATTTTCGAGGGGCAGATAGGCCTTCACGATTGTCTGACCCCATTCAAAGGAACCTTTCTGAGGTTTATCATGCCCCTTCAGAAGCTCAAACAGGAGTGTCATCGCCCGGGTGTCCCTTGAGAGAAATGCAATCTTATCATCCTTGTTGACTGTAAAAGTCAGATCCCTGAACAGCGTCTTGCCCTCGTAAATACCTGTCAGGTCTTTGACAGAGAGCACTTTGTTACCGGGTTCCCTGCCAGGAGTGAAAATAATAGCAGGATATCTTCTTGTTGAGGGTCTGATCTCCTCAATATTCAGCTTCTCTATCATTTTCTTCCGGCTGGTCGTCTGTTTTGATTTCTTGACATTGGCCCTGAAGCGTGCTATAAATTCCTGCAGTTCCTTCTTCTTCTCCTCGGCTTTTTTATTCTGTGCCATCTGTTGTCTCAAAGCCAGCTGGCTTGATTCATACCAGAAGGTATAGTTCCCCGAAAACATCTGGATCCGGCCGAAGTCAATATCTACAATATGGGTACATATCGAATCAAGGAAATGCCTGTCATGAGACACCACCAGCACCGTATTTTCAAATTCCGACAGATAGTTCTCCAGCCAGTTAACTGTCTCAAGATCAAGGTCATTGGTTGGCTCATCGAGCAGCAGATTATCAGGTTTCCCGAACAGGGCCTGGGCAAGAAGCACTTTAACCTTTTCCTTTCCTGTCAGATCTTTAAGCAGCCTGTAATGGTTCTCCTCCTTTATCCCGAGACCACTCAGAAGGCTTGCTGCATTGCTTTCGGCATTCCATCCGTCAAGCTCATTGAATTTTTCTTCAAGCTCCGAGGCTCTCATACCATCCTTTTCCGAGAAGTCGGTTTTCAGGTAGAGTTTTTCTTTTTCCTTTGTAATATTCCATAAAACCGAATGGCCCATCATCACAGTATCGAGTACCACGCAGTCATCAAACTCAAAATGATCCTGTTTCAGAACTGAGAATCTCTCACCGGGACCATAGGTTACAGAGCCCGAGCGAGACTCAGAATCCCCTGCAAGTACCTTGAGGAATGTTGATTTTCCGGCACCGTTGGCTCCTATGATACCGTAGCAGTTGCCGGCAGTAAAGATCTGATTGACATCCTGAAATAAAATCCGCTTGCCGAACTGGATACTTAGATTGGATACTGTTATCATCGGGATAATTTATTGTTAATGTAAATCTTACCTGTGAAAGGGATGCAAAACTAAGCAATTTAACTGCAATACCGAGGACCCGGACTGAACCTTTTTGCCTCCCGTCGGACTGAAGTATCTTTTCCCTACTTTTGAATCACACCGGTCCGGTTGTTTTGAGCGCTTTGTCCCGGTAGCCGGCCCGCAACAATAAAAAGAGTTTACTGATACGTCATTGATTATCACATACGGCCCTGATTCAATCTGGCAGAATGACAGTTTAATCATACTTCTGCCTGTATTTCTTACTGTGGTTTTCTATGCCCTTTACCGGGTAATGGTAAGTTTAAAATGGCTGAAAACATGGTTTATCCGGAATTTCGAGTCTGAAAATGCGAACATAATGTTCGTGCTTTTAAAGAGGACCATAGGATTTATCCTCCTGGGGGTGGCCCCGCTGGCATTATTCTTAATGCTTAACCATGATTTTTCCCTGGCCGGCGCAGGGGTTGGATGTAACCCGGAAACAAGAGGCTTCACCGTTATCAGCATCATACTCCTTTCCCTGATAATAATCCCTGTTGTATTCCGCGGCGCGAGGAAGCCAGAGATCATGGCTGTTTACCCGGAAATAAGGGCTGCAAGGTGGACAAGCCGTATGATGTTTGCAGAGACCGGCTCATGGGCTTTTTACCTGCTCGGATATGAGACTCTCTTCCGGGGCGTGCTCCTTTTCCCGCTGGCGGAATCACTTGGCCCGGTGACAGCCATTGTCATAAACGTAATTCTCTATTCTGCGGCACATCTTCCCAAAGGAAGATCCGAAACACTGGCGGCTATACCTTTTGGCGCTGTTCTCTGTATTCTGACTCTTCACTCCGGTACCATCTGGATCGCCTTTTTTGCCCACCTGGTCAATGCGTTGACAATGACTTTCACGGCAGTGAAATTCAATCCTGAAATAGTGTATGTCCGCACAGATGACAAGGTTCCTGACTGACCGGTATCAGTAACCCGGGAACCTTCGTCATCTGATCTGTTTCTGTGCATAAAAAAGGATGCTTTTTTCCACCTGTTTTATTCATTTTTCAAACATTTATTTTAGCTTCGTGACAAAGCAATTTTATTGAAGGTTCTTATAGTATACGACATTGATCATTCGTGGGATGCAGCCGAGATCAGCGAAACGCGGAGCTCGAACCGCATTCTCTACGACGCACTCAGGGAAGAGGGGCTGGAAACTTACCTTGAAGAACTGAGTGACCCCCATCTCGAGAGGATACTTGAGAGACATGATCCGCAGCATACAATTGTTTTTAATCTTTGCGAAACACTTCCGGGGACTGTCTACAGGGAGAGAAAGGTGACCGAGATCCTCGAACGGAGGGGATTTACTTATACCGGGAACACTCCTGAGGTAATCGATCTCAGCTATGACAAGCAAAGGACCAAGGAACTCCTCACTGCACTTGGTATTCTTGTTCCTGACGGCGCTGTGCTCAGGCCGGAGGAGGCTCACATCTGGTCCCTTTTTCCAGCCATTGTTAAACCGTCACGTGAACACTGCAGTCTGACTATTTCAGAGAATTCTGTTGTCTATGACACCAATTCACTCAGGGAACAAATAAAGCTTGTTAACAGCGAACTGAACCAGCCCGCCCTGGTGGAGGATTTCATTGACGGCAGGGAGTTCCATGTCTCTGTCTGGAACAACGGTCCGCCTGAGATACTCCCGGTAGCCGAGATGGACTTCTCCGCTTTCAGCGATGCAAGTGACAGGCTCTGTACATACGAATCGAAATTCACCCCCGGTTCCCCGCATTACGAAAGGATAGAAACCATTATGCCCGCTCAGCTGAATGACCGGCTCTATAAAAAGCTCGAGAAAAAGGTCATTGACACCTGGAACGGGTTCGGTTGCACGGATTATGCACGGTTCGACTTCAGGCTTCGGGATGACAAGTTTTACCTTCTTGATATCAATCCCAATAATGATATAAGCATAGACACCAGTTTCGCCCTTGCGGCTGAGATGAATAACTGGTCATACGGTCAGATGGTAAAACGAATAGTCATGATGGCCGCCGGGAGGCATCCTGTTTTCGGTACGGCCAGCTGATCGGTATTGTTCATCCTCCGGAAGCGTGAGTGAGATGATACGCTATTGTTAATAACACGACAAAACATAAGATTATGAAGAAATACATTGTTTTTATCGGCGTGCTTCTTATTTCAATTGCTGCGCGGGCACAGGATTCAGGTGAAGAAGCGCTCCTGAAGGCACTGCACTCAATATCCAGTCATGATCTCCTTGAATACGTGGAGATACAGTGTGATGAAAAGTACCAGGGAAGGCTCACTGGCACCAGGGAGTACCAGGAGTGCGCTGAGTGGCTGGCCGGTGAACTTGAAAGCTGGGGAGTGAAGCCTGCCGGTGATGACGGCGGCTGGTTCCAGTGGTTTAAGATACCGTACACGATGGTTTATCCCGACTGCGGTCTTACGCTTCACATACCGATGAAAAAGGACGGCGTGCTTCTCAAGCACTATAAATACATGACAGAATACATGCCGGGCTCCACGTCGGGTAACGGGGAGGTGACTGCCGAGGTTGTCTATGCAGGTTACGGGATCACTGCCCCGGAACTGAAGTATGATGATTACAAAGGTGTCGACGTAAAGGGCAAGATAGTCCTGATAGAGCGTGAATCACCCGTAAACCCTTCGGCCGGTGAAGAGAAGTTCAAGCCCTGGTATGAGTATTCGTTCCACCAGCACAAGATAGCTAACGCCGTTAAGCACGGAGCTATAGGTATGATCTATAACTACGGTCCGATTGCCAATCCGAACAACGATTATTTTGAAAACTTTGTCTATGTCCATATTGGAGACACGGTTGTCAGGGATATTTTTGCAGGAACAGGTTACAATCACAGGGCTGTGGTGAGCAGGATAGATTCCACCATGAAACCCGCTTCGTTCAATACTGGCAAAGTAGTGACTGTCAGGATGAGCACGAAGCATTTCACTGACGGCAAGGGGAGCAATATTATCGGGATGCTGGAAGGTACGGACCCTGTGTTGAAGGGTGAAACTATCATAATCGGGGCCCATCTGGATCACATGGGCATGTGTTATGAGTTGATTCCCGGAGCCAATGACAATGCCTCTGCGGTGGCTGTTATGATGGGTGTTGCGAAAGCGCTGGCTGTCAATAAGATTACCCTGAAGAGATCAGTCATGTTTCTCTCCTTCGGGGCTGAGGAGCAGGGAATAATGGGAGCATATGAGTACATCAAAAGGCCAGTGGTCCCTCTTGAAAAAAGTGTTCTGCTCAACATGGACGGTGTAGGAATAGGTCATTCCATAAGGGCGGCAGCAGGTACGAACTATCCCATCCTATGGTCATATGTTGAGGATGCCAATCAGAAGTACATCCACAGGCCGCTGTCGACGAATTACTTCTCTAACCTTGGCAGACCGCGTCTCGATGCCGCAAGATTCCTGAGTGCCGGGGTGCCCTCGCTCAGTTTCTCCACCTACGGGTCTGCTAATTACTATCACATTCCTCTGGATAACCTTGATATCATCAAGCCGGAGATAATGGAAGACCTGTGCCAACTGCTGTTTATCACTGTGGTTAATATGGCAAACAGCCCGGATCCGTTGCGGTAGGTTTATTATTTCTCAACTGCAGGCCGGTATACTGATTTCCGGGCTTATTTTTGTTGTCGTTAAGATCATTAATCAAAGTCTTCATCGGAATGAAAAAGAACTATATGAATCCTTATCTGGCCGGAGTCCTGCTTGGGCTGGTTCTGCTGGCGGCAATGGTCGTATCGGGCCGGGGTCTGGGCGCCAGCGGAGGGGTAAAATATTGCGTCGTTTCGATTGTTGGGGCCGTCAGTCCGCAGCATGTTGAAAAATCGGATTATTACTCAAAGTATTTCGAGGGAGGGAAGAAACCTCTTACCAACTGGCTGACCCTCGAGATATTCGGTGTGGTGCTGGGCGGATTTCTTTCCGGCGCCGTTTCGGGCAGGCTTAAACTGAAAGTTGAAAAATCACCGAAGATTACAGTGCCCCGCAGGCTGATATTTGCTTTCCTGGGAGGAATGCTTTTTGTCTACGGCGGTCAGCTCGCAAGGGGATGCACCAGCGGGGCGGCGCTTTCAGGGATGGCTGTGCTCTCAGTGGCGGGATTCGTCACGATGGTCACAATCTTCGGATCAGCCTACATATTTGCATGGTTCTTCCGAAAGAACTGGATCTGAATTCAATCGCAAATCGCAAATCGCAAATCACAGATATGGCACCACTTTCATCACTATATGAATTCCCCGAATGGCTCAATATGCTGACAGCATTGCTGATCGGCACGGGTTTCGGGTTTGCCCTCGAGCAGGCCGGGTTTTCCTCGAGCAGCAAGCTTGCGGGTATGTTCTACGGGTATGACACCACGGTTCTCAAGGTGTTTTTCACCGCCGCCATCGTGGCAATTATCGGTTCACAGTTCCTGTCGTATTTCGGCGTGCTTAATCTTAACCAGGTGTACGTTAATGAGTTCTACGTCACCGCCTCCATAGTGGGCGGCGTAATCATGGGAGCAGGATTCATCATGGGCGGATTCTGCCCGGGAACAGGCATCTGCGCCATGTCTATCGGCAAAATAGATGCAATGGTGTTCGTTGCCGGAGGGTTTGCCGGAGCTTTCCTTTTCACGGAAACATATCCCATGATTGAAGGCCTGGCAACAGCTCAGTACAGGGGACCGGTAAAGATCAATGAACTGCTGGGTCTTTCGCCGGGTCTGTTCACCCTGATTCTCGTTGTGGCAGCTGTTGCAATGTTTTGGATGGCCGAAATGGCAGAAAAGAGATTTGCCCGCCCGGATATCACAAACGACTTATAACAAACCGGCATGAAAATAGGCAAAGAAATCTCATTGCTGCTCATTCTGCTCAGCCTTGTCCTGGCACTTCTGCCACTGTCGGCAAACCGCTCTTTCAGTGAAGAGCCGGCCGGCCTGCTCGCAGAGGTGCTTGGAGATGATGTCTCACTTACAGCTGACGAGGTCGCAGAATTCATTGTCAGGGAGGATCCCTCCTTCAGTCTGATTGACCTGAGACCGGAAGCAGAATACAGGAAAAAAGCAATTCCCGGTGCGGTTAACATTCCCTGGGCCAAATTCATCAAATCGGATCCGGATAAATGGCTCGGCAACCGGGAGGTCACAACTGTCTTCTATTCAGACGGCAGTTACGAGGCGGATTATGCTCTTGTTTTTGCCAGGGGAATGGGTTATGAAAACTGCAAAATACTGGACGGCGGTATCGGAGGGTGGGAGAGGACTATTCTTGATACTGAATTTTCCGGTGAAAGGATTACCGCCAGGGAAAATGCCCTGTATGAGACCAGACGGCGGGCCGGCGAGATGTACAGGGAGTTCTCCAGCTTGCCCGACAGCCTGAAGTCCAGATTTCTTGAGTCGAAAAAGTTCTCAGCAAAAAAGCTTGACGGCGGTTGCGAATAATAAAACACTAACCAGACAATCCGATGAAATTTCTGAAACAATACAGATTCGCCCTGATCATCTTCCTGGTGATTATTGCACTTGTGCTTCTGCGGTCATTCAGCCGGGCCGGATTCAGGTATGACGCTGCAAGATGGGTTGAAGCATCGGTCGATGGTTCCAACCTGATCACTACAAATCAGCTGTCAGCCCTGAAAGGTGAGATCATGCTGCTGAACCTTGGGAGCGAGGCTGGTCTTCCAGGCGCGCTTGTTGAAAAGGCTGTGACGATGAGTCCGGAATCCGTAACCGTCAAAGAGAACCTTAAACAGATCCGCAATCATAAAGGCCCCGTCATCCTGTATTCCGAAAACAGATCGGTCTCTGCCAGGGTCTGGATGATCCTCAGTGAAATGGGTATGAAAAATATTTTTATACTCAGCGACACCGGGTCCGTCGCCGGCTAAAAAAAAGAATTCCGGCCAGACGTCAGTCAGACCGGAATTCCTGATGAGCTTAATCCTCCGGTTATTTCACTACCGGGAATTCGTTTGATTCAGCGAGGGTGAAAGGCAGCCATGATAGCTCGCTCTTTTCACTGACCATCTTATCATACATGAAACTGTTGTTCCCGTACCTGAGTGTTCTGGCGTCATAGCCAAACAGCCTCAGGAATGCGGAGGCAAAAGCCGAATTGTGACCTGTCCCGCAATATACAACCACTGTTTTGTCAAAGGGAATTGTTGACATCATATCCGTAAAGCCAAGTGTTGATTCAGGCTTGTACCTGATTGCACCGGGGATATGCCCGTTGTCATATTTATCCTTGCGCTCAAGGTTTATAACGAAATACTTTCCCGGATCAGCAAAGATATCATCTGCAGTGATCATTATCTCTCCGGTGCCGGACTCAAAAAGTTTCCTGAATCTTGCCTCTCCGATCTCCTTTCCTCCGGTTAAGCCGGTGCCGAGCTCAGGCATCCCGACCGGGGCAGGGGTCTCATTCGTTGCGATTTCCAGTCGGTCTTCATATTTTCCTGATGCGCCCTTAAGCCATCCCTCTTTGGCATAGGTATTATTCCAGCCACCCATTCCCCATCGCATGGCGAAGACATTGCCGTATCCCATCATCCTGAGAAGAGCAGTGGTGTAGCTGGATACCTGACCGTCTTCGCAAACCATTATGATCTTATCATACTCAAATGGTTTGATGCCGGTTTCGAAATATTCCTGAAGCTCGCTGAAATTCTTATTCACAGCTCCTTTGACATGCCCCCGGGCGTATAATTCTGGTGACCGGATGTCGATGACAAGGTTATTTTTGTCCAGCTCCTCAAATACAATCGATGCCTTGATAAGACTCGGGAAGTACTGGCTGTTCACGTAATCGCCGTTCTCCTCAAGGTCTTTCAGCAGAAGAAGGGTCTCCTGGCCAATGGCGGGGGCCGGTGCAGCCTCCTTTAAAGTCTCAGGCTTCTTTTCGCTTTTCCTGCCTGTGCAGCCCGCGGCAGCAAATGCAATCAGCAGCAGGAGAACAGTATAAATATATGTTCTGTTTTTCATATTCCGGACTGGTATTACGACTGCGGCGTGACAGGCACTCTGTCCTTGTCATACCTTATTGTCTCAGTGCGATTACCCTTCTCATCATACTTGTATTCGGTAATTGCAACGCCGTTTTCCGGGTTATTGATGATATTCCTGTCCTTGTTCATATTCCTTACCTCAATAACAGCCCCGTGTTTGTCATAGGTATACTGCGTTACGGGGACACTCTTGCCGCCGAGGTATTCGTTATCCTGGTCAAACAGAGCTGATTCAAGGACATAGCCGTTCTCGTCATACGTGCTTACCCTGCGTGACCATCCCCAGTAGAGGTTTGACATCTGGCCGGTCACGTTATAGACCGAGAAACTCAGCAGGTCACCGAATTCATTCGGCTCGAACTCGAAGTAGGAGACACCTATTTCGCCGCAGTTCTCTGCAGTGCAGTTGTACAGGCTGTCATTTTCGTAGTTTGCCATATCCAGTACATAGCCCTTGTCGTTGTATGTAAACCGGAGTTCATAGAAGGGACAGAAGGGATTCATGACAGTCTCCTCTCCGGCAAGATTGTATCTTTTCTCCTGAAGCTTTCCGTCAGGGAGAATTCTCCAGACGTAGTTGTTTATTTTGTTCCTGTTTTCAACGGCTTGTCCGTCACGGCCCAGGAATTTCAATCCGGTCCTGACGCCCTTTTCATCCAGGCTATACTCAGCCGTGAAGACACCTCCGGATTCAATCGGTTCATTGTTCTTGTCGAAGAAACGCTTGATCTGCCTGTTATCAGCATATTCGTAAGTGATTTTTGCAGCGCCGCCGAGGGAGCCGTAGGAAAGGAGCTCATCGCCTCTGACGTATTCAACTGAAGTAAGGCGGCCGCTTTCATCGTAGGTAAACTTATAACTGTTAACCTCCTTTGCTTCGGCCGGTGTCAGCTGTCGTGCACCCCTTTCGGTGTCCCAGGGCGTCTCGCTGAAGAGGAGGTTTCTGTAGTAAACGGTTCCGGTATCTGCCGGTTTCTTTGCCGGAGCCTGGTTGCATGCTGCAATGCCGGCGATGATCAGGGCTACGATGCCCAAGAGAATTGTGCTTCTTTTCAGATTCATAAAATTGTTTGTTTGAGGTTATTCTGTTGCATAACGAACTTGTTCAAATGACAAACCATATAACTACGGATTTGTTCAAGGTACAGTTCTGATACAAATATATATAAATAGGTTAAGGATTATGGCTCTACCTTCCCGGGAGGTCATGGAATTTTCTTGCTCAGGTGGAGCTTCCCCAGGCACGTTCTATTTCAGCTATGTACACTTTATGCAACCCGCCTTTGCTTCTGTAATGGGTGTTCAGAGGCTCATCGTCAAGGAAATTATCGCGCTCCAGCTGCATTGCATACAACTTCCTGCACTCCAGCACAATCCTTGCCTCGGCAAAAGCCGGGTAACCTGATTGAGTGAAATATGGGGTCAGTCCCGTCTCTGCAATCTTGTCACAGTTGCGGCCACTCTTTACCCCGCACAGGTTGAGCGCATCACGATACTTTTCATCGAAGAAGGTAAGAGTGAATCCTTCAGTGTCCTCTATGAATTCATATGTATATCGTTCCGGGCGGACAAATACAAACACAACGTTTTTGTTCCACAGATATCCCATCCCACCCCAGTTGGCAGTCATGGTATTGAATTTCTCAGGGGTACCTGCAGTAACCAGCATCCAGTCTGAGGCTATCAGCCGGATAAGGTTGTCCTGCAGCTTCGCAGGATCGGTAAGCATGAAACCCGGAGTTTTCATATTTTGTCTTTGTGTGTTGAAGTTATCATTTTTCTGGGGATGCCAGGTATTGCATACTGTAAAGCCGGCTCAACCCCGGTCGACAGATGTGACCACCTCAAAAGCAGGTGAGTTGTTTATTGTCTTCTTCACCAGGCATAGCTCTGCAGCATTGACCACTGCGGCCCTGTATTTTTCCGGAAATTCTGCAGGCAGCTGAATGTCCAATTTAAATAGTGACGGCGCTCTCTTCTCCGGATCGAATACAACCGACTGAATAATTTTTATGCCATCTGCCGGTATGCCGCGCTGATCGCAAAAAGATTTGACATAGATTCCGGCACAGGTTCCTATTGATGCAAGAAACAGTTCGAAGGGCTCCGGTGCGGTTCCGCCTCCGCCGTTCCTGACTGACTGGTCAGTTTTAATTGTCTTACCGTTGATGTGAGCAGTGACAACCTTGCCACCGTCAAGTGTTACTTCCATGTCAGCCATAGGGGATTGTGTTATTTTGTTGCTTATTGTTTTATTTACTTTTTCTTATGCGTTTCGGACATTGCCCGGGGCAGGTGTGAGGCACACCGGGAGAGACATTTAGATCCTCTTTGCGGTCATAAGGAATATATCAAAGTTTTTACTACTGTTCTCTGAGATTTTCTTGTCGATTACATAGACCTTATTATGCGTTATCCCGGTGAAACCGTTTTTTTCAAGCATTGCCGCCAATGAGACCGGATCAAATCCCCTGTGGCCGTGAAAGCCATCGCCGTGAAATGATCCGTCCTCGCTGTAGAGATCAGCTATTGCCAGGTAACCACCCGGGTTGAGCATGCAATGGGACTTTTTAATAACGGTTTCCACATTTCCTACATGATGAAGCACCATCAGGGTGTAAATGAGGTCAAAACTGCCCTCTGAAAGGTCTTCATGCTCAAGGTCAGCCTTCACCGCTTTCAGGTTATCTGCCTTCGTGGTAATAAGCTTTTCATTCAGTACCTGCACCATCCCATCGGAGTTATCAATGAGGGTGATCTCCTTAAGGTGGTCTTTGAGTATGAAGCTAAGCAATCCGGTTCCTGCACCGAACTCCATTGCAGTCATTGTTCTGTCAAGGTGGACTTGCCTTAATATAGCCCCAGCCACTGTCTCTGCACGTTCGCGGTGCATCTGCTGTTTGTCCCACTCTGCGGCCTTTATGTCAAATTCGTTCATATGTTTCATCTCTTGGTTCTCTTGCCGGGCGAAATTATATTTTTTTCTCTCTTTTCACGCAATAAATTGCGAAATTGCGACAGAGGCAATAATGCCAAACATGTCTCCAACTTAAACCTGACCGTTATGAAAAGGATAATTTTATCTGTTTGTATGTTAAGCATTTTAATCATGTCACATTCCCAGTCGTTCAACACATTTCCGGTCACCACCCAGAAACCCCCTTTGCATGGCAAGCACTGGATGGCCATCACCGGCAAGCCACTGGCTGCCACCGCCGGTGCAATGATCTTTGACCGCGGCGGCAATGCCGTTGATGCCGCATGTGCAATGCTGGCGGCCACCTGCACAATGTGGGATGTCCTCAGCTGGGGCGGCGAGACACAGGCACTGATCTATAACCCGAAGACAGGCAAGGTAATTGCAATCAACGCCCTCGGGGTAGCTCCCACCGGTGCCACTGCAGAGTTCTATAAGTCGAAAGGCTACAAATACCCGCCTGAATACGGCCCTCTGGCAGCTGTCACCCCCGGAACACCGGGAGGACTGATGGTCATGCTTGCCGAATACGGGACCATGAGCCTAAGAGAGGTGCTTGCACCGGCAATGGAGATGGCAGCTGGGTACCCCATCGAGGCTCAGACAGCCAACTCGATAGAAAGAGCCAAAAACAGGATAAAGGAATGGCCATACTCCGCAAAGGTTTTCCTGCCCCACGCGGGAGAAGAGCGGGAGGCGCCTTCAGCCGGTGAGGTGTTTGTTCAGAATGATCTTCTGGCAACTCTGACGAAGCTTGTGGAGGCCGAGCAGCAGGCACTGAAAAAGCGCAAATCGCGCAAGGAAGCCATTTATGCTGCTTATGACCGGTTTTATAAGGGTGACATCGCCGAAGAGTTCTCACGCGGCTGCATCGAGCAGGGCGGCCTCATAACCACCGCTGACCTGGCCGGTTGGCAGGTTAAGATCGAGGAGCCTCTGATGACCGAATACCGGGGTATCGAGGTCTATAAGCTCCAGCCGTGGACACAGGGCCCGGTGATGCTTCAGACGCTCAATATACTCGAGAACTTTAACCTGAAGGAGATGGGTTACAACTCAACAAGGTACATCCACACCCTCTATCAGGCCATGAACCTCGCTTTTGCTGACAGGGACTTCTATTATGGCGACCCGGCATTCCCGCCGGAAGAACCGATGAAAGGACTGCTTTCAAAGGAGTATGCGAGGGAACGCAGCAAGCTTATCAATCCTGACCGCAATGACCCGGGCATAAGGCCCGGTGATCCGTATCCCTTCGAGGATAAGGTCAACCCGTTTGCCACGCTGCTGGACTCATGGCAGGCAGAGGCACGGAACATATATCCTGCCGATGATCCTGATCAGTACAGCCGCTTCCTGGGTACTTTCAATTCCGGCACCACTTCAATTGAGGCTGCCGACGAAGAGGGATGGGTCGTATCTGTGACTCCCAGCGGTGGCTGGGTGCCGGCATGCATAGCAGGCAACACGGGAATCGGTATGAGCCAGCGGATGCAGAGCTTTGTGCTTGACGGGAAGGAGAATCCCTTTAACGTGGTGGAGCCCGGCAAGAGGCCACGCGTCACCCTTACCCCCACGCTGGCTATGAAGGATGGTAAGCCATTCCTCTCCTTTGCCAAGCAGGGCGGTGATGAACAGGATCAGCTGCTGCTGCAGTTCTTCCTGAATGTGGTTGAATTTGGCATGACCGTCCAGGAGGCCTGTGAGGCACCTTCCTTCAAGACCCTGCAGATGTATTCCAGCTTCGGTGAACACGAGAAGGTTGCCGGCGGCTTGGTGTTGAACAGCAGCATGCCTTCTTGGGTGAGAAAGGAACTGGTATCAATGGGTTACAGGCTCTCGTTCCAGGAGAGGACCTCCGGCCCCGTAAATGCAATAGGCTTTGACCGCATCCACGGAACATTCTGGGGCGGGTCAAGCAATCACGGCGAGGATTACGGGATAGGGTGGTAAGCATAGGTCTGAAGGTCCCGACACTTCGTGTACGGGATTTCAACCCTTCGGGTCTCAATCTGAGGGTCTGACTTCCAATTCGCAATTCGCAAATCGCAATTCGCAAATCGCAAATCGCACATCCACTATTGCCTCTTGCCTTATTTCCAACATCATTCTTATCTTTGTCCCTTCGGTCCAATCATCAGATGGCAAAAAGCGAGAAACGAAAGGGGAAATGGAACGACCGGTTCCGGCTCGCCATATTCAATGACACAACCTTCGAGGAGTTGTGGCGGGTACGCCTCTCAAAGGTAAATGCACTGCTGGCAGCAGCACTGCTGCTTGTACTGACTCTTGCAGTCAACACCTCACTAATAGCCTTTACCAATCTCAGAGAGTTTATCCCCGGATACCCCGATGTGGAGATGCGCCGCAACATCCTCATGAACGCCATCATGCTTGACTCCCTCGAACATGAGCTGGAGATCAGGGACAAGTACTTCCGTGACCTGAATGATGTAATCTCCGGCAGGCAGCCCATTGGTTCCGTCGCTATGCGTGACAGTACGAGGGACTACAGCAATATCGAATTCAGAAAATCATCTGAGGACTCGCTCTTCAGGGCACGTGTTGAGCAGGAGGAGAAATACAGCCTGTCTGCACTCCCGGAGCAGAGCGAAAGGGGCTCGCAGCAGGGTACTAACCTTGCCAACATTCACTTCTTCCCTCCGGTCAAGGGAATCATCTCGAGCAACTTCGATGCACGCACCCGGCATTATGCAACGGACATTGTCACCCAGCCCAAGGCTGTGGTCTCATCCACCCTCGAGGGTACGGTGATAATGACCGGATGGACTATGGAGACCGGTTTTGTGATTGCAATACAGCATGCAAACAACCTCATCTCCGTCTACAAGCATAACGCCAGGCTCCTGAAGGATATGGGTGACAGGGTCTGGGCCGGGGAAGCAATCTCCATTGTGGGCGACTCCGGTGAGTTGTACACTTCAGGGCCCCACCTGCATTTTGAGCTGTGGCATAACGGGGTGGCCCTTGACCCCGCACAGTATATATATTTCTGACAGGAGGGCGAAAGATGCATAAGCGGCTTGCAATCATAGGCTCAACGGGGTCAATTGGCACCCAGACACTCGGCATCGTTGCCCGTTATCCTGAACTGTTTACAGTTTCTGTCCTGACGGCAGGAAACAATGCCGAACTCCTTATAGAGCAGGCAAGGTTCTTCCGCCCGGCCAGGGTTGTCATTAGCAACGAGTCGTTCTACGGAGTAGTCAGAGACGGCCTTGCAGGTCTTGGGATAGAGGTCATGGCCGGACTGAAGGCAGTGGAAGAGGTAGCTGCATCGGACGGGATAGACACGGTTGTTGCCGCCATGGTAGGTTTTGCCGGGTTGCGGCCTACTGCTGCAGCGGTGGCTGCCGGCCGCGAGGTGGCACTGGCAAACAAGGAGACACTTGTGGTGGCCGGAGAACTGATCACACGGACTGCAGCCCTTACCGGAAGCCGCCTGCTGCCGGTCGACTCCGAACACTCAGCCATTATGCAGTGCCTCAACGGTGAACCTGAGAGCTCGGTAGAGAAGCTGATACTGACGGCCTCAGGCGGACCATTCCGGGATACTCCGGCTGAGAGGCTCGCAAAGGTAACACCCCTGGAGGCCCTGCGCCATCCAAACTGGACCATGGGCAGCAAGATAACCATTGATTCTGCCACACTGATGAACAAGGGACTCGAGGTGATCGAGGCTCACTGGCTCTTCGGAACCCCTGCCGACCGCATTGATGTTCTGATCCATCCTCAGTCAATCATACACTCAATGGTTCAGTTCACCGACGGCTCGGTAAAGGCGCAGCTCGGGGTGCCTGATATGCGTCTGCCGATAATTTACGCCCTCTCTTTCCCGGAGAGGGTCAGGACTGAGCTGCCCCGCCCGTCGCTGGCAGATACTGGTTCACTGACTTTTGGAGAGCCGGATCTGGTTCGTTTTCGCTGCCTGTCGCTGGCACGCGCCGCGCTCAGGCAAGGGGGAAATATGCCCTGCGCAATGAACGCAGCCAACGAGGAAGCAGTGGCTGCCTTCCTCCGGGAACAGATCGGATTCAATGATATTGCGGGTACCGTGGAGCATATACTTGAAAATACAGAATTCAACAAAGAAGCGTCAATGGACGTTTATGCCTCTACCGACAACCGGAGCAGGAAGCTTGCTGATGAATACATAAACAAACTGAAGAAAAAATGATTGTTCTTATTAAAATATTACAGCTTCTGCTGTCACTGTCAATACTGGTTATCGTACACGAATTCGGGCACTTCCTTTTCGCCCGTCTTTTCAAAACCAGGGTTGAAAAGTTTTACCTGTTCTTTGACTGGCCCTGGGCCATCTTCAAAAAGAAATTCGGAGAGACCGAATACGGCATAGGTATGATCCCCCTGGGGGGCTATGTGAAGATCTCGGGCATGATAGACGAGTCAATGGACAAGGAGCAGATGAAGCAGCCGCCGCAACCTCATGAATTCAGGTCCAAGAAAGCCTGGCAGCGGCTCATGATAATGCTCGGAGGGGTCTTTTTCAACTTCATCTTCGCCATGCTCATCTATGTGGCGGTGCTGAGCGTCTGGGGTGAGACTTACCTCTCTGCCTCAAACGTTAAGTATGGTATCCTTACTGACTCCACCGGATATGCCATGGGTCTGCGCAATGGTGATAAGATCCTGGCGCTTGACGGTGAAAAGGTGGATAACTTCTATGCAATAATCCCCGATATACTGTTGAATGAGAGACAGGTGATAACCGTCGACCGGAGCGGGGAAATAGTAGACATACCTGTTAAACGCGAATATATCCCGATACTGCTCAAGAACCCTGACATAATAGATGCGCGGATTCCCTTTGGTCCCTTTGTCATATCGGAGGTAGCCGATGAATCTCCTGCAGCAGCAGCCGGTCTCGCTGCGGGTGACGAAATCATAGCAGTCGACGGCACTCCGTTCACCTGGTATGATGAGTTTCAGGCCTACCTCGCCTCACGCAAAGCGAAACCGGTGACGGTGTCAGTACGAAGAGGGGAGGAGTTGAAGGACCTGTCAGTAACAACCACCAATGCGGGACTCCTCGGCGTCTACAGGGAAACAGCCAATCTCCTCGAGCTCAGCACTAAGCACTATAACCTGTTCGAGGCCATCCCCGCCGGCATCGCCAAAGGCTGGAAGACCACCGGAGACTACCTTAAGCAGTTCAAGCTGATCTTCGCGAAGGATACAAAGGGCTATGAGTCGCTCGGGGGCTTTATCACAATCGGGAGCATCTTCCCGGGAAAATGGAACTGGCAGTCGTTCTGGAACCTGACTGCTTTCCTGTCACTTATACTGGCAGTTATGAACATCCTGCCAATACCTGCCCTTGACGGCGGACATGTGATGTTCCTGATCTTCGAGGTGGTCACGGGCAGAAAGCCGAGTGACAAATTCATGGAGTACGCCCAGATCACCGGAATGGTGATACTCCTTGCCCTGCTGATATTTGCCAACGGAAATGACATCCTCAAGCTGATCAGGAAATGATAATTGCAGTAGATTAATAACCTTGTGCGAAAGAATTAGTACATTTGCATAAACAAAAAACTCTGAGAAATGGGAAAGATCGGACCACTTGAAATTATCCTGATACTTTTGGTTGTTGTGCTTTTGTTCGGCGGACGTAAGATTCCCGAGCTGATGAAAGGCATAGGACAGGGGCTGAAGGAGTTTAAGAAAGCAAAGGACACGGGTGCTGACACTGATGCCGAAAAGGGCGCCACAAAGGAGAACTAGAATCAGAAAACTTTATATTTAAGCCTGCATGAGAATGCGGGCTTTTTATTGCAAAAATTTCCGGGATCATGAGACATGCTATGATTTTTATTCTTCCGGCGCTTGTTGTCATTGCATCATGCGGTGATTCATCAGTGACACGGACCCTTCCGAATGTGACTGGAAAAACAGGCGATGTTCTGGTAGTAATGGATAAACAGATGTGGGACGGCAGTCCCGGTCAGGCTGTGAGGGAGCAGGTGAGCCCGATGCTCATCAGCCTGCCACAGGCTGAGCCGGCTTTTACCCTCATGCCCGTTAACCCGGATGGATTTCGTGACATCTACATAGCCCACCGCAATGTGATTCAGGCAATTATTGATCCCGGCAAGGCGAAGGCTGACATGACTGTGGAGCGCAATAAATGGGCAGAAACTCAGTATGTGGTTACTCTTACCGCCCCTGACACTGCCTCACTTGCACGGCTCATCCGGGATAACGGAGAAGCCATACGGCGCGGAATAAATGATGCGGAACTTATAAGACTTGCAGACTGGCTGACCAATTCAGCAGGCAGGGACAGAAGCGTGCTGACAGCCGGTGACATGAAGTGGGAACTTGTACTGCCTGCCGGCTGGAAGCCTGATTTCAACCGTGAAGGAATTATGATGATCTCGGCAGAGACCCCCGCCACAACGCAGTCAGTAATGGTTTCCGTTACTGACCGTACAACATCCAGGCTGGGATGCATTGAGCTGGCAGACCTGACGCAGAAGAAGATGTCAGACGAGGTGAAGGGTCCTGACGGGGGCTCGTTCATGGTCATCGAGCAAAAGGCTCCGGTCAGTTGCCGTTCATTCCGCCGCAGCGGAACTGATTACATTGAGATGAGAGGTCTGTGGACTCTTGAAGGCGGCTTCATGGGCGGGCCGTTCATCTCGTATGCATTTATTGATTCGGCATCAGCAAGGGCGGTGGTGGTTACAGGGTTCGTCTATGCGCCAAGGGAAGAGAAGAGAGAACTCCTCCGCCAGGTTGAGGCGCTGATGTATACGGTTAAAAAGCGTACGGAGTAGGGGTGGGGGCCCCCTGCAATTCTTGAAGGTCTATCATCCGGGCATAGTAACATCCAGTAATCCAGGCACGTAACTGCCACCCCGTAGAGGTGGAAGAATTGTACAGGCATGTCACCCCCAAAAAGAGGTGGGTGGGGTGGGGGCCTGCTTTTACAATTCTTGATGGTCTACGACCA